>JAFGRD010000076.1 GCA_016935315.1 Pirellulales bacterium
CGCTACGCAGCGCGTTGGATGTGCACGACAGGCAGGTGTCGGCGGCCGGCGTGGAAGCTCAATTCCATTTTGACCTCGGCGCCCGGCCGGCCCTTGACGAGCACCTGCGGCCGAGCGCACGGCGAGCCCCGTGGCCAACGCGCCCGCGGCTCGAACCGCGGCGCGTGACAGGCAGCACGACGGCGGAAGTAAACCTCGTTCGGTGTCCGGGCCTTCCAAGTGGCGTGGGGGCGGTGTTGGTTGTACCAGGCAGTCGGATGCCCCCTTCGTGACCTTCTGCTGTTTTCGGCGACGGCCCCCGGTCGGCAAGCTATCGGGGCTACCCTGCTGCGCCCTTCCGGCTATCGCTGCACGCCACCATCCAAGGAAGTCGGGGGCTGCCAACGTCGATCGGCGGCTTCGGCGTCAGGTTGCGAAGCGACCGGCTGGAGCGAGGCGTTCGTCCCGGCCGGTTGTTGCCGTTCGGCGGTCGCAACGTGGGCTTGCGGCAGACTCACTTGTTCCGCAGCATTCGGCCCGTTGCCTTGGGCCACCGCCGGCGGTGGGGCGACCGAAGTGGCCGGTGCCGGCTCGGCTTGTCTGGTTGCGGGCGATAGCCCGGGCATGCGGATGCCGCGCGGCAAAGACACGGTCGCCGGCAGCCGTGTCTTTAGTTCCTGCTCGAGATTCTCGACGACTTCGGCCGCCTGGCCGTTTTGGACTTTCTCGACGACGCCCGGCTCGCTGACGACCAGATAGGTGAGGATGGCGAACTTCGCATAGGCCGAGACGTTGGGCCACCAGCCGTGTGCGAAGACCTTCAACGCGGTGCCGAACGACTTTTTGATTCGGGGACGGCCGTCCCACTGCACGCTGTAGATCTCGTCGAGGCAGAGGTGCGACAGGAACCCCAAGACCACCCCTCCCGCGATCAGCCAGCGGACGGCATGGCTGTCGTCGTAGAGCAACAGGTAGGTCAATTCGCCGAAGATCGCCGCGGCGACGAAGCTATGGAACATCCCGCGATGGACCGTGTAGCGCCTGAGGAGTTCGGCCAGACCGAAGCGTATTGTCAGGTAGACCGCCACGCCCACGAGGATGATCGAGGACTGTGACAACCCGTAGTGCTGCAACCGGCCGAACAGCATTGCCGGGACCGCCACGGCCAGAAACGACGTGATTTCGCGCAGCGGCCGACCGGGGCCGCTGTCGATATCGGGCAGCATCCCCGAGGCGCCACAGAGCCCCGCGGCGAGCACGCAGGAAGGCAGCGGCATCCCGCCCAGCGCGCAGGCCGCGCCGCCGTAGCCGACGCCCACAATCGAACTGGCCGCCAAATGTGTCTTGAAATCCGCCATGCCTGCTCCAGGCCGTTGCAGGGAACGTATTGGAAGCGGGGTTTTCTAGCGAAAGTGACGGTTCTCGACAAGAGCAGTCTGCACCCCCGGGCGCGAAACGGGAAAGGCGGGGCACGGATCGGCGGGACGATTTACGAGGGCAAGAGCCCCGCCGTTTGCCGGGAGAGATGGGAAAGAAGGCGCGCGATACGAGGTGAATATCCTGAAATTGCTCCTGCTGGGCTATCGGAAAAAGGGCATTTTGGGTAACTTCGCCAGAGGGTGAACGCTCGGCTCACGGCTCGGCAGAAGCCCCGCGCTGACGGCCCTCACAACCAGACTACTTGCCCGTTTTGGCCAGAGAAAGCCCCCATGGACGCGGCGAATGCGGCATCGAGCCCCGGTCGGGCAAGGTTCGGCACGTTCGGCGGCGTTTTCACGCCCTGCACGCTGACGATCCTCGGTGTGATCATGTTCCTGCGTCTCGGGCAGGTCGTGGGCCGGGCGGGCGTGCTGCAAGCCGTGGCGATCATCCTCCTGGCCAACGCAATCACGCTGCTGACCGGCCTGTCGCTCTCGGCCATCGCCACGAACACGCGGGTGAAGGGAGGCGGTGCCTACTACCTGATTAGCCGCAGCCTGGGCGTCGAGTTCGGCGGCGCCATCGGCATCGTCTTCTTCCTGGCCCAGGCCATCGCCGTGTCGATGTACGTCGTCGGCTTCACCGAGGCCTGCGTGGCGGCGTTCCCGGCTTGGGCCGCGTCGCCGAGGGTCGTGGCCACGGTGGTCAACGTCTGCGTTTTCGTATGTGTCTTCATCGGGGCCGGCTGGACGGTCAAGCTGCAGTATGCGATCCTCGCCGTGATGGGAGCCGCCCTGGCCTCGTTCTTCGTGGGCGCGCTGGCGATCGCCAGCCCCGAGGCACTTCGGGCGAACGTGCAGCCGGCGTACGCCGAGGGGGGCGGGTTCTTCGCCACTTTCGCACTGTTCTTCCCCGCCGTTACCGGAATCATGGCCGGCGCGAACATGTCGGGCGATCTGAAGAACCCCGGCCGGATGATTCCCTTGGGCACGCTGGCGGCGATCGGCGTTACGGCGCTGGTCTATCTGGCCATGACCTGGGTGCTCGGGGCCTCGTGCTCCCGCGAGATGCTGCTGGACAACAACTACGTGGTCCGCGACACGGCGTGGTGGCCGATGGTCATTACCGCGGGGATCTTCGCCGCCACCCTGTCCTCCGCCCTTTCCAGCCTGATGGGAGCGCCGCGCATCCTCCAGGCCCTGGCCAAGGACGACGTCTTCCGGTGGCTGCGGGTCTTCGGCCGCGGCAGCGGCCGTCACGGCGAGCCGCGGCGGGCGATCGTGCTGACCTTTGCGATCTCCCAGGCATGCGTCCTGGCGGGCGATCTCGACACCATTGCGCCGCTGATTACGATGGCCTTTCTGATCACCTACGGGACGTTGAACCTGGCGACCTACTTCGAATCGATCACGAAGAACCCCAGCTACCGGCCGCGATTCCGCTACAGCCACTGGTCCACCGCGCTGCTGGGCGGCATCGGCTGCCTGGTGGTGATGTTTCTGATCGCTCCGGTATGGGCGATCGTCTCCTTCGTGGTCATGGCCGTGATCTACCGCTACGTCAGTGTCCGCGAGATCGAAGCCCGCTGGGGAGACGTGCGAAGCGGGGCCGTCTTCGAACGTGCGCGGCGAAGCCTGCTGGCACTGGAGGAAGAGGCGTATCATCCCAAGAACTGGCGGCCGATCGTGTTGGCGCTCAGTGGGGCCGGCTGGCAACGGACGCATCTGGCCGTATTTGGCCACTGGCTGACGGCCGGGCACGGGGTGCTGACGCTCGGGCAGGTGATCCAGGGTGACGTGGAAGACCTCACGGAGAGGCGACATCGCCAGGAGGAGCTGGTGCGGTCGTTCATCCAGGAGGAGCAGTTGCAGGCGTTCCCGGCCGTCGTCGTCGCCCCCTATCTCTCCGACGGGATCGAATCGCTGGTCCAATGCCACGGTCTGGGCGTCCTGAGACCCAACACCCTGCTGCTGGGATGGCCGAGCGATCCGGCCCGCGTCGAGCCGTTCGGGGCGATTCTGCGGGTGGTCGCCGGGCTCCGCCGCAACATTGTGGCGGTGCGGAGCAGCCCGGAGCCGGAAGACCCCTGGGAAGTTCCCCAGGGAACCGTCGACGTCTGGTGGCGCGGCAAGGCGAACGGACCGCTGATGCTGTTGCTGGCCCATCTGCTGACAACCGACGACCAATGGCGGACGCGGACCGTCCGCCTCCTGCGAGTGGTCCCCTCGGAGGCCGCCCGAGAAGAAACGACCGAGCACCTGAGGCATCTGATCGAGACGTCGCGGATTCGCGCCGTGCCCGGCGTGATCGTCGCCGAAGACGTGGTGGGGGCCATCCAGCAGACCTCGCGCCGGGCCGCCGTGGTGGTCCTCGGCTTCGAGGCCCCCGAGGAAGGCGCGGAGGAAGCGTTCTTCCACGCCATGGAGACGCTGGTCGGCGGCTTGCCACGCGTGATTTTCGTCGACAGTGCGGGCGGCATCGAGTTGGAAACTTAGGACTCGCAAAGCAGTAAGTTGGGCATACACGAAAGAGAAACGACGTGACTGTCTCCAACCGGTACTACTCCGAGTTCGCATCGGAGACCTTTGTGATTCAGGCCGAGGCCGAGGCCGTTGAGAACGCGGCGACCATGCTGGCCGTGCTGCAGGGTGCGGCCGATCTGCTGCGCCACGGAATCCGCGTTCTGCTGGTCTTCGGCAAGGGAACGCAGTTCGAGGAGGAGCTTCGGGCGGCCTACGGGGCCCGGCCGCACCCGGAAACCAACCGCTTGGTCATTCCCGAGGTCGCCCTGCCGCGAATCCTGGAAGAGCGTTCGAGAATCGCCCGTGCAATCGAACAGATGTGCCGGGACAGCGGCGTCCCCTCGTTCGTGCTCGGGGAATCCGTGATTCGCGTGGAGCGCCGGATCGGTCACGGGAGCACCGGGGTCGTCACGGAGATTCGGCTTCAGGCGATCCGGTCGGCCCTGGACGAGCCGAGGCTGGCGATCGTGGGTTTCGGCGGTGCAGACGAGCGTCGCCAGTTTCTCCACGTCCCGTCCGTGTCGCTGGCGGCCGATCTGGCCGTCGAGCTGGCCGCGCAGAAGCTCCTGTTCCTGACACATGAAGACGGCATCTTCCTGCCCGACCGCCAGGGAAGCAGCCGGCAGCTCAGCTTCGCGGATCTCGAACAGCTCCTCTGTCTTCTGCAGCGCAGGGACCCCGGCGGCGCACCGGTCGTCTCCGAAACCATGCTGCCGAAGGTCCACGCGTGCATCCGCGCCGTGGCTGGAGGCGTGAGCCAGATTCATCTGGTTTCCTACTCGCGACTGCTAGAGGAAATCCTCACCCGCACCGGCGTGGGGACCATGGTCGAGCGTCGCCAGAGCCACCACGTCGACTACGCCCAGGCAGCCGATCTGGACGAGATCGAGCGGCTGCACGTTGAATCGCAGCGCTACACCAGCCCCCGGGGAACGCCCTACGTGAAACCGCTCGATCGGTCAACACTGAGGGACTTGCTCCCGCGAACGCTCTTGCTGAAGCACCGCGGAATTGTCATCGGCAAGCTCCACACACTGGAAGTCCCCGGAGCAAGCAACGTGCTGCAGCTCGGCGGATTCGTGATCGCGGAAAGCCATCACGATTCTCAGCAAGGGCAACTGCTGCTCTCCGAAGCGCTCGGCCGCCTGCGCGAACAGGGCGTCTGGGGGACCGTCGCCATTACCGCTTCGGAAAAGGCCTCGCGGTTGTTCCGGCGACTGGGCGGCACGGAGAGCCCGGCCGGCACCTGGCAGACCGCGCTGCTGAAAGACGCGGCCCGACGATACGCCCCGGAGGAGCGCGGCAAAGTCCAGCTCTTCGAGTTCCCGCTGACCGACAATGGGGCAAGACCTTCCCGCGAGGCCGGATGATGCCCACCCATGGCCCCCACGCCAGCATCTCCGCGGAGCAGCGCCAGCGGGCGCACTACGCGCAGGCTGCCGAGGCGTACCAGGCCCACCATGCGGACCAGTACAGCATGCGGTACCGCGACAAGTTCATCAACCGGTTTCTCTTCGACGGGATACCGCTGGCAGGCAAGCGGGTGCTCGACGGGGCTTGCGGCAGCGGAGAAACCACCGAGTATCTGCTGGCACGGGGCGCCCACGTGATCGGGCTCGATGTCTCGGCGAAGATGATTGCTGCCTTCAAGGCCAGGTTTCCACGCTGCCTGGGCGTGTGCGCGTCGATGCTCTCGACCGGATTGGCCGCCGGCGGCTTCGACGGCGTTGCCGTCGTGGGAGGATTGCATCACCTTCACCCGGACGTGCAGAAGGCGATCGACGAGGTCCATCGCATTCTGAGGCCGGGCGGCTGCTTCTGCTTCGTCGAGCCCCCCTCCGGGACGTTGCCCGACGTCGTGCGAAGGCGGTGGTATCGATGGGACAAGAGCGCCTTTGCGGAAAACGAAGCCTCGATCGACGAGGCGGCTCTGCTGCAACGCAACCGGGAGAAGTTCCGTCTACGGTCGCGGCGATACGGCGGCAACATCGCGTATCTGTCCGTGTTTCAGTCGCTTCACCTTCGCATCTCGCCCGCGCTGCGACGACTCTATGCGCCGGCCGCCATGGTTCTGGAATCCATGATCAGGCCCATCCAGCCGCGAGTCCTCTCTTGCTTCGTCATCTGCCAGTGGCAGAAGCTCGATTGAACCATCACCCGGGCGTGATAGCGGCCGAACCGCCTCCGGTTGCCGATCGCTGCTGGACCATCTCTCGGGCGTGATAGCTGGAGCGAACGAACGGGCCGGCGGCGACGCTCTCGAAACCCATCCGGCGGGCCAGCCGGCCGAGTTGGTCGAACTCGTCGGGCGGCAAATAGCGGACCACGGGCATCTGCCGGGGCGACGGCCGCAGGTACTGCCCCAGCGTGAGCAGGCGGCAGCCGGCCTCCAGCAAGTCGGCCAGCGTGTCCAGCAGCTCTTCGGTCGTCTCGCCCAGCCCGAGCATCAGGCCGGTTTTCAGCCGGATCGCCGGACGGCGCCGGCGGACCTGCCGGAATGTCTCCAGCGTCCAGCGGTAGTCGGCCTTGGCGGTGCGGATCTGGGAGTAAAGCCTGGGCACGGTTTCCGTGTTGTGATTGTAGACTTCCGGCGCTGCCGCGATCAGCCGGTCGAGCGCCGCCCGGTTGCCGGCAAGGTCGGACGGTAAGACCTCGATCGTGGCCCCGGTGGCCCGACGGACCGCGTCAATCGTTTGGCAGAAGTGTTCGGCCCCGCCGTCGGGTAAATCGTCGCGGGTCACGCAGGTAACGACCACGTGGCGCAGGCCCAGTCGCCGGACCGCTTCGGCGATCCGCCGCGGCTCGTCCGGATCGACCGCCCGCGGCCGTCCCTTGCCGACGCTGCAGAACCGGCAGCCGCGCGTGCAGACGTCGCCCAGGATCATGAACGTGGCCGTCCGCTGCGTGTAGCACTCCATGCGATTCGGACATCGCGCGTGGTCGCAGACGGTGCGAAGGTTCAACTCGCCCAGCAACTGGGAGGTGCCGTGGCCGGCGTTGCCCTGGGGCACGTTGCGCTTCAGCCAGCGGGGCAGTCGAGCACGGCCGGTCGTGTCGCCGGTCGCGGTGCGGGAATGGGAGTCGGGCATGGTGCAAGACGTCGAGTTCGGAGTCCAAGAACGTGTTTCGGAATGCAGGTCAGGCCAGGCCATCGGGGGCCGAGGCCTCGCAGTCGTCCCGCGGACGCCGCAACAACGGGTGGCCCGTGTAAAGATGGTATCGATCGCAGCCGAAGGCCTCGGTCAGGTGGCGAATCAGGGTGGCACGAACGGTCGTCATTCGCACGTGACCACGTCGCTCGGCCACCAGGCAACTCATGCGGGCGTCCGGCTCCGGGTCGTCTTCGACCAGCCGGAACAGCCCCATGGGTGGGCAGACGTTGACGAACGCGCCATGGTAGCTCACCCAGTTGCGGACCGCCACGCCGAACGCCGCCAATTGCCCGGTCCGCCCCCAAACGCCGAATCGCCCCGGCCGTGTGCGCCCGCGGATGGCCAGGTCGTCGAGCGTCTCGACAATTCCGGCCTGGAGCCGCTCGAGGTATTCGCCGACCGAGAAACCGTGCCACCGCAGCGGAACCAGCGGGTAGACGGCCAGTTGCCCGGGGCAATGGACCATGCACCCGCCCCCACGATTGACCCAGCGGACCTCGATCTGCCGGCTGGTGAGCATGCGGTTGTCGCGGGCGATTTCGCCCGGCGAGCCGCCCCGGCCAACCGTGATCACCGGGGGATGCTCGCACAGCAGCAGGGCGATCTGCCCGTCGTCGCGGTCGCCGATCTGGCCGATCAACCGTTGCTGGAGTTCCAGGCACCGCTGCAGTTCGATCCGGCTCAGCAGGTAAGTCTCCACGGCGGGCGAGAGCTGTTCGGTGGGATCGAAAGCACGGGACATCGGGGCAACTTGAGTTCGGCCGGGCAAAAGGGTAAAAGGAATACTTGCGGCTGAAGTGTCAAGGCTTCAGCCTTGGCTGATACGTTACGATTATTGGGGAAAACTCCGGTTTGCGGAAGGCCGGTCGGGACGCCGGGCGTCCATCCGAACCGCTTGTGCATCAGAAAGGGCCGCCGCCACGGGCACAAAGCAGAGAAAGAGCAAGGGCCGAACCGATCAGACCGGCCCCAACGAACGGGTGATCGCCCAGAACCGCAAGGCGCGCCACAACTACCTGGTGCTCGACACGTTGGAGTGCGGCATCATGCTGGTTGGCAGCGAGGTGAAGAGTGTGCGCGGCGGCAAGGTGTCGCTGGCCGAGGCCTACGGGCGGGTCAAGGACGGAGAGGTCTGGCTCATCGGCTGCGACATCGCCGAATACGCCGAGGCCAGCCGGTTCAACCACGAGCCCCGCCGCCCGCGAAAGCTGCTGATGCACCGTCGAGAAATCAAGCGGTTTGCCGCCCGGGCATACCAGCAGGGACTAACCCTGGTTCCACTGAAGATGTACTTCAAAGAGGGTAGAGCCAAGATCCTGATGGGCATTTGCCGCGGCAAGCAGAGTCACGACAAGCGCGAGGCCATGAAGAAGGCCGAGGCACACCGGGAAATGCAGCGGCAAGTCTATCGGAAATAGATGGGAATGCGGGCCGAACGCAATGCGGAATAAGCCTTTCGGCCAGGTCACTTCCCCCCAGTAGATTCCGGCCCGACGCCCCACCGAACACAACGGCCGACACACTCGTAGACCTATATTGGGTACTTGCGTCGGGCAGGTCTCTCGCGCCGGCATCAAGCCGTCTCTGGGGCGCTGCGAGTCGTCTTGCCGCAAAACTGCTGTGAAACCACGAGATGTTGCACGAAGATGCTGCAGCTTAAAGACATTAAGAAGTCGTTTACTCAGCCCGACGGCACCGAACTGCCAATCCTGGACATCGCCGAATTCAACGTGGCCCCCGCCGAACAGATGGTCCTGGTGGGACGCAGCGGGGGCGGCAAGACGACGTTGTTGCACGTCATTGCGGGGATCAGTCGCCCGGACGCGGGCAAGGTGAGAATCGACGACTGGGAGATCACGCTTTTTTCCGAGGCCGAATGCGACCGGTTCCGCGCCGAGCGAATCGGCTACGTCTTCCAGACGTTCAATCTCTTGCCCGGCTTCTCCGCGCTGGAGAACGTGCTCTTGGCGATGCGTTTCACCCGCGGACGCCCCGACAAGGCCCGGGCGCGACAACTGCTCGAACGCGTGGGGCTGGGGCATCGCACCACGCACAAGCCGACCATGCTGTCGGTCGGCGAGCAGCAACGGGTGGCCGTGGCCCGGGCACTGGCGAACCAGCCCAAGCTCTTGCTGGCCGATGAGCCGACGGCCAACGTCGACTCGGGCCACCAGCAGCAGGTGCTCGATCTGATCCGGCAGACGTGTGCCGAGGAAGACGTCGCGTTGGTGCTGGTCACGCACACGCCCGAGGTGGCCGGTCAATTCGAGCGAGTGGATCATCTGGAAGAGATCAATCAAGTGGTAACTGGCACATGAGTCTCTGGAAAATCGCTTGGCGAAGCATTCAACAACGGGCCTTGGCCTCGACGCTGACGGCGGTCTCGATGGGCCTGGGCGTCGCGCTGGTGGTGGCCGTGCTGGTGGTCCACACGGTGGTCGATCGTTCGTTCCGCCGCGGTGGCGAAGGGTACGACCTGATCGTCGGACACAAGGGCGGCCGGCTGGAGCTGGTACTCAACACGGTCTACTACCTCAGCCAGCCGATCGGCAACATCCCAGAGAGTTATCGCAACGACCTGCTGGAGGGGCGCGTCGATCCCGAGATCCTCGTCGAGACTGCCATCCCGATCTGCATGGGCCACAGTTATCGCGGCTTTCGCGTCGTCGGCACCGTTCCCGAGTTGTTCGAGAAGCTCCGCTACCGCGACGGCCAGCAATACCGGTTCGCCCAAGGCGAGAACTTCAAAGCGGAAAACCACTTTGAAGGCGTGATCGGCGCCACCGTGGCCAGGGAAACCCGTCTGAAGGTCGGCGACCGGTTCAAGGCCCGGCACGGAGTGGGGGAGGGAGCCGTCGACCATGCCGAGGAATTCACCGTGGTGGGCATCCTGGAGCACACGGGCACACCCAACGATCGAGCGTTGTTCGTGAACATGGAAGGGTTCTTTGCCATCCACTCCCATGCATCCGACGGGGCAGGCCACGACGACGAGGCGCACGAACAAGCGGTGGCCGGTGACCGCGGCGAGCACCATGCCGACGACGAACTCGCACACGACCTGCACGACCACGGCCCGCCGTCGAGGTCGGTTACCGCGCTGCTGGTCTGTCTCGACCAGTCGACGCCGGGGATCACCTGGCGGCTGGAGCGGGAGATCAACGACGGACCGGTCGCCCAGGCCGTGGTCCCGGCCGGCGTGATCGCCAATCTGTTCGAGGGAATCGTGGGCAACGTGCAGTTGATCCTGTTGATCATGGCCGTGTTGATCGTCGTGGTGGCCGGGCTGGGAGTCATGGTCAGCATTTACAACTCGATGAGCGACCGGCGGCACGAGATCGCCGTGATGCGGGCGTTGGGGGCCAGTCGCCTGGTCGTGATGCTCGTGATCCTGCTGGAATCGATCCTGCTTTCGCTCGGCGGCGGCCTGCTGGGGCTGCTACTGGGCCACGGGCTGATCGGGGCGCTTTCGCCGTTGATCCTCAAGCACACGGGCGTGGCCGTCGGCATGCTGCATTTCCAGACGGTCGAGTTGCTGCTGATCCCCGGACTGGTTATCCTGGCCTCGGCAGTCGGCTATCTGCCGGCGCTGGCCGCCTATCGGACGGACGTGGCCCGGTCGCTGACGAGTACGCCCTGACGAGGCACCATCTCCAAAAGGCAAGTGGGGGCCGTGGCGCGGCTGAGGGCCCACCGAAGAAAGGGACCACGGAGGGCCGGACACCGAGCTGAACACTCTCATGGAACAAACAACGACCCAACCGCGATATGGCAGAGAGCGTTCGGGGCGATATCAGGCCGTACACCCGCTGGCAGTCGCCAGCGTGGTGCTCGGCGCGCTGACCGTGGTCTTGCCGCTGCACTGGATTCTGGGGTTCATTCCGCTGGCAGGCGTCGCGCTGGCGTGGCTTGCCCTGCGGCAGATCGCCAACCTTCCCGAGGAATTCACCGGCAAGGGGGTGGCGTGGACGGGACTGGCGCTGTCGGTCGGCCTGGCGATGGCGGGCTACGGCTGGATGTTGTTCCGCACCGTGCAGGAAGTCCCCTATGGCTATGAGTTGGTGACCTACGAGATGCTGCAGCCGGGGCCCGGCGAACGGGTCCCCGTCGCCGCGTTCGAGTTGCAGGACAAGAAGATCTTTATCCGCGGCTACATGATGCCCACCCGGCAACAGACGCGGCTGAAGCAGTTCGTCCTCTGCCCGGCGATCCCCGGGTGCCCCTGGTGTACGCCCGATCCGAAGCCGACGGAGATGTTGTACGTCACCTTGGCGGGCGACATGGAGACGCAGTACACGGAGCATCTCAGGCGTCTGGGCGGGAAATTCACGGTCGATCCGACGGCGCCGGGAGGGCTCCCGTATCAGATCGACGTCGACTACCTTCGCTAGGGACCCGAAAAGAACGCGCGGGCATTTTTGACGGCCCACACCCCCCCTAGCGGGCTGTATAATGAAATCCCTTTCCCGAAGGCCGTCCGCCCGATATACTCTGATGTTTTGCCCAGTCGCGCTCTCGCGCTGATGCTGCCGGGCCGAAAGGCTGTCCGTCAAGTACTCATTGCCATTTGCCCTTAATGGGTGCCGGTCCATGCCCGACTACGTTGTCCGATACGGCGTGATGCGATTCCTGGGCGTCTTCAAGGCCGCCGGCGGCAACGACTTTCGGCGCGCCATGAAGGTCGTCGTCCGGACCGACCGGGGTCTGGAAATCGGCGAGGTTCTCTGCGAAGCCGACGAACACGTCGTGGGTGGGCTGAAGGATCCGGTCGAGGGGCAAATCCTCCGCGAGATGACCTCCGACGACGGGCTGGAAGTGGTCCGAATCCGGGAACAGGCCGACCAGGAACTCGGGGTTTGCCAACGCTATGTCGACAAGCTGGAGCTATCGATGCAGTTGGTCGACGTGGAGCATATCTTCGGCGGCGAGCGGATCGTGGTCTACTACCTGGCCGACAGCCGCGTCGACTTCCGCGAGCTGGTGCGGAAGCTGGCCGGCGAGTTCCAGACGCGCATCGAAATGCGCCAGATCGGCGTGCGCGACGAAGCCAAGCTGTTGGCCGATTTCGGCGACTGCGGCGCGCCGGTCTGCTGCAATACCCACCTGGTTCAGATGCCGCCCGTGTCGATGAAAATGGCCAAGCTCCAAAAGGCCACGCTCGATCCGACGAAGATATCCGGGCGTTGTGGACGGTTGAAGTGCTGCTTGCGGTACGAGTACGAGACCTACGAAGCGATCCAGAGGGAGCTGCCGCCGTTGGGCACTTCGGTGATGACGCCTGAAGGCAAGGCCAAGGTCGTCGGCCACGAGATCCTGACCTCCCAAGTGCTTGTCTCCACCGAAGACCGCCGCCGCATCCTGGTTGGCCTCGGCGAGCTGACGCCGTTGGCGGACGTTTCGGCGCAGGCAGAGAGCCAATCGAATTCGACCGCCGATTCCTGATGAGTGCCCAGAAATGCTCGATCCTTCGCATCCGCTTGCCGAACTGCTCCGAAAGGACGACCGTTTCGCGTTCGAGGCGTACGTCTTTGTGTTCGAGGCCCTCAGCTACGCACAGCAGGTGTTGGGACTGGGAGAGGAAGTCACCAGCGAAACGCCGGCCGAGCCGGAATCGGAATCGGAAAGCGAAGACGAGCCCGTCGCCGAGCGGCACGTGAGCGGACAGCAGTTGTGCGAGGCGATCCGCCGGTTCGCTCTGGAACAGTACGGCTACATGGCCAAGACGGTTCTGAACAACTGGGGGGTCCACAACACGGGCGATTTCGGCGAGATCGTCTTCAGCCTGATCCGCATCGGCCAGATGCGTAAAACGCCCAGCGACTGCCGCGAAGACTTCGACGACGTTTTTGATTTCGACACGGCCTTCAAACAGGACTTCAAGATCGCGCCGCCCGAGTGAACCGCGTGGAAGGAAACACACGATGAGCCGGCGTAAACGCAGAGCGGCCGAGCGCAGCGAGGGCTCCAGCACGGCGGCGCGAAGCCTGCCGGACGTCCCGGACGATCCGGCGCCGCCCGACCCTTCCCGGCCGAACCCGCCCAGGCCGAACCGCTGGTTCTTGGCGGTGACCGTGCTGGCCCTGGTCGCCTGGATCGCTTTCCTGATCGCCATGACCCTGGCCGAATAGTCGGGAAAGACCGCGATACTCAACGAGAGTTATGCCTCCGAGAATCCCGGGCCGTGCCGATCGGCTGGATGGCGTCCATCTCTGAAGCCCGACGACCCGACCAGCAGGGGCCATCGCCGCCGCCACGAGTCCCGCTGGCAGCGAGCCCCGCCCCCAATACGGTATCGTTTGCACGATTTCGATGCCCCGGGATCATGAGCCGATTCTACGTCCCGGGTTCTCCAAGCGATTCGGCCGGCAGGAAGACGCCCGCGGGCGTTGCCCGGAGTCACGCAAGGCCGTTTAGGTCAACGGCCCTCGGGGGGCGATGAATCCCTGGTGGGTTCCGGCGTCTCCGCGCACCACCAACACGTACAGCCGGTCTGCTTCCCTCCAAGCCGAGGTGGAGCAACCCGCGGTAGCATAGGCGGGTCGCGGTGCGGGCCGCGACGGCAACCCGGCCACGTCGCACTGGACAACGTAGAGCGTTGCCTCGGCCCCGCCACGGGACAGATCGTAGGCCACGCCCCGGCAACCGACGAAATCGCGGATCGCGCGCCAGCGGAGCTGCGGTGTCGGCAGCACGGCCCGGCTGATCGGATAGCCCTTCGGCGGCGTCACGTCGGCCACCAGTTGCCCCGGCCGGGGCGACTCCTGATTGTAGAACCGGATGGCCTCTTCGAGCACGGCCTGGGCGCCCAAATCGGCTGGGCCGCCGAGCCATAAGGCCAGGAACAGCGCCGCCGCGGTGGTCAAGACTCCACCGGTCGCCAGAAGCCAGCGGCGACCGATGCGTCTGGGCACCGATGCCTGCTCCGCTGCCGTCTCGGCCAGCCGGGCCAGCAGTCGCTGCTCCGCGCCTTCGGGAACGGGCACATCGCGAAATGCCGCGGTGAGCTGCGCGTCGAGGCGCTGGATTTGCTGGTACCGCCGGGCCAACTCGGGATGGGCCTCGAACTCGGCGGCAAGGAACTCCAGCGCTGGATCGGCCACGTCGTCGCTTCCCGGACGGCATGCCTCGATCGCTTCCAGAATTCGCTCGTCATGAATGGGCTGGTTTTCCATGACGGTTCCCCGCTCACTTGGCGACACTCGGCTGTTGCCTCTTGGCCGCAGCGTGCTCCGCGGCAAACAGCTTCGATCGCAGATGCCCTTTTGCCCGGGCCAGGCGGCTCATGACGGTTCCCATCGGCACGCCAAGGTCTTCTGCAATCTCCCGATAGGACCGCTGTTGGAAATAATACAGTACCAGCACGACGCGAAATTCTTCTGGAAGCTGATTGATCGCCTCCTGGAGCCGTTCGCGGTCGATTTCCTCAACTTTGGGGGTTTGGGAAGGGATCGTGTCGACGTCCAACTTCAGGTTTGCGGCAGGCGTAGGCTGGCGTTTCTGACAGGTCTTGAGGAAATGATTCCTCGCGATGGTCAGTAGCCAACTCCGAGTACTCTCTATTTTGCGCAGTTGACCCAATTTTTGCTGCGCCACCAGGAACACCTGTTGGGTGAGATCTTCGGCATCGTGAACCGACCCGGTGAGTCGGTATGCGAAACCGTAGACAGCCCGATGGTGCTCGGCAACTAACTGGGCAACGTCCATCCTGTGTCGGTCGGCACTCACACCCAACCCTCTTTGAAGACGCGAGATCGGGGGGGAATATTCCCGAATTCGTCGGAAAAGTCCCTTTCTGGGGAAAAACTCACCAAATTCTAGTCTCTGGGGAATAATCTGCCAGGGGTGGGTATCCAAGATGTTGAGATTGCGGGGGTCGTCCCTGCACGGATATCCGAGTTCCCTGGATCCAGGAAAGGTGATTTGATGAGGTATTTTGCACTGTTTCTGATGGTGTTCAGCCTGTGCATGTTGGGCGTTGGCTGTGCCGAGAAGGCCGCCGACACACCGGCGGCCGACACACCGGCGGCCGACACACCGGCGGCCGACGCACCGGCGGCCGACACACCGGCGGCCGACGCACCGGCGGCCGACGCACCGGCGGCTGACGCACCGGCGGCCGACGCACCGGCGGCTGACGCGCCCGCCGAACCGCCCGTGGAATAAGACGCAGGCGCAGGGTCCGATTGAGACATTGGTAGGGCCGATTGGGGCAATGCCCCGAATTCGGCAACGTCGGTATACCGAGTACAAGGGGATCGGCGGTGATCAGACCGCTGCTCCCCTTTGTTTTTGCGCGGGGCTTTCCAGCCGATTCTTGTTGACGGTGGCGCATTCTACGGTCGGCCGAGACGGTTGCCCCCAGAGGCTTCGGATTCCACAACGTTGGACAATCCACGCTCCGATGGCTAGAGTAATGGGATAGGCCTTGTTGCCTGGCGTAGGTGAGCGCGTTCTCCTCAAGGGGCTGTTTCGACCATGGCCAGTGTGTCCATCCCCCTGCTGTTCAGGGACCTCACGGGCGGTGCCCGTCAGGCCGAAGTGTCGGGCGGTACTTTGGCAGATGTCATTGCCGCGTTGGAGACGATTCACCCTGGGATTGAGGGGCGGATTCGCAAGGGGCACGAGATCAGCTCTTCCGTAACGTTGACCGTCGACGGCAGAATCGCCGCACGTGGACTGGCCACACCGGTGGCGGCCGACAGCCAGATTAGCATCTTGCCGGCGTTTGGCGGGGGATAGGCCGGGCGAGCCCCAAGGCCCAATCGCGGCGGCCCGCGCCCAATGTCCACACGCTTTCGGCACAACTCGTAACGTCAGGCTCGAACCGACCATGTCGGACTCTCCCAGTGCATTTCTCTTTCCGTTGCCGCTGGCGCCATTCGAACGATATATGCTGGCCGACGACCGCCCAGGGTATCCGATGACGTTTGTGTTGCGTCTGCAAATGGCGGGCCGCGTTCGTCGGTCGCCATTCGAGGCGGCGCTGGAAGAATCGTTGGCGCGGCATCCCCTGCTGTGTGCGTTCGTCGACCACTCCAGGCGAAGGTCTCCGTGCTGGGTCTCCGCCGGAGGGAACCGGCCACACGTCGACTGGGCTGCGGCTGCGGCGCCGCTGAGATATCCGAAGTGCGAAAGGATCGACCTGGCCTCGGAAGTCGGGCTGCGCATTTGGGTTCGCCAAGCGGCAGACACCGCCCAGATCACGTGCCAGTTCCACCACTCCTGCTGCGACGCCTTGGGGGGATTGGCGTTCGTCGGCGATCTGCTGGCGGCGTACGGCATGCGAACGGCTGCCGCCGACAGGAAACCGGAGTTCGGCACCTTGGATCCGCGACGGTTGCTCAGTCGCGGACGAATCGCGGCTCGTACGGGTTCTCCGATGGCCCGGGTCCATTCCCTGTGGGGGACGCTTTGCGAGGCGGCCCGATGGTTCGCATACCGGCCGGTTCCGCTGTGGTCTCCGACTCCGGCGGAGCCGTTTCAGACCACGGCGCCGCCGGTGCTGGAAATCCATACGCGCACGCTGGACCCCGTCGAGTCGACCAGGCTTCACGCAGCGGCCAAGCAGCGGGGGGCCACGGTCAACGACGTGCTGTTGCGGGACCTGTTTCTCGCCGTCAACGCCTGGAACGAGCGGCCCGGCGCGGAGCGGCAGCGGAGTCGGATCCGCATCTCGATGCCGGTCAATCTGCGAGGGCCCGAAGACGACCAAACTCCGGCGGCCAACATGGTCACCATGAGCTTTCTTACCCGGGCAAGCCGCGAGTGTGGCAACCGTGACAGCCTGCTGGAAGGCATCCGCCGGGAAACCGATTGGATCAAGCGTTCGTGTCGGGGGCGGCACTTTCTGCGCACGTTGCGAATGATCTTTGTTCTTTTCGGCGGCTTGCCGCGGTGCGTTGTCGGCGATCGCTGCCTGGTCACGGCCGTGCTCTCCAATCTTGGCGATGTGAGCCACAGTTTCGCTGCCCGGTTCCCGCTTGCTTCGGGGCGGATGGTGGCCGGCGATTTGGTCCTGGAAGGCGTTGCCGGGGTGCCGCCGATTCGACCTTACACGTCGGCTTCGCTGATGGTTTCGACCTATTGCGATGCGACCACCGTGGCCCTTCGGTGGGATGGGCGGCGGCTCTCGGCTGGAGATGCGCGGGAGTTCGTGGATCGGTACACGGCCCGCCTTCGAGAGACGCTCCACCGCGCTACGACGTGACCGCGCTCTGGCCGCCGGCGGCTCCGGCGAATTTCGGGGCGAGCAGACGCGGCGAGGGAAGCGGCTGAGGCGACTGCTCTGCGACGGTGGGGACGGCTAGGTGCCGCTCGAAGAAGCGTGCGATTCGGCGATGGTAGGTATTCCTGGCCACCATGATTCCGCCGTTGTGCTTTGCGTTGGGGACGACCCAGAGTCTGGTACAGTTGGGCATGCTGTTGCGCAGTCCGCGAGCTACTTCGACCGGAACGTGCGCGTCTCGCTGGCCGTGGATCATCATGACCGGCTGCCGCACCTGGCGAGCGGCCTGATCCACGTTGACGAAGCGGCAGTGCCGCTGTCGCTGGACGACAAATTTCGTCCAGGCGTTGGTGCTCCGCAGCGAGAGGTCCGGCAGCCGCGAGACCAGCCAGGGATACGCCACGTAGATCTGCATGAACCGGCGAACGTAGTGCAGTTGCATCCGTTCGGTGGGACAGGGCCCGTCCAGCACCAGCGTTCGCACTCGGGTGTCACTGGCCGCCGCACACAGAGCGACGGTAGCTCCCTTGCTGACGCCGATCAGGCCGATGCCTCGGGGGTCGGCGTCGCTGCGGCCGCAAACGTAATCGATGGCGGCTTGCACGTCGGTCAAATCTTGGACCGTGACCCAGGGCATCGGCTCCCAGTCCGCGACCCGATCGCTCCCGCCGTGGTTGCGGAAGTCGAACGTGAAGATATCGAACCCTTGCCGGCGAAGGTCTTCCGTGTAGGGAACGGTGGCCCAGCGGTCGCCATTGAGCTGATGGCAGAAGGCGACGACTCCTTTCCGCGCGGCGGCCGTGGTCCGTAAGTAGGTTCCTTCCAGACGGGCGCCGTCTTGCGTGTAGAAGTTGACGTGTTCGCCTTCGCCGAGCGGTTCTTGCCACTGGGCCGGTAGCCAAGGCGTTTCGCCGAAGACGCGCACTGCCACGGGGACGTACAATAGCCACGCCAACACGTGCCCTACCACGGCCAGGGCTATCAGCCCCAGGACGATCCAGCCAAGAACGATCAAAGCGGTCATGACTCAGCGATATCAGCAGCAAAGGGGGGAGGGTAATCTGGAGGGTCTCACGTGGGCAACCGGGGAAAACTTCGGTTCCCACGAATTGCACTCCGCCAACACCGAACGGAGACTCTCGCCCACGTTCTACCCATCATAGTAGTCCGTCGCGAGAAGTACAACCCTCTGAAGCAACGCTGCGGGCCGGCCATGCCGCGTTGTCCGGGGCACAACTCGTTGTGCTACAAGCAGTTAGGTACACTCTCCAGTGGCCGCCGGTTGCCCCCGGAAACCGTCTGCTACGGTTGCTGCTGCGACTGCCGCCTGAGGTACTGCAGCAATGCCCGCACTTGCGGGTCACCCGGCCACTGTCGCGCCATTTGCTCCGCGCAGGCGGTCGCATTGGCCCAATGCCGCTGCTGGGCGTAAAGGACCGTCAGGGCGTGCAGGTAGTCGGGCACGCCCGGGCCCAGTTTACACGCCGTCTTCAGCGATGCCTCGGCCTCGGCCAGGCGTTCGAGGCGTTGGAGTGCCAGGCCATAGTTGTAATGAATCCGGGCGTTCTGCGGGGCGAGGCGTGCGGCCGTGGCCAGGGATTCGGCGGCGTCCGCCAAACGGTCCTCATTCTCGCCCAGCAGCAGCCCGAGCGAGTAGTGGGCCTCGGCCAACTCGGGTTCCAGCTCGATCACTCGGCGGAACTGCTCTTCGGCCTCCGCCTTCTTCTGCTCGGCCTCCGCGTGGCGATTCTCCTCTGCCGCCTGCTGGGCCTGCAAACCGAAGAACATGGCCAGATTGACTCGGGCGGGGATGAACCGGGGATCCAGCCGCAGCGCCGTGCGACATTCCTCCTTCGCCTTGTCGAGATCCCCGAGGTTGGCGAACACGACCGCGACGTTCAGGTGTGCCGCCGGTTGGTCGTCGAGACTCTTCTGCCCGTCCAGGTACTCGGTCAGGGCAGCGTCGAACGCCTTGCCGTCCTCTGGTGAGAATTTTCCGCGAGGCACTACCGACAGGATGCGCGCGGCTTCGGTTCGGACCGCGCGCACCGGGTCGTGCAGCGTCGGCGCCAGCCGCCGGCGGAGTAAATCGTCGGGCAAGAGTTGGAGGCACCGCACCGATGCCGACCGAACCAGCGCGTCGGGGTCTTTCAGCCCGCGCACCGCGGCCAGGTTGCCGGTGGGCGTCGGATAGCGAGACAGCAGCAACAGGGCACTTGCCCGCACCGTCGCGCTGACGTCCTTTCGCCGCGTGACGGCCTCCAACGCTTGCTCGGCTTCCGGCTTGCCTTCCCGTCCACCGGCGATGGCATAGGCGAAGTGGGTCGGCTCTTTGCGTTTTCCGTACCACTGCTGCACCTGCTGCTCGGCCCATTCGGGTGTCTCGCCCTTCGACTCGTCGTGATGGCAGCGGTTACAGGCGTTGGGGATTCCCAGCCAGATCGTCAGATCGGGCCGGGGGATGCGCATGCTGTGATCCCGCCGAGGGTCGACGACCATATAGGGCGTTTCCGGCATGTGGCATTCCACGCACTTCGTTCCCGGCTGAGAAGCGTCGGGGTGGTGATGGTGGGCCACGCCGTCGTAGGTTCCGGCGGGATGCGTGCCCATGTGGCAATCGGTGCAGAGCCGGTTGTCGGGCATGACGCCCCAAGGGGCGTCGGGAGCCGTGTGCTTCACGCGCGCCGAATGCGGGTCGTGGCAATCGGTGCAGCGAACACCCATGGCGTACATCTTGCTCTGGATGTAGGACCCGTAGACGTAGTCCTCCTCGAGGATTTGCCCATCGGCGTAGTAGAGTTCCCCGTCGAGCAACTCGGGCAAGTAGTAGTCGAGGAGCTTATCGCCGGACTTGAAGCCGGGATAGACCACGCGGCGGCGCGCATGGCAGGGCGCGCAAGACTCGATCTCGACCCGCGAATCCTCCGCTTTCAGTGGCGGCAGACCATAGCCGATCCGCCGGTCCCAGAAGAGGCCGAAGGAATCGGCCAGCTCCACGTGCAGGCTGCCCGGCCCGTGGCAGGCCTCGCAACTGACGTCGATCTCCGACCAGGTGGTCCGGTAGGTGTTGGTCTTCAGATCGTAGTTCTTTTGCAGGTTCGTCGAGTGGCACTCGGCGCACATATAGTTCCAGTTCTGCAGCGGCCGCGTCCAGTGGAGCGCGTCGTCGAAGGGAATGTCTTCGTCGGGATAAAGGTGGAACCACCGCTTCTGCTCGGTATCCCAGGTGATCGGCAGGCACTGCACGCGGCCATCGGGAAACTCGACCAGATACTGCTGCAACGGCTGGAAGCCGAAAGTGTACTTGACCGGGAAGGTCTGCAGCCTGCCGTCGGGGCCGTCGGTGGTTGCGAAGAACTCGTCTCCGCGGCGAAACAGCTCCGAGGTCACGCCGCGAAACGGATTCGGGCCGGCCTTTTCGTGGGTGAACTGCTGATGGTCGAAGTTGCCCCGCACGGTCTCGGCGGTGGCCGAGGCCATCGCGCGATCGTGGTCCGAGCCGGTCCACAGCGCGGTCTCTTCTTCGTGACAGCGCGCACACTCCTGGCGTCCCACGTATTGGGCAGCTTTTCCCGCGGGAAGGCAAGTCCACCAGTCGGCCGCCAGCCAAGCCATGGCCGCCAGCATCAGCGCGAGTAGGAAGATCAGAAGGCGGTATGGGGTCATCGCTTGTCGACGATCTCAAAAACGCAGCAGGGGTCGCCCTCGTACCGACAAGCTGTGCGGCGCACCCGGCTACCGACGATTTGGGCGATCATCTCCAAGCCGACGGCACAAATCATGTGATTCTCGTCGAGCATGCCGATGAATGGGCAACTCCGCTTGCGCAACACGACCTTGCCCTTCTGCTGGCCCGTATCCGCCAGTACGCCTTCGCTGCAAAGCAACTCCGTGAATTGTTTCAGTCGATTCTCAGGCCGTTTTGCGGTGATCCGCTGCTTGTAGTGATCGGCCAACGAGCGGCTCACGCGGCGGAGAACCCGCTTGGTGAGCCTCTCGCCGCCGATGGCGTCGA
>JAFGRD010000077.1 GCA_016935315.1 Pirellulales bacterium
CAGGAGCTTGCGACAGGCCTTCAGCGTGCCGTTCTCGTCCATGGCCATCCGGAACTTGTCCTCGTTGTTGATGCCATGGACGTCGAGGTTGTCGAGCACGTCGATGCCGATCTTGCTCATGCTGGTTTCGAAGTGCTTCATGAAATCGTCGTAGGTCTTGCACACCCCGACTTTCGTGGTGATGTAGACCTTGCTGCGGTCGATGCTCTTGAGGGCATGGCCGAGCAGATCCTCACTCTCTCCGTAACCGCGGGCGGTTTCCAGGTGGTTGATGTCCGACGCCACCGCCCGTCGCACGACCTCGGCGCTTTTGTCCGGGTCTTTGCTCATGTAGCGCATGAGCCCCAGCGTGAGCACCGACAGGTTCATCTCCGTTTTGCCGAAGCGGCGGTATTGCATTCACTGTCTCCGACATCGTCTCGTCGTTGACTTCACCTCGTGTTCTTGTTCGCCAACGACCTACGCTCTGAGCCTATCATCAGGGCATTGTCGGTAGAAGCGAATTGGCCCGCAAGTTCTGTTTTGAGCGACGATTCGGCCCCTGTGGCCGTTGGCGTGCGTTCCCAAACCTTGTTTACGGCCGTCGACGGCTCGCTGTTGTCGCACTTCTGGATAGAGCGCCGCGCATGTCATGTCGGCGCGGACGCCCGAGCCGCTGAGGCATCCGAGAAAGATCCCCAGGTCGGTCCCGTCGACGAACTCATCATCCGGGTTCAACAGCGTGTCGCTGCAATCCGGATCGATTTGCGGAACCGCGAAGCCGGACATGCACTCCTGCAAATGTCCGAAGTCCGTCTGGTCCACATCGCCGTCCCCGTCAAAATCGGGCCTGACCGACTGGATCTTGAGCTGAACGGCGACGGTCTGAGGGGTATTCACGGCGTTGCCCGCGATGGTGATCGTCGCGTTGTAGGTGCCGGCCGTCATGGTCTGAGCTTGCGGATAGCTCACGATGATCGTATCGGTTTCAGTCGTCACCGAGCCGGCCGGCGGCGAGACTTCGAGCCAGGAGTCACTCACGGATACCGTGTAGTCCAGGACGCCGACACAGACGTTCGTGACGCTGAGCAAGTCGTCGTTGGCCTCGCTTCCGACGAGGATTGTGTGCGTCAGCAACGAAGGGCTCAGGCCGAGCTTGGGCTCCGTGGCGGCCGCGGTGCCGAAGACCACGTCGTACATTCCGATGCCGGTGCTGGAGTCTGAGAACGTCAGAAACAGGTTGTTGCCGAAGCTCTTGATCGAGTTGGGGACGTGCCCACCCACGTGGCTGGTGACGGCGGTGATCGTCGGGTCCCATGCACCGTTGATCCGACCGCGATAGCGCATTCGCAGTTTGTGGTCGCAGCAGAAGCCTTCCCACACGACATGAAGGTTACCGGCGGAATCATACACGGCCGAGGGGGTGCGATCGATGTCGTCGACGTTGTCGGAGATGTTGTCCGGCGCGGTCCATGTCGTGCCGTCGTCGTAGGAGTACTTGGCGAAAACCTCGAACCACGGATCGTCCTCGCACGGATCGGTGCACGGCAACGACTCGGTATAGAGGGCGCAGATCTCACTGGAAACCGGGTTGAAAGCGAATCGGAGTCCGCCCGCATCGTCGAGCAGCTTCGTGCCCTTGCCCGCCGGCCAAACATCCGTCGACGATTTTTTCTTGAAATACGCGTCGCCGTCGACCCCGATGGCCACCCAAAGCATGTCGCCCCTGGCGACGATGTCGTCGCCGCGAGGCCAGTTGCCGTCGTCGCTGTTTCCGTAGATTAGTTCGGTGGCACTCCAGGCCCCGCCCAAGGGCTTGTACCGGCCGTAGATGCCGTTTCGGGCCGGGGCACTGCTGTCAAACAGGTGCCCGTACATGAAGTAGATGCCACCGGCCCCGTCGACCGTCACCTGCTGAATGAATGAGCCGCCGGCGGGGTTGGCGTCGATCTGGACCGGGCTGCTCCAGGTCCCGCTGCCGACCGGCTTGGCGCGCCAGTAGAGGTTGTTCTTGCCGTAGAACGCGTGCAGCATGTTGTCGGGTGTGATCACGATCTTGGGCGCCGAACCCTTGCCTCCCTGCGAACCGAGCGACTGCGGCAAAGACCAGTCACCACTCAGGTTGGCGACATAGAACGTTTCACCATAGCTGTCGAGAAAGCTCTGATAGACCAGGTGAACTTTGCCCGTGGAGTCAACGGCCAGGTTCCCGTCCACCGCGTAGTGTCCGGCGTCACGACTCACGTTGGTGAGCGGTGACCACGTCAAGCACTGGCCGACGGCGGCGGGCGACATCCACAGGCTGAGTGAAAGCAGCGAAAGCGCAAATGCCGTCATGCGGGACACGCCTGGGCCTCCTCCCCGAGAAAGGTGAATCCTTCCCTGAATGGCCGCTCATAGTATACCGACCGCTGCCCCGAAAGGCAATACTGAAACGTTTTTTCAGAGTCGTTGCACAAGCCGCCGGCGAGGAAGCGCGGCGCGTGAACGCTGGCATTCGCCGTCCGAAGTCCGGCGTCTGGCCGCCGCGATGCATTCCCGCAGTCTACTTCTCCATTCCCATGAACAGCACGATCAGGTCGAGTACGAAGAGCAGCACGATCGTGGCCTCGAGCACAAGCATCCAACGGTTGGTCTGGTCCTGCTTGTGCAGACCGTAGAGGCTGTCGAGCGTGTTGAGTTTGCCGCCGACCACCCGGTGCCAGTCGCCAAGGTGGAATCGCTCCGAGAGCATCTGGTAGATCCGCGCGAGGTGCCAATCGCCGAAGAACTTCGTGATGTTCGACAGCTCATCACTCAATCTCGCCAGGTCGATCCGGATCTCGCGCAACCCCGCCATCACGGGGCTTCGCCCGCGAAGCCGGGCCGATTCCAGGTCGCGGTATGACCGCATCACCGCCTCATCGAGGATCCGGTCGTAGGCCTCCAACTCGGTGAGTTGGACGTTGGCCAACTCCATGATGTACAGCGTTTCTTCCATGTCTTGCGGATCGTTGATGATGATCGCCGCGTCCCAGTCGACCATGGTCAGATCGTGGCCGTAGTAACTGCAGTATCGAGATGTCGTTTCCTCCACCTCTTGCTCGGACAACAATGACATGTCTTCTTCCTGCGTCAGGATGGAGGCCAATTGTCGTCGTCGGTCCTCCAGCCACGTTTCGGCGCTGAGTTGCGAACCGTGCTCGGTCACCAGCGGCGAACTAATGCAGAAGACCGTATAAGCCTCCTCTTCCCCGATCTGTTCCACGGGGCGCACGCAGTAGGGGATCAGTTCCTTCCTCACCTGCTCGGCCAGCTTCCGGACTTCGTTCGTCAAGGAACCGTCGGCAAACTGCAGGTCGTGATACTCCACCAGTTGCTCGATGCGGCTCACCTTGAAGGGCACGCGGACCGTAATGCTGATCGCTCCAACGCTCAACAGCTTCACTGCCCGCTCAACGGTCACCGGACCGTGCGGCCCGACCCGTTCATCCGGCGGCAGGTTGACCATGTTCGGCCGATA
>JAFGRD010000006.1 GCA_016935315.1 Pirellulales bacterium
CGTGGAATTCGAGATGCAGTTGCCCCCCACGACGATCGAGAAGAAGTACGATCTGTACGTAACGATCCTCCGCAAGAACCGGCGGTATCAGTAGGTAGCCCCCGGCGGAAAGCCTCGGCCGGCGTGCCGCGGCAGTATGCCGCTATACTGGGGGGTGGTAGCCGGTTCCTTTGGGTCGTCCCGGATGCGCAAGGTCGTCCACAGCGACAGGAAAACCCGCGGACGCGGCCGATTTACGCCATCGATCGGTTGACGGGCCAGTGGACCTCGGGTAGAAGAGGAAGGTTTAGCCGTCGACCTCCCTCTTGGTGGAGTGTCGCGACGTGACACTGCCGTTCCCGGGGTCTTCTCATGGCCAAGGCGAAACCGAAGAAGCAGAAGGCGCCCGCCACGGCAAAGAAGGCTGCACCGTCGGCCAAGCCGGTGAAACCGTCGGCCAAGCCGGTGAAACCGTCGGCCAAGCCGGTGAAGAGGAAGGGCGTTGCACCGCGGCCCACGGCGGAAGACCTCCAAGCACAGATTGGCCAAGTGGACGCGGAGTTGCTGAAGCTGCTTCAAGAGCGGGCCAAACTGGTGCTGAAGATGGCCCGAAAAAGCGGCGAGAAGGCCCTGCAAGGCGCGGGGACCGGATTGGATGACGAGGCCCTCTCGCAGATCATCGGCCGTTGCCGGGGACCGTTGCCGCGGCGGAGCGCTCGGGCGGTTTTTCGCGAGCTGCTCAGCGGGTGCCGCTCGCTGGTTCGCGGGTTGCGGGTTGCCTTTCTGGGGCCGCAATACAGCTACAGCCATCTGGCGGCGTTGCGCCGATTCGGCCAGAGCGTTGAATTCGTTCCGGTGGGAAGCATCCCGGCGGTGTTCGAGGAGGTCAACCGGGGCCATTCCGACTTCGGCCTGGTGCCGGTGGAAAACTCGACCGACGGCCGCATTGCCGACACGCTGGACATGTTCACGCGACTGCCCGTGCGCATCTGTGGCGAAGTGGAGATGGAGATACACCACACGCTGTTGGGGAGATGTTCTCGGACCGACGTCAGGGAGGTCTACAGCCGCCCTCAAGCGTTGTCGCAGTGTCGCAACTGGCTGGCGAAGCATCTTCCCTCCGCCCGCACGATCGAAGTGACCAGCACCTCGACCGCGGCCCAGTTGGCCAAGGAGAAGCCCGGGGCGGCGGCTATTGCCAGCTTGGAGGCCGGCGTCCACCACGGTCTGGACGTGTTGGCCGAGAGCATCGAGGACAACCCGTCGAACACGACCCGCTTTGCGGTCATCGGCGGGGGGCCCTCGGCGGCGACCGGCAACGACCGCACGGCGATTTTGTTTCAGGTAGAGCATCGGCCGGGTGCGTTGGCCGAAGCGATGAACATCTTCAAACGCAGCGAAGTCAACCTGACGTGGATCGAGTCGTTCCCCATTCCCGATTCGAAGCGGGCCTATCTGTTCTTCGTGGAAATGGAGGGGCACGAAACCGACGCGCGTCTGCGACGAGCAGTCGCCGCGCTGAAGCGCAAGGCTTTGAGGCTGGAAATCCTCGGTTCGTTCCCGGCCTCGGCGACCGAAGATTAGCGGTGCCGGGCTGACCTATACTTCAAGCAAACAGAGCGTAAGCGAGAACCTCAAGGAGTCTGATTGATGCGACGTCCGTTTATTGCCGGAAACTGGAAAATGAACCTGGATCGGGCCTCTGCGGTGGCGTTGGCCGAGGAACTGGCCGAGCAGGCCAAGCGCGTCGATGGGGTGGACCTGGCCATCTGCCCGCCCAGCGTGTATCTCGACGCGGTGGCCAAAGCGATCGCGGGGTCCCGGGTCGCCTTGGGGGCCCAAAACATGTACCACGAGGGCAACGGGGCCTTTACGGGCGAGATCAGCGCGGCGATGCTGTGCGACTTGGGATGCAAGTACGTGATCCTCGGCCACAGCGAGCGACGTCACGTTCTGGGCGAGACGGACGAAGCGATCAACAAAAAGGTTCACGCGGCGTTGGACGCCGGGCTGGCGCCGATCGTATGCGTGGGAGAGTTGCTTTCAGAGCGCGAGTCGGGGCAGACCATGGATGTCATCGGCCGCCAGTTTGAGGGGTCGCTGGCCGGGATCTCGGCCGAGCAAATGGCCACGATTGTGATCGCCTACGAGCCGGTTTGGGCGATCGGCACCGGCAGGGTGGCGACGCCCCAACAGGCGGAGGAGGTGCATCTCGACCTTCGCAAGGTGATTCAACAGAGGTATAATGAATCGGTCGCTGAGTCCGTCCGAATTCAATATGGCGGGAGTGTCAAGCCGGAGAATGCGGCCGACCTGCTTGGTCAGCCCGACATCGACGGGGCCCTGGTGGGGGGGGCCAGCTTGAAGGCCGACGCTTTTATGGGAATCGTTGCCGGGTCGAAGGGGTAGGTGCCGGCACAGGCGGCAACCGGCCCGCCCAGTCGATCACGAGTGAAGGAAGAATCAATGGATTTGCTGCAGACTGCGTTCATGGTTGTGTTGTTTCTCACGGCCGTATTCCTGATCCTGTTGGTGTTGGTGCAGCGCGGCAAGGGAGGCGGCCTGGCCGGCGCCTTCGGCGGCCTCGGCGGCCAGAGTGCCTTCGGAACCAAGGCCGGCGACCTGTTCACCCGCGTGACCATCGGCGTGGCCGCGTTTTGGATTGTTCTGTGCATGCTGACCGTGAAGTATCTCGGTGCCGGTGCCGCCGGCCCGTTGAATCAGAATCTGGGTGGTGCAGATCGGCCCGCACCAGGTGTTTCGGCGCCGCCGCAGACCGACGAGGAGTCGCCGCCGGGCCCGGCCCCTGTTGAGGAAAAGCAATAGGCCGCCCGAATGCCCAACTTGTTCTTTTGCGAGTCCCTAGTCGCCCTCGCGCTTGGACGGTGCCAACGTCAATAAGCGTCCCCGGTCATCCAAGTCCGTTTCGGCCCCCACGGGCATTTCCCATCTGCCAACCGGAGTACCTTCGCTGTGCTTCTGAGTATGACCGGCTTCGGTGAGGGGCGCTGCGAGCAGGACGGGCTGTCCGTGGTGGTCGAGGTCCGCGCAATCAATAGCCGCTTCTTCAAGCTGTCGGTCCGGCCGAGCGAGGGTCTCGGATCCCTGGAGCCGGCGATGGAGGAAGTGGTCCGCAAGAGCGTCCGCCGCGGGACCATCCAGGTGGCGCTGCGGATCGATCGGGCCGCGTCGCCGGAGGCCTTCAAGATCAATGCGGACGTGCTCGAACGCTACCGGCTGCAACTCGAATCGCTCCGGCAGCGATGGGCCGTATCCCAGGTCGTTTCGCTGGAGTCCCTGCTGCCTTTGCCGGGCGTGGTGGAGGACAAATCGAGCCACGCGACCGACGTGGCGGCGGAGTGGCCGGTGATCGGCCGGGCGCTGGAAGCGGCCATGGAGAATCTGCAGCAGATGCGGGCCGAAGAAGGCCGAGCGATGGCCGCCGATCTGAGGGCCAATTGTCGGAGCGTGACGGCGGGCCTCGAACAGATTCGACAACGCGCGCCGCTGGTCGTCGACGCCTATCGCGAACGCCTGGAAGAGCGGCTGAAGCGGGCCCTGGCCGAATACGACGTGGAACTCGACCCGGCCGACGTGATTCGGGAAGTCGGGCTGTTTGCCGAACGGGGCGATATCTCCGAGGAGATCGTCCGGCTGCAGAGCCACTTGGACCAGTTCGACGCGATCATGGAGTTGCCGGAGAGTTCGGGCAGAAAACTCGAGTTCCTGACGCAGGAGATGTTTCGCGAGGCCAATACGATCGGATCGAAGGGGAACGACGTGGAGATTGCGCGGGCGGTGATCGAGATCAAGACGGCCATCGAACGCATTCGCGAGATGATCCAGAACATCGAGTGACGATGCCAGCGACCGGACGCGCGAGATTGGTCGTCCTTTCGGGGCCGTCGGGGGCCGGCAAGACCACGGTGTTGCGCAGCGTGTTTCAGCAGTGTTCGCTTCCGCTGGTCGCCAGCGTCTCTGCCACGACGCGGCCCCCACGGCCGGGCGAGGTGGACGGCAGCGACTACCATTTCCTGTCCACGGAGGAGTTTGAAGCACGCCGTACGAGGGGTGAGTTCCTGGAGTGTTTCGAGGTGTTCGGCCGCGGACACTGGTACGGGACGCTGCTTGAGGAGGTCCGGGCTGGTCTGGCAGCGGGAAAATGGGTAGTCTTAGAAGTTGACGTGCAAGGTGCTCTTTCGGTCATGCAGCAGCATGACGACGCGATCTCGATCTTTGTCCGGCCCAGTTCCGTCGCCGAGCTCGAGCGGCGGCTGCGCGGCCGCGGCACGGAAACGGAGGCGGCGATCCGCCGGAGATTGCGGCAAGCGCGCGAGGAGTTGGCCTTGGCCCACCGATATCGGTATCAGGTGATCAACGACGACGTGGCCGGGGCCGTTCGGCAGATATGCGACATTCTGACCCAAGAATCGGAGGCAGACCCAGATGCTCGATGAGCTTCGGGAAGAGGAAATCGTCAATAAGGTAGGCGGCCGCTTCAAGCTGTCGACCTTGATTCAAAAGCGTCTGGTGGCGCTGAACGCCGGTGCGCGACCGCTGGTCGACCTGAACACCGACGACAAGATGCAAATCGTGATCCAGGAAATCATCCAGGACAAGGTCTTTCTGGACACGGAACTGAAGGTACAGATCGCGGCCGGTTCCGAGGAAGGCGGCCCGCCCGAATTGGACTTGCGCAATTTATGAACGGCCGCGAGCTGCTCATCGGGGTAACCGGGGGCATCGCCGCTTACAAGACGGCGATGCTGGTCAGCCGTCTGGTTCAGGCGGGGGCGGGGGTCTCCGTGATCATGACCCGCTCGGCCACGAAGCTCGTCGGCCCCAAGACGTTTGAGGCCCTGACCGGGCGCCCCGTGCAGACCAGGGTCTTCGGCCGCGGCGCCCATCCCCATATCGAGCTGGCGGCCGCCGCGGAGTTGCTTTGCGTAGCACCGGCCACCGCGAACGTGCTGGCCAAGGCGGCCTGCGGGTTGGCCGACGATCTGTTGAGCACGATACTGCTGTCGTTCGATGGCCCGGTGGTGATGGCCCCGGCGATGAACGTGCGAATGTGGAAGAAGCCGGCAGTCCAGCGGAACGTCGCCCAGCTCCGCGCCGACGGCATCGTGCTGGTCGATCCCGAGCAGGGATATCTCAGTTGCGGCGATCGGGGCGTCGGACGCATGGCCGCACCGGAGCGGGTTTTCGAGGTGATTGCTGAGCAGTTGAAAGCGGCCGGTGGGCGGTAGGTAATTGCCCTTCGGAGTCTCCGGCAGCCGTCCAACGGGCTCGAGGCCGTCTCTGGAAGCCCGGGCGGGGGACTATTCTTGATATCACGTATGCCTTTGCAGCCATGGCCCGCATCCTGATCACGTCCGGCCCCACGCGTCAGTATCTGGACCCGGTCCGCTACCTGACAAATGCCTCCAGCGGGCGGATGGGCGCGGCGTTGGCCGCGGCGTCGGTCGAGGCGGGTCACGACGTGGTGATCGTCAGCGGGCCGGTCGATATCGACTATCCCGACGCGGCCGAAGTGATTCCGGTGGTTTCCACCGAGGAAATGCTCGAAGAGTGTCTGGAGGCGTTCCCTTCGTGCAACGGCTTGATCGGCGTCGCGGCACCGTGTGACTACCGCCCCATGGTGGTTGCTTCACAGAAGATCCGCAAGACGGGCGAGCCGTTGAAGCTCCACTTGGTCGAGACGCCCGACGTCGTGGCCCTGTTGGGGGCGATCAAGGAGTCGCAATGGATCGTGGCGTTCGCCTTGGAGACCGAAGACAAGCGGATCCGGGCCCTACAGAAGCTGGAAAGAAAGAGCGCCGATTTGATCGTCGTCAACGGCCCCAACGCGATCCACGCGGCGGAGACCCAGGTCGAGGTGATCGACGGCAAGGGTACCGTGCTGGCGTCATTTTCCGGCAGCAAGCGTCAGGTGGGAGTAGGACTGTTTGGGGTCATCCAGAAGCACCTGATTGTGGGCTGAGGTCTCCTGCTGCCGGCAGCACCGCCAAACGCGGAACGAGGGCTTGGCCTCCCATCCGAGGCAATCGTAGCCCTCCTTAGAAGTGGTACGGCTGCACCACATTATACGGCATCGGGCTCCGCAGGGGCTGGCCAAGCCGTGACCGCGCTGCTATCTATAAGGGGCCGTGGTGACCCCGTTTGCCCTGCGACGACCGGCTCGATGGGTCGAGTGGTCGCGGGACGTCTGGGCCCGGCAAGACCAGCGCCTTCGGCCGCCTGGGCAGACCACTCGAAGGCCAACGCAGATTCGCGGCATCCAATGGAGAAGCCAAGCGTGGGAATCGACTGTCTTTGCACCGGAATCCTGTTTTCCGACGTAGTCTGTTCGCCGGTTGAGCGAGCCCCCGACGAGGGCGAACTCGTCGCCCCGGAACGCATCGAATTGAGCCTGGGAGGGTGCGCCAGCAATACGGCACTGGACCTTGCCCGGCTGGGCGTGAGCGTTGGCGTGTCGGGGTGCGTCGGCCAGGACGTCTTCGGCCGGTTCATCATGGATCAGTTGTCCGGCGGCGGGGTGGACATCGGCGGAATCCACCGCTTGCAGGGCATTCACACGGCATGCACGATGGTGATCAACGTCAAGGGGCAAGACCGTCGGTTCATCGCCTCGCCCGGCGCCAATACCCGGTTCGCCGTCGATCATATTCCCGCACGGTGGGTCCAGCAGGCCAAGGTGCTCTACATCGGCGGCTACCTGATGTTGCTGGCACTGGAGACGCCGCAGATGGTCGACCTGCTGCGAACGGCCCGGGCGGCGGGCACCCGGACGTTGCTCGACGTGGTGGGAGTGGCCGACCGGGAGTCGTTCGACCGGGTGGCCCTGATGCTGCCCGAGATCGACGTCTTTCTGCCCAACGACGACGAGGCCGCGGCGCTGACCGGGCTGAGCGACCCGCTGGAGCAGGCCAGCGTGTTTCGCGACGCCGGGGCGAAGAACGTCGTGATCACGCAAGGCGATCGTGGGAGCCTTTGGGTGGGCGAGGGGCAACGACTCCGTTGCGGCGTTTATCCCACGGAATTCGTCGGCGGGACCGGCTCGGGAGACGCGTTCGACGCGGGTTTCATTGCGGGCATGTTGGCCGGCGAGGACCCGGCTGGCTGTTTGCGCTGGGGTAGCGCTTTGGGAGCCAGTTGCGTCCGATCGATCACCGCCACCGACGGCGTTTTCAGCCGCCAAGAGGCCGAGCAGTTCATGCAGGAGCATGCCCTGCCTATCGAATCCTTCTGACCCCAGCGGAGAGTCGACCATGAGGATTGGTGTGTTTTGCAGTGGTGGTGACGCCCCGGGAATGAACGCGTGTCTCCGGGCCGTGGTTCGGGCAGGGATTGCCGCCGGGCATGAGCTGGTCGGCATTCGCCGAGGTTACCAGGGACTGCTCGACGAAGACTTCTACATCAACAGCAGCGGCGAGCCGCTGTTGCGGCTCCGCTCGGTGTCAAACCTCTCCAAGCTTGGCGGCACGATCCTGCACAGCAGCCGCAGTGAAGAGTTTCGCACGGAGGCCGGGCTGAAGAAGGCGCTCGATGCGCTGGAAAAGCACCGCATCGACGCCCTGATCCCCATCGGCGGCGACGGCACCTTCCACGGAGCCGTGGCCCTGGCCCGGCGATGGGACGGCCGCATCATCGGTTGCCCCGGGACGATCGATAACGACCTGATGGGCACCGACTATACGATCGGCTTCGCCACCGCGGTCCAAACGGCCGTCGAGGCCCTGGATAAGCTCCGCGACACGGCCGAAAGCCACGAACGGCTGTTTCTGGTCGAGGTGATGGGGCGTCACAGCGGGTACATCGCACTCTACACCGCCCTGGCCGGCGGGGCGGAGGTCGTCGCACTGCCGGAAACAGAGACCAACGTGGCCCAGATCGTCCAGCACCTACAGGTTCTCAAGGCCCGCGGCAAACAATCGATCATGATCGTGGTGGCCGAAGGCGACGAACTCGGCGGCGCCGAAATCCTCAACGAGGGGCTGAAGAAGGCCGGCTGCCCCTTCCAAACCCGCGTGCTGACGCTGGGCCATCTTCAGCGGGGCGGGACGCCTGTGCCCAGCGACCGCATTCTGGCCAGCCGGCTGGGCGACTTCGCCGTCCAGGCCGTGATCGAAGGCGAAACCGGAGCCATGGCTGGCGAAGTCCACTCCAAGGTGATCCTGACCCCCTTTCAGGACACCTACTCCAAGCACCGGCCCGTGCCCGAAGATCTGATCAGGCTGTTGAACACACTGGCGAACTGAGTCTCGCCAAGCCTCAGCGGTCCCCAGCCCGGCAGCGCCGTGTTCTACCTCTACGGCTGGCGGACACCCCGATCGTTCTCGCGGTAGAAAAACCCGGGGAAAAGCCCCCTGGGCGAACGATTCGCAGCGCCCCCCCAGCCGAGTCATGACCTATAGTTTAATTGGCACCCTGGTAGCACCGATCAGGCGCCCCCTGGAAGCCCTTTGAGAGACTCGATTTCAGGCCACTTTGCGAGCCAGTTGGCTGGCCTGAGCTGTTCAGCGGGCTGAGAAGGGGCATGGTGCATTTCGATAGGTAACGTTGGCGTATGCCGATATCCGTACCCTATTCGCCGATCCTCGGGGCCTTGGCCGCCGTGGCAGCGCTCGGCTTTCTGGTCAGCTTCTTCCGCGGCGGGAAGCGAGAGCTGACCATAGTCGACGCGCTGATCCTGACCGTCGTGATCGCCATCGTCGGCGCCACCGCCATCCCGCTTTTCGAGACGGTCAGCCGTCGCGCCAAAGCCGCCACTCTACTGCAAAACCTGCACGCGTTGCGGTCGCAGATCGCCCTGTACAAGCTGGAACACGACGACGATCTGCCCGTGTTGTACCAAGGCGGCCTTCCGCAACTGATTCGTGCCACCAACGACGAGGGGATTCCCGGGCCTGCCGGAAACGACTATCCCTACGGGCCCTATCTGCGCAGCGGCGTGCCGGTGAACCCGTTCACGGGTCGGTCGGTTGTCTCGCTGACGGATGCATTCCCACCGGCAGCGCCAAGCGGCAACGGGGGTTGGCTTTATCATCAAGCCACGGGGCAGATTGCGGCAGACCTGGAGGAATATCTTTCCCAGTGATCCGCAACGAGTCGGATCATGTCCGGCTCCACTCCTTCCGCAGCCGATTGGCTGGCCGAACTCGACTTCTTTTGGAGGGCTGGCAGCGGACTATGGAGGGCCGGCAGCGGAACGGCCGGAGCAGCCGAACCTCGGGTGCTATCGCTTCTCCAATTCCCAGGCCTCGACGATCGTTTCGCCGCCGGGGGTCAGATTGCGGAGTTTCTCGGCCATGGCCGCCCGCTCCGAGACGGTGGCCTGGGGCAGCTTCTTGGCAAACTGCAAAACCTTCTTGCGACGGTGTCGCCGACGCTTGATCTCTTTGCGTCGTTCGTTAGACGGCACGTTCGGACTCCTTGTTCGGTGGCGTTTTATGGACTCTTGAAGGGTATCGGACAAAGTTTACAGGCGACGCACTTGTTGATGTTTGCATTGCGAATGATCAAGGCCGATCCACGGGAGACCGGAAAAATCGGGCTCCCGTGGGTCGCCCTCGCGCGTTGACTGTGCAACGTCAATAGGGGGCGCATTTAACCCGAAGGAAGGGACCGCCCGCAGCTCAAACAATTATTATTACCAGACGAACGGTCGAGTGTCAACGCTTCGCGGCGGGCGGTAGTCGGCGCGCGTCAGCGGGGCCGTTCGGACTACCTCTGCGATCGCAGCGCAAGCAAAACGGCGACCCAACCCAGATGGGTTGGGCCGCCGGTTGTGGTTAGACCAAACCGCCCGATTGTGGCTCGAATCCAGGCAAGATCAGTCCCGGCTTAGCTACCGCAGCACGCCGGTTCGCAGGCCTTGGGGGCTTCGCAGCACTTGGGCTCGCAAGGAACCGGAGTGCATACCTTGACCGGAACCTCTTTGCACACCACTCTCGGCACGCAACGGGTTACGGTGTAGGGCACCTTCTTCGCCACCCACTGCACACACTGCACCGTCTTGGTGTAGCATTGCGGCACGCAGACCGTATAGGGCACCTGCTTCACGCACGTCTCCGGCACCATGCGGCAGACCTTGTACTGGCAGGTCTTCACCCGTTGTTCCGGCACCATGCGGCAGACCTTGTACTGGCAGGTCTTTTCCCGCTGCTCGCGGACCATGCGGCAGACCTTGTACTGGCAGGTCTTCACC
>JAFGRD010000078.1 GCA_016935315.1 Pirellulales bacterium
CGAGCGAGGGATGATCGTCAGCTTGATCGGCAGTTGAAGTCGCTGGCGAGTCAATTGTCAAGAGTCAAGCGTTGACCCCATTTCCCAGTTGCAACAGCCTTATAGACTTCAGTCAGAGCATAATCATGGGTCTTTACCATTGCGCTGACGGCAGAGGCAAGAAGATACAGGTCGTAGACCAAGCAGCGGAGGTATCCAGCCCGGTCGTCGTGCGTTATCGTTTGGCTTGTCATCCCACTTGCCTCCGGTGTAGGTGTATCTTTCAGCCCCTCAGAAAAAGGAAAAGTGTCAGGGAAAGCGCCGGTAAAAGCCGGGAGGGAGTAGCGGATGAAAGAGCCGTACGGGAAAGGGCTAGCGACCCGTCCCGGCCCTGAGTCATGCGCCGGCCATGGTAACATGGCGGGTGAAGCGTCGACAAGGGGAGTCGGAACGGGGACGCAGCGGGGTGGCCGCGATAACTTGTCTATCGGGGGCCGCCGGGCCAGGAGGGTTCGGGCGGCGCGCGGGGCGTTTGAGAAGACCTTGTCCATCAGCGATGTTCGATGTCATGGTCAAGCGCGCGATCCGTGACGACCAGTTGGACCCGGGAGAGGTTGGTCGGCCTGGATCATTCACAATGCAGACATCAGTAACCTGCACCATGAAGAGAGGCGCCGGGAGCGACTGACCTCCCTGCAGGAGAACTCCGTCGGTGCCGGGCGGGTCGCGCAGGCGTGCGAGTTGGGCATTCTCAGCCGAACGCCTTGTCGGGCGGCTGCCGCAGCAGGTAGAACCACAGCCCGACTGCAAAGACCAGCACCGCCAGGCTGATGTTCTGCGAGATGCTCAACCCGGTGTGGAGCACGGCCGCCTCGTCGGTGCGGACGACCTCCAGCAGAAAACGCGTGATCGGGTAAAGCAGCAGCAACAGCAGCGTGGTCTGGCCGTCGCGGCGGCGGAAGGGATCGTAGGCCAAAAGCACCAGGCACAAAAGCAGGGCGTTGATCCCGCTATACGCCTGGGTCGGGTGGACCGGACGGACCGGATGGTCGTCGGCGCTCGGTCGCTGAAGGTCCCAGGATTTGGGCAATCTGTTGTCCGACGTCGCGATCGAGATCCAACTGGCGTGTTCCAGCGCCGCAACGGCATCCTCGACCGAGCCGACCGTCTGGCCGTTGATTTCGGCAATCCGCTGCTTCGGCTTGAGGCCCTGCCGTTGGGGCGGCGAGCCGGGCCGCACCTCGGCGATGAGCGGCCGGCCTTCCGCGTCGCCGCGGATTTTCAGGCCGTGGAGGAAGGCCCGGCCCTGCCTGACCGCGTCACGCGCCTGGCGATCGCGGCTCGGCCAGTCCTCCGCCGGTTCGTCCTCGATGTCCCAGCGGCTGACCCATCGTGGGCGGTCTTCGGTCTTGACCGAGAGGTCCGTCGCCCTGAGCAACAGACTGGCGGCCAGGCCGACCCGCTCGACCGCATAGCCGTTGATCGCCGTGATCTGCTGGCCGGGCACCAACCCCTGGTGCTCGGCAGCCGACCCGGGCTGCACCTCCACAATCATCGGCCAGCCGCTGCCGACGCCCTTGATCTTCAGCCCGTGGAGGAACGTCTGGCCGTGTTCGATCTGGTGGAAATGAACCGGGCTGCCGGTAGGAAACGTCACGGCCCAGGGCGTCTCGCACACGCCGCCGTAGCAGCAGCCGTTGGCCAGGCAGCCGATCCGGCCGATCGCCAGACCCAGCACCAGCGAGGGAGCGATCAGATCGCAAACCGCCAGCAGCGGCAGCCGGTAGCGGCGCACGAACGCCAGCAATCCCAGCAGCCCGCCGAGCAACGAGCCGTAGACGACCAGCCCTCCCTGCGACACGTTGACCATGGCGACCAGAATGGCCGCCAGCCCTTGCTTCTGGTAGACGGGCCAGTACTGGTCCCGGTACTCGATGACGTAGAACAGCCGAGCGCCGACGATGCCCGGCACGATCATCCAGAAGGCCAACGAGAGAATCAGCTCCGGATCGAGCCCCCGGCGGCGGGCCCGCCAGGCGGCCAGACCGCACGCTGCGCCGATCGCCACCACGACCATCGTACCGAAGCCGCGGATGGGCAGCCCTCGCGCTTGGCACAGCGCCGGCAGCAGCCAGTAGATGATCGCCCCGACCAACAACAACAGCGGCACGTAGGCCCAGGTGTCGGCGGTGAACCCCTGACGCCAGGCGAGCCACGCCAGCAGCAGCAGGCTGCCCAACGTCCAGACGCCCAGCAGCAGCCCGAATCCGAATACGGGAACGCCGGCGATTTCGTGCGGAATGAAGAAGACGGTTGGGAGCATGGCAGGGCAGGGGTTCAGGGACTACAGGATCAGGCGACAGGTGCCCGGGGGCCAGGAGGTTGAAGCAGACAGTTGTCGATCAGCCGCGTGTTTTCGATCTTGACGGCCAGCACCGCCAGGGTCCGCCCGACGATCTCCTCGACCGGTTCGAGCGATTCCGGATCGACCAGGGCCACGTAGTCGATGCGCGCATCCTCGGCCGTCAGGATCCGCTGCCGCATTTGCCGCACGATTGTCTCGGCGCCGCGTTCGCCCTCGTCGACCAGCGTGGCGGCCAACTGGAGACTCTGCCACAACACCAGCGAGCGGGCCCTCGCGGCGGGGCTGAGGTACGCGTTGCGCGAGCTCATCGCCAGCCCGTCCGGCTCGCGGACGATCGGACAGACGCGGATCTGCGTCGGCACGTCGAGGTCCTCGACCATGTGCCGAACGACCGTCGCCTGCTGGTAGTCTTTCTGTCCGAAATAGGCCACATCGGGAGCCACCATGTTGAGCAGTTTCAGCACGACGGTCGCCACGCCGCGGAAATGGCCGGGACGGCAACGTCCTTCGAGCGGTTCGGCCACGCCGCCCGGCTCGACCCAGGTCGCGTGGCCGGGCCGATAGACGTCTTCGCCGGCCGGCGCAAACACCAGCTCGGCGCCGCACCCGGCCAGCGCGTCGAGATCGGCCTGAAGTGTTCGGGGATACCGCTGGAAATCCTCGCCGGGCCCGAACTGGCTCGGGTTGACGAAGATCGAGACCACCGTGCAATCGCACTCCGACTTCGACGCCCGCACCAGGCTCAGGTGCCCCTCGTGCAACGCGCCCATGGTCGGCACGAGGCCGATCCGCCCACGTTGGCCGCGGACCGCGGCGAGACGATCTCGCAGCGAAGCGACGCCGGAGACGAGTTCGGGCGAAGAGGGGTTGCTCATGGAAGAACGCTCTGGGGAATCGCAGAAAGAACGAGTTCGGTATCCTTGCCAGAGGAAGGAGGCGCCGCGACCGTGCGCCAACCGGCGAGTCCAGTTACTGCATCGCGTCGACCGCGGCCAAGACTTCGCCGAGGGTCTGCTCGGGGTCGCCCTGGGCCAGCCGCAACAAGGGGCCCTGGTCGCGCCGGGTCGCCCGATCGACGATCGCCTGTTGGATCCGTCCGAGTTGCTCCTCGCGAAGACCGAACTCGCAGCGCCGACCGCGACGGCGCACCCGGCGCAAGAGTTCCTCGGGCGGGGCCTCCAACAGGACGATCAGCTTTGGCCGTACCACGCCGCTGCGCAACTGCTGCCAATGCTGGCAGTAGGCCTGCCGTTGCGGAAGCGGCAGCCACACCTCGGCAAACGCGGCCGACTGGTCGAACCAGAAGTCGCTGACCGCCAGACGCCGCTCGGACCACTCGGGCAAACCGGCGTCGAGCCGCCGAGCCCGCTGTTCGGCGAATTCTAACTCCGTCTGCCAGGCGTGAGAAGGCGGATCTGCGTAAAACACGTCCAATCGGCCCAGATCAAGCCGCTCGGCGATCAGGCGGCCCGAGGTCTCGCGGGCCAGCCGCTCGGCCAACCGGCTCTTGCCGACGCCGATCGAGCCGGTAATCGCCAGGTAGTCGGCGGCCGTGTCGAGATGCTCCAACAAGCGGGCCATGGTCCATCCGATCGAAGGATGGACCATCGAGCCGGCCACCTCGGCCGCCGGCGCCAACACGAAACGCCGCCAGGCCATGCGGGGGTGTGGCAGCACCAACGGCGGAGTGTCCAGCACCAACTGGCCGTACAACAGCAAATCGAGGTCGACGGTGCGCGGACCCCAACGCTGCTGGCGACGGCGGCCCAACTGCGTCTCGATCTGCCGCAACAGCTCGAGCAAGGCCTCCGGGCGGAGCGACGTTTCGACGACGATCACTCGGTTCAGAAATGGCCCTTGCCCCGAAGGTCCGCCCACGGGGGCCGTTTCCCGTTCGGAACTCCGGGCGGTGACTTGCACGTCGGGGTGTTGTGCAAGCCGCTCAATGGCCTGACTCAGCGCTTGGCTCCGGTTGCCGAGATTGGAGCCCAGACCGATCAGGCAGGAAGGCATCAGGAACCATGTTGCCCGGGCATCGAAAGCTTAGGGGGGGCCCTCCGGGCCGCGATCATGCGCCGCCGACTGTCGTTCCCTGCGGTCGCCGCCCCCTAAGCCTTCTTTGTCGATGCATGCACTTCAAAGTTAACGGCCGATCGCTCGGCCGGAATCACACACCATCCATCGCCTTGCGCAACGCCTTGAAGCCCGACAGCAACACGTTGCCGCAAGGACTCATTTCAAATCAAGCCGTCATTTTCCGCTTATCGTCGCTGCTGTCAATAAGCGTGCCGGTGAAAGTGTGCGAACTTCACGGTTTTTTTCCATCAAGAGCAATTCCGGTGCGGTATCCGGTATTCTCTTGAAAGCACTGGAAACGACAAGACAGTCAACAAGGACAAGCAAGAGAAGAACAGACAACTCCTTCGCCTTGGGTCGCAATTCTCTTCGCAGGTTTCATCGCACGTCGGGAACCGGTCGCAACGGTTCGGACAAGACGCGTCCTTCGGGCAAGGCCGACATGGGATCCTCTTCCGTCGGCTGGCCGCCTTGATAGGTGAAGAAGCCCACGGGCTCTTGCGGCGTGACGTGCCACGGAAAGTCGAACAGCCGTCGATAGTTATAAGGCTGCCGATAGTAGTTGCCATGGAAGGCTGGATACCGGTGCATGTGTCGGTTGTTGCCGGGATAGCAGCCAAATCGAGGGGAGTAGCATGTCTGCGGCATGGGGCCGAGCCAGGCCGAGAAGCACCCCCGCCTGCCATCCTCGGGACAGCGGCCTGGATACGGTTGGCCGCAACAGACGTCGGCGGCCGTCTCGCTGCAATCGTCGACGGTCGTTATCACGTGCGCCGAACCGTCCATTGGCGGCTCGGGCGCGCCGGTCAACAGCAACAACGTCAAAAGGCCTGCGTGCATCGCTGCGCTCCTGGGATTCCTGCTTTTGCTTTTTTCCTTGCGGCCGACGTGTTTCTCCTTGCGGCCGACGTGGGCCGAGACACGTGGGTCGAGACACGTCGGTCGAGAGACGTGGGTCGAGAGACGTGGGTCGACATGGGCCCACGTGTTGTTGGATCGGCCCAAGTCACTCGGCAGATCGAGATCAACCAATACGATCGCTATATTTAGCGCTGCCTGTCCATGCTTCTTACAATACTCCAACTACCAATACATCCGATCTTTACAGCGCAAACGAGTCTTTGCGCCAGGGTGATTCAGGAGTTTTTCATCGCAAAGCGAACTTTGCGCTTGAGAGAACCGGGGCTGCAATTAAGATGGAGAGAATACGGCGATCAGGAAAGCCGTGTCTTGTCCCCGCCTCGTTTCTGCCGAGGCAAAAGTGCCCGCAACAGCTTCAACCAGTGCCCGCAACAGCTTCAACCAGAGCCCGCAACAGCTTCAACCAGAGCCCGCAACAGCTTCAACCAGAGATGGAGCCCGAATGAGCCAAGATCTGCTGATTTCCACCAGTGACGAGTTGGCGGCCGAATTGCCGGCGTATTTCGAAGGATTACCGCGGAGCGTCTTGCGGGGGCAGACGCGGAGCCTGGTGACGTTCACGCCGTCGATGTTCGAGGTTCTCGACGAGTTGGAAGTGGCTGCCGCCCACGACGTGACGGTACTGTTCGTCGGCGAAACCGGCTGCGGCAAGACCTACCTGGCCCGGCTGCTACACGAGTTGTCGCCGCGGCACGCCCAGCGATGCCTGACGGTCGCCTGCGGCGCGCTGCCGCCCGACCTGATCGAGAGCGAGCTGTTCGGCTACGTCCGGGGCGCGTTCACGGGGGCCGAAGGAAATCGGGAAGGCAAATTCGCCGCCGCCGACGGCGGCACGTTGCTGTTGGACGAGATCGACGTGCTGGCTCCGGAGCAGCAGGCCAAGCTGCTGCGGGTGATCGAGACGGGCGAGTACGAGCCGGTGGGGAGCAACGACACCCAGACTTCCGACGCGCGGCTGATTGCCGCGTCGAACGTCGACCTGGAGCAACTGGTCGAAAGCGGCAAGTTTCGCAAGGACCTGTACTATCGCCTCAACACGCTCCACTTCCATCTGTTGCCGTTGCGAGAGCGGCCGTGGGACATCGAATACCTCGCGCGGAAGTTCGCTCTGGACCACGGCCGCGCACACCGTATCGAGCTGAGGCACATCGAGCCCGAGTTTCTCAGTGCCCTGCGACAATACACTTGGCCCGGAAACATCCGGGAGCTGGAAAACGTGATTCGCCGGGCCGTGTTGTACTGCCGCAACGGGGTGCTGGCGCCGGCCGATTTGCCCAGTGCGCTGCGGCCGTCGGACGGCCAACGTCGTTGCCAGCACGACGAGAGCCGGGCTCCGCGGACGCTGGAAGAGCACGTCGATCAGATTGAGCGGCGGATTATCGAGGAATCGCTCCGCCGCCACAATCACCGTCGCACGGTCACGGCCAAGGAGCTCGGGATCAGCCGCGTGACCCTGTACAACAAGATGAAGAAGCATGGCATACTCCGCTGACCAGCGGCAGCGACGGTCCCCGGGTGCTGCTTCGGCTGCTGAACGCTCGGGCCGCCGCAGAAGGGCCGTCTGTCAAGAAATCGAAACATCAGGGCCATCATGGGGGCGTTTACACGAACCTGCGGCGATCGGTTAACCCCTTGTCACGGCCCGGTTAGCCAGGCGCCGCGGGAAATCGCCGCCACCCGGCGGAAGTGGCACAAGAAGTGCTTTGCATCACGCAGGAGACTCTCCACACACGGGCATCTTATCTCTGTGGACGAGTGGCCGGCTCGACGTAGGGCCGGCAGTCTATTCTTCGTGGTTCGAGGCACAAGGAGTTTCAGAGTGAAGCGTATGTTGCATCGAGCGTGGCGGGAGGACGAAGGCGTGTTGACCTTCGAATGGATCCTCCTGATCACCGTGCTGACCATCGGCATCGTCGGTGGCCTCAGCGCAGTCCGTGACGCAGTGATCACGGAATTGGGCGACGTGACCCAAGCGGTCGTGTCGCTGGACCAGAGCTATGCGATTCTGGCGCCGTGGGAAATCGCGGTGGCGGATTGCGCGCAAGACGGCGCCGTCGGCTCGATCTACGTGGACGCGGCGGTGGTCGGCGAAGGTCGCGGTGGCGCGCCGGGGCAGAGCGCCCAAGCGTGCGGCGCCATCGGCCGAACCGACCCGACGCTGCTTCCGGACAGCTTTTAGATGGACTTGCACGATTCGAGGAGTCTCCAACTCCGCCGCCACCGTTCGGGAGGCGGCTCCAAGGCGTTTGGGAATTCCCGGAATCACGCGACCCATTTCGTGCCGCCTCGCTGGCCGAGCCCCGGCACCAACCAGCCGAAAACCGCCTCCGCGGCACGGAACCTTGCCGTGCCGCGGAGAGCGCTCGGCTGACCGGCGCCCCGCCGGATCGCCCCGCCGTCGAGCCCCACGGCAACCCATCGAAATCACCTTTTCAGACCGACATCCCATGCACACCGGATACTCCTCGGCGGCCGGCGGCCCTTCGGTCGGTCCGCCCCCGAGAAACTTCCAAGGGGAAACGCGACGTGAAGCAACTCTGCAAAGCCCTTCGCGATGACGACCACGGCGTGCTCACGTTCGAGTGGATTCTGCTGATCACCTTGCTGGTGATCGGCATCGTCGGCGGACTCTCCGCGGTTCGCGACGCCTTGATCGACGAGCTGGGCGACGTCGCCGCAGCCGCCGTGAACATCGATCAGAGCTACACCGTGGAAGCCTGCTCCTGCGCTTCCGATCCCGGCGGTGAACCGTTGGGCAACAGCTTCGGCTACCAGGACACGGTTCCCACCTGTCCTGCGGGCACGGCCGAACGCCAGCGCTCCCAAGCCACCGGGCAAACCGTCGAGCAGTGCCCCTGAGCCCGATCCAATCCGCGATGAGAGATTCCGCCGTGAGAAGCGCGCTGCAACGCATCCGCTCGGAAGACCAGGGCGTGCTGAGCTTCGAGTGGGTCCTGCTGATTACCCTGATCGTCATCGGCGTCGTAGGCGGGTTGTCCGCCGTGCGCGACGGCGTGATCGACGAGCTGGGCGACGTGGCCGACGCCGTCCTCCACATCGACCAGAGCTGGGAGGTTGCGCCGAGTCCGTACGATCCGCCGGGCACGGACTTCGGCAGCTACACCGATCCGTACGCCAACACACCTCCGGAGACGGGCATTGTCAGCCGCGGGCGCCCCGGCGCTTCGCCCCCGTCGTCGGGCGAAGGCCTACAATGGCCCCTCGGCCCGTGAGCCGTCCCTTCCGGCAAACGCACCCCAGAGAACAATACGATCGGCAGACGCCGGCGCGGGACAACGAAACACAGACACGAAAGGGATACAGTGGGCGCCATGTGGATTCTGGTGGTGGCGGTCGGACTCTACGTCGCTTTGGCGGCGGCAACCGACCTGCGCATGCGCCGCATTCCCAACTACCTCACCGTGCCCGCGGCATTGGCCGGATTGGCCTACCACACGCTGGCACCGACCGGCTGGGGGCTCGGCACGTCGGCGGGCGGACTTGCCGTCGGGTTTGCCCTGTTGCTGTTGCCCTGGCTGGCTGGCGGCGGCGGCATGGGCGACGTCAAGCTGCTGGCCGCCTTGGGGGCCTGGCTGGGAACCCGCTGGCTGCTGATCACCTTTGCGGTCAGTGCGTGCTGCGCGGCCGCCATCGCCCTGGGCGTCCTGGTGTTCGCGGCAACGCAACAAGGGGTTGCGGACACCAGCCGGCGCTACCTGCGGGCGCGGCGACCGTCGGGCGTGCCGACGGGGCGCGGTCGAGGCAAGTCGGGCGGAAAACGCCCGGCCCGCGTGCTCCCCTTCGCGGTGCCGGTCGCCCTGAGCACCTACGCCGTGCTGGCCTGGCTGGTCGTGCGAGGCGGCCTCTGAACAAGACGATACCCGTGCAAGACACTCTCGAAAGACCATGAAACGGAAACCGACACGAACGAGCCGGCCGACACCCGGAAAGCCCAACACGCGAGGCGGCGTGCTGAGCCTCGAGTTGGTCGTTGTCCTGCCGATCTTGCTGCTGGTGCTGCTGGCCGTGATCCAATTCAGCACGTATCTGTTGGCAACGCAAGCGATCCAGGCGGCGGCGTTGGTCGGCGCCCGCGAAGCCACGCTGCCGGGGGCCACCGAAGAGCGCGTCCACGCCGCGGTCCATCGGGCGCTGAAAGGGTGGCGCTTCGAGGACCGTTTGGGCGACGACGGCGTGGCGATTACGCCGGAGAACTGGCAGGACCTTCGCAGCGGCGAGAGCGTGGGCGTGTTGGTGCGGATCGACGCGAACCAAGCGGCCATGAACTCGCTGAGGCACCTGCCCGGCTTCGACTGGACCGACGAACTGATCTGCGGTCAGTACATCATGCGGAAGGAGTAGTCCGCGGTCACCGACGACGAAACCCCATTCCCGAAACACCTCACCTCCGTGATCCACACGACAACAACGCATTTCCGGCAGGAGACCCATCCCATGAAACGCATCAGCCCCGGCACGGTGACCCTCGGCGTGGTCGCCATCCTGTTTGGCCTGGTCACCGCCTACGCGGTTCGCCACTACTCGACCGGCGAGGTCGTGCAGCCGCCGACGCCGACGCCGCGGTTGGGCGTGGTGATCGTGCCGCGCGTCAACCTGCCCAAGTACAGCCGGATCAACGCCGAGGACATCGAGCTGTTGCAGGTTCCGCTCGAGAAGGTCCCGGAGGGCGCGGTGCAAGTCATATCACGAGCCGTCTACCGCCTCGTCAAGGCGACGGTCATGGCCGGCGAACCGATCATGGAAGCCAGTCTCTACGGCGTGGGCGAGGTGCCCAGGCTGGCCGATCAGCTTCCGCCCGGCTATCGGGCCGTGACCCTGGAGGTAGACGCCAACAGCGCGCTGAACGGCATGATCCAGCCGGAGTCGTACGTGGACATCTCGTTGACGGTCCAGGGCAAGCAGCCGGAGCTGGGCGGCCTGGCCACGCTGACGCTGTTGCGCGGCGCGAGAGTGCTGGCCACCAGCCACTCGCGCTTCCGCAGATCGGAAGACCGCCCGAGCAACGTCCGCAACATCACGGTGGCCGTTTCGTCCAAGCAGGCCAATAAGCTGATCCTGGCCCAGCGCTACGGGACGCTGAGCGTGACGCTTCGCAGCAACCTCGAGGTGGACACCTTGCTGGCCGACGATTCGGCGGAACAGGACCCCGAGCTGATCAACCCGATGGACCTCCTGGGGCTGACCGCGCAGCCGGAGCCCGTGCCCGTCGAGAAGAGGGCGCAGATCTGGCGAGGCGGCCAGATGCAGGAGCTCACCTTCGGAGTCGCCCAGGTTCAAGAGGCGGCCAACACGGCTTGGGGCGAGCCGGCGCCGGCCGCGCCGAGCCCGTCCGGCTGCAAGGAATGCGACAAGAAGCAGCAGCAGGCGGCCGCCGCCGGAAGTATTCCCACGCCGGCCCCGCCGCAAGACACGGCCAGCCTGGCCACCGGCGCCCGCTTCGAGCAACGGCCTCACGGCCAGGCGATCTACATTCCCGTACGGGCCGAAGCAGCCGGCGCGACGACCAACTGAGAAGGAAGGCCCCGCGCAAGGGGTCCAAGCCGCACCACGAGACACGCGACTGAGGACCGCAGTTTTCATGCTGATCACGCCATCCCACGTCCGATTACCTCGCCCGGCCCGCCGCAACGGCGGCCGCCGCGGCCGCATCCGCCGCGCGCCGCGCCGGGGCGTCGTGGCCCTGCTGGCGATTTGGATGCTGGTGATCTTCGTGCTGACGGCGGCCTGGGTGCTCAACTACAACTTCCTGGTGCTGCTGGGCCGCAACCTCCAGCAGAAGTGCGACGCGATCGCCTTGGCGGCGGCCCCCGCACTGCTCGACGAGGATCTGCTGCGCGACTATCCCGCACCGCCGGTCCCCAACCAGATCGACGATTGTGCCGAAGCCGAACGAGTCGCCTCGCGGTATCGCGAGCTGAACAACCAGGCCCAGTCGCCGGCGTTTCGCGTGCCGTCCAGCGCTCTGACGATCGAGTCGGGATTCGTGGCCGACCTGACGGGCGAGACGCCGTACCGGTTCGACCGGTCGATTCCGCTCGGCGACCCGATCTCCCCGCGCAACACCTTGCACGTTTCCTCGCAACGGACAATCGGCGGCGACCACCCGGTCCGCTACCTGCTGAACCTGCTCGGCGGCGACGCCGCCCCGGCGGCCGATCTCCGTAGCGGGGCCTTTGCCACGCTGGACAATCTGGTCATCGGTTTCCGGCCGGAGGCTTCGGCCAGTTCGCCGGTGATGCCGCTGGCGATCAGCACGGACGCATGGCGGATCGAACGGGCCGCCGGCGACGACGCCAACGGCAACGGCATTCGCGAATTGCTCCTGAGGTTGGAGTCGCCGGACCAGCAGCCCGCGGACGCCAACTCGGTCCTCGTCTTCTTCGATGGGAACGTCGACCTCGACGCGCTCTCGGCCCAGATGCTCTTGGGGCTGTTTCCCGACGACCTTCCGCCGGACGGCCGATTGGGCCCGGCGACTCCGTCCTCGCCCTGTTCGGTGGCTGCGGTCCGCGAGGTGGATCCCCTGCAAGACGGCGAACGGAACCGGGAGCTTGCCGGGGCGCTCAGCCGGCTGGCAGACGACGGCGCGGTGCGTGTCTTTCCCCTGTTCGACTCCCGCGGCGACTCCCCCGAGGGGCAGAACGGCCGGCGTGCCTGGGAGCAGGTCCGCCTCATCGGATTCGTGGCGGCCACGGTTCTGGACGCGGCGGTCGTCGACCGGCGGCTGACCGCCACCATCGAGCCAGCTTTTCTGATCCACTGCACGGCCTGGACCGCCGGGCCGGGCGATCCGGCGAGACCGGAACCGAACCTGTATCTCCACAAGTTGCGACTGTCGCACTGACGTTTCGAGAAGGCAGCGATGCGAATCGTATCGGCAGAAAACCAACCACGGCACAGCGTACCCACCTGTGTTGGAAAGGGAATCGTATGAAGATCACGTTCCGCCGAAAAGACGAGGCCGAGCCGGGCCCCGGCTCCGCGGACGCCGACCGCCCGGCCGAGAGCTTCGAGGCCGAGTTCCAGAAGCTGAAGACGCGGATCCACCGCGAGCTGATCGATTCGCTGGACCTTTCGCGCATCGGCACGCTGGAGGGCCCGCACCTGCGGGCGCATATCCAGAATTTGGCCGAGGGGCTGCTCCGCTCGCGCCCGGAGATGCTCTCCGCCATCGACGAAGAGCGGCTGGTCGACGAGTTGATGGCCGAGTCGTTCGGCCTGGGGCCGCTGGAACCCTATATGCAAGACCCCGACGTGACCGACGTACTGGTCAACGGCCCCAACGAGGTCTACGTCGAGCGCCTGGGGCGTTTGCAGGAGACCAACACGGTGTTCGCCGACGAGGAGCACTTGATGCAGATCATCCAGCGGGTGGTTTCGCAGGTCGGCCGCCGGATCGACGAGCAATCGCCGATGGTCGACGCCCGGCTGCCCGACGGCTCCCGCATCAACGCCATCATCCCCCCGCTGGCCCTGAACGGTCCCGTGCTCTCCATCCGCCGCTTCGGCCACCAGCCGCTGCGGATGGACGATCTGCTGCAGTACGACTCGATCTGCCCGGAAATGGTCGACCTGCTCAAGGCGGCCGTGGCCGGGCGCGTGAACATCATGATCAGCGGCGGGACCGGGTCGGGAAAGACCACGCTGTTGAACAGCCTTTCGGCCTTCGTGCCGCCCGAGGAACGGCTGGTGACCATCGAAGACTCGGCCGAGCTGAAGCTGCAGCGAAAACACGTGGTCAGCCTGGAGACCCGCATCCCCAACACCGAAAGCCAAGGCGCGATCACTCCCCGCGACCTGGTCCGCAACGCCCTGCGGATGCGGCCCGATCGGATCCTGCTGGGCGAGGTCCGCGGCGGCGAAGCGCTCGACATGCTCCAGGCGATGAACACCGGCCATGAAGGCTCGCTGACGACGATCCACGCCAACGACACCCACGACGCCCTCTCCCGGCTCGAAGTGATGGTGAGCATGGCCGGCTTCGACCTGCCGGTTTCGGTCGTGCGGCGCTACATCGCCTCGGCGATCACCCTGGTCGTCCATCTGGCACGGCTCCAAGGAGGCGTCCGGCGCGTGATGCGCGTCTCGGAAATCACCGGGCTGGTCGACGGCGATTATCGGATGCAGGAGGTCTTCGGCTTCCGCCAGTCGCGTGTCGACGCCGAGGGCCGGGCCACGGGCCAATTCTACGCGACCGGAAACGTACCCTATTGCTGCCGGCGACTCGACGAGCTCGGGCTCGGATTGCCGGAAACGCTGTTCCAGCAGCGCACGTTGCGGCGGGCGGCGCCGACGTGCCACGTGCCGCTGGAATCCCCGATGCCCCGGGAGGTCCTGCCATGAACGTCTCGCTGTTGGTCATGGTCCTGCTCGCCTCGGCCGCTTTCGCCACGGTGACGCTTTCCGTCGCGCTGCTGGTGCGCGATCTGCGGCGAGGGAGCGACCGCATCGAGCAGCCGTTGGGACCCGATCTCGGTTGGGCGCCGGACGCGCCGGCGGTCGTGGCCGCCCGAAAATCGGCCGGCCGCATCGATTGGGCCTTCTCCGCGCTGCTGCAAAGCGCCGGCTGCCGCCTCGACGAGCCGACCGCCTTGGCCCTCGTGGCCGGGGCGGCCGTGGTCGGCTGTGCCGTGCCGCTGGTGCTGCTGGAGAACCTTCTGGCCGGCGCCGCGGGACTGCTGCTGGGCGCGTCGCTGCCGCTTCTCTGGTGGGGCTTTCAGCGGGCGAAGCGAATGCACGCGATGAAGAAGCACCTGCCCGAAACACTGGAACTGCTGGCCGACGGCGTCCGCGCGGGACAGACCCTCGAACAGGCCGCCGAGCTGGTGGCCACCGGCGCGCCGGCGCCGCTCAGCGAGGAGTTCGGCTACTGCGTTTCGCAGTTGAAGCTGGGCCACTCCCCGGTGGCCGTGCTTCAGCGGATGGCTCGGCGGATCCCGCTGCCGGAGTTCAAGATCTTCACCACGGCGGTCGTGGTCCATCGCCAAACGGGCGGCAACCTCTCGCTGCTGGCCCATCGGCTGGCCACCTCCGCGCGCGACCGCCAGGAGTTCCACGGCCACGTCCACGCCGTGACCGCCGCCAGCCGGTTCTCGGTGGTCGGCCTGACGCTGGGGACCTTTGCGGCAGTGGGCATGCTCGCGTGGCTGCGGCCCGAGTATCTGGAGACCTTCCTCAGCCACCGGTTGGGGCCCTCGCTGCTGGCGACCGCGGCCGGACTGCAAATCCTGGGGATCTTCTGGGTCTGGCGGACACTGAGAGTCCAGTTCTGAATCGTTGCCTTCCAACCAGCACAACGGATCGCTCTACAAGCTGCACCACCGAAAGACGCCCGCATGAGCCCACTACTGACCCTGATCGACCCGACGTCCGCCGTGGTGTTCGCCATGGCGGCCGTGACGTTCTTCCTGATCGCGCGGATCTGCACTCGCAGGCCGAACCGGCAGGCGGCGCGGTTGGATCCCACTCGGCCGGCGGCGCTGCCGGAGGCCGACGAGGGCCTGTTCGGATCGTGGACGCCGGCGCTGGCGGCCCAGATCCCCGAATCGTCCAAGGAACACCGGGACTTCCGGCTGCTGCTCCGCCAGGCCGGCCTTTACCGGCCCAGCGCCCGCACGACGATCTACGCCCTGCGATTCGTCCTGTTGCTCATGCCGCTGGTGGCTGCGGGGATCGGGGCGGTGATCGCCGATTCGCAGCGGACTTGGCAGATCCTGGTTCTCGGCGGCCTGGCGGCGGGTGTGCTGTCGATCGTGCCGCGTTTGTACGTTTTCTTTCGCCGCCGCCGGCGGATGCGGCAGATTTGCCAAGGTCTGCCCGACACGATCGACATGCTGAGCATGTGTGCCAGCGGCGGCCTGGGACTCAGCGAGAGCCTGGACCACGTGGCCGGCCAGATGAGCGCCTATCCGGAGCTGGCCGGCGAGTTGCGGATTCTCAAGCGGCAGGCCGAAGTCGGCAGCCTGAAGCAGGCGCTGGCCGATTTCTCGGTGCGTGTGAACCTGCCGGAGGCTCGCCAACTGGCCAGCCTGTTGACGCGCGGCACCCGTCTGGGCACGCAACTGTCCGGCTCGCTCAACGAGCAGGCCGACCATCTTCGCGTGGCGCGGCGCCAGTCGGCCACCACCCAGGCGAACAAGACGCCGGTGAAGCTGGTCTTTCCGATCCTGTTCTGTTTCGCTCCGGCGGCGCTGATTCTGTTGACCGCCCCGGCCGTGCTGGAGCTGCGCGACTTCCTGCGCCCGCCGGCGCAAACGGCCGACGCCAGCGAGGGCTTCGGCACGGGAGCCGTGCTCGACTCCCTGCGGACGCTCGATCAGCGCGTGGACCCGGTGCTCATCGGTCCGGCGGCAGATGCCCCGCGGTAGTCGCCGCCGACTTCCTCTTCGAGGAGTCCTTCCTGGCGAATCCAGGGCGGGTTGACCAACCGCGTGCGCAGCCGATCTGATCCAAGCCGTATTCCGCCGCGCCCAGGTGGACCGCCTGCAGCCGGTCGTCCAGCGTGTCGAGTATCGTCGGCCACACGTCCGGTTGCCGCTTTGCGGAAGTCCACCTTCATCAGGAGCCCGTCATCCTCGGCGATCGTCGGGGCGATCTCTGCGCAGCAGATAAGAGGGCGGCCCGGGTATGCGAGCGTGGGCCCCGTCAAAGCGGAGCTGCCGACGCACCGGCGGCTTCGGCAGGTTTTCTGCGGGCGGTTTCTTCTTGGACGGTTCCATGGCAAATCCCGGGCCGGCTCCAAAGGGGTCCGGCCGCCGCCGGCACACGACCGGAGCGGCCATCATACCATCTGCCGCCCCCCGACCGCAAGCGCGGAAGCCCGAGGGCCAGGGATCCACGGTCCGCTCGGCACGTTGACTCCGGCGCCGGCGGCGCGCCATACTGGTGGCGCCCTCTACTACGAAAGGACCGGGTCATGAGACCATTTCGCGTCGGCATTGCCGCCATCCTCTGCCTCGCGGCGGGCCGGGCGTTTGCCCTGCCGATCGAGGACGTCAAGATCCTCAACGATCGTGCGCCCGATTGCTCGTCGCTGGAGTCGATCGTCGCCACGGTGACCCGCGGATGCAAGACCGACGACCAGCGGGTGATTGCGCTCTACAACTTCTGCCGGTACGACCATTACCATCACGCGTATCCCAACGAGCCGGACGGCATCTCGGCGTTGAAGCTGATCAACGTCTATGGCTGGGCGCTCTGCGGCGGGCAGCACACGGTGATGGCGGCGCTCTGGGAGGCGGCCGGCTACCCGTGGCGATATCGCGGGTGGAGCTCGCCGGGCCACACCACGGTCGAGGTCTTTTACGGCGGCCGCTGGCACTACCTCGACACGTTCCTGAAGTTCTACGCCTGGATGCCCGACCCGCAGAGTCCCGGCGGCCGCACCATCGCCAGCCAGGAAGACATCAAGGCCAACCCGCTGCTGGTCACCGACGGCTTTCAGATGGACCAGGCCCGCAAGGTCTGCTACCACAGCGACAACCGGTTCGACTACGTGGGCGAGAAGGTCCACTGGACGGCGCCGGCGTTTATGGTCTGTGGCGATACGCTTCCCGGCGTGCTCAGCGGGGTCCGCAGCAGCCGGAACGCGGGCAGCCCGCGCGGCTGGGGCGGCATCCGCTTCGACGATCCCGGCTATTCGACGTCGGTGGACCTTGCCCCCGGCTACGCGCTGACACTCGACTGGGACCGGATCGACGACGCGTTCTACTTCCGCGGCCGAAACCAGGGCGCCTACCACTCGTGCGGCGACAAGGACTACCGCAATTGTCCGGCCATCGGGCCGCTGCTGGAACCGTACCATGAGCTGCGCGCCGAGCGGACCTGGTCGAACGGCACGCTGGTCTTCCGGCCCGACTTCCGCAACGATGCGTTCCTGGCCGGCCTGCGGCAGGTGGACAACGTGGCCTACCGCGACGGCGGACTGCACCCGCAAGACAGCTCGCGCCCGGGGATCGCCGTCGTCGAGATGTCTTCGCCCTACGTGGTCGCCAAGGCCGCGGGCAAGATCGCTTCGGACGACGCCCGGGTCGAGGTCTCCGGTGATTTGAAGAGTTGGAAGCCGGCCGACCTGGCCAACCTGACTCCTGCGGTCGCCGGGATGTATCGCTACCATGTTCGCATCACGTTCCGCAAGCCGGTCACCGCGGTCGAACTGACCAGCGTCGTCCAGCACAACCAGGAAGCGTTGCCCTACCTGGCCCCGGGCCGCAATCGGATCACGGTGACGGCGGCCAATCCCGAAACCCTGGGCAACAACCGGCTGGTGGTCACCTATGCCTATTGTCTGGGACAGCGCGACCGGACGCCCGAGGACGTGTTCGACCAGGACGCGGAGATCGCCCGGGCGCATTACGCGAGTTGGTCGAAGACGCCGGTCGTCGTGCAGCGGACGATGGACCGGTTCCCCGCGACGTTCGAGATCCCCGTGCCAACGCCGAAGGGCAAGCAGCCCGTCTATCCGCGGATGCTGTTTTTGCGTCGCGAGGTGCTTTCGCCGGGCCAGGAGCCGATGGCCGTTCCGGCGACGCCGACCACGCCCGAGGTTGGGGCCGACGAGGTCCTTGCCACACTGCCGGAGCCGTGGCAGATCGGCACGCAGCCGCCGCCGGCGTTGCCGAAGCGACCGACCGAGACCGAGGTCCGACAGCCCACGAAGATCGGCTACGTCTCGAAACAGGGCGAGGTCTTCGACCACCATTTCGTCAAGTGGTTGAAGGATGACTCGGACGCCTGGATCCTCCTGGCCGATTTCAACGCGGGCAACCTGCCCGATCTGAAGTCGCTGGCGTCGGCCAAGCTGGTGCTGTTCGTGGAGGAATCGCACGATCGGGCCCCCATGCAGGCGGCGGCCGCGGCGCTTCAGACCCCCTTCGAGCCGGGCAAGCCCTACGATTTCGCCAAACTGGGCGGCACGCTGGGCTGGACGATCGTCGCCCAGGGCAACGGGCCGGGCGATCTGTTCGTCCCGCCGCGGCGATACGAGATCGATGTCACCCGGGCCGTGCGGGGCTGGTGCCGCGGCGAGCCGTTCCATGGCCTGGCCGTGCGAATCGTGCCCAATCGCGGCGTGGACGACGGCTGGACCGTTCGCTTCACGCCGCCCAAGGAAAATCCGCTGGAATTGCGGATCGAGCGGTATACGGACCGGTAGATCCGGGCTGGTGCTCTGTCACGACTAAGAAATGGGGTTGAGTACCGAGGATAGTAACCCGAAGCGTGAGCGAGGGATGCGGCGGATTCCGCGTTTTTCCTCGCTTACGCTTCGGGTTGCGATGCCCGAAGCCACCCCAATTTCAAGGTTTGACAGAGCACTAGGGCCAGCAATCAGTCCAGAACAGCTCCTCGGCTGCTTGGGCCGAGTCCCGCCGAGTCCGGCCGCGGGCAGCCAGTGTTGCCAGTTCGTACATCCAATCCGGGTCGAACGACGCCATCGGCTGCAATTTCTTTGTCGCCTCGCCGGCCCCCGGCGTGGGCACGGTGATCAGCCTCAGCGCGCTGAGGAAGTGGGTCTGGTTGTTTCGCGCCAACAGCACGTCGGTCGCGTTGACCCGTCCGTCGCGGTTGAAGTCGTAGGGGAAGTCCACCGGGGCGGGGTCGAGGAAGGTCCGGGGGTTGTTCCGGGCCAGGAGCATGTCGGTCGCATTGACCCGGGCGTCGTCCGTGGAGTTGCCCGCCTCGGCCACCGCGTTGCCGAAGTAGAACACATCGTCGGCAGCCAGCCCCGTGTCGGGCGTCGCCAGGACGGTCACCTGCAGCCACTGTTTGGTGATCGCGCGGTTTTCCCAGATGAGCGTAACACGATCCGAGCCGCCGGTGCCCGCCCCTGGCCGCACGGTGATGCTGTTGGGCGATGGGGCGTCGGCCCAGGTGGTCGGGTCGTTGGTGTTGCCGATCTTCAGCTCGAAATCGGCGGCCGTGGGCGTCCGTGAGAGAAGCCCCAGATTGGTCACATCGATCATCAGGCCGTTGATCCCCATGGCACAGTTGGTGTAGTTGGCGAACGTAGCCGTCTGGCCGGGCAACAGGGCCGTTTTGTCCGGCGCGATCGCGTCGTCGTCGCGAGCGTCGGCCGCCGGGTCGTTGCCGTCGAAAGCCGAGTTGTTGTAGAAGACGTGTCGATCGACCACGGCAATCCGCCGGTTGGCGAAGTCCAGGTCGTCGACGTACCCTTCGGGCTCGACCTCGACCAGGTAGGCGTCGTCGGGAAGGGCTTGGATGTAGCCCAGGGGCAAAACTTGACGCACGTAGTACGTTCCCTCAGGGACGTCGGTAAACGCGAAACGGCCGTCCGTGCCGGTGGTCGTGGTGAAGGTCTCTCCGACCGTGTCGAACAGATAGGCCGCCCCGGCACCGAGGTTTTCGCCGGCGACGCCGTCGAATCGGGCGCCGATGACCACCCGATCGCCCAGGCAGCAGACGGAATGGCCGAACTCGTCTTCCAGATCGGGCGTCGGATTCGGAAACGTCTGCCGCAATTCGCCGGTGGCCATGTCGAACAGGTAGGCGGCCCCCGCGTCGATGGCCCCGGTGTCGTCCCAGTTCGCACCGACCAGCAGGTTTTCGCCGGCGACGGCGATCGAGCGGCCGAAGCGGTCGTCGTCGCCGGGCTCGGGGTTGAAGAAGGTGCGCAACAGTGCCCCGGTGTTGGCGTCGAACAGGTAGACGGCTCCGGCGTTGTGTATCGCAGTGTCGTCGCGATGGGCCGCAATCAGCACGCGGTCGCCCACCAGGGCCACGTCGTTGCCGAACTCATCCCAGCCGTTCGGCGTGGGGGCGAAGAACGTTCGCAGCAGCTCTCCGGTGGCGGCGTCGAACAGGTAGGCGGCCCCGGCGTTGTTGGCCCCGGTGTCGTCATAGTAGGCCCCGATCAACACCCGGTTGCCGGAGGCTGCGATGGCACGGCCGAACCGGTCGTTGTCGGCCGGGGTGGGATTGAAGAACGTCTGCAGCAGGCCGCCGGTCTGGCTGTCGAACAGATAGACGGCCCCGCTGTCGGTGATCGGCGTATCGTCCAGAGCGGCCCCAATCAGCACGTTGTCGCCGAGCGCCGCGACCGCATAGCCGAACTCGTCGTCTTCGCCGGGCGTGGGGTTGACGAACGTTTGCAGCAGCGCCCCGGTCTGCACGTCGAACAGGTACGCGATTCCGGAATCGTGATCGCCCGCGTCGTCCTGGTAGGCCCCGATCACCACGCGGCCGTCGCCCACCGCCGCGGCCGCGTATCCGAACCAATCGCCATCGTCCGGCGAGGGATTGAGGAACGCCCGCAGCAGGTCGCCCGTTTCGCCGTCGAACAGATAGGCGGCCCCCGCGTTGTGGACGAGCGTGTCGTCGCGGTTGGCCCCGATCAACACGTTGTCGCCCACGGCGACCACCGGGCGACCGAACCGGTCGTTGTCGACCGGGGTGGGGTTGAGGAACGTGTGCACGAGCTGTCCACCACCCTCGGCCGACTGCAACTCGACTGTGCAGCCGGCAAGGCCCGGCTCGCCCGGGTCGCAGACGCCGTTGCCGTCGAGGTCGTCGAAGACCATGCCGCGGAACAGATCGAGCGTGACGACGATGCCCACGGTGACCGGGTCCGAGTCTTCCGTGCCGTCGTTGACCACGTAGGTGAAGCGGTCATCCTCGTTGAATCCGGCGTCGGGCGTGTAGGTGAACGATCCGTCGGCTCGGAGCGTCAGCGTCCCGTGCTGGACATCGTCGACCAGCACGGCCGAGAGCGAGTCGCCGTCGATGTCTTCGTCGTTCTCCAACAGTCCCGGGGCCGGAGCCGAGAGCGTGGTATTTTCGGCCATGCGATAGCCCTCGCCGGTGGCCACCGGCGGGTCGTTGACCGGGCGGACGGTGATCGTCACCGTGGCCGGGTTGGAGTCGTTGGCGCCGTCGCCGGCCTGATAGACAAAGGCGTCGGTGCCATGGAAGTCCGGCGGCGGGGTGTAGTCGAAGGAGCCGTCCGGCCGCAATGTCACCCCGCCGTGCAGCGGCCCGCTCCGCAGCGAAGCCGTCAGGGGATCGCCGTCGACGTCGTTCTTCAGCACGCCCGGCGCCGGCACCGAGAGCGCCTCGTCCTCGTCCACGGCATACTGGTCGTCGTAGGCCACCGGCACGTCTTCGCGGTAATTGCCGAAGTCGAGGCCGGTGATGTTTTCGCCCGCAGCCAGCGTGACCGAATAGGTGCCGTCGCCGCCGGGCGAAGTCTGGTAGTAGCCTGCCGGCAGGACTTGCCGAATCCGGAAGCTGCCCGGGGGCAGCTCGTCGAAATGGTAGCCGCCGTCGGCCTCGGTGACCGCGGTCACCGGCTCGTAGACGCCCTCGAACAGATAAGCGGCACCGGCGTTGTCGGCGCCGGCATCGTCGTATTTGACGCCGACCAGCACGTGGCCGCCGACCATGGCGATGGAGCCGCCGAACTGATCGCCGGCGGCCGGCGTAGGCTTCTGATACGCCTGCAACAGTGCGCCGGTCGCAGCGTCGAACAGACAGGCAGCCCCGGCGTTGCTGCCGCCCGAGTCGTCGTTGGGGACCCCGATCAGTACCCGGCCTGCGACCCCGGCGACGGAGCTGCCGAACCGGTCGTCGGCGGCGGGCGCAGGGTCGAGGAAGGTTTGCAGCAACTCGCCGGTGCCGGCGTCGAACAGGTAAGCCGCCCCGGCGTCCACCGCGGCGGTGTCGTCCCGCGGGGCGCCGATCAGCACGTTCTCGCCGACTGCGGCCAGCGACTCGCCGAAGTAATCGCCGGCGGCGGGCGAAGGGTTCTGGAACGTTTGCTGCAGGCTGCCGGTCGCCCCATCGAACAGGTAGGCAGTTCCCGCCTGGCCGCTGGCGCCGTCGTATCGAGCGCCGATCAACAGGTCGTCGCCCACCGTGGCCACGGCGTAGCCGAACTGGGCGTCGCTCTGCGGCGCGGGACCGAGCAGCGTGTGCAGCAGCTCGCCGGAGGTGGCGTCGAACAGATAAGCGGCACCGGCCATGGGGCCGTTCGCGCCGTCGCGCCATGCGCCGATCAACACTCGGTCGTCCGTGCCGGCCACGCTATAGCCGAACCAGTCGTTGGCCTCCGGCGTCGGGTTGAGGAACGTTTGCAGCAGTCGTCCGTCGGCGGCGTCGAACAGGTAGGCGGCACCGGCGTCTGGAGCGCCCGTGTCGTCCCGATAGGCCCCGACCAGCACGTTGTCGCCGGCCGCCGCCACGCTGTAGCCAAACCAGTCGCCGGCGGCCGGTGTGGGCTTCTGGAAGGACTGCCGCAGCGCGCCGGTGGCCGGGTCGAACAGGTACGCGGCGCCGGCATCCAGAGCCCCCGTGTCGTCGCGGTAGGCCCCGATCAGCACGCCGCTGCCCACGGCGGCCACCGACGCCCCGAAGTAGTCGTTGGCTTCGGGCAGGGGGTCTTGCAGCATCGCCAGCAGCCCGCTGCCGGTGCGCTGCAATTCGATCGTCCAGTCGGGCAGTCCCGGCTCGCCCTGGTCGCGGACGCCGTCGCGATTGCGGTCCTCGAAGACCGTGCCGCCGAGCGATTCCCGGCCGACTTCGATCGTGACCGTGGCGACGTTGGAGCCGTCGACGCCGTCGTGGGCGACGTACGTGAAGCTGTCTGTGCCGACGAACAGGTCGCCGGGCGTATAGGTGAACGACCCGTCCGAACCGAGGGCCAGCGTGCCGTGGGACACGTCGCGGACCAGCACGGCCGAGAGCGGATCCTCGTCGGCGTCGGTGTCGTTCTGCAGCACGCCGGGAGCGGGCGCCGAGAGCGTGGCCCCCGTCCTCATGCGATAGGTATCGCCGCCGGCTTGGGGCGCATCGTTGACCGGCCGCACGGTAATCGTCACCGTGGCCGGAGTCGACTGCTCGTGGCCGTCGCCGGCCCGATAGGTGAAGCTGTCGGCGCCGTGGAAATCTGCCTCGGGCGCGTAGTCGAACGATCCGTCCGCATGGAAATTCAGCACGCCGTGCGACGGATGGCTCGTCAGCGACGCCGTGAGCGGATCCCAATCCGCGTCGTTGCCCAGCACGCCGGGCGCGGGCACCACGAGCGTCTGATCCTCGTCCACCGCGTAGTCGTCGTCGTGGGCCGCCGGCACGTCGTTCTGATAGTTGCCGAAGTCGCGGTCGGAGACTTCCTCGTCGCCGGCAATCACCACTTGATAGGTGCCGTCGCCGCCGGGCAACGTTGGGAAGTAGTCCGGCTGGAGTGTTTCGCCGACGACGTAGGTGCCCGGGTTGAGCCCTTCGAAACGGTAGTCTCCCTCCGCGTTGGTCACAGCCGTTGACGAGGCGTGAACACCCCCGAACAGATAGACGGCGCCCGAGTTGCCGGCCGCCGTATCGTCCTTGTAGGCCCCGATCAGCACGTTGCCGCCGAGGGCCGCGACGGCCTGGCCGAACTGGTCGCCGCCGGCGGGAGTGGGATTCTCGTAGGTTTGGAGCAGTTCGCCCGTGGCAGCGTCGAACAGGTAGGCCGCCCCGGCGTTGACCGCGCCGGTGTCGTCCAGATAGGAGCCGACCAGCACGTTGCCCTCCACGCCGGCCACCGAAATGCCGAACCGGTCGTTGGCCAGGGGCGCGGGGCTGAGGAACGTTTGCAGCAGCGCGCCCGTGGCGGCGTCGAACAGGTAGGCCGCCCCGGCGTCCGTGGCGGCCGTGTCGTCGTACTGCGAACCGACCAGCACGTTGCCGCCCACCGCAGCCACCGAGACGCCCAACCGGTCGTCGTCGGCCGGGTCGGGTTTCTGGAACGTCTGCAGCAGCTCGCCCGTGGCGGCGTCGAACAGGTAGGCGCTCCCGGCGTCGGCGGCGCCGGTGTCGTCGAGACGAGCCCCGATCAGCACGTCGTCGCCCAGCGCCGCCACGGACCAGCCGAACTGATCGTTGTGGGCCGGTGTGGGATTCTGGAAGGTCTGCAGCAGTTCGCCCGTGTCGGCGCGGAACAAATAGGCCGCTCCCGCACCGTTGCCCGGTGCCCCAACCAACACCCTGTCGCCGACGCCCGCCACCGAGACGCCGAATTGGTCGCCGGGCGCCGGCGCGGGGTCGAGAAACGTGTGCAGCAGCTCGCCGGTGTCGGCGTCGAACAGGAACGCGGCGCCGGCGTCGACGGCGGCCGTGTCGTCCTGCGGGGCCCCGACCAGCACCTTGTCGCCGACTGCCGCGACGGACCAGCCGAAGTAATCGCCCAAGGTAGGCGCGGGACTGGCGAAGGTTTGCAGCAATTGGCCGGTGGCGCCGCTGAGCAGGAAGGCGGCCCCACCGTTGGTTCCGCCCGCACTGGCGTAAATGGCCCCGACCAGCACATCGCCGCCGACCGCCGCCACGCTGTAGCCGAAGTATTCGTTTCCCGAGGCCGCCGGATTGAAGAAGGTCTGTTGCAGGTCGCCGGCCCCGCCGCCGTGCTGCAACTGGACGGTCCAGCCCGGCAGCCCCGGCTCGCCCGCGTCATGGACCGCGTCGCGGTCGAGGTCGTCGAACACGGTGCCGCTGATCACCCCCGAACCGTCCAGCAGCGTGCGCTGCTCGAGCGGTTCCAGCAGAAGCCGGCGCCGGCGGCGATCCGCGAGGCGTGTGTGGCAGGGAAATCGTTTTGCCGAGACTCGGCGACGGTCGCCACGGCGTGTGTTCCGGGTGTCCATCGGACCTCCTTCTCAGGCGGTAAGAAAATTCATTCTCGACGGCTGCGCGGATTCTACCGATCCCATCCCAGGCTGTCAAACAGGGTCGGTCGGCTGCGCAGTCCCGAGGCGATTTCCGGGGCGAAATGTAACGCCAACTCGCCCCATTTAGCGGTGACTCTGCTATGATGCGTTGGGCCGCCATGCGGCAACTTGTCGCCACGTAGGCCGTCGCCACATGGCCCAAGGAGCAGTCCGGGTCGCCGAATCCAGGGAAACACCGCACGTTGGACGCGGAACCCCACCGGTGAGTTCCCGGGTGCCCCAGGCACAAGTCATCAAGTTTCGTCCATTTGCCGCGAGACGGAGGTAGCGCAATCATGTCCACCCGAGCGAAATCCGCCCTCTGGCGTTTGACCCTGGTCACCGTATCGTTGGCCGCGGCGTGTTGGCTTCGATATCCGGCCGGCGCGGCCGACGCGCAGCCGGGGCCGTTGAAGTCGCAGATCGTCCGTTTCAACCAGTCCGCCTCTTCCCGGGCCGATTGGGGCGAGTTTCGTCGCTATTTCTCCGGCGAGACGTTCGCCACCCAGGACGTGCTGACGGCAGTGGCGATCGTCGAGCCGGGCAAGGCCCTCCATCGGGCCCATCGCCACGCCGAAGAGGAATACTTGGTCGTGGTGGAGGGTTCCGGCACCTGGTCGCTGGAAGGCAAAGAGTCGCCGGCCCAGCGCGGCGATATCCTCTACGTCGAGCCGTGGGTCTATCACGGGCTGACCAACACGGGCGAGGGGAAGCTGGTCTTCCTGGTGGTTCGCTACAACGGCAAGGGCGTGCCGACGCCCCCGCAACCGGACAACCGGCCCAACGAGTTGTAGTCTGCGGCTGTTCGCCACAACGTGGCGTCGCCCGCCGAACGACCCGCGAAACCGCGGAACGGCCTTGCCTGGCGAACCGGAGCGAAATTCGGCAAAAAACTTGCAGATCGTTCCCCTATTTGTCATAATGACGACTCGGGTTCAGTCGGGCGTTCCGGCCGGAGCCGGTCCATTGATTCGAGGGGATGTTCTCCTGCTTTGGCGTTGGGTCGTTGCACGCCGCCTTGAGGCCCTCTGCCGACGCGCCATGGCGGAGATGTATGGGAGATCGTCGTGCTGCGCCGCCTGAAGAACTCGTTCTCCACCACGTACCGCAAACACGCCCAACGCAAGTCCTCCGCGGCGGGGTCCGCGCGCGTGCGGCAAACCCGGGCGACATTCGAGTCGCTCGAGCCGCGGCTGGTGCTGGACATCGGCCCGCTGCTGATCAGCGAGTTCATGGCCGACAACGTCACCGGCCTGACCGACGGCCATGGCGAGACGTCCGATTGGATCGAGGTCCACAATCCGACCGACCGGGCCGTGGATCTGCTGGGCTGGTTTCTGACCGATGACGAGGCCGACCTGACCAAGTGGGCCTTTCCGGCGGTGTCGCTCAATTCCGGCGACTATCTGGTCGTTTTCGCCAGCGGCCAGGAGGTAAACGACCACGTCGATCCGCTGGGTTACCTCCATACGAATTTCCGGCTTGACGCCGGCGGCGAGTATCTGGGGCTGGTTCGCCCCGACGGCGTGACCGTTTCGCACGCCTACGCGCCCGAATACCCCCGTCAGCGCGAAGACATCTCATACGGCGTGGCCCAAGGCGCTGCGGGGCTGGCTCGGGAAGCGACCGGGCTGAAGTATCGGGTGCCCGAAAGCAGCGATGCGTCGCTCGGCACGACCTGGACCGCCGCCGACTTCGACGATTCCTCGTGGACCGGGCCGAGCTTGCCACCGCCGGTGTTGATCAGCGAGATCGGCACGGAGACGACCGATTTCGTCGAGATTCAGAACCTTTCCGATCGCGTGATTGACACGTCGGGCTGGGTCGTGGCGATCAACTATCCGCTGGGCACGCTCCCCCTGATCAACAACCGCAACACGATCCTCTGGGAACTTCCCGACTGGATGGCTCCCGGCGAACTGCTCTACCGAAACGACGTCGCGACGGACCCCGACCACTACTGGGGCGAAGGGATCTCGTGGAGGACCACCGGGGTCGGCTGGGCGATGATCGTCGATGATCGGGGAACGGTGGTCGATTTCGTCGTGTGGAACTACCCGGCGGAGGAGATCGCCTCGATGTCGGTCAACGTCAACGGTTTCGACGTCAGCGGGGCCGGCGCCTGGTTGGGCGACGGCGCGCCGCCGCCGATCCAGTCCGGGACCTCGCTGCAGCGACACGGCACGACGGACCACAACAGCGCCGTTGATTTCACCTTCGTCGGCCCGATCACCATGGGTGCGCAAAACGCCGAGTTGACGGCGCCCTTCACCGGCCCCGAGACACCCAGCCTCGGTTTCGAGTTGAACCCGCCAGGCGTGCAACCCGCCGTGCTGTTGGACGTGGGAGAGGCGATGCACGGGGTGAACGCCTCGCTTTGGACCCGGCTGACGTTCGACGCGGACGATCTGCTGTTGATGGACGCGATGCGGCTGCGGATCAAGTACAACGACGGGTTTGTGGCCTACCTCAATGGCCACCGCGTGGCGTCGCGCAACGCGCCGGCCACCCCGGCGTGGAACGCGGCCGCCGTGGCCGCGCGCACACCCGAAGAGTCACTGGTGTCCGAAGAGATCGATCTGAGCGAGTTCCTGCACCTGCTGCGGCCGACCGACAACGTGCTGGCGGTGCACGGGCTCAACGCGGCCGCCGCCGACGGCAACTTCCTGATCCTGCCGGAAGTCATCGTCACCGGGCCGCGATACTTCGGCGAGCCCACGCCGCGCGAGCCCAACGGGCCGGGTTTCATCAGCTTCGTCGCCGACACGCAATTCAGCGTCGACCGGGGCTTCTACGACCAGCCGTTCGACGTCGAGATCACGACCGGCACGGCGGGCGCCACGATCCGCTACACGCTCGACGGCAGCGCCCCCACCAAGGAAACCGGCTTCGAGTACAGCGGCCCGATCCGGATCAGCACGACCACGACCTTGCGGGCGGCGGCGTTTCGGCCGTTCTATCAACCCTCGGACGTCGATACGCAGACGTACATCTTCCTCGCTCACCTCCAGTCGCAGAACGGCGCCGGGCTGCCGCAGACCTGGGGCACCTACGTCTACAACAACCCGGGCCAGCCCGTGCCGGCCGACTACCGGTTCGATACGTCGATCGCCGACCTGGACGACCTGCGGACGATTCCCTCGCTGTCGCTGGTGGTCGATCCGGAGGATCTCTGGGGCGCCGCGTCGGGCATTTACTCCCACCCGCTTTCCGAAGGCATCGCCTGGGAACGCGCCGCGTCGGTCGAGTTGATCAACCCCGAAGGCGAAACCGAATTCCAGGTCAACGCCGGCGTGCGGATCCACGGCGGATGGGGTCGCCGCCCCAGCCAGAATCCCAAGCACTCGTTCCGCCTGTTGTTCAAACGCGACTACGGGCCGGCACGACTGGAGTATCCGCTGTTCGGCGACGAGGCGGTCGACAGCTTCGACACGGTCGTGCTGCGGGCGGGATTCAACGACTCGTGGGCCACCGGCGCCGGCTCCAGCGAGTGCTATCTGCAGGACCCCTGGGCCGCGCGGACGCAGAACGACATGGGCGGCTATGGCCCGCACGGCACCTGGGTCCATCTCTACGTCAACGGGCTTTACTGGGGGCTCTACAATCCGGTGGAGCGTCCCAACGCGGCCTTTGCCGCCAGCTATTTCGGCGGCGAAGAGGAGGAGTACGACGCCTATCGCACGGGAGGGCTGATCGACGGCAACACGGCGGCCTGGAGCCAACTGCTCAGCACGGTCCGCCAGAGCCCGATCAACTACGACGCGGTCCAACAGCTCCTCGACGTGCCCAACTTCATCGACTACATGATCTTCAACCAGTTCGGCGGCAACTGGGACTGGCCGCACAACAACTGGTACGCCTCGCGGCATCGCACGCCCGAGGGAAAATGGTACTTCCATAGCTGGGACGCGGAGGGGTGCATCAGCGATCTCGACTCGAACCGGGTCAACAACTACGGCGACAACGGGCCGGGCGAGGTCTACCAGCGGCTGCGTGCGCTGAGCGAGTTCAAGATGGATTTCGCCGATCACATCCACCGTAACCTCTTCAACGACGGGATGCTCACGCCGTCGGCCAACGTCGAGCGGATCAACTTGCTGGCCTCGCAGATCGATCGCGCGATCGTCGGCGAGGCCGCCCGCTGGGGACACGGCATGACCCGCGGCAATTGGGTCAACCAGGTCAACTGGCTCCGCAACAGTTACTTCCCGCAGCGAAACAGCAGAATGCTGGGCCAGTACCGTGCCGCCGGGCTCTATCCGGACACGCACGCGCCCGAGTTGAACCGGCACGGCGGGATCATCGAGTCGGGCTTCCGGATGACGCTGGAGAACCTCAACGGCAGCGGCACGATCTACTACATGCTCGACGGCTCCGACCCGCGGCGGCCCGGCGGGGCGATCCGCAACGGGGCCCTGGTCTACGGCAGCCCCGTCACGCTGATGGCCAGCACGACGGTCAAGGCCCGGGTGCTCAACGGCGGCGAGTGGAGCGCCTTGACCGAGGCCGAGTTCTTCGTCGATCTGCCGGCTTCGGCGGCCAGTCTGGTGGTTGCCGAGCTGAACTACAATCCCTTCGATCCCACGCCCGGCGAACGGGCGGCCGGCTACACCGACAACGACGACTTCGAGTTCGTCGAGCTGTGCAACGTCGGCTCCGAGACGATCGACCTGAGGGAAGTCCGTTTCACCGACGGGATCGATTTCGACTTCGGCAGCCACATGGAGCGGCTGGCCGCCGGCGAGTCGATCGTGGTAGCGCAAAACGTCGACGCCTTTCGGGCACGCTACGGCGCGGCGATTCGCGTGGTCGGCGGCTACGACACGCGACTGGACAACAATGGGGAGCGGCTGGTGCTGACCGACCGCTTCGGCGAGCCGATCTTCGATTTCCGCTACAACGACGCGGGCAACTGGCCGGGCCGGGCCGACGGCAACGGGGCCACGCTCGAGCTGATCGATCCGGCGGCCGTTCCGCAGACCCTGCCCGAGCGGACCGACTTCCTCAGCGACGGCGACCGCTGGCGCAGCAGCACCGAGTATGGCGGCTCGCCCGGCGCCGCGGGCCTCGGCCCCGTGGTCGACGTGGTGATCAACGAGGTGCTCACGCACACCGACGACCCGCTGACCGACGCGATCGAGTTGCACAACACGACCGGCGCGGCAATCGACATCGGCGGCTGGTACCTCAGCGACTCGGCTACCGGGTACGACAAGTTCCAGATTCCCGCCGGCACGGTCATTCCGGCCGGCGGCTACGTGTTCTTCACCGAGGCCGACTTCAACCCCACGCCGCTGGATCCCGGCCCGAACGACTTTGCCCTGGACGGGGCCCACGGCGACGATGTCTGGCTGCTCGAGGCCGACGCGACCGGCCGGCTGCGCCGGTTCGTCGACCGCGTGGAGTTCGGCGCGGCGGCCAACGGCGAGTCGTTCGGCCGCTGGCCCGACGGCTCGGGCGATCTCTATCCGATGGTTGCCCGCACATTCGGCTCTCCCAACTATCAGGACAACGGCCCGCGCGTCGGGCCGGTGGTGTTCAGCGAGATCCAGTTCGACCCCGACGTGCCCAACGGGGACGACCTGGAGTTCGTGGAGATCTACAACGACGCAGGGGCGGCGGTCGATCTGACCGATTGGCGGATTCGCGGCGGGATCGATTTCGACTTCGCCGTCGGGAGCGTGCTCGCTGTCCGATCGGCCTTGGTTGTCGTGCCGTTCGACCCGGACGATCCGGGCAACGCGTCGCGGCTGTCGGCTTTCCGCGCGCACTACGGGATCGACGAGACCGTGCTGCTGGTGGGCGGGTATTCCAATCGGCTCAGCGATACGGGCGAACGGATCGTGTTGCAGCGGCCGGATCAGCCGCCCCCGGACGAGCCCGACTTCGTGCCGCGCCTGGTCGAAGACGAAGTGACCTACGACGGCGCGTGGTACGCGGAGCCCGACGGCGGCTGGGACATCCACGGCTCGCTCAGCCGGCTGGCGGCGAAGGGCTGGGGCGACGACCCGTCCAGTTGGACCTCGACCACGCCGACGCCCGGCACCGCGCCGTTGCTGCAGACGGCGCCCGCGGTGGTGGGCCGCTATGTCTTCTACAACCAATCGGCCTTCGACGGGTACGACGGGTCGGCCAATGCGGCGGACGACAGTGCGATCCCCTCCGACAAGGCGGCCCTGCTGCCCGGCCAGACGGCCACGTTTGCCAACTACACCAGCTACAGCCGCGGCATCAACGGCCTGATGGTCGACATCGCCGGCCTGCCGAGCGGGGCCGTGCTCGGGGCCGACGATTTCCTCTTCCGCACGGGCAACAACGCCGATTTGGGCACCTGGACCACCGCCCCGACGCCGTCGCTGATCATGGTGCGCCCGGGCGCGGGCCTGGGCGGGGCCGATCGCGTGACCATCCTTTGGCCTAACCATGTTGTGCGAAACCAGTGGCTGCAAGTGACCGTGCTGGCCGGGGCCGAGACGGGCCTGTCCGACGACGACGTGTTCTACTTCGGCAACGCCGCGGGCGAAGCGGGCAACTCGACCCTCGACGCGAAGGTCAACGCGTCCGACATGCTCTTGGCGCGGAACAACCCCCGGACATTTCTGAACCCGGCCCCGATCGACTTTCCCTGCGACTACAACCGGGACGCGCGGGTCGACGCCGCCGACATGCTCGTCGCGCGGAACAACCAGACGCACTTCCTCAACGCGCTGCGGCTGATCACGGTCCCCTCGGCCAAGGCGGCCTCCGGCGAGGCGCCGTTGTCCGAAGAAGCGACGGCGGAGCCCGTCGATTGGATGTATGAGCTTGCGGCGATTGCCGCCGACGGGCAGCCGCAGAAGGACGCCGCGGCCAAGGACGCCACCGACCGGTTTTGGAGTCTGTACTCGCCGTAAGGACCCGTAAGGGAATGAGTTGGGTCCCGCCCATGCACGTGCTCTTCGTCCACCAGAACTTCCCCGCCCAGTTTGGCCACGTGGCGGGCTATCTGGCCCGGGAGAAGGGTTTTCGCTGCACGTTCGTCTCGGAGCGTCCGGCGGGCACGGCCGGCGACGTGGAGCGGATCCAATACCACAAGCGGGGCGGGGCGACGGCCAAGAACCACTATTGCAGCCGCACGTTTGAAAACGCCATCTGGCACACTCACGCCGTCTACGAGGCCCTGAAGCAGCGGCCCGACGTGAAGCCGGATCTGATCGTGGGCCACTCGGGGTTCGGCTCGACGCTCTTCCTGCGCGAGCTCTACGACTGCCCGATCATCAACTACTTCGAGTATTTCTACCGGCCGGTGGGCTCCGACATGGACTTCCGGCCCGACTTCCCGTCGCACGAGTTGAACCGGCTGCGGTCGCGGGCGCGCAACGCGATGTTGCTGCTGGATCTCGAGAACTGCGACGCCGGCTACAGCCCCACGCGGTGGCAGCGCGACCGGCTGCCGGAGCTGTTTCACGAGAAGGTGCAGGTGATCTTCGACGGCATCGACACGGGGCTTTGGCGACCGTACGAGGACGTGCCGCGGCGGCTGGGCGATCGGGCGATCCCGGAAGGCACGCGGGTGGTGACCTACGCGGCCCGGGGATTCGAGTCGATGCGGGGCTTCGACGTCTTCATGAAGGCGGCCAAGCGGCTCTGCGACCGGCGCGACGACGTGGTTTTCGTGGTCGTTGGCGAAGACCGGATCTGCTATGGCGGTGACGACCAGATCACGGGTGAGAAGTCGTTCAAGGATTGGGTGCTTCGGCAGGACGATTACGATCCGTCGCGGTTCATCTTTCCCGGGCGCGTTCCACCGCCCGAGCTGGCGAGGCTTTTTTCCTTGAGCGATCTGCACATTTACCTGACGGTGCCGTTCGTGCTCTCCTGGTCGCTGATGAACGCCCTGGCCTGCGGCGCGACGGTGCTGGCGTCCGACACGGGCCCGGTGCGGGAGATGATCGAGCACGAGAAGCAGGGGCTGCTGTTCGATTTCTTCGACGTTGACGCCCTGGTAGCGGCGGCGGACAAGGTGCTTGACGATCCGGCCGCGTTTTGCGCCCTGGGCGAGGCCGGCCGCCAGATGATCCGGCAGCAATACAGCCTGCCCGACTGCCTGGCCAGAATGTTGCGGCTTTATGAGGAAGTGCTCGGGCGGTGAGGCTTCCCACGCGATTCCGGATGGAACCATGCCTGACGACTCGCCGTTTCCCTTCCGCTTTGCCGGCCAGTTGCGTCCTTCGCAGCAAGACGCGGCGGAGATCGCCCGGCGGCGGCGCAGCGCTGGCCACCTTGCACGACTCGGCGCTGGAGACGCTGCACCGCCTGCGCGACCGTGGCGTGGGGCTGGTGATTCTCGACGAATGTCACCACCTGATGAGCCACTGGGGCCGTGTGCTGGCCGAACGCCGGCTGCCCACGGGCACAGTGAAGAGCTGGCGGCATTTCGAGCGGCGGGACCCGGTGCCTGGTCGGCACCCGCGGTCTGCTGGGCGAAGGTTGGGATGCGCGGAAGGTCAACGTGCTGGTCAACCTGGCCGCGGTGACCACCTCCACTTCGGTCCGGCAGCTCCGCGGCCGCTCGATCCGGCTCGACCCCGACGAACCCGAGAAGCTGGCCGACAACTGGGATATCGTTTGCCTGGCCCCGGAATTTGCCAAGGGGCTGGACGACTACCGCCGGTTCATCACGCGGCACGAGGCCAGGTTGCTCGGCGGGCGATACGGGTTGCAGGTGAGCGAGCGGGCCGGGGGCTACGTGCGGGTGTTCATCGAACAGGCCGCCCCGCCCGACGCCGCCCTGTTCGCCGAGTCGTTGTACGAGGCCCTGGGGCCGCTGGCTCAGCCCCGGTACGTGATCCCCCGCTACGTCGACGAGTTGCCCTGCTGTACACCCGGCATTGGAACGCGCACGTCAGCCCCGGCGAGGCCGTCTATGCCCATCAGGGTGAAGGTCGCCAACTGCTGGAGCAGGCGCGGCGCAGCGGGCGGACTCCGAAGAATGCGATTCGCCAAAAGAACGTATTTCTCTGACGCGCCTGCCCAAGGGCAGGCCCTACGGCGCGGCGGTGATCGCCGTACCCACCGCTCGCTCCAGCGACGCCAGCGTCTGTTCGCGAAGCGCCACGCGCCGGTGGTAGTCGATCCGGAACCTCAGCAGGGACTGGTAGCTTTCGATCATCTGCTGAAACTCCAGCTTGCCGACGCGATAGGCTTCGATGGAAAGCTCCAGCGTCGGTTCGGCGCGCTGGAGAACTTGCGTCCGGAGGATCTCCAACACGCGCTGGTGCTGCACGACCTGCGCGGAGAGACCGTAGATCTCCGTGCGCATCTGATCGAGCTTTGCGTCCAACTGGCGCGAGCTGCGGGCCGTTTTGCATTGCGCCTCGCGGACCGCGGCGTCGAGTCGGCTCCGATACAGAGGCAGGTTGACGCCCACGCCGAGCGAGAATGCATCTTCGCCGGTCGCCACCGGGCTGAGGCCCGAGGAGCCAATCCCAAACCAGTTGAAACTCACCGTGGCGTCCGGCCAGTAGTCCCGTCGCGCCAGCGAGACGGAGGTCCGATCGCGCACGACTTCGCGACGCTGCGCGTCCAGTTCCGGCTGACAGGATTCGGCCACGGCGGTCAGCGTCTCGGCCGTCTCGGTCACTCGGGGTCGTGTCGCGTCCATGGCGGCTTCGATTCGCGTGTCTCCCGGCAAGTGCAGGATCCCGGCCAGTCGCGCCTGGGCCGCGATCTTGGCCTGCTGGAGCTCCACGAGCTGCATCTGCAAACTCGAGACCTCGATTTCGGCACGGTAGACGCTTTCCAGCCCGGCCTGGTTCGTGCGATGCTTGGCCCGCACGATCGCCACGACGTCCTGCAACCGAGGCTCGAGCAAGCGGGTTGCCTCGATCGCCCGGCTGAGAAAGGCGACGTCGTAGTATGCCCTCTTCACGCGCTCCACGACCCCCAGTTCGACGGCGGTCGCCCTGGCATAGGCGGCCATGGCATCGTGATAGGCTACCTGGCTGCGCAACGCCCGCTTGCCGTGGAAAGGAAACGCCTGCGAGAGACTCATCGCGATTTCCTGCGGGCCGGCAGCCGTTTGGATCGCCTCCAACAGGGCCATGGTGGTCAACTGGGGGTCCGGCAGCGAGGCGGCCTGCGGCACGCGAGCTCCGGCTGCCCGGGCGGCATATCGGGCGGCTTGGACCTCGGGGTTGTGGGCCAAGGCGTGCTCGATCAGGGTCTCCAGCGGGGTCGCATCCATCACGGCCGAGCCCGGGGACGCCGGATCAGTCGCCACGTTGCGCGTGGCAGAGTATTCCGGTGGCGCAAGCCGAGGGGCATAAGAAGATAATGCCACGTGGGTCGGAGCCGGGGAGTGCGGGATTGACGTTCGCGCTCCGGAGCGAATCTGGATGACAGCAGGCAGGCGCGCAACCCGCTCGGCAGCCGGCACCGCGCCCGAAGCGGTGCAAACCAATGCAACCGGCAGCAACGACAAGACCGACAGGTTTCGCCGCAGCACGGCAGACTCCTGGTTCGACCGAGGTTTCTTTGGATCTGCACTTTCTGAAGAAACGGCACAATCCCACTACTCCCTATTGTCGGTTCCGACGGCCACGGACCTTGGGTGGAATGGCATCGGGGATCTCGGCCGGCTCATGGCGTTGGGCCGTTTCCACGGCAACCCGAACCGACCGTGAGCTACGATTAAAAAAGTGCGAAGACAGATTGGCTGCCGCGAATGACAGGCGTCTGGGAGCGAGACAGGCGTTTGGGGGAGAGACAGGCGTCCGGGAGAGAGAGACAGGCGTCCGGGAGAGAGACGGGCGTCCGGGAGAGAGACGGGGCGTATTGCCGGGTGCCTTGCATGCGGGCTTCTCAATCTCCGAAGCCCGCCCACCCCATTGATCAACAGCATCGGTGAACGGCGAGGGCCGATCTTTTCGGGAACTCAGATCGACGGTACTCCGCGGCGGAAGGGGCGCGTGGCGGACGCCTGAGAAAGCCTTACGGAGCGATGAACCATGCCTCTGTTACAGCCCGGGATCGAGGCCCAACGGCCTTCGCTGGCGGAGATCGTTCAACAGATCGACGAAATCTCCACGCTTCCCCACATCGCGTTGCGAGTGATGGAGGTGGCCAATGATCCGAATACGGGGGCGGCCGACCTGAAAGAGGCGATGGAGAGCGATGCGGCGTTCAGCGCGCGGGTATTGCGGTGCGTGAATTCCTCGGCATACGCGGTGCGATCGAAAATCACCAATCTGCAGCAGGCGATTGCCTACCTGGGACTGAAGCAAATCCGCAATCTGGCGATGACGATCAGCGTCAGTGAGCTGTTCCAGAAGAACGGCACGATCGGCCCCTACCAGCGCAGCGCGCTGTGGCGACATCTGGTGTCGGTCGGAATCTGCGCACGGATGATTGCCATGCGGCTGCAGTTCATGGATTTCGAGGACGTGTTTCTGGCCGGGTTGCTGCATGACGTGGGCATTATTCTGGAAGACCAGCACGTGCACGAAGGCTTCTGCAACGTCATCGGCGCCTTGAAGGGCGATCGCACCCTTGCCGCCGTCGAACGCGAGCAGCTCGGCTTCGACCACACGGAACTCGGCGAGAAGGTCGCCGAATTGTGGGGGTTTCCCGAAGGGGTCCGGGCGTCGATTCGCCGCCATCACATGTCCGTCAGTTATAAGGGCGAACACCTTACGACGGTGCGATGTGTGGAAGTGGCCAATCTGCTCTGCACGCTCAAGGGCATCTCCTCCGTCGGCATGAAGCTGGTCCGGTTTTCCGGTCCGGCCATCGCCGGACTCTCACTGACGCGCGACGACGTGGCTATTCTGGCCGAGGATCTCGACGACGAGCTTGCCGCAAACGCCGGCCTCTTCCAGGCCTGAGCAACACAAGATGGACGGCCTTCTCCACAACTTGACGGGCCTGCTCGACGCAGTGGCTGCCATTGGCACGGAATCCGGCCATCCCGGCTTGCTCGGAGAGATACTCCATGCGTTCGAGCCGGCGCTGGTGTTGGTGGCCGACGCCAAGGGGAGCCTGATTGCCTCGGAGATGCTGGACGACCAGTTGGGGCACCACCTGGCGGAACCGCTGGCCGCCGAGTTGGCCGGCTGTCTGGCTGCGGAGGATACTTGCCGCCTGGAGTTGACCAGCGACGCCGGTCCGCACCTGGCCCTGGCGGCGCGGATGCCCGGCGGTCTCTGGGGAGAGTTTCTGGCGTGTGTGCTGCCGCGAAACGAGGTCTACCGGCGTCGTCTCGAAGAAACCCGCACCGAGTTGGTCGTGTGCAGTGCGTTTGCCTGGGCCGCCCTGCACAATCGCACGGACGACGGTAGGCTGCAGCGTCGCATCCAGCACTTGCTGGCCGAGCGGGAGACGCTGAAGGCCTCTCACGCGGAGGTGATTGCGGCCATTTTGGAGGAGCGCGAGGAGCGACGGCGCCAACAGCAGGAGAAAGCCGCTTTGCAGGAGCTCGTCGAAGCCGCCGAGGCCGCCAGTCGCGCCAAGAGCGCGTTCCTGGCCAACGCCAGTCACGAGCTGCGCACGCCCATGACCGCCATTCTCGGCTATTCCGATCTGCTGGCCGACCCCGGAATCTCGGAAGGCCTGCGCGACGCACACGTCCAGACCATTCGCCGCAACGGCCACATCCTGCTGGAGCTGATCGACAACATTCTCGACCTCTCGAAGATCGAAGCGGACAAGATGCCGGTCCGGCGCAGCGAATGCCCGCTGTTTCAAATCGTCGAGGAGTTGGTGTCGCTCTTGCGGGTCAGGGCCACGGAGGCCGACCTGAGTCTGGACATCGACTACGTGTTCCCCCTTCCGGAAACGATTCGCACGGACCCGGTTCGACTGCGGCAGGTGATGATGAACCTGATCGGCAACGCCATCAAATTCACCGACCGGGGCGGCGTGCGAGTCCGTGTCCGTTGCCGGCGACCGGACGGCGAGCCGGCTCGGGTCGAGATCGCGGTGGCCGACACGGGCATCGGCATGGACGACGCCACGATCGCCCACCTGTTCGAGCCCTTCACGCAGGCCGACACCTCTTCCACCCGCAACTTCGGCGGCACCGGATTGGGACTTGCCATCTCCAAACGCCTGGCCGGCATGTTGGGCGGCGATATCGCCGTGGAGAGTGAGCCGGGCAAGGGCAGCACTTTCACGTTGTCCATCGACGCCGGTTCCCTGGACGGCGTGGCCATGCTCGACGCACCGCCCAGGACGATCCTCCAGGCAACGGAATCGGCGACGTCGGATCGCCGGCGAGCACTTCGCGGTCGAGTGCTGTTGGCCGAGGACGGCAAGGATAATCAGCGCTTGATTTCCGCGATTCTCACCAAGGCCGGCCTGGAGGTGAGTGTGGCCGAAAACGGCCGAGTCGCCTACGAGACCGCCGCGGCGGCGGCCGCGGAGGGCAACCTTTTTGACCTGATCGTCATGGACATGCAGATGCCCGAGATGGACGGGTACGACGCGACGCGGCGGCTCCGGCAGGACGGCTGGCGAGGCCCGATCGTGGCGCTGACGGCCCACGCGATGGCGGGAGACCGCGAGAAGTGCCTGGAAGCCGGCTGCGACGACTACCTGACCAAACCCATCGAGCGGAACGCCTTTCTTGACGCGGTCCAGCGATACCTCGCTGCCGCCTTGGCTGCCGGATCGGATTCGCAACGCCCCTGACTTTGCCTCGCGCGATCGGATCGGCTGGACTACCTTCCTACAGTCCTCGATGCCCTCGGCTTCCAGATACAGGGGCAGCCGTCTCCCGTCGACGGCGTCAGCCTGTTGCCGCTGATCGAAGGCAAGATGGCCGGCCGACCCAGGCCGATCGGCTTCCAGTCGGGCGGACAAGCGGCCCTGGTCGACAACCGCTACAAGCTGATCAAGCCCGAGGGAAGAAGGCGATCCGGACGGGGGCAAGAGGGCGGCCCGAGCGAGTCGAAAACGGACTGCCTGCTCTTCGATCTGGTGGCGGATCCCGGGGAAACCAGGGACCTGGCCGCCGAAAAGCCGGAAATCTTCGCGGCCATGAAGCAGGCGCTGCAAGCGTGGCAGCGCTCCTGCCAACACAGCAGCCAAGGGGCCGACTATCGCGACGACCAGGCGGCGCAGCAAGGAACACCTTGACGCCGCCGCCGGTCAGCGGGTAGCATGGGTGTTCTTGCGGTATCCCACCTGCGAAGCGTCAACTCGTTCGGTTCAAGGATGAACGGTGATGACGACGGAAGCGGCTACGCTGCACGGAGGACTCTGCCCTGCGACCGCGGGCCAGTCCGCCGGTGAATCCAGGCTGCACCGCCTCGCCGGGTTCTTCACGGAGGCCAGCCGCAGCCTGACGGTTGCCCTCGGATTCGCCATCCCGGTCTCGACGTCGCTGACCGAAGGGCTCTTGGTGCTGTTGCTGATCTGCTGGCTCCTTTCGGGCGATTACGCGGGGCGGCTGCGCCAGATCCGGGGCAACCCGGTCGCGGTTTGGGCCCTGGTGCTGCTGGCCGTTTACGCGGTCGGCGTGACCTACAGCTCGGCCGCGTTGTGGGAAGCGGGCGACACGCTGTTCACCTACCGGAAGCTGTTGTACGTCGCCGTCTTCCTGACCGTATTCAGCGACGCCCCGACGAGGGAGAGGGCGATGGCGGCCTTCGTGCTGGCGATGTTGGTGACGCTAGTCGCCTCGTTGCTGATGTGGCCGGGACTGCTGGCGTCGAAATGGGGGATGCCGGACAATTGCGCCTATTTCAAGAGTCACATCGACCAGAACACGATGATGGCCTTCTTCGTGGCCGTTTTGGCCAATCGCGCCCTGGCCACTTCTCGTTACCGGTGGTTGACGATCGCCGTCATTTTGATCGCCGGCTACAACATTCTGTTCATGGTCGACGGGCGCACCGGCTATCTGATCCTGTTTGCCCTGATTTGCCTGGTCCTGTTTCAGAAGAAGGGGATTCGAGGGCTGGCAGCGGCCGGGGCGCTAATACTCGGCCTTAGTGCCGTTGCCTACACGTGCTCGAGCGAGTTTCGCACCCGCGTGGATCTGGCCGTCGGGGAAGCCCGAGACTACTACCTCGAAGGGCGCAACACGCTGGACTCGTCGATCGGGCAGCGTTTGGCGTTCTACAAAGCGAGTCTGGACGTGGCTGCAAAAAGCCCGCTGATCGGCGCGGGCACCGGCAGCTTCCGCAACGAGTATGAACAACGCACCACGGTCCGTCGCGATCCCCCCGTCTGCTACCCGCACAGCGAATACTTCAGCGCCCTGGTGCAAACCGGACTGATCGGCCTGGGCGTGTTTCTCTACTGGCTCTACGTCCAGTGGACCTGCTGCAAGCGGGCGTTGCCGCACCTGGCGCCCTTGGCCCAGGCGCTGATCGTCACGTTTGCCGTGGGAAGCCTGGTCAACTCGTTCATGACGCATACGGCCATCGGGTTCCTCTACTGCTATTTTCTTGGGCTGTGCTTCGCCGACATGCGCACGTCCGGCTCGCAGCCGGCGGCGCACGGACCCGGGGCTCACGAGGCGATCCCGGAGGTCTCGGGCGCAGAGGCACGCCTTGCGAGCCCCGCGGGGCGATCCGATCTGGCAGGGCTGGAGCATGCGTCGTCGCCGTGATGGTGCGGCGTCGGCTCCCCCTTGTGCACGACCAACCAGAGCGCAAATGCCGCCACACCCAGGGGCGGAATCACCGGCGCCGCGGAGCAATAGGGCAACAGCGCCCGCTCCACTCCCCCGGTGCCCAGCAGGCCGGTCATCAGCCAGGCCGCGGTGCTCAGCACGCGGCCCTTCTTGCGGGCGAAACTGACCAACAGGCCCCAGGTCGCGATGGGCGCGATGATCATGTACGTGAGGCGCTCGGTGCCCGGCCCGAACAGCAATTGCCAGCAGATCCAGATCGACAGCAGGGCCGTCAGTTGGTATCGGACGCTCTGCGTGCGCCGCGACTGCCAGAGCCACCAGCCGAGGACCGCCGCGGCCGTGGCCAGTTGGAGCGCCATGTACCAGTGCCCCGGAACCGGCGCGTGGATGTTTTCCCAAATGGTCCAAGCGTCGCGCTGTCCGGCCCAACGCTCCGGCGCCCGAGAGAGCAGGCTTCCGTACCAGAGGGAATACTGGTGACAGACGGTGCCGAACGGCCGCGTCAGCCACGGCAGCAAGGCCAGGGCGGCAGCCGCCACGGAGAACCGCCCGATCAGTTGCTTCGGCCACCGCGCGACCAGCAGCAGCACCAACGCCACCGGCCAGATCTTGATGAATGCCGACATGGCCAGCAGGGCCGACGCCGCCCACCAACGCTTTTTGATGATGGCCGCCGCGGCGAACACGGCCAGCGCGAACAGAAGTGTGTTGCTCTGGGACGACCAGATACCTCGCACCGACCCGACCAGGGCCAGCCCCAGAAAGAGCCCCTCGCGCCACGGTGGCCATGCGCCGGGCAATACGTCGCGCACCAGCACGCGCAGCGCCCAGACCAGCAATCCGATGCTCACCAGGTTCCACAAGACGCCGCCCAGCCAATTCGGCAGCATCCCGAAAGGCGTAAACGCCAGGGCAAACGTGGGGCTGTAGAAGAAGTACGGATCGTCGTACAGCGACGTGTTGCTCCACCAATGTCGAGCGGCGTCTGCAAACACCGGGTAGACCGAATGCGCATCACGCTGAACGATCATTTTGACGCTGACCGCCACCGCCAAGACGATCCACAACGTCAGTGCTCGCTGGATCCAGATCTGGCCGTCCGGTCGGTCCGCAGCGATCCCGTCGCGCGATAGCGCCGTTTGCATGTTCATCCTCCAAGCCGGTTCACACTTTCCAGGCCGTCCCCACCGGCGGCCGAGCGGGCGGCTTCCGCGAAACGGCGGGCCGGCGCATCTCGATCACTTCTTCATAGACGTCCAGGATCTCGTCGACGTTGCGCTTCAGCGTATGGCGCAGGGCCATCTGTCGGGCGGCACGCGCCATTTTCAACCGCAAGGATTCGTCGAACAGGGCCCGCATCCGGTCGGTCAGCTCGTCCACGTCGGCCGGATCGGAAATCAGCAGCCCTTCGGTCCCCTGGGTAAGCAGCTCCGATACCCCGTTGATCCGCGTGGTGAGAATCGGCAGGCCGCTGGCGGCCGCCTCGAGCACGACGAGGCTGCACATGTCGTAGAACGTCGGGTGGACGTAGAGGTCGGCCGCCGCATAATACGGCACGGTGTCGTCGACCGCCCCGAGGAAGCTCACCGAGCCGCCCAGGCCGAGACGCCGCGCCGTCCATTCCCAGGGGCGCAGGTGTTTCCCTCCCACGACCGCCAGGTGCAGCGGCACGCGCTCCGCCGTAAGCCGGCTCATGGCCCCGAGCAACGCGGGCAGACCTTTGAGGCGGAAGTTGTGGGCGACGATCAGCGCCAACACGGTCTCGTCGCTGACGCCCAGCCGCCGGCGGACCGCACGACGGTGCAGGCCGCGATGCTCCGGCGAAAAGCGAACCGTATCCACGCCGTTGTAGACGATCCGAATCCGCTCGGAAGGCACGCCGTGAAACCGCCGGAAGTCGTCCGCCGCCGTTTCGGACAGCGCCAGCATGATCTGTCCGTTGTCGGCATATTGTCGCGACACGAGCGTCCGATACTCGCGTTGCCGCGGCAGCCATCGATCGACGCGTTGTTTCAGCGGCCGGAGCCAAGGCGCCACCAGGCGCAGCTTCCGCTCCGTCACCGAGGCCCAGGAGCCGGCGTGCGGATGGAACACGTCGCAATACCAGCCCACCCCCATGTCGTGGATGATATCCGGCGCGATGGCCATCAGCTTCGCTTGAGCCGCCTCGGCAAACGCCAGCCGCGAACGAACGCGCCGGACCGGATGGGCGACAATCGACAGGTGGCCAACCTGTTCACCAAAACGTTGGGCAACCACGTGCACTTCGTGACCGCGCTGCACCAGCGCCGCGGCAAACTGCGTGGTCCACTGTTCCGCGCCGCCGCGCCGCGGGTCGAGTTGCTTCAGCACCAAGGCGACTCTCATTTGCCGAACCCCAGCTTCCTGGCGACTCCCAGTTTCCGGTCCATGATCTGATGCTTGGCCAGGATCTCGCGGATCAGCCGCTTGTCGGCCACGGTCAGTCTGCGCCCACCCAGGTAATGCCGCATGAACAGCATGCGATGCGTACACTTGATCCGGTCGCAAGGGGTCGACCACGCCAATTGGGCCAGGTCCTTGACGATCCATCGCCGGCGGAAACGGCGGCGGTGTTGCACGCGCTGCAAGTCGATCAGCTTGATGTCGAACACGCCGGGTTCCGGCTCCCTCACAAAGAAATGACAGCAGTAAAGGTCGCGATGGTTGTAGCCACCCTGGTGAAAACGCCGCACGATCCCGGCGACCTGGCGGATCAGACGATCCAAGTCGCGGTCGCGACGCGTGCCGCGGCGCAGCTCGCGCCGGGCAAACCGCCGGCGCAGGAAATCGTGCAACTCGACGTAGCCCTCGAGCTCCTCGGTCAGCACGAACGATTCGGTCAGGCCGTCGGCGTGAAGCCGCTCGCCGTAGGCGATCAGCCTCATGACCTCGACGCCCAAGGCGGTCATGGATCGGACGTTCTGAGCCTCCACGCGCCCCGCCGTGAGCCCCGGTCCAATTCCCAGCGTGGCTCGCAGGCGGCTGCACCACGAACGAACGTGGTGCTTCTTCAGGAACGCACCGCGGGGCTGCGGGTGGGCGCCGTCCAACCTCAGGTGCCAGTTCTCGCGATCCTCCAGCGCCCGCAGACAATCACCCGCGGCACAACGCATCACCGCTTCAAAACCGGTCAGCCCCGCCTCGCGCAACGGTTGCCGGAAGCGGCCGTCGAGCCACATCTTCCCGTCGCCGGCCGGTTCCAGGCCCGTGCTGGCCGGATCGGGGGTCCTCGTGGAGTGGTGCTGGCTGCTGATCATCCTATGCCGCCTTACTCGATTCCTCGCTTTGGAGGAGTCGAACGACTTCCGGGTACACCATGCCGGCCGTCAGATCCCGCATACACTTGTGATGCTTCAAGGGGCAGACCCGCTCGCGGCAACCCGTACATTCCAAATCAAGCCGCAGATCCACCGCCCTGACCGTGGGGTTCTCGCTCCAGATCGGCAACGTCGGCCCGCGCAGCGTAATCACCGGCTTGCCCAGGGCCGCGGCGACGTGACGCGGGCCGCTGTCGGTGGAAACCATCAAACGGGTCCGGCGGATGCACGCCTTGCTGGTGCCCAAGTCCAGCGGCTGGTCGGCCATCGAGAACACGCGGTCGTGGTCCGCGCAGCGGAGGATCTCTTGGGCGTCGCAACGCTCGCTGGGGCCGCACACCACCAACACGTCATGATCGAGCCGGCTGGCGATCAGTCGGGCCAGCCGCCCGAAGTGCTCGGCAGGCCAGAATCGAGCCGCCCCGTTCGAGCTGCCCGAGTTCAACGCCACCACCCGCCCGTCCGTTCGCAGCCCCAACTCTCGCCACACGGCGTCGGCCGACCGTTCATCCCGCTCGACGGTGGCCAACTCCAAACGCGGCGACTCCGGGGCGCACCCCAAAGACCGAGTCAGTGCCAGGTAGACGTCGACCACCGGAGCGTCCACCAGCCGACCCCGTACGCGACGCGGATACAGCCGACCGGTCAGCAGCGGCCCTCGCCCATTGCGAACATAGCCGATCCGCTGCCTCGCCCCGCCCAGCCAGGCCACCAACGCCGTCCGCAGTGAATTGGGCAGCAACACGGCCAAATCGAATCGCTCCTGCCGCATCCGCCGCGCCAAGGCCAACATCCGCAAGGCGGGATCCTCCGCCCGCGGATTGTAGAACCACTGCTCATCGAGCCAATCCGTGCCCGAGAGTACCTCGGACAAGTACGGCCGCAGAATCCCCACCAGATGAGCGTCGGCGCCGAAGTGGTGGCGCAACGCCCGAATCGTAGGCGTGGCCATTACCAGATCGCCAAGCCAGTTCGGCAGGAATAGGGCGATTCGCATGGGGGGCCGCCAGCCAATCGGCAGGAGCCTGGAGAAAGCAGGAGATTTAGGAAACTTGCGTCGCGGCCCTGCGGCCGGATCGAGAGAGGATACTCGCAGCAGGCGTTCTCACCAATAGCAGATGGCCCCTTGCCCGCGAATGGGAGCCGGATGCGGCTACCCAGGCAGCAAGGGCAGCAGTCTTGCCTCCAGGCGATCTTGCCCGGCGAGCACGTCCAACCCGATGACCACTGCCCAGAGCGGCCGGCGGCCCAGATGATCGACTCCCAGCTTCACCAGATCCTTGTAGGTGCAAACGACCGCGTCGACATCGAGCCGATTGGCCCAGCTTGCCAACGACTCGACGTCGGCCCGATTGTAGTTGTGGTGGTCCGGGAACTCGCGAAAATCCTCCACCTGGTAGTTGCCTTGCCGCAGAGTGTGCCGAAATCCGGCCGGATTGCCGATGCCGCAGAACGCCGCAATCGGCCCATCCGCAAGGGAATCGAGAGGCGTTTCGCGGCCGCTGGCGCACACCAGTGCCCGGGCCGCGTGTGTCACTTCCAGGCACGCAGCCCCGGGAGAATAGCGTCGCACCACTTGCCAGATTTCCTCTCTTTGCGACGGTTCGAGCATATCGGCCCGCGAGAGGGCCACGGCGTCGGCTCGTCGCAACCCGCCAATCGGCTCGCGGAGCGTGCCGCGCGGAAACACGTGGCCGAATCCGAACGGCTCCAGGGCATCGATCAATACGATGTCCAGGTCTCGGCCCATGCGGCGGTGCTGGAAGGCGTCGTCCAGCAAGATCAGTTCACACTGTAACTCCTCGACGGCCACCTCCGCGGCGGCCACGCGGTCGGGGTTCTGCAGATGCGGCACGTCGGGGAGCTTCTGTTCGAGTTCCAGCGCCTCGTCGTTTTGCGCCCCGGCCTCCGCCTTGTAGCCCCGGCTGATGACCGTCACGCGCGTGTCCTGCCCGCGGAACCACCGCGCGAGCCACTCGACCATCGGCGTCTTGCCGGTCCCGCCAAGGGTGAGGTTGCCAACGCTGATGACCGGCACCTGCACGCGCCGGATTTCCGCGGCTCCCGTGTCGTAACGTCGGTTCCGCCACCGGACCGCCCACGTATAGGGCACCTCGGCCAGCCGCAGCCCGAGACGCAACGCGGCCGCGACCGGCCCGCGACGCCGGCCGCTGATGAGCTCTCGATACTGCGACGGGCTGAGCAAAGGCATCCTGTCCTGAGTCATCGAGCCAACAGGCTGTCGTTAATGGCGCTTGCACACTCGATGCGCGAGGGTGCCCAACGGGAGCCCGACCTGTCCGACCTCCCGTTGGTCGGCCTGGATCGTTCACAACGCAAACATCAAGAGACCGGAACCGTTTCGGACCGGCGGGCCCGGGCCAGCAAACGTTCGTGCACGTTGGCCTTGAACTCGTCGATTTCCTCGGCCTTCTCGAATCCGACGGTCAGCGCGTCGATACAGCCGAGCCCCATCACGAACTCCAGCGCCTGTTTGCGCTGGGGCAGATCGAAGGCCCCCTCGCCGATGAGCTTCATGCCGATGATGCCCTTGCCGGCGGCGTGGGCCTTTTTCAGCAGCGGCACAACCTTTTCCATCGGTCCGTCCGTGCTGCGCCCGAAGGGGTTGACCCGGGCGTGGATCACATCGACCCAGGGCTCTTCGACCGCCGCTTCCATGGCGGGGATCGAATGGATGGAGACGCCGTGGGCCCGAATCAGCCCTTGCTCCTTCAGCTTCTCCAAGGCGTCCATCTGGCGGCGTTCGCTCCTGGTCCAATCGGAATCCGTCATGCAATGGATCTGCACCACGTCGATGTAGTCCGTCTGCAGCTCCTTGAGGAATCGCTTCAGCAGCACGTCGGCCAGCGGGCGTTCCGGTTCGGGAAGGCCGCCCCTGCGGGTCCAGATCTTGGTGACCAGCGTGAGGTTTTCTCGCGGCTTGCTCTTCAGCACGCGGCCCACGTAGGGGTGCGTGCCGTACATGTCGGCCATGTCGAAATGTCGAATGCCATGGTCGTAGGCGTAGTTGAGTAAGGCCTCGAACTTCTCCTTGCCCATCCGGGTTTGGTTCGTCTGGCGTCCACCACCGCGCATTCCGGTCCCGCAAGAGATGCGACAGACCTTCAGCGCCTTGCCCAGCGGCACGACTGCGGTCGGGTCCATGTCTGCCGGTGCCGCCGTTGCCGGTTGGGCCACGGCCCATCTTCCCGCCATCAGGGCCCCTGCCGTCCCCGCGACGGCCGCTTCAAGAAACTCACGACGCTCGAGTCGCATGGAGAGTCCTCCCTGTTTTCGTCTGCTCATGGTTCACAAGATGGCTTCAGCCAGTCGATTTCGTCCCGGCCAACCCGCTCAATCATAGACCGGCCCATAGCCCCGGGCAACCGGCCGCGCACAGCGATGCGCACCCCCTGGAATAAGTACGCTATGTCTCCAGGAGGGTCCGAGCGACCACCGATGTCCGACCGCGAGCCTACGGTGCGGTGCGTTTGAGCCTTAGCCGGCCGTCGGCAGGTTCGGCCAGGACGTTGCCGGGGAGCGTTTGCCTGGGGGGCAACGCCGAAGGGGCACTGTCCGTGCAATTGCCGATCATCTCGGCGAGCAGGTCCCATTGAGCGAATCCCATGGCCTGCATCGGCCAGTCCTGCCGTCGCCAGGCGGCCATCAGCAATTCTCGAACGACGAAGCGCGGCTGGCCGGCCAGCGCCGCGGCATCGATCCACAGCGTGTCGGGGTCCTCCCGCCGCCCGCATCGGTCGGCCAGATCGTCCACGATCGCATCGACCACGCCTTGCACCTCAGCAGCCAACGAGCCCAACCGCAACAGGGCCTCGACCACGTTGGAGTTGTACTGCGCGGCCAACTGCGGCAGCAACTCGTGGCGAATGCGATTGCGCGTCAGCCGGGTATCGGCGTTGCTGGAATCGGCACGATAGGATTGCCCCAGATCGTCCAGATAGGCGGTCAGCTCAGATCGGCGGAACGCCAGCAGCGGCCGAAGCAACGTGGCTGCCGGGCCCAACGCTCTCGCCCGAGACATGGCGGCCAGTCCGCCAACGCCCGTGCCGCGAAGGATCCGGTGCAGGATCGTCTCGGCCTGATCGTCGGCCGTATGGGCGGTGACGACGTAGCGGGCGCCGAGCCGGGCCGCGGCCCGCTGAAGAAAGCCGTAGCGTGCCGCCCGCGCCGCCGCCTCCAGCCCGTCGCCGGCATCGTCTGCCACCGCTCCGCCGGGCGGACGCCCCACCTGGCATGGCACCCCAAGCCGGCGGCACAACTCGGTGACAAACGCCTCGTCGGCCGCCGATTCCTCGCCGCGAAGACCATGGTTGAAATGGCTTGCACAGAGGCGACCCGCACCACCGCGCTTCAAGGCGCGCATCGCCCGCAACAGAGCAACGCTGTCGGCGCCCCCGGAAACGGCTGCCAGCACGGTCACGTCGCGCCAGGCCTCGGGTGGCCAGGCGCGTCGAAAACTGGCTTCAAATGGATGCAACGTGGGCATGGCGGCCGGCCTGGGCGGATTCCGCGAAGAGCTGTGAGCCAAGGTTACGCTGGGCAGCCATCAATGGAAACCCCTCTGGGTAGTTGCGCACTACCACACGTCCTGTCGGTGCCAACGGGCTGAGCGACCTTGGCTGCGAGTTGGCGCCGCAGGCCCCAAACAGTCCTCCCAATCCACCCAACTCCCCACGATAATTGCTGTAAACCGTTCTGGCAAGCAGGCTTATCTGCCGACGGGCCCCCGATCCCCGGTTGCAGTCCGCGGAAAGTCTGATAAGATTACGTTTAGTGAGAAGTGTGTCTTCGGTGGCCCGAGAGGGGATCGAAGCCGAAAGGCAGTCTGAAGCGAGTTTTCGACTGGCTTCGTATTAGGCAGCAAGAACCATCCGGCGTATGGGAACGGATGAGACGATGCATCTGTGGACGATTCTATATTGGTGGCTGACCAGGATCCTGTTGGGTGGCTTTGAAGCCGTTTCAGCGGGATGGGTCCGAGTGTCGGGTTGGGGCGGCTGCGTCCCGGGTCGGCACGGATTTGTGCCCCCGAGTTCCCCACGCGCTGGTTGGATGAGAGTTCGCCCGGTACTGGAGGTGTTCGGAGGACCGCCCGGTTGGCCTGTAACCGGCGTTCCTCCCGCGTATTTCGCTCTTGGGGTCCTAAGACCCAGTCCAGTCCAGTGCGATCATCTCTTGCGGGGGCAACCGGTCTGCCCGCTGCGTCAATACGGCCCGCTGTAAACCCGCCCGTCCCCGCTGGGATTAGGCTGAACGATCGGCGATCGCGGTCTTCTCTTCGTCCTCCGGAAGTTGGATTGTCGTCAGCCGAGCACGCTTTGGCGCGTGCCGCGACTTTCGGCCGCCTGGTGGAGGCGCTCTTCGGGACTCAATAAGGCTGCGAGGAAACCGACCGTGGAGACGGAGACTGTTGTTGCCATTTGCATCGCCGTTCCCTTGGCTTCCGGCCTGACGTTCGTGTTTGTCAAGCTGCTGGATCGCCTGCGCCGCAAGGACGCGGAGACGGAAGCCCAGGACTTGGTCGACAAGGCCAAGCGGGAGGTGGCGAACCGCCGACGCGAGGCCGAGCTGGAGATCAAGGAGCTGTCGATCCAGCAGCAGGCCGAGAGCGAACGCGAGCTGCGGAGGCTCCGCGGCGAGCTTCACGAACGCGAGCGCCTGCTGGATAAGCGTCAGGACGCCTTGGAGGAGCAGGCCGAGCAGATTCGCAAACAAGAGAAGATCGTCGAGAGCACGCAGCGGAAGCTGACCGAGCGGATCCAAGACGCCAATCGCCGCAAGGAGGAGCTTTCCAAGCTGCTGGATCTGCAGCGGCAAACCCTTCACGAACTCAGCGGCCTCAGCCACGAAGAGGCCACCCAGCGACTGTTGGAGATCCTGGAAACCCAGCTCCAGCAGGAAACCGGTGCGGTGATTCTCAAGCACGAGAAGCAGATTGCCGAGACTTGCGACCAGAAGGCCCGCGAGATGTTGCTGACGTCGCTGCAGCGCTACGCCGCCGCCCACACGGCCGAAACCACGACCAGCACGGTCGGCATTCCCAACGACGAGATGAAGGGACGGATCATCGGCCGCGAGGGACGCAACATTCGCGCCTTCGAGAAAGCCACCGGCGTCGACGTGATCATCGACGACACGCCGGGCGTGGTGATCGTCAGTGCCTTCGACATGATCCGCCGTGAGGTTGCCCGCATCTCGCTGAACAAGCTGATTGCCGACGGACGAATTCATCCCTCCCGCATCGAAGAGATCGTCGCCAACACCCAACGGGAGCTGGAACGCCACATCCAGAAGCTGGGCGAGGAAGCCTGCCAGGAAGCCGAGGTCCACGGGCTGCACGAGCGGATTGTCAACCTGTTGGGGCGGCTGCACTTCCGCACCAGCTACAGCCAGAACGTGCTGCGGCATTGCATCGAGGTGGCCTATGTGGCCGGGTTGCTGGCCGACGAGATCGGGCTGGACGGCACGCTGGGACGCCGCTGCGGCTTGTTGCACGACATCGGCAAGGCGGCCGACCACGAGGCGGAAGGCGGGCATCCGAAGATCGGTGCCGATCTGTTGAAGCGCTTCGGAGAATCGCCCGAAGTGGTCCTTGCCGCGTCCGGTCACCACGACGACTTGAACGTCGAGAACCCCTATACCGTGTTGGTCTCGGCAGCCGACGCTTGCAGCGCTTCGCGGCCGGGGGCACGGCGCGAAACCCTGGAACGCTACGTCAAACGCATGGAAGAACTCGAGTCGATCGCCGGCAGCTTTCCGGGGGTCGAACAGGCATTCGCCATCCAGGCCGGGCGGGAGTTGCGGGTGCTGGTCAGCGCCAAGGATACGACCGACGAAACGGCCGCCAAAGTCTGCCACGACATCGTCAAGGCCTTCGAGAAACAACTCACGTATCCCGGCGAAATCAAGGTGACCGTTTTGCGTGAAACGAGACATGTGGAAATGGCCAGATAGGATCCCCGCCCGTGCGGCTGCTGTTGATCGGAGACATCGTTGGTAAGCCCGGGCGGCAGATCGTCGCGCAGGGCCTGCGCGGCTTGCGTGCCGAGCAAGAGCTGGACCTGGTCGCGGCCAACGCGGAGAACGCCGCCGGCGGATCGGGCTTGACGCCTGCGATCTACGAGGAGTTGATTTCGGCCGGCGTCGACGTGATCACGATGGGCGACCACGTCTACCGCCGCCGCGAGATCATCCCGGTCCTGCAGACGCAGCGGAAGATCGTCCGCCCGGCCAACTATCCCCATGACGCCCCGGGCCGCGATCTGGCCGTCGTGCGTTGCCGCAACCAGGTTCCCGTGGGCGTGTTCATTTGTTTGGGGCGCGTTTTCATGCCGCCGGTCGATTCCCCCTTTGCGGCGGCCGACCGCGTGCTCTCTACGTTGCCTTCCGACGTGCGGGTCGTGTTGATGGATTTTCACGCGGAGGCGACCAGCGATATGCAACTGATGGGGCGTTACCTCGACGGTCGGGTGACCGCCGTTCTGGGCACCCACACTCACGTGCCGACCGCCGACGAGCAGATCCTGCCCGGCGGAACCGCCTTCCAGTGCGACGTCGGCATGACCGGGCCCCACGAGAGCATTCTCGGCCGGCGAATCGACCGCGTGATGGAGACCACGAAGACCTTTCGGCCGACCCATTTCGAGGTGGCCACCCAGGACGTGCGGCTGCACGGAACGATCGTCGAACTCGACCCCGAATCGGGCCGGGCGACCGCGATCCGCCGCGTCTGCATCGATCAGTCGGCGGCGGACCGGCTGGCAGCCGGCGGCCAGCGCGCGCCACAGAAGACTTGACCGCCCCGATCAGCCCGCTTCGTTGATGGCCAACGGCCGCCGGTCGAGAATGGCATCGGCCAGGAAGTGCAACAACCGCGTCAGCGGCTCGCAGCCGATTTCGTCGGCCGCCGTCCGAGCACGTTGGTGGTGCTTGGAAATCAACACGGCGGCCTGGCGGTAGACGTCGGCCCGGGCGTAGAGCGCGGCGGCCCGGGCCATCCTCGTTTCCGGCGGGGCATCGTCGTCCAGCAGCGATTGCAGCTTGTGCCGGTCCGTCTCGCCCAGACCTTGCATGGCCAGCGCCCAGAGCACGGTCGGCCGCCCGCCGAGAATGTCGGTTCCGCTGGCGCATTTGTTCGATTGGCTGCCCTGCCAGTCGTCCAGGTCGTTGACGATCTGGTAGGCGATGCCCAGATGCCGCGAGAACCGCGTCGCCGCCTCGTGGTAGGGCTCGACCGGGCCGGCCAGGCGGATTCCGGCCATCAGGGCCGCCTCAAAGGCCGGCGCCGTTTTCAGGGCGTAGATCTTCAGGGCATCCAGCGGCGGGAGATTCTTGTCGCGGGCGTCGCGCCAGATCAGCTCGGCACCCTGGCCTTCGCACAATTTGGTGTGCGCCCGGGCGAACTGGGCCAGCACGTCGGCCACCATGTCCGCCGGCAGGCTGTCGCGCTGACACGCCACGGTCCGGTACCCCAGCCCGACGAGGTAGTCGCCTACGTTAATGGCCGTCGATTTGCCGTAGGTCTTGTGTACCGTGGGCCGCCCATAGCGGAAGGCGTCGTCGTCCTCGATATCGTCGTGGACCAACGAGGCCTTGTGGAAGATCTCGATCGCCAGGGCCATCCGCTTGACGGCGTCGGGCAACTGGGCCACGTGCTCGGCCCCGTTGGCCGTCGTGCCGTCGCCGCCGCGCAGCGCGTCGTAGACGGCCAGCGTGATGAACGGCCGCGAGTGCTTGCCGCCGGCGGCCAGGAAGTCGTAGGCGATCGCCTCGGTGCAGGCCACCGGCTCGATCCCCTCGAGCCCCGGACCGTTGCGCTCGAGGCACCGTCCGTTGCTCTTGACCAGGGACGGCCCGCCGCGAACTCGGGGAAGCAGCCGCTCGAGCTCCGCCGGTTCGAACATCTGCGCGGCACAGCGCATCAGATGAAGGTACGTCCGGGTCTGTACGGCGGCCGGCCGGTGGGGCGTGTGGAACATCCGCCGGATCCAGTCGGCATCGACCGACGTGTCGCAACATCCGTTGCACAACAGCGGCACGGCCATGCAGGGAATGCCCGCCAAGAGGACTTTGTCCAACATCTTCTCCAGCGCGTCGAGGCAGGCCACGCCCAACAGCGCATCGGCGCCGCCGCTGAGAATGATCTTCATCACCGCCGGCGAACCCTCGGCGATCAGCACGTGGTAGCCTTTGCGCCGGGCTTCCGCGCGGAGATCGGTCAGTTGGCAGGCACCGCAATCCTGACACAGCAATCCGGTTTCGTTGCAGTCGGCCGGACAAACCTCCGCAGCTCGCAGACATTTGGGCAACAGCAACAACCGGCGGTGGAACGGCACGGCGGCGACCTGGTCTTGCCAGAAGGCCGACGCCAGAGCGACCATCGTCCAGCCGAGGTACGTCTCGGGCAGCGTCAGATCGCCCAGCAATTCCCGGACAAGGGCCTCCATCTCGTGACGCGCAAGGGCCCGTGTCTTGTCGAGCTGACCGGCTTTCTCCACCGCCCGGCGCTGGATTCGCTCGCGGACCGCCTTGTCGGCGGGTACGGCCTTCAGACGATCCGTATCACGACCGTCGCCCGTCAGCAGCAGTGCAGACGGCGTGGGTGGAGAGGAAGGTCGTCGGTGCGGCAGCGCGGTAGCCAAAGCGGAGGTCTCTCAGCCGGCGGTTTCAGTTTTGCCAGGGGGTGGCGGCGCGGGGTCGAGCTCCGATCCCGGGGCCAACTGTCGGACTGCGCGCCCCAAGGCCGAAACCGTGAACGTCAGCGGGTACAACCTTTCATAATACCACAACTTGGCGAAGTAAAAACCGATCGGGGACGTTTCCCGGTAGCGGCCCTGCTCGACGGCCGCCACCAACCATTGAATTCCCGCCTCGGTCACTTGCCGCCAGGCGGAATCCTTCGGACCGGCCAACAAGGCCTCCACCGCAAGGGCCGTTTCCTCCACGCTTGACGGGCCCGCCGGGGGCGCACCCGATTCGCTCGCAGCCACCCCGCCCCAACCCCCGTCGGGGGCCTGATTTGCGGCCAACCATGCCAGCCCTCGCTGGGCCGCCTCGCTGTCGATTTGCCCCAGGTCGCGATAGGCCAGCAGCACTCGGCTCGTTCCGTAGACCGGGTTTTCCTCGCGAGGGTGGTGCTGGTTTCCGAACCACAGAGGGGTCCAGCTCCCATCGAAACACTGCCTTTTTTCAAGGTACTCAATTCCTTTGGAAATGGCGCCGGGGGTCCGCCCGTCGGCGATCAAGGCTTGCCAGGCGTGCAACGCCCGAAGTGCGTGGGCCGTCAGGTCGGCGCCGCTGCGGTCGAAGGGCAGCTTGCCCCAACCGCGACAGAACGTGGGCCAACCGCCGTCGGCGTTCTGGAGGCCCAGCAGCCAATGCACACCCGCGGCCACGGCCGAACGGGTACGCTCGCGGTTGGCCTTGGCCCCCGAATTGCAGAGTGTCAGCAGGGCCAGCAGCGCGCCGGACGTGTCGTCCGCGTCGGGCACGGCACCGCTTGAGTCGGTCCAGCCCCAGCCGCCCGGCACCGCGTGGCTTAGCGGATGGAGCCGGTCGTGCTGACACTCCAGCAGCCAATCCAGGCACGCCAGTGCCCCGACGTTTCCGTTGAGGGCGGCCAGGGCGCTGACAGCCAGCGTCGTGTTCCACGTGGCCAGATTCGTGTCGATCGGCCAGGAGCCGTCCCGGCGGATCGACGCCAGGAGGAACTTCACACCCTGGCGCGCGATCTCGTGATCGGCGCGGCCCGTGCCGGCCAGGCTCATCACGACGAAGCTCGTCAGCGGCGTCGCTTCCAGGTATCCGCCGCTGGACGGCTGCATCCGCCGGAGCGTTCGCAGGCTTCCGCCGACAGCCAGGGACCGGATGAGCCGGGTCAGCGGGTTGCGCGGCTTGCCGTGGAAGAAGCGTGCCTGGCCGATGGCGACCAGCGCCGGAATGGCGTAGCTGACTACCGGCAGGCCGACGAGCCTGAACGCACCATGGGGCAGGCAAGCGTACTCAAACGGCAGGGGGTCTACTTCATCCCATGCAGCCAGCCCGGCCAACGCACAGTTGGTCAGAATCGGGACGGCAAACGTCTTGTCGCTGCCATAGCGGCGCCGCAACCCGGCTGTGCCGCCCTGCGAATCGATGTATCGCTCTGCCCGGCCGAGCAGCTCCGCGTGCTCCCCGGCCGCATCGGCCAGGTGCAAGGCGGCGCGTACCAGCATGGTGGTGGCGATATTCGAGAAGCTCTGATCCGTATCGCCCCAGCCCCCGTCGTCGTTTTGGCAGCAGATCAGGTAGGCGATTCCGCGGGCCGCCAGTTGCCGGCACGCGTCGCGCCGCGAGGCGTCGCCGGTGTGCCGCGCCACCAACGCCAGGGCACTGATCGCCGTGGCCGTCGACAGGGCGGAGTTGGACAGCTCGCCGACCCAATGCCCGTCGGGCACGCGTTCGGCAAGCAGATCGCGGCGCGCGGTCTGGTAGGCGCGGAGGAGTCGGTCGAGTTCGATCATGCGGCGGCGCGGCAGCGGCTGGTAGTCAGGGGTGCGGGAGCGAGGTTGGGGCCGGGGGGGGCGGAGGCACGGTGGCCTGGTTGTCTCGGTATTGCGTCTCGGTATTGCGGTGCCGGAGTTCGTGTCGAAGTCAGTACCGACGCCCTTCCAGTCTAGGCGAGCCGATCCGGCGTGTCGAGGTGCCGCCGCCGGGAGCCGGGCGTCGTGCCGAACCCCCATGGATGGGCGGTTGCCCGGGAAATCGACACACCGGGCCGCTATAATCAAGTTGCCCGTTACCACCGCGAACGGCCGCTACCACCGCGGACGGGCCGGCGCGGAAGTCTCCCGAGCCCCCAACGCTGAACCCCCGAACCACCCATGCTTGCTCGACTTGCTCTGCGGCTTGCCACCGAAGTCTCGCCTCGACTGGTGATGAAGGCGGGCTATCTTTGGGCCTTTAAGGGGATGCGCGCGATTCGGGCCTATCGACGGAGGGTCAAGCGGGGAGAACTCTTCCCGCCGTTTCTGTTCCTGGCCCTGACCAACGCGTGCAACCTCCGCTGCCGGGGCTGCTGGATCCAGGCCCAAGGCCAGCCCCATCAACTTTCGGACGAAGACGTCGACGCCTTGATCCACGCCGGCAAGCGGCAGAAGTCGTTCTTTTACACGCTCTTGGGTGGCGAACCGATGCTTTATGGGGGCCTGTGGAACGTGATCCGTCGCCATCGCGATTGTTACTTCCAGATCATCACCAACGGGATGTTCTTCAACGAGGAAAACGTGCGGCGGATCCGCGAGGCGGGAAACGTCACGGTGCTGGTGAGTATCGACGGGCTGGAAGAAAACAACGACGACCGCCGCGGCCGGGGTGTTTACCGGGCAGCCATGGAAGGGCTCACCCGGCTCAAGCAGCAGAAGATCCTCTTCGGCATTGCCACAACGGTCACGGGCAAGAATTTCGACGAGGTGGTCAGCGACGCATACGTCCAGCGATTCATCGACTGTGGGGCCATGTATCTGTGGTACTACGTCTATCGCCCGGTGGGCGTCGAGCCTTCGCCGGAGCTGTGTGTCCAGCGCGAGCAGCTCATCCAGCTCCGCAGGCGGTTGCTCCAACTGCGACGCACCCACCCGATCATCCTGATCGACACCTACTGGAACGCCGACGGCGAGGCCGTATGTCCGGCCGCGTTGGGGATGGGATTCCACATCGGCCCCCAAGGCAGCATCGAGCCCTGCCCGCCGCTGTCGTTCGCGTGCCAGACCATCCGCGACAACGACCGGAATCTGTTTCGGACGATCAACGAGAGCAGCTTTCTGCGGGGATTCCAGACGTTCGTCAACGAGCGGACCCGGGGGTGTGTGATTCTGGAGCATCCCCAGGAGCTGGTCGAATACCTGCGCGCGGCGTCGGTGGGCGATTACAGCGGCCGCGACGCGCTGGGCGAAATCGCCGCCGGCACGCCCCGCAACAGCCACCACCTACCGGGCGAAGAAGTCCCGGAAGACTATTGGTTCTATCGGCTGTTGAAAAAGCAGCTCTTCTTTGGCATGGGCGGTTACGCCTAAGGGCTCGCGAAAGAACAGGTTGGGCATTCTTGCCGCTGGCAAGGCGGGGCCGACGCCCTTCCGGTCAGAGGCCCAACATCACGCGGGCCAAGCGTCCTCTCGGCAGATCGGGGACCAGGATGCGAGCGTTCCGGTGGAGTCTTTCGAAAACGGCTTCCGCGGCCAGGTATCCGCTGCGGACCGCGCCTTCCATGGTGGAGGGCCACCCGGTCGCCGTCCAGTCGCCCGCCAGAAAGAGGTTTTCGACGGGCGTTCGCTGTCCCGGTCGAAGATCGTCCAGCCCGGGGCAGGCGGAGAGGACGGCCGCCGGTCGGGTCGCCACGCGCCAGTGCAGCAGCCGGGCGCTGTGGGCGCTGGGCCAGAGCGACCGGAGGTCGCGCAGCACTTCGGCCAGAATGTCATCTCGGCGGCGGCCGCCGAGCATGTGCGAGGCACTGATCACAACCTGGTGATAGTGTGCCGAGCCCGAATCCGCCGAGAACGCGCCGGTTCTGTCGCGAAACAGCCACTGGCTCAACTTCCCGATCAGCACCGCGTGGGGCAGTTCGGTCAGAGGCGCGTCGAACCAGAGGTGCACGGCCGTGATCGGTGCCGACCGGATCTGTTCCGTGCCTGAAAGGGCCGGTACCGCGGGGTGCGGTGTATTGGGAAACAGCGAGCGGATGCGGCGCCACGGCACGGCCAGGACCACGAAGTCCGACTCGCATCGCGACCCGTCCGAGAGCACCACGGCGCTGGCGCGACGCGCGTCGATCTCGATTCCCGCAACCGGGCTGTTCCGATGCACGGCCACTCCCTGCTCGCCCAGCCGTTTCGCCGCCCGGCGGTCGAAAAGCTCTTGCAGCGAGCATTGCGGCACGTGGAGTTCGCAGGCGCGGCGAGCCCCGAGGAAGCCGTCGACGAGCACCTTGCGCGAGGCGGACAGGGAGGCCCGATCGACCGTCTCGCCCAACGCGCTGACCAGCACGGTCGCCCAGAAGCGGTCGATCACCCGATCCGATTGACCCTGGCGTCGCAGCCATTGGCCGATGGTCTGCTCGTCGGGTCGGTTTGCGGCGGGCTGTCGGGCCAGACGCCACATGGCGTGGACGACGGCACACCGCTCGCGCCGTGTCAGATAGCCCATCCGCAGCAGATCGGGCAAGAGGTGCAGCGGCGCCGGCAGCCAGCCGCGAGGGACCAGGTCATGCCGCGTGCCGTCGGGGCTGAAGAAGTGCAGCCTTGCGTACCGGTGAAAGCACTCGGCGACGCCGATTCGGCGACAGAAATCGGCGAAGTTGGTGCAGCAACCCATGCTGACGTGCCGGCAGAAGTCGATCCATCGCCCGGTCTTCGGATCGCGGAACGAGCCGGCACGACCTCCCAGATGCTTCGCCCGCTCGTACAGGCTGACGTGGAGGCCGCCGGCGCGCAACGCCGCGGCGGCCGCCATCCCGGCCAGTCCGCCTCCGACGACAAGGACGCTCGGGCGGCGGAGTGGATCGGGGGCGCCGCTCATGACAGGGCGGCCACGCGAGGCGGCCAGAGGATCCATCGCGCGGCGATCTGCAGCTTCTTCGGACGGCTGAGGCGGACGCGACGCTGCAGCACGTCGGCCGGATGCCGTTTGATCTTCCTCAGCAGCGCCCGATAGGTGGACACCATCATGCCGAAGACCTGCCGGCCGTCGGGCTCGAGGTGGTCGATCAACTCGGCCCCTTCGCCGTAGAACCACTCGGCCCGGCCGATCTCGAACTCCATCAGCCGGACGAATCGTTCGTCGGCCACGCCGCGAAACAGGTCGTCGAGCGAATAGCCGCACTGCTGCAAGTCGGCCAGCGGCAGGTAGACGCGGTCCTGAGCAGAGTCTTCTTTCAGATCGCGCAGGATGTTGGTCAGTTGCAGCGCGATGCCGCACTTGCGTGCCGGTTCCAGGGCCTCGCGCCCGCGAAAACCCCAAATGTGGATGCAGGCCAGGCCCACGGCCGAGGCCACCCGCTCGCAATAGCCGGCCAACTCGTCGAACGTCTCGTAGCGCAGCCGGCTGAGATCCATGCCGACCCCGTCAATGACCGCCTGCAAGTGCTCGGGCGGGACGCCGTAGCGTTGGACGACGTCGGCCAGCGCCGGCAGCAACTCCGGCCCGCAGGGATAGTCGGAGTTCGCGGCCTGGCCGTTGGTCGCTGCCCGGCGCGGGGAGGGAGTGAACTGTCCCCGCAGCGCCTGTCTGAGGGCGTTGCGCCACTTGTCCAGCGATTGGCGTCGCAACTCGGCCGGCAACGGGTCGTCGGCCAGATCGTCGGTATGGCGCATGAAGGCGTACAAGGCATCCATCGCTCGGCGTTTGTCGCGCGACAGCCCGAGAAAACACGGATAGAAGTTCGAGCCGGAACGACGCGCCAAGCGGTGACAGGCCTGATAGCTGAGGTCGATCGCCTCGCGGGTCAGATTCATGGGCCGCTCCCGGTGAGGAGCCCTCGTTTGAGCCGCCACCAACAGTCGAGGAGAATTCGCAGTTTGGCCATTCTAGGAATCTTCGGACGGACTGTCCAGACATCGAAATCCTGTTGCCGAATGGCGTCGGTCACGGCCAATCCGCCTCGGACAAACAGGGCCACCGGGACCCGTAATTCGGGTGGCATGAGTTCCACCAACGGCCAGCCCCGGCGTAACCAGGCTTCGGCGTCTTCGACCTTGGCGGCCAGCAGCCGCCGAAACGCCTCGTTGCAGCGGCGATGCGTGAAGTCCTCCTCAGCGTATCCGAATCGCCGGCAGTCGGCCTGGGGAAGATAGACCCTTCCGCGCTGATAGTCTCGGGCGACGTCCTGCCAGAAGTTGGCCAGTTGCAGTCCGGTGCAGATCGAGTCGGCAAGCCGCGATCGCTCGGGAGTGTGGCACCGGCCCAGATACAGCACCAGCCGCCCGACTGGATTGGCCGAGTAGCGGCAGTACTGCAACAACTGATCGAACTGATCGTATCGCACAACGCGTTGGTCCTGGCGGAAGGCCACCAGCAGATCGACAAACGGGTCGATCGGTATCTCGAATTTCCGGATCGTGTCGGCCAATGCGACGAACACCGGATGTTGCGTCTTGCCCGCATAGCAGCCGCGAAGCTGAGCCTCCCACCAATGCAGCAAGGCCAGGCTCTGCTTGGGGTCGCCGATTTCGTCGGCCAGATCGTCCGCCCAGCGGCAATAAGCATAGACGTTGCAGAAGTGCTGCCGCAACGTTCGGGGCAGTAGAAAGCTCGCCACGGTGAAGTTCTCGTAATGGCGTCTTGCCAGCCGCCGGCAATACCGGCGGCTTCGCCTTGGGGAAATCGGTTCGGGCGGATGGGCGCTTGGCCCATACCGATTCAGATCGCTGGAGAACACGAGGATTCCGGAGGTGCTTCGTCGCCACGGCCGATCGCGACTGGACGACCGACCGTTGCCTGGGTTTCGCGATACAAGTTTCTGTCTGGAAAGCACTTATTAACGCTGGCACAACCAATGCGCGAGGGGGACCAACGGGAGTTCCCCCAGCCCTAGCCAGGAAGAGACCGTACCATTATGATGGTTTTTGACCAGCGAGGGAACCATGCAGATCTTGTTGGCCGGCCCACGGGGATTCTGTGCCGGCGTGAACATGGCGATCGAAAGCCTGCAGTCGGCAATCCGTCTGTTCGGAACGCCGGTGTACGTTTATCACGAGATCGTCCACAACAAGTGGGTGGTAGAGCGGTTTCGCCGGCTAGGGGCGGTCTTCGTCGACGATCTCGCAGAGGTCCCCCTCGGGGGCCATCTGCTCTATTCGGCCCACGGTGTTTCGCCGGCCGTTCGCCGCGTGGCCGCCCAGCGGCGGCTGCAGGTCGTCGACGCGACCTGCCCGCTGGTCACCAAGGTCCACAAGGAAGCGATCCGATACGCCCGATCTGATTACACCGTCGTGCTGATCGGCCACGACGGCCATGACGAGGTGTTGGGCACAATGGGGGAAGCGCCCGGATCGATAGTGCTGGTGCAGACGCCCGCGGACGTCGATCGGCTGGAAGTGGACAACGCGGAGAAACTGGCCTACCTGACACAGACCACCTTGTCGCTGGACGACGCCCGAGAGATCATCGATCTGCTGCGGCGTCGGTATCCCAACATCGTGGGTCCCCGGAGAGACGACATCTGCTTCGCCACGCAGAACCGTCAAAGGGCGGTTCAGACGCTCTCTCGCGACGCAGACGTCGTGCTGGTCGTCGGTAGTGCGAACAGCTCGAACAGCCAACGGCTGGCCGAGTTGGCTCGAGCCGGCGGCGTGCCGTCCCATTTGATCGACGGGCCGTCCGACATCGACCTGGGATGGTTCTCCGGCGACGAAACGGTGTCGATCACCGCCGGGGCAAGTGCTCCCGAGACGGTCGTCCAGCAGTGCGTTGACCTGCTGCGGAGACAATTCGGGGCCACGGTCCAGACGCGGACCATCTGCGAGGAACAAGTGCGGTTCACGTTGCCGGAGCCGTTGCGAGAAGAACGACCATGACGATCAACGACCTGGAACTGAGTCTGATCGAGATTGACCGGCCGCCGTCGGGGGAGCCGGTTCGTTCGCTTCTGGTGCGATTGTCGGGCGATTCGGGCTTCGAGGGCTGGGGGGAATCGACGACTGCCTGGCGACCGGCGGAGCTATCCGCTCGCCGTGATGTGCTGATGCCGGCGCTGGCCGGTCGGAGCGTCTTCGACATCGAAGACTTGCTCGACCTGGAGGTGCTTTCCGATCCAGCGTTGCGGGCCGCCATCGAAATGGCCTCTTGGGACCTTGCCGGGCGCGTTGTCGGGCAACCGGTTTGCCACCTTTTCGGAGGCGGGTATCGCCGGCAAGTCCCGTTGGCGGTCCGACTCGAATGCGGTGCTTCGGGTTGTCCCGACGATCTTGTTCAACTCGCCCGGGAACTGGCCGAGCAGGGATTTCACTGCCAGATCGTGGTCTCCAGCGGCCAGCCTCAGTGCGACCTGGAGACGATCCGCACGATTCGCGAGAGCGTCGGGGATCGGGCGGAGTTGCGATACGACGCGATGGCACGGTTCGACCCGGAGACGGCTCGCGAACTGTGCGGTGAGCTGGAAGTGCACGGTCTGCAGTTCGTGCTCGATCCGCTGGATACCGGCGATCTCCACTCGATCGCCGCGCTGCGACGACAGACGAGCGTGCCTTTGGCGATATGGCGCGACGTGCACGACTCCAGCGACGTGCTGGCAGTGGTTCGCAGCGGGGCAGCGGCGTTCGTCGTGGTCGATCCGCAACAGGTCGGCGGCATGGTCCCCGCGCGGAAATGTGCGGCAGTGGCCGAGGCGGCCGGCATCGGTGCCGTGTTGGGCGGGGGGCCCTCGCTGGGAATCGCCACCGCCGCCATGCTGCAACTGGCGGCGGCCATTCCCGCCTTCGCAAGTGGCAACGAATGCGGCTACCGCCAGCTTCAAGACGACGTGCTGAGCGAACCGCTGGAGTCGGTCGACGGCATGATCACCGTGCCCACCGCACCGGGCCTGGGTATCGAGGTCGATCGGGCCAAGGTGGAGCGCTACCAGGTCACGTAACGCGGCGCGGCGTCAACTCTGGATATAGTCCTTCATGAAACGGTTCTCCATCGCCAGGCGGTCGTGCTGCGCCTTGACCACGTCGCCGATCGAGACCATCCCGACCAGCTTCCCCTGCGAGAGCACCGGAAGGTGGCGAATCCGCTTGCTGGTCATCAAGCCCATGACATTCTCCACCGCGTCGTCGGGCGAGCCGGTGAGCAGATCGCTGCTCATGATGTCGGCGACCTTGGCCTCGGCCAGAGGGTCTCGCCCGGCCGCGCAGGCGTGCAGGATGTCGCGCTCGGTAATGATTCCCACGGGCTTTCCTTCGGCTTCGTCTGCTTGCTCGTACACCAGCAGCGAGCCGACGTTATGCTCTGCCAGCGTCCGCACGACGTCCTGCAGCGTCGCCTCGGGACCGATCGTGTAAACGGTCTTGCCCTTCGCCTTGAGGATTTCATCCAGCTTCATGACCTGTTTCCTCGCTTGTGCGGTGCAACGGGGAACTGCCGCCCATGTCGCGGCCGCCGTAGGGCGGACGGACCTGCCGGATCATCATATGTCTGCGGCCCACCCAAGTCAATCGAGATTTGCCCCCGGCGAATGGACCCGGACCTGCCCGCTGGGGTGATTCGCGGAGAGCTCACCGCGCGGGCAATCCGGCGATGCGAAGGTTCCGGAACGACAGGTCGGTCGTCGGGTCGTGGCCCTGGATGATGAGCGTGCCCGGATCGAGGCGGAGCCCCTTGCGCGGATTGGCGTCGGGCGCCCGCGTGTCCGTCCAATCGCTCACCTGGTAGCCGTTGACCCAGGCGGCCATGTGCCGGTCGTCCGCGTGCAACGTCATGCGGAACCACTGGAAGTCGTCGGCCACGACCTTCCGGGCGTTTTGCCGGCGGAAAATGCCGCCGGTGCCGCAATCCTGCGGCTTGGTCCGGTCGCCGTCGACGTAGCCGTTTTGAATCTGGCACTCGTAGCCGTTCATGGGGTCCCCGGGAATGCTGCGGAAGAAGACTCCCGAGTTCAGGGCCCGGCCGTTGACGAACACCTCCAGTTGCAGCGTGAAGTCGTCGTATTGGCCCGTGCTCTCGAGCATTCCTCGACCGTTCTTCACGTTGAGCCAACCCTCGGGCGTGACGGAGAAGACGCTCTGCATCTCGGGGTAGGTTCTCCAGCCGGCCAGGTCCTTGCCGTTGAAGAGCGACTTCGTGGCCAAGGGTCTGAGCTTGACGTTGCGGAATTGGATCTTGCCCTGGCGGAATTGCAGCCCGATGAATCCGCGCCCCAACGGCTTCGGATCGGTGTATTCGAGGACGACCTCTCCATCGAGCTTCACGGTGAACTGGGCCCCGTCGGCGATGATCTCGAACGATTGCCAGTCCGCGCTGTCATGGGCTTTTTCGGTCTTCTTTCGCTGGACGAAGCTGCCGGTAGGCCAATCGTTGGTGCCCCAGTCGGCAATGTTCAGTTCGTAGCAGCGGGCGGTTACGTCGGTGGGGTCGGGGCTGGTACGCAGAAAGACGCCGCTGTTGCCCTGCTTCTCGCTGCGAAAATCGACCTTCAGCACGTAGTCGCCGAACTGCGAAGTGGTATGGAGCAAGCCCGGCTCGCCCTCGGTGGCCGTCAGCGCCCCGTCGACCACGGCCCAATTGGCCCGATGGGCGGCCCGCCAGCCGAACGTGGTCTCGCCGTCGAACAGCAGGATCCAGCCGTCGGCCAATTCCTGCTCACTGAGCGTGTTCGGCACCGCGGCGTCGGCCGCCAGGGCTCCCAGCGGCACAACCATCAGCAACAGGCAAAGGCACGTACTCCACACAGCTCGGCCTAATCGTGGCATCATCATCTCTCCTCAGGGGTCGGATTCTGGTTGCGGATCTTCCACCGCTGTCCGCGAGCTGGCCCAGATCGAAGCGGCGATCGAGATTCCCAGCAGCGCCGCGATCACCAGCAACGAGCCCCAAACCGGAACCAGGTGGGTTCCCTCTTCGTGCTCGATGGCCCACTCGGCAATCATCTTCAACCCGACGAATCCCAGAATCGCGGCCAGCCCGTAATGCAGATAACGGAACATATCGACCATGCCGGCCAGCAGGAAATAGAGCGCCCGCAGACCGAGGATGGCGAAAACATTGGAGGTAAACGCGATGAACCGGTCGGGCGTAATGCCGATGATCGCCGGCACACTGTCGATGGCGAACACGACGTCGGTACTCTCGATGACCAGCAGCACCAGAAACATGGGAGTGATGCACCACTTTCCGTCTTCCCGGGCGAAGAAATCGTGGCCGTGCTGGTGGTGGTCGCCGCGGGTAACGCGGAAGAAGCGGCGGGCCGTTTTCAAGACGATATTCTTCTCCGGGTGGACATCGCTGCCCGCTTCGTGGGTGGCGAGCTTGTACGCCGTGTAGAGCAGGAATCCCCCGAAAATCGGCGCGACGATCTCGAACCGGTGAAACAGCTCGATGCCGCCGAGGATAAACGCCAGCCGCATCACGACCGCGCCCAAAATGCCCCAGAACAGCACGCGGTACTGGTACATCATGGGAATGTGGAAGAACCGAAAGATCACCACAAACACGAAGATGTTGTCCATCGACAACGCTTTTTCGATCAAGTAGCCGGTGAGGTATTTCAGGCCCGGATCCGAACCGAGCCCCGACGCAACGCCCCACCACCAGATCACCCCGTTGAAGGCCAATCCCAAAGCGATCCAGAAAACGGTGAATCCGGCCGACTCGCGCAGCGACGGCTTGTGATCCGTGCGATGAAAAACCAGCAGATCCAGCGCCAGCAGCACCGCGACGAGAACGCCAAAACCAAGCCAGTGGTAGGCGGTGGCGGGAAGGTGGTGCGAGGCGACTGCGGCGACCGCTTCCTGCTTCGCGGCGGACGACTCCAACGCATGGCAGAAGTAGACAGGCAAGAGCGAAAACAAAGTGGTTCTTCCTTCTGCGAACACGCGCCGCCAAGGAGCATTTCTCAACCGGTCCGGAAGCGAACTCCAAATGATAGGCTTTGGCGAGACTCCAGGCAACCTCGCCGCCCCGGCGTTGTCGCCGGCGCCAAGGATGCCGTCAGACGGGGCGCTGCCATGGATGCGCCGTGACGCCACCGCCGACGATGGCCGGCAGCAATCCAGAGGGGCATGCGACCAGGTCGTTCGGGGGGCACAAAGCTCGCGGGGGGCCACGAAGGACTCCGCTTAGAGGTTACCCCTTCACGGCCTTCGCTCCGGCAGCTTCACGTCAGGTCGGTTGTGTTGCTCGAAAACCCTTGTTCTTATCGATGTTCGCCTTGTGAATGATCCAGGCCGACCAACGGAAGGCCGGAGAGGTTGGACTCCCGTTGGTCGCCCTCGCGCCTTGAGTGTGCAAGCGTCAATAGGCGTCCGTATTCGAGTGTTTCCCCTCCAGCGACCACCCTCCAAGCAGCCCGCCAGCCGCCGCTTCCTGCTGGTAAAGGAAGGCCGACCGTGAAATAATAGCAGATGCGGAATAATCCGGACTGAAGACTGCGGATTCTAGGGAGCGCAGGGTTTCCATCGAACCCTCCTCAAACGGTATGGCTCTGTTACAATACGATTGGTGGAAGAGCGCCCAGGTCGAGGATCCGGTAAGCCCGCCCGATCAATCCGATCCCTTGCCGATCCGAGCGCTCCCCCGCCGCGGAACAGTGAGACAATCAGCTACGGAAGAGGTAACTGCGATGAGATTCTGCCGCCTTGCCGTCATGGCGTCCGTCGTGCTTGCGCCGGCGTGGCTGTTGGCCCCGACGCAGCTCGTGGCCCAAGAGAAAACGCCGGAAGCCACCCGGCAGTACAACGCGGCCGTGGGACTGCACAACAGCGAGGCCTACGACCTGGCCGCCGACGAGTGGCTGAAGTTTCTCACCAGCTACAAGACCGATCCCCGCGCCGCCCACGCCCGGCACTATTTGGGCATTTGCTACTCCAAGCAGAACAAGCACGAGGAGGCGCTGAAGGCCTTCCAAACGGTCGTCAAGGACTTCCCCAAGTTCGACCTCTTGGCCGACACGTATTTGAACCTCGCCTTGACCCAATACCAGCTCGCCCACTCGGGCAAGCCCGAGCTGTACGACGTGGCGGCCGAGACCTTTCGCACGCTGGCCACCAAGTACCCCCAGAGCAAACACGTGGCCGACGCGATCTTCTACGAGGGCGAATGCCTTTACAACCGCGGCAAGAAGCAGGAGGCGGCCGCGAAGTACGACCAGGTCGTGAAGGACCACGCGGATCGCGCGGTCGCGGCCCAGGCGATGTTCGCTTTGGGCGTCACGCAGGCAGACCTGCAACAGCACGAGACCGCGTTGGCGACCTACGACGCGTTTCTCAAGCAGTTCCCCGAGAGCCCGCTGGTGGCCGAGGCGAAAATGTGGCGGGGCGAAACGTTGTTCGCGCTGAAGCGGTACGACGACGCGATAGCCGCCTACGCCGCCAGCGCCGCCGTCGAGGGCTTCGCCATGGCCGATTACGCCACGGTCCGACAGGCCGACGCCTTGGCGGCCAAACAGCAATTTGCCGAAGCGGCCGGCCTGTATGCCTCGGTGCCGGCGAAGTTTCCAACGTCGCAATACGCGGGCCTTTGTCATCTGGAGGCGGGCAAGAAGTACTACGCGGCGGACGACCACCCGAAGGCCCAGGAGTGGTTGGGCAAGGTCGTTGCCGCCGGCGGCGCGGCGGCTCCCGAGGCGGCCCACTGGATCGCCCGAAGCCTGCTGAAACAGAAGAAGCCGGCCGAAGCGCTGGCCGTGGTGGAGAGGATCTTACCGGCCGCCGGCGACGGGCCCGACGCCGTCTCGCTGTGGATGGATCAGGCCGACGCGATCTACGAGATCCCCGAGCGCCGCGGCGAGGCCGTCGCGCTGTATGCCGCGCTGGCGGCAAAACACGCCGACGACCCGCTGGCCCCGCAGGCCCTGTACATGGCTGCGTTCGCCGCGATGAACCAGGGCGAGTATCAGACGGCCTTGACCCACGCGGGGGCGTTCCTGAAGGCCCATCCGGGCAACGATCTGGCCGTGGGCGTCAAGCACATCATGGCCGAGAGCAACCTGCTGTTGAACAACCACGCCGAGGCCGAGAAACTCTATGGCCAGCTCCTGGCCGAAGCGCCGAACGATCGCGACGCCGAGATCTGGAAGGTCCACCTGGGCACCGCGATGTACCTGCAGAAGAAGTACGAGCAGACCGTCGCGGCGCTCGAACCGGTGGTCGACCAGTTGCAGACTCCCGGCCTCGTCGCCGAGGCCTGGTATCGCATCGGCCGCAGCCAGGTGGCCTTGAAGCAGTACGGCGAAGCGGCGAAATCGCTGGAGGCCTCGTTGGCGGCGGAACCGAAATGGAAGCTGGCCGACGACGCGCGTCTCGTACTGGCCTATGCCTACCAGCAGACGAAGAACCTGGACAAGGCGAAGGAAAACGCTCGAAAGGTGATCGAGGAGTTCCCCGACAGCGGCCAGTTGGACATGGCGCACTACCGGCTGGGAGAATGCCACCGGCTGGGCAACGAGTTGCCGCAGGCCATGGCGGAGTATCAATTGGTGCTGAAGACCTGGCCGGAAAGCCCCCTGGCAAACCAGACGCTGTTCGGCCTGGGTTGGGCCCAGTTGGGTGCGGAGGACTACGCCGCCGCGGAGCAGACGTTCACCACGCTGGTCGAGAAGCATCCGGACGACACGCTCATCCCGCGAGCCCGCTACGGCCGAGGCATGGCCCGGCAACGGCTCGAGAAGTACCAGCCGGCCGCCGAAGACCTCCAGGCCCTGCTGTCGGCCGATCCGTCGCAGGCGGAGAAATCTCGCGCGCGGCACATCCTCGGGTTGTGCCAGAAGGGGCTGCAGCAGTTCGACCAGGAAGCGGCCACGCTGCAAACGCTGTTGAAGGAAGACCCGGACTACGCGGGCGCGGCCAACGTCTATTTCGAGCTGGGCTGGGCGCAGAAGTCGCTGAAGCAGGAGGCCGAGGCCGCCGCGACGTTCGCCCTGCTGACCGAGAAGTATCCCGACAGCCCTCTGGCCGCCGACAGTCATTACCTGGTCGGCGATTTCGCCAATGAGCGGAAAGACTACAAGAAAGCGGCCGTCGCCTACTATGCGGCGATGAAGCAGGCGGGCAAGACGGATTTGGGAGAAGAGGCGGCCTACAAGCTGGGGCTGGCGTACTTTCTGCAGGACGATCTGAAGAACGCCCTGCAAACCTTCCAGTATCAGCAGGCAACCTGGCCCGAGGGGCCGTTGGCTTCCGACGGCGCCTTCATGGAGGGCGAATGTCTCTCCAAGCAGGATCAGCCGAAAGAGGCCCTGGCGGCCTACCAGAGGGTGACCAACCCGTCGAACAAGGAAACCACGGCCTTGGCGCTGTTACACGCCGGCCAGGCGGCCGGGCAGTTGAAGCAGTGGCAGAAGTGCCTGGAATTGGCCACGCAGTGTGCCGAAAAGGCGCCCGATTCGCCCTCCTTGCACATGGCCCTCTACCAACAAGGCTGGGCCCAGCAGAACCTCGGCAAGCCGGACGAGGCCATGAAACTATATCCGCAGGTAATCGCCAAGGCCAACGACGAGTGGGCGGCTCGGGCACAGTTCATGATCGGCGAGATCCAGTTCGAGCAGAAGAACCACGCCGAGGCGATCAAGAGTTTCTACAAAGTGATTTACGGGTACGGCTATCCGCAATGGCAGGCCGACGCCACGTACGAGGCCGCCCGGTGTTTCGAGGTGCGCCGCGAGCCGGACAAAGCCGTGCAACTCTACCGGATGTTGATCGAGAAATACGCCGACAGCGACAAGGTGTCGCTGGCGAAGCAGCGCATCGAGCAGTTGAAGCAGTGACGCCGCCTCCCCGCTGTATGAGAAGAACCACCAACGACAAGCGAAAGGGTTCTCCGATGAACCGAGCCGATAGCCGGGCCCGCCGGGCCGTCTTCTCCGTCGCCGTGGCACTGGCCGCGGTGGCCACGGTTGCCGCCGTGACGCTCGTGGCTGCCGGGCCGGTCTGCGCCCAGGAAACCGGGCCCCAGCCCGCCGACCTGCCCGTCGCCGACCAAGACGCGGCCGCGGCGGAAGGCCTGCCGCCGGTCGAGGATGCGGGCGCCACAGGCGCAGTCGAGGGCGGAGAAACCACCCAGGCCGCCGCGCCGGAAGTGATCGAGCAGATCAACTGGCTGGAGACGCTGATCCGCGGTGGTTGGTTGATGCTGCCGATCCTGGCCATGTCGTTGCTGGTGGTGACCTTCGCGGTCGAGCGGCTCTTGGCGCTGCGGCGCTACAAGGTTTTGCCGCCGCAGTTGATCGCCGCCCTGGGCAGACTGGCCGGTCAGAAGGGCGGGCTCGATCCGCGCCAGGCCTACCGGCTCTGCCAGCAATACCCGTCCGCCGCGGCCAACGTCATCAAGGCCATGCTGCTGAAGGTGGGCCGGCCGCACACCGAAGTGGAGCACACGGTCGCCGAGGCCAACGACCGGGAGGCCGCCCGGCTCTATGCCAACGTCCGCTGGCTCAGTCTGGCCGCCGGGGTCGCCCCGCTGTTGGGCTTGCTGGGGACCGTTTACGGCATGATCCTGGCGTTCTTCGCCACGGCCAACCTTCCCATCGGGGCCAACAAGGCCCAGCACCTGGCCGACGGCATTTACGTGGCACTGGTCACCACCTTTGCCGGCCTGGCGGTGGCGATTCCGGCGGCCGTGCTGGCCCACTTTTTTGAAGGCTGGATCCAGAAGCTGTTCCGCGAGTTGGACGAAACGCTCTTGGGGCTGATGCCGCAATTGGAGCGATTCGAGGGCCGCCTGCGAATCAGCAAGGACCAGATGGACAGTCCCGGCACGGCCGGCGACGGACGGCTTCAGCGCGAGCCGGTCGCCGGCGGAAACGAGGCGTCGCGCCCGGTTCCAGCGCCGAAATAGGTTGGGAAATGGACCTGTTGTAGCAGTGCGAGACCTCTGCCATGGCCGTTAACATCAACAAAGGCACGGCGCTGTCGAATCTCAGCCTCACGCCGCTGATCGACATCGTTTTTCTGCTGTTGATCTTCTTCCTGGTCGCCACCCGGTTCGCCGAAGAAGAGCGGGAGCTGGACATCCAGTTGCCCGACGCCAGCGAGGCCCAACCGCTGACCACCAAGCCCCGCGAGATGTTCATCAACATCGACGAGCAGGGCCGCTACTTCGTCACCGGCAAGTTCCTCACGCTCAAGGAGCTGCATCCGGTCCTCGAGGCGGCCTACGTCAACAACCCGGGACGGGCGTCGGTCGTCATCCGGGCGGACCGGAAATGCGACTGGGAATACGTCGTTGCGGCGATGAACGCCTGCAAGAAGGCGAAGATCCGCGATTACCGCGTCACGACACGCGAGAGCAGTGCGTGACCGAAAGGAGACGCGTGCTACCATGGCGGGAAGCGTCCGCAGAATCCGCAAGGTCCAGACGGCCCAGGTCGCCGACTTCGATGACCAGCTCTGGCCGATCAACTGCGCGATTCTGATCCTGGCCGGATTCGTCGCCGGGATCGTCATCGCCGTCAGCGATTTCCAGGATCCGCGCCTGCTCTACAACGGCTGGGCGCGGCTGGTCAGCGTCGCTGCGATGGTGGGGCTGTCGTTCTGGGGTGTGATGTGGCTGCAAGGCAAGATGCTCCGCCGGCTGCAACTCTGCGTCCTGGTCAGCCTGTTGTTCCACTTGTGGCTGGCGATGTATCTGCACGAGCAGTACTTGGCCCTGCTGGCCCAGCGGGAGACCGAATCGGCCCAGCAGCTTGCCGAGCCATTCGAGCGGATCACCGTGCCGGACTACCACTGGGAGCAGATCGAAGAGCCCGAGGAGCATCAGACCTTCGAGGAGCCCATCGAAACGGAAGCCCCCAAGCCCAGCGAGTCGGAAGCGGTCAAACGCGAGGCCAACGACCCGGAGATGCCGACCGAAGTCGAGCCGCCCAAGGAACCCGAAATCCCGCAACGCCAGCAACCCGATCCGTCCGTAATCCGCCGGGCCGAGTTGTCGGCGCCGCGGCGAGCCGACGCGGCCGCCGGCGGCCAGATCAGCCGCCAGCAGTGGAGGCATCGCCCGCAGCCCAATGAGCCGATTCCCGAACCCGAAGTCCAGCCTTCGCCCGCCCAAGCGGCCGCCGTGCCCAGTGCCGATGTGGCGCCGCGCCGGCGACAGTCGGGCCCAGTCCAGGTAGACCAGCGTCAGTTGTTCGAGGAATTCTCCAGCACGCGGCCGGAGCCGGTCGAGGTCCGCCTGGCGCGACGCGCGACCGGATCGCAGCCGATCGACGATTCGCCGACCACGCCGACCCCCAGCAGACAGATCCGGCGGCCGGCCGAGATTGCACGGACCGAGGCCTCCGTGCCGGAACCGGTCGAAGTCGCCCAAAGATCACCGGCGGCCGGGCAGTCGCAGTCGATCACCCGGATGACCGCACGCCGAGAGGCTGAGGCCCCGACGCTGGTCTCGCAGACAGCCGAGGCGCTCCCGAATCCCACGGCGCCGGGAGCGACTGCCTACGTGACCCTGCAACGCCGCGCAGCGGATCAGGCCCCGCGACCCGCCCAGGCGCGCCGCCCGCTGCCCGCCCATCGGCCGGCCGACGTCCCGACGCCAACGACGCCGTCCGGCCCGCCGCTGGCGGCCTTACCGGCTGCGGCGCCGGACGACGGGGCGACGTCGCATCTGACGGATGTGGCGATGTCGCGTCGCCTGAGTGTTGCGACGGCCACTTCGCCGACACACGTCTCGCAAGTGGCGGTGGACCTGAACGTGCAACGTGCGGCCGGCAGGGCTGTTGGGATCGCGGTGAGTCCCGTCCAAACCGCCATGACAGAACTCGCGCCGCAGCCGCGCGCGGATCGCTCCGCCCCGATTGCCCGCTCGCGGACCGCCCCGCAAGTGGCCGTGTCGCAGATTCAGCCGTCGGCCGGCCCGGTCGGTACGGCTGTGTCGTCCCAGCCGAGCCTCCCGGTGGCTCGCCTTGCCCCCAGTGCCGTCGGCACGGCAGCCGATCGATCGGTCGCGTTGGCGCAGAGCCAGCCAGCCGGCCGGGCCTTGCCGGCGATGACCCGCGTAGCGGAGTTGCCGGCCGCGATGGCGCCGCGTCGGACTGCCGCCTCGCAACAGGGGCCAACCGGCGCCGACGCCGCACCGGACAGACCGATGTCGCTGGCCAGATCGAGCCAGGGCGTGAGTCTGCCCTCCAGCGCGATCGCGCTTCCGTCGCAACCCGCCTCGACTCCCGCCGCGGCGGGCGGAACGCCGACCAGCCGGATCGAGTTGGGCACAAACTCCGCTTTGCGCCGCGAGGCGGCCGAGCCGGCGCCGGGCGAGAACGCGGCCGCCGCCGGAACCGCCGAATTCGCCGTCGGCTCGTCGCAGGTCGTCGCGCGCATCGGGCAGCCGCGTGCCAGCGGAATCGGCCAGGCCTCGGTCATTGCCAATGCCGCCACACGGCGCATTGCCCGGGTCGGCGGTCCCGTCGCGCCGTCGATCGCCGCCTCAGGCGTTCCCGAGGCCATGGCTGCCTCGCCGGGCGCGGTGGCCTCCAGCGACCACGGCTCGTCCGCCCCCTCGTTCAATCTCCGGGCCTCTGCGGCCAAGCGCGGCGGAACGGTCCTGCCGCTGGCGGCGCAAGCGACGATTGGCTCCGGACCGCCCGATTCCAGCGGCGCGCCCGGGGCGGTCGGAGTTGCAATGAGCAGCCGCGTTACCCGGCATGAATCGGTCGCCGTGGGCATCGCCGGCGGAGGAACGCCGAGACCGGGTCGAACCAGCGGCGGCGCCGTCTCGGCCAATGCGACGGCCGAGGCATCCTCCTTGGCTACCTCCGCCCCCAGCGGCGGAACGGCCAATCAGACTCCGCCGCTACCGGCCCCGGTCAGCGGCCCGCGACGCCAGGTCCTGGGGCTGCCCGGTAGTCTGGAGACCCAGCCGATGGCCGGGGCGCTGGCCTCGCTTTCCAGCGAAGGCGCCCCGTTGCCCGGGGCCGTTGCCCGCCGTGGGTCAGGTCCCAGGCAATCGCCGGGCGAGCGCCAGATCGGACCGGCTGAGAGCGTGACCCTGAGACGGTCTGCGACGGGGACCGATTTGCCGGCGGCCGCCGTGGCCGTGGAAGACGTTGCCGAGACCGGAGCCGGCGGCGTAGCCCTGGCCCAAGGGGGACTGCCCAGTTCGCTGCGACGCGGCCCAAGCGCGAGTGTCCGGCATGCCGCCGCCGACGTGGCTACCGGACCGAGCACGGCCGCGGCGGGGACCGCCGAAACCGGAGTCGGTTCGTCGCGGGTGGTCGCGCTGGCCGGCCTGGCCCGGGCCACCGGCGACAACCTGCCGTCGATGGCCGCCGGGGGCGGGCGGCCTCAGATCCGCCGATCGCCAACGACCGGACCGGCGCTGGCCATGGCAGGTTCTCCGGGCGCACCGCCAGCTGCGGAAGCGATCCCCGGCCAGGCGGGCACCGAGGGCACGGAGCCGGCGGCAGTGGTCGCCGCCGCCGCAGTGGCCGAAGACGCGGCCGCCGTGGCCCAAGGTGCCGGCGGCGTGCCCACAGCAGCACAAGCGTCCGAAGGCCCCGCCGCGTTCGTGCAGCCCGCCGGGGGAGCGATTGCCGCAATGCCCACCGGCCGCGACGGCCGCGACGACCGGGTGATGGCGGCAGCCTTGGCCGGTGCCGCCGCGGGACCGACCCGCACGACGGGCGCCTTGAGGGCATTGGGCGGCAGCGAGGCGGCCCCCGAGCTGGCGGCGGCCGGCCCGTCGACCGGTGGTTCGCATGCGGCCCCCGACGTTTCCTCCCTTGTGAATCTCAGCGGTCCACAGCGTCAGGTGGCAGGTCTGCCCGGCGACTTGACAACCCGGATCGCCGTCGAGGCAGCCCTGGAAGCCGGCCCGGCCACGACCACGCCGGCCACGGTGGCGGGCCGGCGGCGATTGCCGCAGGGCGACGAAACGGGGCTTTCGCTGGCCGCCGAGGTGGGGCGCGGACCGCTGCGTCGCCCCGATCTGCCCGGACTCCCCCACGGCGTCGCCGAGACCATCGAGGAACAACCGCTTGCTGCGGCAACGGCTCCCGAGGCCGGCGATGCGGCCGAAGTGGCCGAAGGTATCGGCATCGGCCGGCCCAGCCGTCGCGAGGGCGGCTTGCCGGTGCAGATCGCCGCGGTCGCCGGGCCCGGAGGTTTGGGCTACGATCCGTCGCCCGAGGTGGGGCTGCCGAGTCGTCGGGCGCGGCCCGAAAGCGAGATCATCCACACCGTCTCCCGGCGGTTCATCATCGAGCGCAGCGGCGGCCGGTTGGCCATCGACGGCCGGGTGCGCGAGCAGCCGACCGAGGCCTTTCGCCAGCGCGACCTTGACCGCCGCAGCCAGGCCGCCCAGGCCTTCGGCGGCTCCGAGGGCACCGAAAAGGCGGTCGAAATGGGACTCGACTTCTTCGCCCGACACCAGTTTCCCGATGGCCGGTGGAGCCTGCACAAGCTGCCCCCGGGCCTCGAATACGAGGACTCGGCGCTGGGACAAATGGAGGCCGACACGGCTGCCACGGGGCTGGCGCTGCTGACGTATCTCGGCGCCGGCTACACCCATCTGGACGACAAGCACCGGGCGGTCGTCAACCGGGGTATCGATTGGCTCGTGCGGAACCAAAAACCCGACGGCGACCTGTTTACCGGCGGAACCAACTACGCCTGGTTCTACAGCCACGGGATCGCCGCCATCGCCTTGTGCGAGGCCTATGGCATGACCCGCGACCCCCAACTCCGCGAGCCGGCCCGCAAGGCGATCGAGTTCATCGTCAAGACGCAGCACCCCACGCGGGGCGGCTGGCGCTACTACATCGACGACCGAGGCGTCGCAACCGAAACCGACACCTCGGTGTCCGGCTGGCAACTCATGGCGATCAAGAGTGCCCAGATGGCCGGTTTGAATGTGCCCCAGGAAACGCTACAGAAGGTGGACGGCTGGCTCGAGACGGCGCAAGCGGCCGGGGCGGACGGGCAATACGTGTACAACCCGCACGCCAAGAACACTCCCGAACAACGCGACGGTCGCAAGCCCAACCTGGCCATGACCGCCGAGGCGATGTTGATGCGGATGTACCTTGCGCACCCGAGCGACGACCCGGGCCTGATCGCCGGGGCGGAGCACCTGAAGGAGAACCTCCCGCAGCTTGGCGACGCAGACAAGCCCCTGCGAGACTGCTACTACTGGTACTACGCCACGCAGGCGATGTTTCAAATGCAGGGCGACTACTGGACGTCCTGGAACGATCGGCTGCGCCCGCTGACCCAGCGGAGCCAGGCTCAAACGGGCGAAGCCGCCGGAAGCTGGCATCCCGCCAAACCGGTGCCCGATCGCTGGGGACACGCCGGTGGCCGCCATTACGTGACCGCCATGCACTTGTTGATGCTCGAAGTGTACTATCGCCACTTGCCGCTCTTCCAGGAGCTCCGGCGTTAGGACGCCGCCACCGCGATCTGCTTGGGATCGCGCCTTTCGCTTCGCCTTGCCGGCTCCGCCGGAGCCAAGCGGCCGCACATGGGACCCGGGTGCCGCCGGTCGCCGCCGTCGGTGTCTCTTCGCCCATCGAAGATCGTGAACCTCGCGTTGGAGGCCGCATCGCCCCGGCACGGGACGAGACCTCCCGGCACGTAGACTACTTGCCCGCGTACCACACGCCGCGGAGCCAGTTGTGGCGCCGCAGCTTCGCCAGCAGCGCGGCCGGCAAGTCGGGCCTGTCGGAAACGCTCAGGTTCAACTCCGCCTGGCGTGCGTTGCGGATGCCGGGGATCACCGTGCTGACGGACGGATGGGCCAGGACGAATTTCAACGCCACCTCGGCCAGCGTGAGATCCCGCGACAACCCGGCCTCGGCAACGTCGGCGCGAATCTCTTCGACGCGGTCCGCGGCGCGGTCGAGCCGGTCGCCGGCGAAATAGTCGCTGCGGAAGTCATCCGCGGGAAACGTGTGGCCCTTGGAGTACTTCCCCGTTAGCACCCCCTCGTCGAAGACCACGCGGACGATCACGCCGGTGCCCGTCTCTCGGGCGACGGGCAGGATCTCGGCGGCCGGCTCCTGCTCGAACAAGTTGTAGATGATCTGGATCACGTCGACGTATCCGCGGCGCATCAGGTCGACTACGCAGTTCTGATCCTGTTCAGGCGTGGAGATGCCGATCAACCGCAGCTTGCCTTCCTGGCGAAGCCGCCGGAGGATTTCCAGCGGCGCGGGATCGCGGTTGAAAGCCCGGGTCCAACTGTGCAACTGGAGCACGTCGAGGCAATCGGTGCCCAGGTTCTTCAACCTCGTCTCGACGTTGGCTCGGAGGTAGTCCTCGGGATAGCGCGCTTCGACGGTGCAGTACGGCGTAGGGGGCCACGGGCCGGGCTTGGGCGGCGTTTTGGTCGCCACGTAGACCTGCTCCGACCGCTCGCGGAGCACACCGGCGATCACCCGCTCGCTGCGGCCGTTGCCGTAGCCTTCGGCGGTGTCGATGAAGTTCAACCCCAGGTCGATCGCCTTGTTTAGTGCCGCAATCGAATCGTTGTCGTCCTGCCCTCCCCACTGGCCCCCCAGGGCCCAGCCGCCGAAGCCGACTTCCGAAACGTCCCATCCCGAGTTGCCCAGCTTCCGATAGTTCATGTGTCGTTTTCTTCCGTGACGGATTTCAACAACTTGCCGGGCTGGCCAAAGGCCGGGTCCAGGGGCCGCGTGCTGGACTTAGCGTACGCCAATCGGGGTCGCTGTGCAACGGGCGGCCCGGTGTGGTCGAACTCGGGTGATTCGCCCCCCTGTCGGCGTATTCGACGGCAGCCAGAACCACCTGGCCGGAAAATCCGCTTGACTTGACGAGTTCTTTCGTTATTCTTAGGGAACTTCTTGACGAAACAATTCGTCAAATCCTCCGTGAATCGGATTATGCGTCGGGCGCCGCGCCCCGGCTTGCGTGGTTCTCGATACGCCTTTGGGCTGCTGACGAGAAAGGAGCCTCCATGTCCCGATACCCTTCCACGGGGCCCACCGACGTCGAGTTGCTGATCCTCGGCGTCCTATGGAAATGCGGCCCGGCCACCGTCCGCCAGGTCCACGACGCCATGGCCGACCGTCGCGACACGGGCTATTCGACGACACTGAAGATGCTTCAGATCATGAAGGACAAGGGGCTGGTGGTGCGTGACGAGTCCGTTCGGCCTCAACTGTACCGGGCTGCCGAGCCCAGAGAGAGGACCCAGCTTCGTCTGCTCGACGATCTGGCCCAAAAGGCGTTCGGCGGCTCCGCGGCCCGGTTGGTGATGCGGATGCTCTCGGCCAACCGCGTCTCGCCGGAGGAGATGGCCGAGATGCAGCGTCTGGTCGACCAAGCAAAGGGAGAATCCCCATGATTACGCTCAGCGAACTGCTCGCGTCTGCCTGGGTGCAGCGTACCGGCTGGACCTTGGTGCATTCCCTGTGGCAGCTTGCCGTGGTGGCGTCGGCCACCGTGCCCGTCTTGGTGTTGTTGCGAAACCGCTCGCCGCAGATGCGCTATGGGATCGCGTGCGCCGCCATGGGGCTGATGGGGCTGGGGCCCGTGGCCACCTGGTGTCTGGTGCCCGACGCTGCTGCGGCGCCGTCTCCGGTCGCTTCGCCGATTCGGACGCTGCTCGTGCCCGACTCGGCCGTCCCCGGGCTGGCTGCGGACGACGCTTCCGTGCGGCCGGTGGCGCCGCATGCCGGACCGCCTGCGACCGCCTTCGGGCCGCCGACATTGCCGCTGACGGACCCATCGCCCGGTTTGGAGGCAAAGCCGGCGCCGTTCTGGGCTGCCTGGTCCGCTTGGCTGCCGTACGGCGTGCTGGCCTGGATGCTGGGCGTGCTGCTGCTGGCGGTCCGCAACGTCGGCGGCTGGGCGACGGCCCAGCGGCTTTGCAGCGCGGGAACCTCGCCCATCGACGGCGAAGTTGTGGGTCGACTGGCAGGGCTGATCGAGCGTGCGGGCCTTGCCCGGCCGGTGCGGGTGCTCGCCTCGACGGTCGTCGATATGCCGATGGTCGTCGGCAGCCTGCGGCCGTTGGTGTTGATACCCCTGAGCGTGTTGACCGGGCTTCCGCCGTTGCAGCTCGATGCGGTGATCGCCCACGAGTTGGCCCATATCCGGCGGCACGACTATCTGGTCAATCTGCTGCAAACGGTCGTCGAAACGCTGCTGTTCTACCATCCGGCCATGTGGTGGATTTCGCGGCGGGTCCGCATCGAGCGGGAGCTCTGCTGCGATGACATGGCCGTGGCCGTCTGTGGCAACAAGCTCGCCTATGCGGAAGCCCTGACGGCCGTCGAACGCCAGCGGGGCCGGCCGGCGCTGGCCATGACGGCGGCTCGCGGCGGGGCACTGCACCGCGTGCGTCGCGTCCTGGGGCTCGGCGTGCAGGAGTCGATTCCCTGGCGACCATCGCTCGTCGGCAGCCTGGCCGCCTTGGCAACCGTCGCTCTGCTGATTACCTGCCTGACCTATGCCGCCGAATTGCGGCCCAAGCCGGCGGCCACGCCGATCGAAGCCGACGAGCCCGTCGCCCCCGATAGGGACGCCACCGTCGACGGCCTTCTGGAATTCGACAAGCGGATTCCGCTGAATCTCGTCTCCGGAGCGGGCGACGAGGAGGAGATCGTCCGGTTGGCCTGGGTCGTGTTTCGCAAGGACGATGACGAGCTTCAGGCCGATATCCGCACGGTGCTGCTGTCCTATCCCAAGGGCAGATGGCGCGTGACGGTCACCCTGCCGCCCGAGTTGGAGCCGGCGAAACAGAAGCCGTTGGCGACTGCAAATACCGTCTTCGAGAACAGCGGCATCGTCCTCGGCGTGCCCCTACGGCGGGAAGGCGATCTGCAACTGTCGCTGGGACCGTGGGAACAAGCCCGCCGGGCGAAGCGGTTTCGCGTCCATCTGAGCCGTGCCCCGTCCGAGGCCGAAGTCACCGGCCGCTTGGCCTCCGGGACCACGGAAGAACTGGCTGGCGGTCGCTGCTCGCTGCAGGTGACGGTCAAGACCACTGCGAAGCTGGACGACGACCGGGTGCAGTTCAGCCTCTGGCGCGTGGCCACGCCGGCCGATCCCCTGGCGCGCGACGCGGCCACGTTCGGCGGTGGGCGAGTGACTTGGGACGATCCGCCAAACGCCACGGCGTGGCAGCCGTGCTACAACGTCAGCACAAACCTCGATCGGCCGTATACGGTCAAGGAACTGCCTGCGGGCCGCTATCGCGTGACCGCCGGTCGCGACGGCACGAAGCAGAACCGCGATCCGACGCCCTACGGCATCAGCGGAGTGATCGAATTGACCGCGCAGCAGCCCGACGGCGAGGTAACCGTCGAGCTGGTGGGCGGGCAGCGGCTGACGATCCGGGTCGTCGACGGCAAGACCGGCAAGCCCATGCCGCGCGAGAAGATCCTGCTGCGGCGCCAGGACGGCGCGCCGATCGGCTGGGGATCGTCGGTTGGGCTGGGTCAATGGACCGACGAGGAAGGCGCCAGGGTCTACAACGGCTTGGAGCCGGGCCCCTACCTGCTCGAGGTCGGCCGCAGCGGCTGGTGGGGCGGACGCTACTACCCGCCCCAGAGCGTCAAGCGGGTCGATCTGACCATCAGCGGCGATCGGCCGAAAGCGATTACCGTTACCTATGACCCGCCCGACCTCTCCGGTCGGTCCGCCGGCCTGCAACGTACGCTTGAAGCCGACAAGCACACGGTCCGCGCGGCCTTCTTCGGCCACTCGGATACGGACCACGAGGCCGAGCCGATGCGCGTGGTCAGCGACCCCGTGGAGACCGTGGTGGAAGACAAGACGACCGAATCCGCTTGGGGCGAAGCGGCCGAAGGCGTCAGCGTGCGCCTGAAGGACGTGCATCGCGTCTGGGGGCGCTCCGATTGGCCGGACGTGGTGGTGCGGTTGACCGTCGATGCTCGCAACGACGGCCAGTACCGGCTGCACCTGCCGGAGAACGGCCTGACCTGGCAGGTCGAGGTTGACGGCAGATGGTACGAACACGTGCCCAAACGGACACACGGGGACATCGTAGACGTCGGTCACGTCAGCAAGCTGCTCGATTTCCAGGGCGGCCGGAAGCACGAAAACCTCACCGTGGAAGTGGCCGGGGGCTGGCGCCGCATTCCCGCAGGCAAGGAGCTGGCGTACGCCCGGCGGCGCTATGGCTCCGGTTTCGCCGTTGTTGGCAAGGTCGAGGATCAGTACGGAGAGGTGCTGCATCTCACCCCGGGCAAGCATCGGTTGCGCGTCGCCCTGGCTTGCCCGTCCTCCCGCGCTGGGCAGAACATCGAGCCGCTTCGCGTGGTCAGCAACGCCATGCAGATCGATACGACCTTCCGCGCCAGTTTTCCTGCCGAATCGGCCGCGGTTGCCGAGGGCCTCCCCGACTGGGCTCTGGCGGTGCGCAAGGTGTTTGCCGGTTGGGAGCTGATCGCCTGCGACGAGGAGCCCTCGTTGCAGGTCGGGACGGGGCGGGGTTCTCGGCTGTTGCTGCGTCACGGCCGACGCGAACTGATTCAACCCGCCCAGCAGCAGGCCGCCCTCGCGTTGCCGGGCCAGTTGCGTGACGAGGATTTCCGGATGGTGCCGTCGCACATCGACATTGTCGTGTTTCCGGAAACGGCCGCGCTGCCCGAGGACGCCAAGCAGCAAATCCCGTGGCAAGAGGTCGGCCAGGAGTGGCACGTCCGGCCTGTCGACCTCGGCACGGGACTGGGCCATCGCTGGTTCGCCCGCACGACGATTTTCTGGCAGGAGCAGCTCCGCGAGAACCTGAAGCTCCAAGGCGGCGACGACCGGCTGCAACTGATCGCCGAAGGCCTGGCGATCCGGGACCAGGGCGATTGCACGGCCAACAGCCTCGTCCACCCGGCGGCGGCCAAGGGCGACGTGATGCTGCCGTATCTCGAGCGGATGATCGAAGAAACGCCCCAGGAGCAGTGCTGGCGGCTGGTGCGACCTCTGGGCTATTGCGACAGCCCGAAGGCCACGCAGGCGCTGCTGCGGTTCTACCAGCAGGAGAAGACCCGCGACGCGACGGCCTATGGGCTGATCAGCGGCAAGCCGCGCGAAGCGGCCAAGCCGGTCTATTTCGACCTGCTGAAGCGGCGGCAGTACCTCAGGCAGGTAGCCGCGGCGTGTGTGGAGTTCCAGTGGAACGACGCGGTGCCGCTGCTGCAAGAGATCGTCGAGAAGCCCGCGACGTGGCAGTTCCGCCCCGCCTTCGAGGCCATGCGTCGGCTGCAGGGCAAGCCCGTGCCGGCGAACCTGGCCGGGGCCGAGCAGACGCTATGGCGGGCCAATGCGGACTCGCTCGCGTCGGAGGAGGTTCGACGGGCGAAAGCGACATTGCTTGGGTCCGCCGACACGGAGGCCGCCGTCGTCGCGGCCGCCTATCTGGCCAACTTCAGCACCAAGGCCTCGCACGAGAAGATCGCAGCCGTCCGCGGCATCGGCATGGAACTGCTCCGGGCGTTGCCGCGCGACGTGACGCGCCCGCTCCTTGGGCGCCTGGCAGAGCACCTGGACTACGAGTGGGACCGCCAACGGTTTCGCGAGATACTCGCGCTGCTGGACACCGAGGCCGCGCCCGGCAATTCCGAGCATGTCTGGCCCCAGTAGCCGCCGCCGAGGATCCGGCTTGACAGTCGCCGGCTCGTGCTCCCTATAATGGGTCTCGGGTTGGCAGTCTCTGGGGTCCCGCTGAGGCAACGGCAGTCGATGGATGACGATCTCGGCGTGCAGGAGGACCTTCGCCCTCCGAAAGGCTTCGCCCTGCTGGCGGCGATCTTCGAGGGCGGCATCGCCGTGGTGGCCGTGGGCGTCGGGTGGCTGTTGGGGCGTGATCCGCTCGAGACGTTCCGCTGGACCGCGGCCGACGCCGGGTGGGGCATCCTGGCCACCGTGCCGCCGCTGGTTGGGCTCTGGCTGTGCCTGAAATGCCCCTTGCGGCCCATCGCCGAGTTGATCCGAATGGTCGACCGGGTGCTCCTGCCGTTGTTTCGCCGCTGCCGATGGACGGAATTGGCCGTGATCTGCCTGCTGGCCGGCCTGGGCGAAGAGATGTTGTTTCGCGGCATTGTTCAGCGGGTGGTGGCGGAGTGGATTGGCGGGCAGCCGGGCGTATGGCTCGGGTTGGCCGCTGCCGCCGTGCTTTTCGGCCTGGCCCATCGCCTTACCTCCACCTACGCCGTGCTGGCTGGAATCATCGGACTGTACCTGGGATGGATTTGGCTGATATCCGGCAACCTGTTGGTTCCCATCGCGGTTCACAGCTTGTATGATTTTATTGCGCTGACATACTTGTTGTGGTTCCGAGAGTCGCGGGCAACGCCGCACTGACAGGCCGCCATGGGCAAAAAATCCAACGGACGCCGAATCCAGCAGTTCGATTTCCCCGCCGGAACGATTCTGGCCGGCAAATACGAGATCGTCTCCCAGATCGGCAACGGGTGGGAGGGCGAGGTCTATCTGATTCGGGAATGCGCCACGCGGATCGAGCGCGCGGCCAAGTTCTGGTATCCTCACCGCAACCCCGCCAACCGGACGGCCCGCTTCTACGCCCGAAAGCTCCATAAGCTCCGCCACTGCCCGATCCTGATCCAGTACTATACCCAGGAAACCATCATCCACGAGGACCAGCCGATTCGGTTCCTGGTTTCGGAGTACGTCGAGGGCGAGTTGCTGTGCGACTTCGTTTCCCGGCAGCCGGGCAAGCGAATTCCCGTCTTCCAGGCCCTGCACCTGCTGCACGCCCTGGCCGCCGGCATCGAGAAAATCCACAACCTCCGCGAATACCACGGCGACTTGCACGACGAGAACGTGATCGTGCGGCGTTACGGGCTGTCGTTTGACCTGAAGCTGGTCGACATGTTCCATTGGGGCCCGGCTCGCCCCCAGAACCTCCACGACGACGTCTGCGACCTGGTCCGGCTCTTCTACGACGCGATCGGCGGTCAGCGGCATTACGCCAAGCAACCGCCGGAGGCCAAGGCCATCTGCTGTGGCCTGAAGCGATCGCTGATCCTGAAGAAATTCCGCACCGGCGGCCAATTGCGGCAGTATCTCGAGACGATGCAGTGGGACTGAGGGGGGCAGCCGCCGGAGCTGCCACGCGTCGGCCCTGTTTCGTATAGGCCTAAGTGCGGTCTGTGAGAAAGGGCAGACCGGAATTGTGTCTCCGGAGATCCCGAGCCGAAGGCCCACGCATTCTCGATGTGGATGGACCCTATTTCAGGCGAATCTGCACAAACGCTGCGCCCGTCGACGGGGGCTTTGTCGGTAGGAGGACTTCCCCCGAGCCGGTGTGGGAAATCAGCAGCACCTTTGCCTTGGCATCCAGCGCGTACCTGCCGAACGGAACGTCGGCGAAGCGGAAGTTCCCGTCCTTGTCGGTCGTCGCGGTTCGCTCGGTCCCCCGAAGCGAGACCGTGGCCCCGACGATCGGAACGTCGACCAGCAGCACTCGCAGGACCACCCGGCCGTTGACCGCGGGCGTTAGGTCCGGCGTGCCGCCGGGCAACGTAATGCCGATTCGGGCGGCCTGGACGATCAGGCCGTTCTTGAAGAACTGGAACTTCTTGTGCACGGGCTTCCGCCGGGCCCACTGGAAGGTACTATCGACCAGTTGCGCCGGCAGCCGCCCCTGGTCGCGCAGGGTGACCACGTAGTCGATGTAGGTGGCTTCGTCGCGGTTGGCCGTCCGCAGGCCCGCCCGGATCGTTGCCGCATCGAGCCCTGCCGCCTCTGCCGAGCGGGCCGCCCCCAGTGCCAGCAGTGCCAAGGCGACCGTCCGCAACATTCTTCTGGGCGACATGGTCCGGATACTCCTCTGCTTCTGGGGCCCGGGGCCACGGGAGGCGAGATTCGTGGAATAGGGCGGCGCTTCTACTCGAATCGGCCCGGCAGTGCAAGGCCTTTCCCGCGTGGGCCGCTTGGGCGACAAGCCGGCAAAATGCCACCTTGAGGCAACGCGAAAGACCGACCGCCGTCCCGCTTGAATCATAAGTTCCGTGATGGGGAAACATTACGGAAGCGACCGAATGGGGCGGGGCCTATCGTGACGTAGAGTTTCGTGGCCGACCTTCGGTCCGGCGCCGGTTGTATCGCCGAGTTGCCGCCGCGGCCTTCTTGTCGCGTGGATTGGAGCCTGATTGCCATGGCAACCGTACTGCTGGATTCACCGGAACCGAGCAGAGAGGATGTGTCCCGGTCGCAGGCTGCCGACGCCCGTCCGCGCGTTGCAGGCAGCCAGGAGGCCCCCTCCAAGGGATTCACGATCCTGCTGCTGGCGGTGCTGGCGGCCTACGTCGGCGGCTTCGTTTACGCCACCGGCGATTGTTTCGTCGACGACGCCTACATCGGGTTCCAGTACCTGCGGAATTGGATCGCCGGGGATGGATTCGTCTTCAACGTGGGCGACCCGGCCGTGGAAGGCGTGACGAACATCGGCTGGCTGCTATTGTTGGCGCCGTTTGCCGCGGCGGGTGGGCCGATGTTTGCCGCCAAGGCGGTGGGACTGGCCCTGGTGCTTTGCGTCCTGGCGTTGACGCATTGGCTCGGAAGGGCTCTCGCCGCGCGAAGCGAATCGATGGCGGAGCTTTCCGGTCTGGCGCTGGTGCCGGTCGTCCTGCTGGCGACGAGTTTCGATTTCGTCTATTTCTCGGTGGCCGGAATGGAGACGGCGCTGTTGGCCGCGGTGCTGTTGCTGATGGCGTGGGTGGCCCTGCGGCGTCCCGGGTCGCTGTGGTTGCCGGTGATCGGGACCTATGCCTTTCTGGTCCACCCGGAGACCGTGCTGGTGTACCCGTTCTACTGCCTGTTGAGCCTGACGGCGCCGAACGTCGACGTCCGCCGGCTGTTGCTGGGGAACCTGGTGCTGGCGGCATTGCTCGGGACGGTGACCGGCGTCCGCTACGCGGTTTTCCACGACGTCGTGCCCAACACGTTTCACAGCAAACCCAGCGACTGGTCGCAAATCGTCGCGGGCGGCTACGGAATCCTGATGGGACGCAGCCAGAACATCCCGTTTCCCATCACCGGTTGGCTTGCCTTGCCGGTGCTGGCCCTAGGCTACGTTCGCTTGCGCCGCCTCGCGCCGGGGGCGGCCGCCATGCTGGGGGCGATTACGCTCAGCGGTTTCGCGTTTGCCGTTTACTCCCCGCCCGACTGGACCCAGATGGCCCGTTACTTCGCCCCCTATCTCCCGGCGGTGCTGATCGTTTTCTGGGCGGGACTGATCGACCTGACGGAACGTCTGCTGCGCCGGGCGTCGCAGTCCACGGTGCCGGCTCTGGTTCGGTTGGGTGTGACGGCGGTGCTGGTCTTGACGGGGTTGTTCTACGGCAGCGCGAAGATGGCCGCCATGGAGTCCTTTCCGGGATACATCCTCAGCGGTCGGAATCTGGTGGGACCCTCGATCTGGATCCGAGACCATTTGCCCGACGGGGCGACGGTCGCCAGCCGGCGCATCGGCGCGCTGGCCTATTATTCTCGCAAGCGGGTCTTCGATTACACGTACGGGTTGCCGGATCGCCAGGTTGCCGGCCTGGTCGCCGACATCGGACATCGCATCGATCTTCCCACCGACCCGGCGTTGGCCCCGTTGTGGAAGGCCCGATCGCCCGACTACCTGCTGGAAGACAGGCATGTGATCGACCTGATTCTGTCGGACACCGGCGGCAGCGATCGGCGTTTCGCGATCCACGGTCGGTGGTACCGCGTGGCGCAGCGCTTTCCAATTGGCCGGGATCAACAGTGGTTGCTGGCCGAGCGTATCGTGCCCGAGCGGCCCGAGTCGGGTGGCTGAATGCGCGTCGCCCCCCAGGGGGCAACTGTATTGCGCAAGTGGTTTCTGGAGAACCACTTCGGTCGATCCGTGGGCCTGTTCCTTGACGGTGCGGATCACGCTGGCGTCGGCCGCAGTCGGCGCTTGGCTGTTTACGCCGTTCGACCCGTTTCGCAGTCGATACCACCGCGATATCTAATGAAATCGGAACATCCAGACCGATACCCCTTAAGGATGCCTGCCTTGCGAATGATCAAGGCCGGCCAACGGAAGGCCGGAGAAGTCAGGCTCCCGTTGGTCGTGCCGGCGCATGGACCGCGCCGGCGCCAGTCGTTCGGTCCGCTGCTGCAAGCCGAGGAAAGTAAGCATGATGCCATCATCGACACTTCGAGGGGCGATACTCTGTGTGTCCTGTCTGGGTCTTCTGATGCCGGAGTCGCTCGTGCTGGCGGCACAGTCTCCAGCCCGCTCTCCCGCCGGCGGGCAGCAACTCCGGGTTCGAAACGCGTCGCTGACCGCGGCGAACTCGCTGCAGGGCCGAGTGACCGACGCCCAGGGCGCGGGCTTGCCGCATGCCCGCGTCACAATGATGCAGCGTGATCGCCAGGTTGTCGCTGCCACGACCGATTCGCACGGGAGTTTCGTGGTGGCGAACGTTCCTGCCGGAGTCTATGCGATCTCGTCGGCCGGCAGCACCGGGACCTATCGTCTCTGGGCTGCGCGCACGGCGCCCCCGTCGGCCAGCGCGGGCATTCTGATCGTTGCCGACGACGAGGTAGTACGGGGCAACAGACTGTACGACTGGATGTCGGAGCACTATCTGCTGACTTACGTGGGCATTGCGGCGGCGATTGCCGTTCCGATCGCCGTGGTTGGCTCGAGATCGCCTGCCTCGCCGTAAGGGCTCGCAGAAGAGCGAGTTGGTCATTCGCGAGGCGGACGAACCTCAGAAGTGCTTTGCGTAGTGGGCCAGAATATCTTTTCGGCCCACCACTCCGACCAGTTTGCGCTCGCGATCCACCACCGGAATGGCGCGGACTTTCTTCGACTGCAACATGCGGATCACCTTGGCGATGTCGCAGTCTTCGCGCACGAAAAGCACGTCCCGCGTGAGGATGTCGCCGACCTTCCTGGCGATCTTCGAGGGGAGCATCAGGTCGGTCTTGGAGATGATCCCGACCAGGCTCCCTTGCTCGTCGACCACCGGCAGCGAGGCCACGTGGCTGTTGAGAAACACGCCCACGGCCGTCCGGCAAGGTTCCGATTCCTGAATCGACAGCACGTTGGCGTTCATGATCCCGGCGACGCTGACGTTGACCACGCTGCGGTAGGTTGTCAGGTCCAGCGCCATTTCGACCTCGCCCACGGCTTCGTACTTGAGGTACTCAAACCCGGACTTCTTGTAGACGTGCCTGGCCCGAACGTTGGTAGACTCAACCGACAGTCGAATCCGCTCGAATCCCAGCTCGTCGGAAAGCTGGATGCTGCACCGCACCAGCTCGGTCCCGATGCCCGTATTCTGCATCGCGGGGCAGACGACGACCAGCATTTCACAGACGCGATCGTTGATGGGAAACAGGGCCATGTGCCCCACCACGCCCTCGCCGAACGAGAGGGCCACGAGATTGATCCCGTGGCCGATCATGTGCTGGACCCAACTCTTGCACGCCGCGTCGGCCAGCGGGGGCAGCCCTTGAAACGATCCTCGCGGCTTGTAGGCGAGGTACATTGCGATCAATTGCTCGCACCGCTTGTCGTCCAGCGCCGCGATCAGAATGGGCTCGCCCTTCTTGTTGATGAACGCGTGCGGGAAGCAGTAGATTGTCGAGTCTTCGAGGTTGTGGTCCATGGCGACGGCTTCCGGCCATTGATGTCTGCGTTGCGAACGATCGTCAATGAAGTCCCTTCTGCATCCTCCAGGCCTTGAGGTAGTCGTCGCTGTAGAGCTGCTTGTCCAACAAGACCTCGGCCGAGATCGCCGCCTCGACCAACTCCTTGTCGGCCGCGTCCATGATCGCCGCGTCCAACCCCGCCGCGATGCTCATCACCAGGTACGTCCGGTTGAGCAGATTCCGCATCAAGCACTGTTGACTCACGTTGGACAACCCGAGAATGAAGTGGGGCGGCGGGTCGCTGACGATGGCCAACTGTCGAATCGCCTCCATCACGTTGGCGGGCTGCTTCTGGGCCACGTTGACCGGGAGGATGATCGGGTCGAGATAGATGTCCTCCGGCGTGATCCCGCTCTCCATGGCGGTCATCAGGAAGGTCGCACCGCACTCGACGCGCTTCTCGACGTTTCCGGGCACGCCCTCCTGGTCCATCGTCAGCCCGATGATGCCGGCGCCCTGCTCGGCCGCGACCGGAATCAGTTGGCCCATGGCTTCCGGGGCGGCGGTCGAGGAATTGATGATCAGCTTCGTATCGGGCAGCGCCGCGCGCACCCTGGGCATTGCCGCGACCAGGACGTGGGGCTTGGCGCTGTCGAGCGAGAGTGGCCTGTCGGTCGCCGCGTGCACCGTCTGGGCAAGCCAGACAAAGTTTTCGACCGGGTCGCCCTTGGTGGGGCCCAGGTTGATATCCATCACGTCCGCGCCGCCGGCCACCTGTTCGCGGACAAGGTCCTGCACGATCCGCTCGTCCTTCTCGTTGATGGCCTTGCGCACGTCGCGATACATGCCGTTGACGCGTTCGCTAAAGATAATCATGGCTCTGCGCTCCGCTTCCTCGAGAGGGATTCCCCGGGGCCGGCCGCCCCGCGCCCGCCCCGCCTGTATAGTTCAATTGCCGCGGCCGGTCAATCGGTCGTTTCGGCTACTCGCCCAGTAGCTGTCCGACCGCCATGCGCACGGCTTCCATGGCTTTCGGGTGGCGCATGGCCAGCAGGTCGGCGCCGCCTTGCAGCAGATCGGTCGCGGTGACCGCTTCCCAGGCGGGCCCTCGCTCCGCGGCCGGGCCCCACGTGTCGGCCATCTCGTCGCCCGAGCGGGCCTCTTTCGCCCGCCATGACTCGTAGCCGACGTCCAGAAACACCGGCTGGGCCATCAGCCGGTCGCCCGAAAGGGCCGCCAGTCTTCCCCGCTCGAGAATCGAGTAGATATATTCCATTCCGTAGCCCAGCGATGCCGTGCTGGGATAGACCACGATGTCTTGCAGCGGATAGCCCATGTCGCTGATCAGGATGTTCACCTGCTTGGACTTGTTGATGTCGCAGGGTGACAGCGCGATCAGCTTGTGGCCATAGGCTTGGGCGGCCGCCGTAAGCGTGCGGTACTCGTCCTCGATGACCGCACCCAGCAGGCAGTTCTCACCCTGGGCCGCCTCGGCCACCTTGGGCATCACGACCTGGTCCTTGGCCGGCACGTCGCAGCCCCAGATGATCAGCGGCAGGTCGACGGCCTCGAGGACGGCCTTGACGGTCGCGACGGCCTCGTCTGCCGAGCGGTCGCCCTCGTCGGGATGCGTGCTCACCAGACGCAGGTTGACCAGGTCGGCCCCCAACTGCTTGACTCGGGCCGCCCAGGCCGCCGGGTCCGACCAGACGTCGCCGTAGACGTCCGCCAGCGGCGGGGGCCATCCGGCCGGCTCCTTGTCGAGCACGTCGAGCGCAATGGCCGGGGGGTGGGGCGTTTCGCCGTCGAAGTTCAGGAAGGGAATGCCCGTCTGACCGCCAATGGTCACCGTGCTGCCGCGCGTCCCCCCCTCGGCCTTGGTGGCCCCCAGGGTCACCGCCGTCACGCCTCCCGACCACTTCTCCTTCACTTCGGGAACACTCATGCGTGGTCTCCTTTTGTGGGTTCGAGCTCCAAATGGGATTTCATGTCTTGCAGAAGTCCGGCTTCACTCTGTCGCCACCGACAACGTGGCGCACAACTGCCTGATGACTCCTTGGACCGCGATCACCGCGGGGCTCTCGTCGGAGACGCTGAAGACGTCGCGTCCCATCGCCCCGGCCCGCTCCAGTTCGTCGTCCTGGGGGACGTCGGCCAGACGCTCGACGTCCAGCCCGGCCAACTCGCCGGCGATCAGCGACTCCGCCTCCGCCGGGCCCACCCGATTGACCAGTATCGCCTGGCGGCCGATACGGATCGGCAACTCGCGGCACAGCGTCACGACGCGTTTGGCCGCTCGCACGGCAGGCAAGGCCGGGTTCATCACCGCGACCAGCACGTCCACGTTGTTGGTTGTCCGGCGGGAAAGGTGCTCCATGCCGGCCTCGTTGTCGAGCACGACCGCGGCGTAGTTCTTCGACAGATCGTCGAGCGACTTGCGCAGCAGGTTGTTGACGTAGCAGTAACAGCGCGGGCCCTCGGGCCGGCCCATGGTGATCAGGTCGAATCCTTCGGCCTCGGCGATCGCCCGGTGGATCTCGTCGTCGACCGCCCGGGCGCGCCCCACGCCGCTGGCCGGGGAGCCTTCGGGGCTGGAGCCCTGTTCGCGGATTTCGGCCAGCGGCTTGCCGGGAGCGATGCCCAGGGCGTCGGCCAGGTTCGAGTTGGGATCGGCGTCGACCGCCAGGATCGGGCGGACGCCCAACTCCCGAAGCGACCGCACAACCAACGCCGCCAGCGTCGTCTTGCCCGTGCCGCCTTTGCCCGCGACTGCAATCGAAAACTTCAACGTCGGATTCTCCTCGTTACCTCATTCACGTGCCGGGTATCTCACGCACTTGTCGGTTACCTCACGCACCTGCCGGGACCGACCCGCTGCCGTGGGCCCCCAGTCTATGGGCCACCGACGGGAATCGGGAAAGATCGGTATGGGGCAGGAAACAGGCCGACGTGAATCGCTCCATGTAGGCCTGGTCGACCATCAGCTCTTGGTAAGTCACGCGATCGCGAATGCGCCTTGCCTCGTCGAACGTGTGATGGCTGAGCATCATCATCTTCGCACCCGCGATCGCGCTGTTGCCCAGGAACTCGAACCGCTCGACCGGGACGTCGGGCAACAAGCCGATGTTCACGCAACTGGCGATGTCCAGCCGGTTGCCGAACGCCCCGGCGATGTAGACCCTTTCGATTTGCCCGAAGGAGACCCCGACCGATTGCACCAGGGAATCGGTCGCCGCGTAGATCGCGCCCTTGGTGCGGACGAGGTTTTCGACGTCAGCCTGGGTCAGGATCACGTCGCGCGGCCCGCCCGACTCCTTGGCCGCGACCAGCACGAACTCGGGCTGGCCGTCTTCTTCGTTTTCGCGGAAGCGTCCTCGAGCGCGGGCGACCTGGAACCGCCCGGCCCGATCGACCACACCCTCCAGCAGCATGCCCGACAGGGCGTCGATCAGCCCGGTTCCGCAAAGGCCCACGGGCGGGCTGCCGTCGACGGTGGTCGCGGCGACCATCGGCTCGCGTTGGAAGAACCGCACGCTGTCGATGGCGCCGCTGGTCGCCCGCATGCCGCAGGAGACCGACGCGCCCTCGAAGGCCGGCCCCGCCGAGGCGGAGCAGGCAACGGTGAATTCCCGGCTGCCCAGCACGACTTCGCCGTTGGTGCCGATGTCCAGCAGCAACGCCAATCGCTCCGAGTCGCACATGCCCGAGCCGAGCACGCCGGCCGTGATGTCGCCGCCCACGTAGCTGCCCACCATGGGCACGGTGTAGAGGATCCCGCGGGGGTGAATTCCCAGTCCGACTTCGGCTGCCCGCAACGGCGGCGGACTGGTGGCCGAAGGCACGAAGGGCGAGAGCCGGATCAGATCCGCCTCCAGCCCCAGCAGGAAGTGCAGCATGGCCGTGTTGCCGGCCGCCACCACGCAGTGGATGTCGCCGCGCCCCACGTGGGCCCGCTGCACCAGATCCTCGATCAGCGTCTCCACGTCCTGGACGATTGCCCGGTGCAGGGCCTCGGCGCCGCCGGGCTGCCGGGCATGGTTGATGCGGCTGACCACGTCGGCGCCGAACTCCAGTTGCGAGTTGTACTTCGCCGCCGCCTCGCGGGTCGTTCCGCAACTCAGATCGACCAGATGTGCCACCACCGTGGTCGTGCCCACGTCGAGCGCCAGCCCGAAGTTCCGGTCGGCCGTATTGCCCGATTCGACACACAGAACCTCGTTCACGTCGGCCCGCATCCCCACCGTGGCCGTGACGCGCCCGTCCCACTTCCATTTCCAGGAGGTCCGCTTGGCCTCGTGGCGGCGGAGCACGCGTGGCAGTTCGCGGGTGATCTTCAGCCCCATTTGCAGCGGCCCGGGGCGCCGTTTCGAGACGGCCTCCAACAGCCGTTCCTGATCGGCGGTGGGGTCGTCGAGCGTCGGCTCGGGCAGGTCGAAGAAGTACTTCTCGACAATCGGAGCCAGGGCGGCCGGCGGGCGCTCGGCGCCTCGATGGGCAAAGTCGCGGAACTGCTCGCTGTCGACGCCGATGCCCTTGTAGCCAGTCAGACGCGATTCCGGCGGGACCTCGACCAGCAGGTCGGTGATGGGAACGACCTGGCAGGCCAGGACGTATCCACGGCGGATTTCATCGCGGGTGAGGAACTCGGTCGATTCGCCCTCGACTTCGCCCTCGCGAATAATCACCCGGCACTTGCCGCAGATTCTTTCGCCGCCGCAGATCGCGCCGACGTAGACGTTCGCTTCCCGGGCGGCGTCGAGGAGGGTTTTGCCCGCCGCGACCGTCGTTTCGAGGTTGTCGGGAAGAAAACGAATGCGGAAGTGGGCCACGATGGTTTACGCCTGCCACTGGTTTTTCAGGTAACTCGGGATGCCCGACGCCTCCTTCGGCCCGATCAGCACCGACCAGCCCGATTCGTCCTCAACGCCGGCCGAGAGCACGGCGACGAAGCCGGGGATCATCACCTTGCGGTGCGCGACCCTCTCTTCGATGCCCGACTTCTTCATCGCCTGGGTGATCGTCTCGGCGTTGAACTTGTCGGAGGCCCAGGCCGTCAGCACCGAGGTGCCTTCCGTATCGACCGAGAGGATATAGGCCGGCACGCGGCTGGCCTCGACCTCGCCTTCCACCGAATAGTAGCTCAGCGAGAAGTTCGTGGTGACCAGCAGCGGCGACTGCTCGTTGACTTCGCCGACGGCGTTGAGCTTGGGCTCGACGGCCACCGGCTTCTGCGGGTCGACGTAGATGTCCTGCCGCGTGGTCAGGATGGGGAGAATCTGCCAGGGCTCGATCGCGTCGGTCACCACCACGCCGGCATACTTGACGATGAACGTGCTCGCCTCGACCGCTTGCATCGTCGGATCGTCGGCCGTGGTCAGCGCGATCGCCGGGTAGCCGACCGGGCGAAACCCCTTCAACGCCAGGCGACGGATCCGCGTCAGCGCCTCCAACGTCTCCTTCAGCGTGCGCGTACCCGGATCGAGCACCAGTTCTTCGACGCCCGCCGCGGCCAGCTTGGGCGTCAGTTCGGCCAGGGCTTCCAGGCCATCGGCGGCAACGGCCAACGGACACTGGTTGTCCTTGGCCACGGCGGCGGCGGCTTCCGCCTCGGTCGGATCGGTCGGATCGGTAAGGTACAGCAGCGGTCGCTGGCCCGACAGGGCCGCGGCCGCCCGGGCCAGGTTGGCAGCCGAAGCCGACATCAACACGCAGGCCAGGCCCGATTTCTCCGCCGCCAACTTCGCCGCCAGCTCGAATCGGGCGGCGTCGCCCGACGCGTTGTCGACGGCGACCAGATTGACCTTGATCCGGGTCCCCACCCGCTCGAAGACGAGTTGACCGATCGCCTTGGCGCGCTCGGCCAAAGCAGCCTCGTCCAGCGTGTCGGAGACCCGCACGGCCACGGCGGCGGGCCGGTAGAACTTCTCCTCGTGACGGTAGAGTTGGGTCTCGTTGCCGACCTTGATTTCGTTGGCGTCGGTTCCGATCCTGACCACTTGGATGGGCGGTCGGGAGGCCGACTCCAGCGCCGCCTTGCCCTCGGCCGTCACGTGCGGACACTTGTCCAAGGGAACCTGGCCGGCGGCCATTTTCATGGCGAACGCCAGGCAGGTGGGAAAACCGCAATCCTTGCAGTTGGTCTTGGGCAACTGCTTGTAGATCTCAAGACCCGTAAGTGCCATGGTGGATACCTCTCGTAAGGTTCGGAGGTCGAGGTTCGGGGGCTAGAGGTTACATCAACGAATCCAGCGCCAGTACGGGGTGATGGACCTTGGCGAGGTGCTCGGCCACTTCTTCTTCGGTCATGGCGTCTTCTTCGGTGGCGATTTTGTCGAGCAAATCGGGCTCGCCGACCCGCTGTGCCTCTTTCTGGAATCGCTCGCGGATACCTTCCTTCAGCGACTTGGGCATCCAGACGAGCCGCTTCACTCCGCCGTCGGCGGCCAGGAACTTGGGGCTGGAGAGGTACAGGCGTCCCACGCCCAGAAAGCCTGGCGTTTGGGCCCCGCCGCCGGTCGCCGAGGCCAGCTCGCCGAAGCTCATGCCCGAGGGCGTCACCTCCGGGAATTCGCGATTGACCACCATCACGCCGTTGGCCAGCGGGAGGATCGCCACGATGCACTCGAAGCAGCCGCAACTGGTCATGGGCGCCTCCAGGAGGCTGTAGGCGCAGAACCGCTCCACCTTGCGGTTGGAGTTTTCGTAGACGAACTTGTTGACGCCTTCCCATTCACCCTTCACGTGGTCGATGGTACGTCCCTTGGGGATCGGCTGGTTCGGTCCCGAGGGGCTGATCTCGTAGTTGGCCCGGCCGTCGAGCCAGTTGTAGGCGCCGCAAAGCCCCAGCCGCTGTGGGGTAATCACACACACATGGTCCGGGGCGTAGCTCTGGCAAACGGTGCAACTGTAGAAGACGTCGACCGATTCGTCGGTCATGTCGGCGATGCGGTCATCGCGGTAGCCGAACGCCTCTTGGGCCTCGGCCACCTTGGCCTGGACCTGTTCCGCGCGGGTCGAGATCCGGACCGTCACCTTGTCGATGATTCCGCCATACTCGTCGTGGAGCTTGGCGTGCAGGATCGTGCCCAGGTGCTTCAGCCGCAGCCCGGCGCCGAAGGCCTTCTTGCTGATGCGGCACCAGATTTGATCGCGCTGGCCGGTGTGCATGAAACCCATGGCGTTGCTCAGCCAGCGGTGGACCTGTCGCTCCATGATGCCCTCGAAGTCGCGCTGCATCTTCCGCCCGGCCAGCAGGATTTCGATCGACAAGGGCATCGCCCCGCCCGGCTCGACCGAGTCGATGTCCGGTCCGTCGAGCTGCACGTCGCCGTCCTGGATCTCGCCCGGCTCGACCATGTGGGCGTACTCCACGGCGTCGGAGTACTTGAAGCCGAATTGCACGTGCATGTCGTCCTTGCGGACCCGTTCACCCTCGAAGGCCGCGGCGTAGCCGACCGGAATGTCGATCTTCTCGATCTTCACCTTCACCGCCCGGGTGTCGATGCAGGTGGGCACCAGCTTCTCGGGGTCGGGCTCCACCACGATCGCCTCGCGGACGGTGACGCCGGTGGGGCGCACCTCGGGCGTGGTCTGCACGTCGGAGATCACCGGATAGCCCATCAGGATCGCGCCGGCGCCCACGGCGTACCATTCGTCGGGAATATCGCCGAAGGTGATGGCGAAGGCGTGGATACGGCGCTTGGTGTAGTTCAGGCAGCTGCGCGATTCGCCCCGTTTGTGGCCGCCGAAGGTCAACGCGCTGCGGATCGACCAGTTGAGCACGTAGATCCCGTCGAGCGTGTCGGGCCCCACCGGCACGACGTAGAGGTCCCAGCACTCCTTCAGCGGCGCGTCTTCCTTCAGCACGCCGCCCTCGACCATCTGCTGGCGCATCGTCTTGCCGTGCCGATTGGCGCAGAGGAAGGTGAGGATGCTCCGCTGCTGGAGTTCGCGAACGGTCTTCACCGCGATTTCCGTGGTGGGAGCCGGTCCGAGAATGGCCGCGAAGCCGGGCATCCGCCCGTCGACCAACTGGATGCCCAGCTCCCGCATGATCGTGTCGGAGATGAACCCTTGCCATCCGGGTGGCGCGGCGTAGCCGTTGCAGGTTCGCAACGCGACCAGCGCCTCCTGGGCGAGCATGGTGGCCGCCCCGGCGTCCAGCCCGTCGCCCAGATACGGAAGCCACAGCTCCTCGGTGGGCACGGGCCGGAGCAGTTCACGGGCGTGCTCGACCTGGGCCCTCAACTGGCCCAACGTTTTGATCTCCAGGCCCATCAGCGAGTACGACATGGGCAGGAAGTAGGCGGTTTGCGGGCCCCAGCCGACGGGCTTGTCGGGACCGTGCTCGTCCAGCGCCCGCTGCAACCCCTCTTCGGCCTGCTGGACCCACTGGTGGGCGCCGCGAATCACCTGCGTGAAGACCTGTTTGGACATATGTGCCTCCCGTTCATGATCTCTGGGACACGGACTGGCCGCTTCCTGCGCGCGGAACGGCGGCTGTCAGCTCTTTTGCCAGTTTCTTTCGCTTGCACCGCGGGCAGAACTCCTCGCGGGCGAGCAGCTCTACGACCTTGGGCCCACCGCGTCGGGCCAAGGCTTGCTGCACCAACTCGCTTCCGATCGGCTCGCCGCACGCCGCACAACGCTTCAGCTTCACCCGGGTCTTAAACGGGGAAATCTCGACCTCTTCCTCGTGCATCCGTACCACGATCGTTCCCACCGGGCAGATTGCGGCACAGGCGCCACAGCCGATGCAGTCTTCCGAAGGCATGCGGAACGGCGCGGCGATCGCCCGCTCGACGCCCCGGCCGGCCCGGGCAATGGCCGACGCGCCGATCAGCTCGTCGCAAACCCGCACGCAAAGCCCGCAGAGGATGCAGTTCCGCTGCGCCTCGGTGACTTTCGGATAGGGAGTGCTCCGGACTCCCATGCGGGCGGCCAGCCGGGCCAACTCGACGCTCTCCGGGCAGCGGGCCAGCAGCAGTTGCATCACGCCTCGGCGGCCCCGGATCGCCCGCTCCGAGTCGATACGAACCGTCAGATCGCCGCGGATCGGGTAGTTGCACGACGTGACCACCTGCCACCAGCCACCCCGGTCGATCTCCACCACGCAAATGCGGCAGGCGGCGTACGACGGCAGCGCGTCGTGATGGCAAAGCGTCGGGATCCAGAAGCCGTTGCGTCGGGCGACCTGCAAGATCGTCTCGCCGATTTGTGCTTGGCACGGCTTGTCGTCAATCGTCACCGTCGGCATCGCCGGCTCCTCACGGATCACACCTTTATCACGGCCGAAAACGGACAGACGTCGAAGCACGTGCCGCAGTCGGTGCAGATTTCCGGGTCGATCACGTGGGGCGCCTTGCGCTCCCCCGTGATTGCTTCCACCGGGCACTTCTTTCGGCACAACCCGCAACCGGTGCAGGTTTCGGCGTCGATTTCGTAGCGGAACAGCCCGGGACATTCCTTGGCCGGGCATTGCCGCCGCTGCACGTGGGCTTCGTATTCGTCGCGGAAGCGGCGGACGGTCGAGAGCACGGGATAGGCGGCCGTCTTTCCCAGCGCGCACAGCGCCGTGTCTTCCAGCAGCTCGCCGAGCCTCTCCAGCGTCTCCACGTCGCCCTCGCGGCCCTCGCCCTTGGTGATGCGCGTCAGCACGTCGAGCATCTGCGCCGTGCCTTCGCGGCAGGGAGCGCACTTGCCGCACGACTCGTCCCGCAGGAACTGCAGGAAGTACTTGGCGACATTGACCATGCAGGTCTCTTCGTCCATTACGATCATTCCGCCGGAGCCCATCATGGAGCCCAGCTCCGTGAGGCGATCGAAATCGACCGGCTCGTCGAGGCAAGCGGCCGGGATGCAGCCGCCCGAGGGACCGCCGGTCTGCACGGCCTTGAAGGCCTTGCCGTCGCGGATGCCGCCGCCGATGCCGTAGATAATCTCGCGGAGCGTCATGCCCATGCGCACTTCCACCAGCCCGGTGTTCTTCACGTTGCCCACCAGGGAGAAGACTTTGGTACCCTTGCTCTTTTCGGTGCCGAACGAGGCGAACCACTTGGCGCCCTTGAGGATGATGTGGGGCACGTTGGCCCAGGTTTCCACGTTGTTCAACAGCGACGGTTTCTCGTGCAGGCCGCTTTCGACGGTGTGGATGTACTTCGCCCGCGGCTCTCCCACGCGGCCTTCCAGCGAGGCCATCAAGGCTGTCGATTCGCCGCAAACGAAGGCCCCGGCGCCGCGGTTGATGCGGATATCGAAGCAGAAACCGCTGCCGAGGATGTCCTCGCCCAGCAGCCCCAGCTCCCGGACCTGCTCGATGGCGATCGAAAGGTGCTTCACCGCCAGGGGGTATTCGTTGCGGACGTAGATGTATCCTTGCGAGGAGCCAACCGCGTAGGCGCCGATGATCATGCCCTCGATCACGCCGTGGGGCACGCCCTCCATGATCGCGCAATCCATGAACGCGCCGGGGTCGCCCTCGTCGCCGTTGGCGATCACGTAGGTCGGCTCGCCGGGGGCGTCGCGAGCGGAGCGCCACTTGCGCCCGGTCGGGAAGCCACCACCGCCGCGGCCGCGCAGCCCCGAGCGGGTAATCACGTCGATCACCTCGTCCGGCTCCATGGTGCCGAGCACCTTGGCCAGCGCCGCGTATCCGCCCGCGGCAAGGTAATCCTCAATCCTTGTCGGGTCGATCGCGCCGTTGTGGGCCAACACGATGCGGTGCTGGGCGTTGTAGAAGGGGATCGCCTCGCAGGTGGTGGCCGGCTTACCCGTCTCTTCGTCGTGGTACAGCAGCCGCTCGACGACCCGGCCACCGACGGCCGACTCTCGCCAGATCTCGGGAACGTCCTCTTCCCTGACGTTCTGGTAGAAGATGTTGCCCGGGTCGACGACCACGATCGGCCCGCGCTCGCAGAAGCCGTGGCAGCCGGTGCACTTGGTCTGAACGACCAGCGAGGCGTCGCCCAGCTCGGCGGCCGCCTGGCGGAAACGCTCGAAGACCTTCGGCGCCCCTTTGGCCCTGCATCCGCTTCCCAGGCAGACCCGCACGCGATGCGCAATCAGGTCCTGCTCCGCCAGCACGCGCTGGCGCAACGACTCCAGGTCCTTCACGCTCTCGAGTCTCGTCTGGACAATGCTCACGGCTGTTTACTCCCGTTGCCGGAACCGGCGACGGATCGGGCAGGCGACCCGGCGGCCGTCTCGCCCCGACGATCGCTCTCGACGACCCGGTGCAACACCTCCACGGCCGATTTGACCTCCAGGCCGCCGTGATATTCGCCGTCGACGACCATCACCGGCGCCAGCGCACACGCCCCCACGCAGTTGACCGGCGAGAAAGTGAACTTCCCGTCCGGCGAAGTCCCCCCGGGCACCAGCTCGAATTCCCGCTGGATTGCCTCGGAAATCCTGTCGGCGCCCTTCAGGTAGCAGACGGTCCCCATGCAGAGCTGGATCGTGTGATCGCCCTTGGGCATCAGTCGGAAGGACGCGTAGAACGTCGCCACGCTGTAGATCTGCGCCAAAGGCACGCGGAGCCGTCCGGCAAGCTCCTTCAGCTCGGCCTGCGGCAGGTAGCCGAACTCGGCCTGCACGTCCTGCATCATGGGAATCAGCATTTCGGCATCGCCGCCGTAGCGCTGAATGATCGCGGCGATCCGTTCTGCGTTTTCTGCGGTCATTCTCGGTACCGTACTGTGTGGGAAACTCGTCTATCCACCATTGGCCACCCGGGACCCGTCATGCACCGTCGCCCCCCTGCTGTCGCGGCTGCGAACGCAACCCGTCAGTATTGAGGTCTGCATTGCGAATGATCCAGGCCGACCAACGGGAGGCCGGCAGAATCGGGCTTCCGTTGGTCGCCCTCGCGCATTGACTGTGCAAGCGTCAATAATACTCGATCTGCACTTCCTTTCCCTCGTTGTGCAACAACTCGCCGAGCGAATGAACGATCTGCGTCTTCAAACCAAGGTCCCTGGGCAAATTGGGGTGTTGGTGGGCCGGGTTGATCGTTCTGCCGACCAAGACTCGAATCTCGTCCGCTTCGCGCAGCAACACCACCAGCGAGCTCGCGCCGTCGAGCTTCAGGTTCAACTCGTCGTCGGGCACGCCGGATCGCAATATATCCAGCGCTCTGGTAAGCGTCAACGTACCCTCCGTGACCAGATCGATTCCGGCGACCCGTCCGGAAGACGGCACCGCATCGGTGCCCGTCGCCAGGTCCACTTCGATCTGGCGCCCCAGTTCTCTGGCCACGATATTCGCCGTCGTGCCCCCGCAAACCACGCGTTTCTGCAGCGGGGCCATCAAGGCGTCGACCATCCGCCGGTCGTCGCTCTTGTCGACGGGCGGGCCGGTGAAGAGGACCAGCGTTCGCTTGGTTCGGGCCTTGACGACGACGATGCTCACGTCGTCGCCCGGCGATCCTTCGTACAGCTCGTCGACCACCCGGGCGAGCTTGTCGGCCAAACCGTTGGCCGAAAGCGTCTCGTGGACGTGGTTCGCCAGGTACTTTGCCAGTTCGTCCCAACCCCAACCCAAGGGATAGGCCCCGCCGATGCCCGCATTGATCACGCCGTCGGATACCAGCACCAACCAGTCGCCGGGAACCAACGGGAAGGCATAATCGCAGATTCGCTTGCCGCCGACTTCGCATTCTTCGTAGACCAGATGCTGGATCTCGTTGTCGTGGATCAGCAGCGGCGGGGGGCTGTCGAAAACCACCATCTTCGCCAATCCCTGGGGAAACAACTGCGCCATGTTGAACGTGCTGTAGGCGATCTTGCGCACCCGGCAGATCGGCAGCGTTTCGGACACGGTCTGGACGACTTCGTCCATCGGCAGCCCCTCGTCGAGCATTCGGTTGGCGATGCGGGTGGTCAAGGTGGAGAGAATGCTCGCCTTCACACCGCTGCCCAGCCCGTCCGAGAAGACGAGCGTCGTCCGATCGGGTCTGCTCGAATAGGCTACGCTGTCGCCGCACAGCTCTTCTGCTTTCTTGTTGATCTGCCTGATACCGAACTCGTAGAAGACCTTCACGCCGTCTTCTCCCGTTCGAACAGATCGGTGAGCTTGGCCAGCAGGACTTTGGTCTCCGCGGTGGTTTCGCCGAGCAGCCCGGCGATCTCTTGCGCCGTGTGCATCTGTCGGCGGATAACTTCCTCGGCCCGGGCCAAGGTTTCGCGCTTCAACTCCAGCAATTCGGCCCGGGCGCGCTCCTCCTCCGACGTGTCGATGAACACGCCGCAATAGCGATTCTCGCCTTCGGTCTTGAAGATCCCGGCCCGGTAGTGGATTCCCCGTTCCGGCATGTCGCCGCGAACCGAGAGCTCTTTGCCGGTGGCGATCGCCCGCTCGAAGCAATCGCTGCGCAGGAACTCCGCGGCCTTGCGCCCGAGAAGGTCTTCGTCGCCGGTGTAAAACATCTTGCGGAAGGCCGGGTTGACGAACCGGATGCAGGCGTCCTGGTCGACCAGCACCAACCCGTTGGGCGTATGCTGGAGGATGGAGCTCACTTCGGGCGTGGCTTTGGCATTCATCGAACGGCCTCCGCGAAGCGGCCGGGGTATGGCCTATGTCTTCTTCAGCCCTTCGGCGAGTTTTTCAGCGTCTCGGCAAGCCTTCTGCGCAGCGTTTCCTCCGCCGCTTCGACGCTTCCGCTGCTGACGTCTTCGCCGTTGAATTTCCAGTTCGTCCCTTCGCCGCAACGTTCCATGCAAAACGAGCCGACCAGGACCACCTCGTCTTCGAGCCGCTCGGCCTTGAGGATCTCGGCGAACCGCTTCAACACGTCCCGCGAGCCCCGCACGTGACACGAACTGCCCACACAAACGGTAATCTCGATCGGCACTTCAGCTCTCCCGAATGCGACAAGATACGTAGGGTGAGTCGAGTGTCCTCCCTTTCCGCGTTTGCCGGGGCTACCTTCCCTCGTTGGTCAGGCTGGCCGCGGCGGCCCCGGCGGCGGCCTTGGCCCGGCTCCGTTTGGCCACTTCGTCCATCTCCTCCAGCCAGAGAGCCCCGACCGGACACGCCGCCACGCAGGCCGGCGGGAGCCCCTGCCCCTGGCGACCAATGCAAAGGTCGCACTTGATGACCACGGTCTGGTCCGTTGCCACGCGAATCACGCCGAACGGGCAGGCCTGCACGCAGTAGGCACAGCCGATGCACTTCTGTTGGTCGGCCAACACGGGCTCGGCCTCGCTGGACCGCGAAAGCGCCCCCGACGGACACACGGCCACGCACGGGGCGTCCTCGCAGTGGCGGCATTGCAGCGGCACGGCCAATCCCTCGGCCGATTCGAGGTAAATCCGCGGACGCGTACCCGGATCGGCAATCGCCTCGGCCAAATCGTCCGTTTCGGCGTGGGCCAAGGCGCAGGCGATCTCGCAAGCGCGGCACGCCAAGCATCTGATAGGATCAGCCACCAATCGTTTCACAACGAGTTCCCTCCTGCGGTTAGTCCTCGATCCGCGGTCCGCGGCAGCTCGCCGCGACAGCCGCCCCCGCTTCGCCGGCCGGCTGGCCGCCGGTCGAGACGGTGCGGTTGGCGGCCCGGGCGGCCCCGTTCGTCTTCGGCGCATAAGGCACCTCGTACATCGGCGGCGGCAGCCCCAGATCGGCCCGCTTGCGGTCGATGTGGTCGATCATCCGATGGGCCGCCTTGACCGGGTCGGGCTCGAACGCCCACGTGGCCCCGAAGTGTTTCTCGAACGTCTGTGTGAGCATCTCCACCACGGCGGCACTGCCCTCGACCGGCAGCGCCTGCCCGATCACCACGAAAATGCCGCTGGCCACGAAGTACATGCCGATGGAGATCGCCTTCTCGCTCATCCACTCGGGCGCCGCGCCGGCCACGGGCAGCTTATCCAGCGAATCGCCGATGCCGCCTTCGTTGACCATTTCCACGCAGGCGGTGAGAATCCGCGAGTTGTCCACGCAGGACCCTACGTGCAGCACCGGCGGCATGCCCACTGCCCGGCAAATCTCCCCGAGACCTTTGCCGGCATGCGCCTCGGCCGCTTCGGGCGTCAACAGCCCCGCCTTGCCGCAGGCGATGGCGCTGCAGCCGGTTTGCACCACCAGCACATCGTTGCGGATCAGCTCCTTGACCATCGCCAGGTGTGACCCGTCGTGAGGGAACTTGGGGTTGTTGCAGCCGACCACGCCGGCCACGCCCCGCAGCCGCCCGGTCTGGATGCCGTCGTTCAGCGGCCGGTAGCTGGGGCGGTATTTTCCGCCGAGGATCTCGTGGACCACGTCCGTGGTGAACCCCGCCACGAGTTTCTCCTGCGTGGCGGGAATCGTCACCCGGGCCGGATCGCGGTTGGCGAAGTTCTCGATCGCCATGCGGATGATCTTCTTGGCGGTTTCCATCGCGTGCTCTTCGTGGAACTCGATGTGGGTGGCGCCGGGAAACCTGGCCTTGGGGCTGGTCGAGACAACCTTGGTGTGAAAACACTTCTGAAACTCGGTGACGGCGGGAAACACGCACTGCACGTCGACGAGCATCACTTCCACGGCGCCGGTCATCAAGGCGAGTTCCTGCTGCAGGAAGTTGCCGGCAATGGGCACGCCGTGGCGCATCAGGATCTCGTTGGCCGTGCAGCAAATCCCCGCCAGGTTGATCCCCTTGGCCCCCTTGGCCGCGGCTTCGGCCAGCAGCTCGGGATCTTGCGAGGCCGCCACGATCACGTCGGAGAGCGTCGGCTCGTGCCCGTGAACCAGGATGTTCACCTCGTCCTCCTTCAACACGCCGAGGTTCACCCTCGAGCGGAGCGGCTTCGGCTCGCCGAACAGCATGTCGGAGACGTCCGTGGCGATCATCGAGCCGCCCCAGCCGTCGGCCAGGGCCGTCCGCGCCGCGCCGAGCAACAGATGCTCGGCCTCGTTGTCCACGCCCACGTGAGTCCGGTGCATGGCGGTAACCACTTCGCGGTCGACGCCGCGGGGCACCGTGCCCAGCGCCGCCCAGTTTCTCTGTTGTTGTTCCGGGGCACGGGCCGTGTTCAGCAGCACTCCCTCTTGCCGGCCGAACTCGGCCAGCAGCAGCTCAGCCAGATCCTTGGCGATCTCATCGTCGCTTCGGTCGTGTCGGGCGATTCCGTACTCCTCGGCCAGCTTGTGGAGCTTGACCGGGCCGCGGATCTTGTAGGCGTCGGATTTTCCCCCTGCCGCCATCCGCAACGCGTGCACGATCTCGCGGCCGTGATCGGAGTGGGCCGCCGCGCCCACGGCGGTGTTCTTCAGCAGGTTGCGGGCCACGATCGTATCGGCGGTGGCCCCGCAGATTCCCACCTGGGCGCCCTCGCCGAAGGGATCGATGCGGCAAGGTCCCATGAAGCAATTCCGGCAGCAGATGCCCAGCCGGCCGAAGCCGCACTGGGGTTGCTGGGATTCGAACCGATCCCACACGGTGGCGATGTCCGCCTCCTCGGCGACCTTGAGCATCTGAAGCGATGCGGCATCGACGGAACGTTCCCGCACAGCCATGGCAATCTCCTCCTCAAGCTGACAGTTTTCTCTCCAGGGCTTCCCCAATGCGGCCGACCGCTTCGACCAACGCCTGGTCGTTCACCGTCGTCGGTCGTCCCTCCAAGTCTGCGCGAGCCAGCGCCTGGCTATAGGGGAGCACACCAATCATCTCTTGCCCGCCCAGGGCACGATCGAGCAACTCCTGCTCATGTCGATCTCGAAGCTTGTTGGCCGCCACGAAGATCCGCCCGATCCCGATGTGGGCGGCAAGCCGGCCGATGCGCCGGGCCGTCTGCACGCTGCGCATTCCGGGCTCGACCACCACGATCATGGCGTCGACGCCCCGGGCGGAGGCCCGCCCCATGTGCTCCAACCCGGCTTCCATGTCCAGAATCACGTCGTCCTCCACCCGCAACAACAGGTGCTGCATCAGGGCCTTCAGCACGGCGCCCTCGGGGCACATACAGCCTTTGCCGCCCAGTTCTACCGTTCCCAACACCAGCAGACTCACTCCCGAGGCATCGACGCAGAATCGCGCCGGTAGATCGTCCACCTTCGGGTTGAGCTTGAACATCAACCCGGCGCCCTCGTCCCTGGCGTCGGTGCGCTCCAAGATGAGATCTCGCATCTGGGCGATCGGCTCGGGAAGCCGATCGTCCGATACGCCCAAGGCGGAGGCAAGATTGCCGTCCGGGTCCGCGTCCACGGCAACCACGCTTCGCCCGGATTCGGCCGACCGCCTCGCCAGAGCCGCAGCCAGGGTCGTCTTGCCGACGCCGCCTTTGCCAACGATTGCAAGCTTCATTCGGATCGATTTCGTCGAGCTTTCTTTGGAGACGTACCAGCGTGCCCCGACCGTTGGTGCCAATCGCTCAGCAGAGCAGGCGTCTCGCCGAACCGATCGATTCTGCGATGGCAAAAGGCCACGAACCCGGCTGTCGGTGTTCACAGAAGACGTCGCGTGCGTTCCCGGTCGACAGGCCTAAGCCGCCAGACTCTACGATCGCAAACTCATTGTCCTCAGGAAAATCGCTGATTCCGAGCCTTTGAATGTCGTGCATTCTACTGGTTGCCCAACCAGCGGTCAACCAGCCCGCTCAGGACTCGCAAGAGAACAAGTTGGGCATTCTTATAGTTGGAAAGGCGGTGCAGACGCCTCTCCAACCATAACGCTCGCTCTGCATGGGGCGTCGATTTGGGTGCCTTTTGATCGGGAAAGAACCAGGAAACTCAAAGGCATCTTCAGTCAACGGGTGATGAAAGAGCAAGGCCGCTGCGCGGCCTTGCTCTTTCATGTATGTCCAACCCGTTTTTTGCGAGCCCTCAGGGGCGCCATCGCCGCGAATTCTCCGAGGACCCCACGCTCGGGAGTCTGCTTGGGTAGGACCACTTTCGGGCGACCGGGGCGCGGTCGGCAGGCCTCTCGGCGGCCAGGATCAGGAGGGGGTGGTGAAGTTGCGTTGCGCAGGGTGTTTGGGAGGGGTGCGCCGCGCCAGCCAGAGCGCGACTCGGCACGGCGTCGCATGGCGCTGCCCCGAATCCTGCCCATCCACGCAGCTTGTGCGTTGTTGATGTCTGATGTATATTTACAGGTATAGTAGACATTATTTTGCGCCCCACCCTTTTCGGCCAGGTGATTGGGCGACCGCTTGAGCGCATGACCGGCTGCGAGTATGACGGGGTAAGCGTGTGATGGGGTGGGTGAGGCCCTTGGCCGACGAAATCTGCCTTGCACGCGCCTCCTCGGAAGGGACGCGTTCCATGAGGTGCCCGGGACAAGATCGAGCCTATTGGAAAGACGACGCCGCTTCGGAAACACCTTGCCCGAAGTGCGGCTACGCGGTGGAGTTCTTCAAAGACGAAAGCTCCGGCCGCTGCCCCAAGTGCGGCCACCGCTTTGGCAACCCCAAGGTCTCGTTCGATTGCGCAAAATGGTGCAGCTTTGCCGAGCAGTGTCTGGGATTCCGTCCGCAGCGATCGATCCAGGGCAATCCCGGCGAAGGGGCACTGGTCGCGCGGCTGATTCGGGAAATCAAGAGCCATTTTGCCGCGGAGCAACCTCGGATCGCGGATGCCCTGACCGTCTTCCAGTGCGCCCGGGAGCTTCTGGCCAAGGAGGGGGGCGACCCGCGAATCGTGTCGGCGGCGGCCCTGGTGTGGGAGCTCGATGCCGACCAGCCACGACGGCCGGGCGAATCGGCCGCCGAGCCGCCTGATGCGACCCGGAGCACGACCCACGCCCGGCGGATCATGCAGGCCGCCGGCCTGGAGGAGGACCTGATCGCCTGTGTGTGCAGGGTGCTCGAGAGCTGCCGGACGGGCAACGCCACCGACACGGTGGAATTCCAGGTCGTTTCCGACGCGCGGCTCCTGGCGCACTTGTCGGCGGGGCTTTCCGCGGGCAGCCGCAAGGGCTCGTATGAGGCGGTCGGCGGCCGGCTGCGGACCAAGACGGGCAAGCGCCGGGCACAAGACCTGCTTGAGAGTTGCCCCGGGCAAACGGTAGACTATTGATGTTCGCATTGTGAAGGATCCAGGCTGACCAACGGGAGGCCGGACAAGTCGGGCTTCCGTTGGTTGGCCTGGGTCATGGAGTGTGCCAGCGTCAATACACATCGTTTTCTTCAGAGAGTGCAGTACCCGTGAGCACCGCCCGCAATTCTCCAAAACGGCTCCGGCCGCCCCCGCAGGACAATCTTGCCCGGGCCACCGAGCTGGCCTTCGCGGGCCTGGCCGGCGCACCGGAGGAGCAGCTTGTCTGGCTGGGGGCCGCACGGCGCGAAGCGATGTGGCGTTTGCCCGTCTTGAACGACGTTTTCCACGTGGATCTTTCGGACAAGCGAATCACCACTTTCGACGGCGGCCCGGTCGGTTCGGTCTGGGCCATTCTGGTCTTGCACTATCTGGCTGTCTCGTCGCGGCCGGAAACCCGCCCGCCGCAAACCACCTTTGCCGACCTCGCGGCAGCCCGGTCGTATGCCGGGGTTTATCAAGGCCGGGTGATCGGGCGGTTGTGTCACACGGCGGGCCGCAGCGCAGAGACGCTCCGTGCGGCGGCGGTCTCGCTGGGCGGCGAGCCGGCCGAGGGCGGCGACGCCGCGTATCTGTTTCGGGTCTTTCCACGCGTCGTGCTGCGGCTGATCTGGCATGCCCCCGACGAGGAATTCCGCTGCTCGGCCACACTGCTGCTGCCGGACAACATCGAATCCTATTTCTGCTGCGAGGACATCGTGGTGCTCTCCGAGAGCCTGGTGGCAAGGCTGGGCGGGCGTCCCTTCTGATCGGACTTCGGCACGGACTTCGGCACGGACTTCGGCGCAACGGCCTCATTGCCCTTGCACCCGCACCGCGCACACCTTCGTCTCGGGAATCTTGGCCACCGGATCCAGCGCGGAACTGGTGAGCACGTTGATGGGGCTTGCGGCGTAATGGAACGTCGCCGAAACGACGCCCGGCGGGCAGATCTCCGTCACGTTGGCCCGGACCGTCACTTCCCCGCGGCGGGAGCAGACCTGGACCATCTGGCCGTCGGCGATCCCCAGTCGCGCGGCGTCGTCGGGATGGATCCGCAGGAGTTCTTCGTGGGCCAAGGTCTTCAGCCCTTCCACGCGGCCGGTCATCGTGCTGGTGTGGTAGTGGAACAGGTTGCGGTCGGTCGTCAGCAGCAGCGGGTACTCGTCGTCGGGCAGCTCCGCCGGCGGCTTGTAGGTCAGCGGCACGAACCGGCCCTTGCCGTCTTGGGTGGCGAAGCGCTCGCGGTGCAGCAGCGGCGTGCCGGGGTGATCCCGCGTGGGACACGGCCACTGCAACCCGTCGCCCTCGAGACGCTCGTAGGCAATGCCGCCATAGCTGGGCGTCAGCGAGGCGATCTCTTGCAGGATATTCTCGGGCCGGGCGTCGTCGAAGCCGCCGGCGCCCAGCCGCCTGGCGATCTGGCAGGTGATCCACGAGTCGGGCTTCGCATGGCCGACCGGCTCCAGCGCCCGGCGCACTCGCTGGACCCGGCGCTCGGTGTTGGTCACCGTTCCGTCCTTTTCGGCGAAGGTCGCGGCCGGCAGGACGACGTCGGCCAACTGCGCCGTCTCGGAGAGGAAGATGTCCTGGACCACGAGGAAATCCAGCCGCTTCAGTGCCTCGCGGACGTGGTTGGCGTTCGCTTCACTGAGCACCGGGTTTTCGCCGACCAGATACAGCGACCGGATGCGCCCGGCGGCGATCGCGTCGAAGATCTCGGTGTGCGTCAGTCCCGGCGCATCGCTTAGGCGACAGTCCCAGGCCGACTCGAATTTCGCCCGGATCTCTGGGTCGGCGACCTTCTGATACCCGGGAAAGACGTTCGGCAGGGCCCCCATGTCGCAACAGCCCTGGACGTTGTTTTGTCCCCGGAGCGGATTCACTCCCGTCGAGGGCTTGCCGACATTGCCGGTCAGCAGCGCCAGGTTGGCGGTGGCCAGGACGTTGTCGGTGCCGTGTGTGTGTTGCGTGATGCCCATGGCATACAGCAAGGTGGCCGGCTTCCGCGTGGCGTAGCAGCGGGCGGCCTCGACGATCTGGGCCGCCGGCACGCCGGTGATCGGCTCGACGGATTCCGGAGAAAAGGCCTCCAGCGAGCGACGGAAGGCCTCGAAGCCCTCGCAGCGATCCTCGATGAAGGCCGTATCGGCCAGCCCTTCGTCGACGATCACGCGGGCCATGGCGGTCAACAGCGGGACATCGGTGCCGGGACGCGGCTGCAGGAAGAGATCGGCCGAGCGGCACAGATCGATCTGCTTGGGATTGATCACGATCAGCCTGGTCCCGCGGGCGACGGCCCGTTTCACCTGCAGCGCGATCACCGGATGGGCCACCGTGGTGTTGGTGCCCACGGCCAGGATGCACGCGGCGTCGCCGATCTCGGCGATCGAGTTGGTCATCGCCCCGCTGCCGAATGCTGTGACCAGACCGGTCACGGTGGGGGCGTGTCACAACCGCGCGCAGTGATCGATACTGTTGGTACCCATCACCGCGCGCGTCAGCTTCTGGATCAAGTAGTTTTCTTCGTTGGTACACTTGGCCGAGGCCAGCGCCGCGAAAGACTCGCCCTTGGATTGGGCGAATCGCTCGGCCACCAGGCTCAAGGCCTCGTCCCATTCGGCCTCGACGAGCCGGCCGTTGCGCCTGACCCAGGGTGTGGTGAGCCGATCGTCGTGGTTGATGAAGCCGTAGCCGAAACGCCCCTTCACGCACAGGCTGCCCCGGTTGGTCACGCGGTCGGGGTCGCCGCGCACCGCCACGACCCGCTCGCCGCGAACGCCCAAGTAGATGCCGCAGCCAACGCCGCAATAGGGGCAGGTCGTTCGCACCTCGCGCGAAGGCTGCTGGGCGTTCTTCGGGGCCAACGCCCCGACGGGGCAGCGGACGACGCATTCCCCACACGATTCGCACCGCGACTGGGCAAGCGGCATCTTGCCGAACGGGGCAATCGTCGTGTCGAAGCCCCGGAAGGCGAAATCGATCGCGCTGACCCCCTGCAAATCACTACACGTCCGCACGCAAATACCGCAGAGCACGCACCGGTTCGGATCGTAGTCGAAGAAGGGATTCGACGTATCCACCGGCGCCGGCCGGGCGTCGCGCCGCAGACGCGCCAGCCGCTGCCGGTCCACGCCGACGTAGGCCGCCACCCGCTGCAGCTCGCATCGATCGTTTTGAGAACACGCCAGGCAGTCTTCCGGATGGTTGACGATCAGCAACTCCGTGGTCACGCGGCGGACGTTGTTGATTTCGGGGCTCTCGGTCCGCACGACCAGTCCTTCTTCCACGGGCGTTCGGCAGGCCAACACCAGCCCCCGGCCTTCGACCTCGACCAGGCACAGCCGGCACACGCCCACCGGATCCAGATCCGGGTGATCGCAGAGATGGGGGATGTACAGTCCGCTCTTCAACGCCGCCCGCAGAATGCTCGTCCCCGGGCGCGCGGTGATCGACAGCCCGTCGATGGTCAGCGACGTCTCATCCGCCATGGCACGCTCCTTCCGCCTCGCATTGGGCCAGGTGTCGTCTCGCGTCGTCGGTTTGCAGGTCGCACCGGAGGCAGCGTCGGGCCTCGCGGATGGCCATCTCCGCCGTTAGCACCAGCTCGACTTCGGCGAAGCTGCCGATTCGCTCCGTCGCCGGCAGACTCGGCATCGCGGGTCGCCTGGCTCCCTCGACTTCCTCCTCGGTCAACTCGACCGCCGGCAGGTAGGTCGACGGACGGATCAGCTCGAAGTCCCGGGCGACGGATTCTCCGCGAAGATACTTGTCGATCATATCCGCGGCGACTTTGCCCGCCGCCATGGCTTGGATCACGGTATCCGGCCCCGTGACGACGTCGCCCCCGGCGAATACCTCGGCGACGTTGGTCCGCAGCGTATCGGGCGAGACGACGGTTGTTCCCCAGCGGGAGACTTCGATCCCGTGGCCGTCGCCGAGAAACGACAGATCGGGGTTCTCGCCGACGGCCACAATCAGCGTATCCAGATCGATCGCGAACCGGGAGCCTGCCACCGGCACCGGGCGTCGGCGGCCGCTTTCGTCCGGCTCGCCCAACTCCATCCGCAGACACTCCACGCCGGCCACTCTCCCGGCACCGTCGACGATGACCTTTTCCGGAGCGGCCCGGAACCGGAACCGAATCCCTTCCTCGGCGGCGGCCTCGATCTCTTCCTCGAAGGCCGGCATTTCCGCCCGGGTGCGACGATAAATCACCGTGACTTCTTCGCACGGATTCAGCCGTACGGCCACCCGGGCCGCGTCGATGGCCGAGTTTCCCCCACCGACAATTCCCACGCGTCGGCCCAGGGAAACCTCGCGGCCGAGATTGGCCCTGGTGAGAAACTCCATGGCATCGAGCACGCCCTCGGCGTCTTCGCCGCCGATTCCCAGCTTCTTCGACCGGTGGGCCCCCGTGGCGAGGAACACGGCCCGATAACTGCGCCGAATCTCCTCGAACGAGATATCCCGGCCGACCCGCGTATTGGTGCGGATCTTCACCCCGGCCGCCTTGACGTTTTCGATGTCGGCATTCAGCCGGTCGCGGGGCAGCCGATACTCCGGAATACAGGCCGCCAGGGCCCCGCCGGGAGCCTCCAGGGCCTCGAGGATCGTCACGTCGTATCCCCGGTTGGCCAGCCGATAGCCGGCCATCAGCCCCGCCGGGCCGGCACCGACGATAGCCACCTTCTGCGTCGCTTCCGCTTCGCCGGTGGTTGTCGCGGGAGATCTCTTGCGGGGATAGATTCCCGTCTTCAGCGCGTAATCGACGGCGAACCGCTTCAGCGCCCGCACCGCCACCGGATCGCCCCACTGGCCGGCCTGACACTTCGATTCGCAGGGGTGGTGGCAAACCCGGGCGCAGACCGACGGCAGCGGGTTGTCGCGCAGGATACAGTCGAACGCCTCCTGAAAACGCCCTTGGGCGATCAGCGAGATGTAGACCGGGACCTGGGTGCCGATGGGGCAGACGTGCTGGCAGGGCGACGAAATCAGCTCCTTGCAGACGACGGCCGGGCAGCGCTTCCGGTGGATGTGGGCCTCGTATTCATGGCGGAAGTAGCGGATGGTGGTCAGCACCGGGTTGGGGGCCGTTTGCCCCAGCCCGCAGAGCGCCCCGAGCTTGATCGCGCCGGCCAGCTCCAGAAGCAGCTCGATGTCGTCGGGCTTGCCATGCCCGTTGGTGATATCGGTCAGAATCGTCAACAACTGTCGGGTGCCCAACCGGCAAGGCACGCACTCGCCACATGATTCCTTCTGGGCGAAATCGAGGAAGTAGCGGGCGAAATCGACCATGCACGTGTCTTGATCCATCACGACCATGCCGCCGGAGCCCATGATCGTGCCGGCCGCCTGCAACGAGTCGTAATCGACCGGCGTATCGAGCAGCTCGGCCGGGATGCAGCCGCCGGAGGGGCCGCCCGTCTGCACGGCCTTAAACGGCTTGTCGTCCAGCGTGCCGCCGCCGATGTCGAAGATCATCTGTCGCAGCGTGATCCCCAGGGGAACTTCCACCAGGCCGGTCCGCTTCACCTTGCCCACCAGGGCGAAGGTCTTCGTGCCCTTGCTCTTCTCGGTGCCGTATTGGGCGAACCATTCGGCGCCGTTGCGGAGGATCAACGCGACGCAGGCGAGGGTCTCGACGTTGTTGATGATGGTAGGCTTCCCCCACAGACCGGAGACGGCCGGAAACGGCGGTCGGGGACGGGGCATGCCGCGCCGGCCCTCAAGCGACGCGATCAGCGCGGTCTCCTCGCCGCAGACGAACGCCCCGGCTCCCTCCTTGATCCGAATGCGGAAGTCGATGCCCGAGCCCAAAACGTCCTCGCCGAGCAGCCCGTAGGCTTCCGCCTGCTCGATCGCCAGCCGCAACCGCTCCAGAGCCAGCGGATATTCCGCCCGGCAGTAGATGTAGCCCTCCCGGGCGCCCAGGGCGTGGCCGGCGATAAGCATCCCTTCCAGCAGGGCATGGGGATCGCCTTCCAGCAGCGAGCGGTTCATGAAGGCGCCCGGATCGCCCTCGTCGGCGTTGCAGACGAGGTATTTCGTCTCGCCCGGGGCGTCGCGACAGAATCGCCACTTTCGCCAGGTGGGAAAACCCGCGCCACCGCGGCCCCGCAGGCCGGAGTTCCGGACCTCTTCGATGATCCGCTCCGGGCCCATCTCCAGCGCGGCAGCCAGACCCTGGTAGCCGTCGTGGGCCAGGTAGTGGTCGATCTGGGTGGGGTCGATCGCTCCGCAAAGTCGCAGCGTCCGCCGCACCTGGTGCCGGAACACGGGGGCCTCCAGCAGCGGCCCGATGCCCTCGATCCGGCCGTCGCCCACGGTGCCCAAGGCGTATCGCGGCAGCGGGTCGTCCGCGACCAGGTAGGCGGCAACCAGCTCCCGCGCCCTCTCGGGCGTGACTTCGCCGTAGTAGACCGCCGGCCGGCCGGGCTTGGCGATGCAGGCGATCGGCTCGGCGTAGCACAGGCCGATGCAACCGACTTCGATCAGTCGCCCGTCCAGCCCGTGCTGTCGCAAGGCGTCGCGGAACGCCTCCAGGGCCTCCATGGCGCCCGCCGAGCGGCCACAGGTGGCGGTGCCCACGAGAATCCGCACGGTCTCGCTGTTTTGCAGGGCGTCCCACCGCTGTCGGGCCTGTTGCCTGAGATCGTCAAGACTGACCGTCATCGCCTCCTGCCTTCTTGAACAGCTCGGCCACTTTCTTCGGGGTCAACTTGGCTTCGACCTTCTTGTTGGCCATGATGCAGGGCGAGAGTCCGCAGGCCCCGATGCAGGCCACGGTCTCCAGCGAGTACTCCAGATCGGCCGAGGTCTCACCCTCCTTGATGCCCAGTTGCTTTTCGACCTCCTCCAGAATGCGCGGCGCGCCGCGCACGTGGCACGACGTGCCCCGGCAAACCATCACGTGCGTTCTGCCGATCGGGGTGAAGCGGAACTGGGCGTAGAAGGTGGCCACCGCGTAGACTTGGGCCTCGGGCACCCGGGTGAACCGTGCGATTTCCAGCATGGCCGCCTCGGGGAGGTAGCCGAACTGCTCTTGCACCTTCTGCAGAATCGGGATCAACTCGTCCCGGCGGCCCTGGAAGCAGGAGAAGACGCCCTGCAGCGACTCTCGCACTTGCCGTGCATCGGGCGCGGCAGCGCCGTTTCCGCCGCAGCACGCCGGAGACGGCGTCGTCACGTTGACCTGGTCGCTGCTCATGGTTCGATCACCTGTTGCATCATCGCTTGCTGTCCTCGAGCAACGTTTCCGCTTACTCCGCCGCCTTGAGGATATCGGGCACCCGATCCTCCTTGCCGATGGCCATGATGTGTACGCCGTCGCAGATCTTCTCCTCGCGCAACTGCCGGATCATCCGGCCGGCGATCCGGATGCCCGCCTCGATCTTTTGACCCTTTTCGGCGGCAGCCATTTCTTCGATCAGGGCTTCGGGCACGAAGATGCCGGGCACGTTCTTGTTCATGTAGCGGGCCATGCCCGGGGTGACCAGCAGCACGATGCCCGCCATGATCTTCACGTCATATCGCCGGGCTTGCTCCATGAACCGCTTGAAGTTGTCGACGTCGTAGATTGCCTGGGTCTGGATGAAGCGTGCCCCGGCGACGATCTTCTTCTCGAACTTGAGCATTTGCGGTTCGAGGGGATCGGCTTCGGGCGTGACGACCGCGCCGGCGAAGAAGCCGGTGCCGCCCTGCATCTCGTTCGCCGCCAGGTCCTTCCCTTCGTTCAACAGGCCGACGGTCTGCAGCAGTTGCACGCTGTCCAGATCGAACACCGGCTTGGCCTGGGGATGGTCGCCAACGGTAATGTAGTCGCCGGTCAGACAGAGCACGTTCTTCACACCCAGCACCCATGCCGAGAGCAGTTCCGACTGCAGGGCCAGACGGTTGCGGTCGCGGCAGGTCAACTGGAGGATCGGCTCGCCGCCGTGGTCGAGGATCAGCCGGCAGACAGCCAGGGAGCTGATCCGCATCACCGAGCTTTGGTTGTCGGTCACGTTCAGCCCGTCGACCCGGTCTTTCAACAGGTCGATATGGCTAAGCAGCTCGGAGATTTCGGTTCCCTTCGGGGGGCCGACCTCCGCGGTGACCACGAACTTCTTCTGGGCAAACGCCTGCTTGAATCCAGCAACCATGCGGCTATTCCTCCTCTTGCTGCGATTGTCGGAAGGCCTCGTGCGTGTGCCTGCCCGGCTTGGTCGTCAGGCTGTAGTCCCTTGGCGGCTGGATTTTTTTCAGGTATTCCAGCCGCCCGAGCTTCTCCATGCGGCGGTAGATCAGCGTCCAGGCACAGTCCTTCTCGCCGTCCACCTCGCACTTGCCGGCGTTGGTGCCGCCGCAAGGGCCGTTGCTCAAGTTCTTCGCGCAGATCGTCATCGGGCAGATGCCGCCGGTCTGGTCGAGCATGCAATCGGCGCAGGCGATGCACCGCTGCGACCAGACGCCGGGGCCCTCGGTCACGCCGATAAACAGCGTGTTCAGCGCCGGCAACACGATCCGCCCCTCGTAGCGCTCGGCCAGAAACTGCACCCCCGCCCCGCAGGCCGTCGAAATCACGGCGTCGTACTCATCGAGGTACTTGGCCAACGGCTCCAGGTACTCCTTGTCGCACTGCCGGGTCACCGTGATTTCGTCGACCGTTCGCGGTTTGCCTTGCAGCTTAGCCTTGATGCGCAATTGGGCGGCCAGCTCCTCGACTTCCTTTTCCCCGCCCGCCATCGACACGGCCACGCACGTGCCGCAACCGACGATGAGGATCTTCTCGAAGCCCTCGATCATGGCCTCGATCTGCTGAAGCGGTTTTCGTTCGGCGACAATCATCGTTATGCTTTCCTTCCAGGCTCATTTTGCATGAGGGCCTCGCGCCAAGGCGCCAAGATGAAGACTTGGTTCCCGTTGTGCCTCTGCGTGCATCGCCTCCAACCGCGTTCACATCGATACATCCGACACCCGTTCCGCATGGCGGATCAGCTTCCCCAACTTGGCTTCCGGCAGCGGCGGATGCAGGTCGGGCGGCTTGATCAGCTTCCCGCCTGCGTCGCGCTGGATCGTTCGTCGCAGCGGATTCGGTCCCAACCGACGGGCCACCGCGGTCATCTCGTCGGCCCGCTGGGCAAACAACGGTCCGGCCGAAGCCGGAATATGGAAGAACTCCAATCGCTCCGGCTGGAGTCCGACTTCTTGCAGCAGGTGCTTCGCATGGGCGACCGTCTGCATCGCCCGCAGGTTGCCCTCCATGTAATGGCAATCGCCCAACGCACAGCCGGCCACGTATACGGCGTCGGCCCCGTCCTCGAACGCCCGCAACAGCAGAATCGCGTCGATCTTGCCGGTGCAGAGGATCTGGATCACCCGAACGTTCGGCGCATACTCCAGACGCATCGACCCGGCCAGATCGGCGGCCGTGTAGGCGCAGTACGTGCAGCAGTACGCCACGATCTTGGGCTCGAACGGTTCGGCCGCATTTACCGGCAGGTTGCCTGGCTGCGTGTCGCTCACTCGTCTTCTCCCGTCTCGGCGGCCGCGGCGGCGGCCGCTTCGTACTGCGGGTCGCCGAACAGGACGTCGACCTTGGTGGTGATCTGGTGGTCGCGATAGTGCCGCGTGGTGATCGCCTTACGAGGGCAGGCCGACGCGCAGATGCCGCACCCCTGGCAACTGGCCGGCTCGATGTATGCCACGCCGTCTTCGGCGATCACCGGCACGTCGTAGGGACAGAGCCGCACGCAGGTCAGACACGCCGCGCAACTGGCCTGATCCACCTCGGAAACCACGCCCGAGCGGTACATCACGGGCTTGGAGATCACGGTCGCGGCCCGGGCGGCGGCCCCCTTGGCCTGGCTGATCGACTCGGTCATCGACTTCGGCGCATGGGCCAGTCCGGCCAGAAAGATCCCGTCGCTGCCGAAATCCAGCGGCCGCAGCTTCATGTGGGCCTCGAGGAAGAACCCGTCGGCGTTCAGCGGCACCTTCAACGCCTGGGAGACCGCCGCGGCCTGCGGATGGGGCCGGATGGCCGTGGAGAGCACCAGCAGGCTCGGGTGCAGCTCGATGTTCCGATCAAGCACGTCGTCGTGGACCAGCACCCGCAAACCCCCATCGACCGCGACCTCCGGTTTCGTTTCGGGATCGAAGCGGACGAAGATGACGCCGGCCTCCCGGGCGCGCAGGTAGTGGAGCTCGTCGAAGCCGTAGGTCCGCACGTCGCGAAACAGGACATAAACGCGACAGCCGGGATGGACCTGTTTGACGGCCAGGGCGTGCTTCACGGCCGCCTGGCAGCAGACCCGCGAGCAATACAGGTGTCCCTGTTCGCGCGATCCGACGCACTGGATCATCACCACTTCCTCAAGCCCCTTGACGAACTCGGGGTCCTGGAGCTTCGGCTCCAGTTCCAGTTGGGTAACGATCCGCTCGCTCTGGCCGTAGCCGTATTCGGTCGGCTGGTAGGGTGCGCCGCCGGTCGCCACGATCACGACCCCGCCGCCGACCTCAACGCCCCGATCGCCCTGCCGCAAGGTGGCCTTGAACTTGCCGACGTGGCCGGAAAAGTCGTCCAGCGTCGCGCCCGTATAAAGCCGGACCAGCGGATGCTCCTTGACGCGCTGGATCAGCTCGGCCAGGTGCTGTTGGGGATCGGGGCCGTCGAGCGTATGGAGGATTTGCCGGGCGATGCCGCCGAGCTCGGGCTCTCGCTCAATCAGAGCGACCTCGAAATCCTGCTCGGCCAGGCTCAACGCCGCCGTCATGCCCGCCAGGCCGCCGCCGAGCACGATCGCCCGCTGGTCCACCTCCAGCAGCATGTCCTCGAGCGGCTGCAAGGTGGCTGCGCGGGCGACCGCCATCCGTACCAGGTCCTTGGCTTTGAAGGTCGCCTGTCGCGGATGGCTGAAGTGGACCCAGGAGCACTGGTCGCGGATATTGGCCATCTCGAACAAGTAGGGATTCAGGCCGGCCTCGCGCAACGTTTCCTGGAACAGCGACTCGTGGGTCCGGGGCGTGCAGCTTGCCACCACTACGCGGTTCAGCTCCTGTTCGAGGATCGCCTCGGCGATCTTCTTCTGGGTATCGGTCGAGCAGGTGTAGAGGTTCTCTTCGGCGTAGACCACGTTGGGCAGCGATCTCGCGTAGTCGACCACGTCTTCGACGCCGACCACCCGGGCGATATTGGTGCCGCAACGGCAGATGAACACGCCGATCCGCGGCTGCTGGGCCGCGACGTCGCGCTGCTGGGGATAGGTCTTCCGGCGGATCTTCGTCCCGCGGACTTCCTTGAGTTCTTCGCCGGCCAGCGCGGCCGCGCCGCTGGCGCTCATCACGGTCTCGGGGATGTCGATCGGCGCGGCGAACGTGCCGGCCACGAAGACGCCTTGCTTGCTGGTGCGGCTGGGGGCCAGGGCGTCGGTTTGGCAGAAGCCGAACTCGTTGCGTTGGATGCCTAGGATCTCGGCCAGTTCGGCCGTGCCCGCCGAGGGCCGCAGCCCGACGCTGAGAACGACCAGGTCGTATTCCTCCTCGGTGACCTTGCCGCCCTCCGAGACGTAGGTAAGCACGAGGTTTTGGGTCCGCTGCCGCTGTTTGACGGTGGAGAGAATGCCGCGTTTGAACCGCACGCCGTAGTGCTTCTTCGCGCCCTCGTAGTAGGCCTCAAAACCCTTGCCGTACGCCCGGATGTCGTTGTAGAAGATGGTGGCCTGAAGCCCGGGCACGTGGTCGACGGCCATGATGGCTTCCTTGATGGCGTACATGCAGCAGACGCCGCTGCAATACTTGTTGCCCGACTGGGCGTCGCGCGAACCGACGCACTGGATCCAGGCCACGCGTTTCGGCTCGGTGCGATCGGAGGGCCGCAGCACGTGTCCCTGGTAGGGGCCGGAGGCGCTGAGGATCCGCTCGAATTCCAGGCTGGTGACCACGTTGGGATACTCGCCGTAGCCATATTCGGCGCGCCCGCGGGGATCGAACGGCTCGAAGCCGGGGGCCAGCAGGAGGGAGCCCACTTCGATCTCCACCTCTTCGGGCAGCATGTCGTGGAGAATCGCCCCCGCACTACAGGCGGTCACGCATTGCTGGCACTCGCTGCAAATGCCGCACGCCAGGCACCGCTGCGCCTCCCGCACCGCCGCTTCTTCGTCGAGCGTCTGCTCGATCTCCACGTAGCCGGGCCGCCGATCGGCCGGCAGCCGTGGCGGCTCGGCCCGCGGTTGCAGCGGGAACGGCCGTTCGGGCATCGCGGCCGGCGGCGTTTCGTCCGCCTGGCGGCCGTCCGCCAGGTCCCGGCCGTGCAGGAAGCGGTCGATCGACTCGGCTGCCTGGTGGCCGTGGGCGACCGCCTCGACCACCGACGCCGGCCCGGTGGCCATGTCGCCGCCGGCGAAGATCCAATCGACGTTGGTCCGCAGCGTGAGCTTGTCGGAGCGGACGAAACGCTTCGTCGGGTCCCAGAGCGGGTCGTCGTCGCTGAGGAACGAGAAATCCGAGCGCTGGCCGATGGCAAGGATCACGTGGTCGGCACTCGTCTCGGAGAAGACCGAATCGTCGAACTGCGGGGCGAAGCGGCCTTGCCCGTCGAATACCGACGTACACCGCTGCAATTGTACCCCGCCGGCCCGGCCGTTTCGCCCGACGATGGCCTTGGGGCCCCACGAGGGGTTGATCCGGATGCCTTCCTCCTCGGCGTCCTGAATCTCCCACTGGTAGGCGGGCATCTCGTCGCGGGATTCCAGGCAGACGATCTCGACCTGGTCGGCGCCCTGGCGCCGGGCGGTCATCGCCACGTCGACGGCCACGTTGCCGCCGCCGATCACCACGGCCTTGCCGCTGAGCCTCGGGCCGTTGCCGAGCTTCACGTCGCGCAGAAAATCGAGCCCCAACAGCACGCCTTCCAGCTCGGTGCCCTGCATTTCGGTTCCGTCGGTGCTGCGGGCCAAAGGCGCGGGGCGAGTGCAACCGATGCCGAGGAAGACCGCCCGGTATCCCTCCTGCTTGAGCCCCTCGAGCGTGAAGTCGCGCCCCAGTTGCACGCCCGTCCTGACCTCGAAACCCGAGGCCACCACGTCGTCGATATCGCGCTGCAACACGTCTTCGGGCAGCCGATAGGCGGGCACGCCCAACAGCATGGCCCCGCCGAGCTTCGCGTGGCTCTCGAAAAGGGTCACGGGATAGCCGCGCAGGGCCAGATCGCGGGCGGCGGTCAGGCCGGCCGGCCCCCCGCCGACGACGGCCACCGGCGGCTTGCTCGGATCGATCTCTCCCTTCGGCGGCGACGCCACCTCCCGACCCTCGGCTCGTTGCTGCGCCACCCAGTCGGCGGCGAACCGCTTCAGATGGTTCACGGCCACCGCGCCGTCGAGTTCCCGCCGGTTGCACTCGCCCTCGCACGGATGGTGGCAGATCCGCCCGCAGGCGGCCGGAAACGGGTTCCGCTCGCGGATCAGCGCATAGGCTTCCTCGAAGCGGCCATCGCCGATCAGCGCCACGTAGCCTTGGCAGTTCACGTGTGCCGGGCAGGCCTTCACGCAGGGCGGGCGTTCCAGCTTGCTGATCGCCATCGCTGCGGGGATGGCTTGGGGGTACCGCTTGAAGATCGCCTTGCGATCCATGGTGCCCTCGTCGAACTCGCTGGGTACGCTGATCGGGCACTTATCGAGGCAATCGCCGCAGGCGTTGCACTTGTCGAGATCGACGAATCGGGGCCGCTTGCGGACTTTCACGCGGAACCGGCCCGCCTCGCCCTCCAAGCCGACCACGTCGGCATTGGTCAACAGATCCACGTTCAGATGCTTGTCCACCTCGATCAGCTTCGGCGAGATGATGCACATCGAACAGTCGTTGGTGGGAAACGTCTTGTCCAACTGGGCCATGCGGCCGCCGATGGCGGTGGTCTGTTCGACCAGGGTGACGTGGAACCCGGCGTTGGCCAGATCCAGCGAGGCCTGCATTCCCCCAACGCCCGCCCCGACGACCATCACCGAGCCGACCTTGCCGCTGCCGTCGTGCTGCCCGCTTTGCTCACGCATGGTCGTTTCCCCATAGGCCCTTGCTCTGCAACAACGCCGTAGGACTGACGAAGTGTCTCTTCCACCACCGGTCCACGCGGCCGTGGCCGAAGGCCAACGCCATCAACTCGGTGATGTAGAAGACCGGCAGGTTGTATTGCTTGCCCTGTTCGGCCTTGATGTCGGCCTGCTGGGTGTCGAGGTTCGACTGGCACATGGGGCAGTCGGTTACCAGACACTCGGCGCCGGCCTCCTCGGCCGCCTCGAACAGCTTGCCGCTGAGTCGGCGGACCACGTCGGGCCGGGTCAGCGGCAGGCTGGCCCCGCAGCAGTCGGTCTTGTAAGACCACGGCCGCACCTCCATGCCCACCGCACGCATCAAGCGATCCATCGACGTCGGGTTTTCCGGCGCCTGGCTGTCGGTCACCTTGGCCGGCCGTTGCGACAGGCAGCCGTAATAGGCCACACCAGCCAATCCCCGCAGCGGCCGGACGACCTTCCGCCGGATGGCGTCGAGGTGCTCCGGCCGGTCGAAGAACTCGTTGACGTGGTAGATGGCCGTCTTGCCCCGGTAGGGCTGCCCGACCCAGCGGGCGGCATCCTTGCGGAGTTCCTTGTCGGCGTGCTTCAGCCGCTGAAAGCAGGCGGCGCAGGGAATCAGCAACTCCCGCCCTTCGCGATCGGCAATCGTCAGGTTGCGTGCCGAAAGCCGGACGGCCAGCTCGTCGTCGAGGAAATGGGCCGAGGAGGCCCCGCAGCAGTTCCAGTCGGCCAGCTCCCGCAAGGTGATGTCGAGAGTCTCGCACACCGCCTGGAGGCTCTCGTCGTATTCAGCGGCCATGCCGTGCAGCGAGCAGCCGGGGAAATAAGAGACTTCCACGGGCTATTCTCCTTGGTCCCTCTCGAACATTTCACGGACTTCGCGTTTGGCACGGATGCCGCCGGGCAGGAACTTCAGCTTGCCCTTCTTGACCATCTCGATGCCGATTTTGGCGCCTCCGAACAGATCGAGCGTTGCCAGCTTGTAGTGGCCGACCATGCCCAACTCGAACATCCGGCCGTACCGGCGGATGGAATCCAGCACGGCCTCGTGGAACCGCACGATCTTCTGCTCGGCCGCGACGCCCGCCTCGCGGCTCATCTGGCGCAGCGCGTCCATCACGTGGGCGATATCGATGTCGTTGGGACACCGGGCCGTGCACGTCTGGCAGGAGGCGCAAAGCCAGATCGTCGTCGACCGCAGCAACTCGTCCCTCATCCCCATCTGGATCATCCGCATCACCTGGTTCGGCATCACGTCCATGGCGAACACCAGCGGGCAGCCGTTGGTGCATTTTCGGCACTGGTAGCAGCGAGACACCGTCTCGCCGCTGCGCTGTTGCACTTCAGCCAGGAAGGTGGCTTCGGGGCTAATCGGAGCCTTTTCGGAGATGGTGGATTCGTCAGGCATGGCAGCACCCTCTGGTTGTGGCTGCTCTGGCCACCGTGCACAAGTCCGGGGTCCAAGGTTCGTGGGCAAATCGCCGAACGCCGGGCGCCTTTTGGAGAATTCTACTCACGTCGGACTCCCCGGACCACAACACTTGTCCCCGTCACGAATCGCCGCACGGCGCGCCGATTCACAGCCCTCGCTTGGCGGCTCGAACCGTATTCTTTAGCAACATGGTGATCGTCATCGGCCCTACGCCGCCGGGCACGGGCGTAATCTTGCCCGCCACTTCCTTGACCGCCTCGAAATCGACGTCGCCCACCAGCTTCGCCTTGCCCGACGCGGTGAAACCGATCCGGTTCACGCCCACGTCGATCACCGTCGCCCCCGGCTTGACCATCTCGGCGGTTACCGCGTTGCGCTTGCCGGCGGCGACAATCAGGATATCGCCCCGCCTGGTATGGACCGGCATGTCGCGCGTGCGGGTGTGACAGACGGTCACCGTGGCGTTGGCGCCGGCCTTCTTCTGCAGCATCATGATCGCGATCGGCTTACCGACAATGTTGCTGCGGCCGACGACCACCACTTCCGCCCCTTCGGTGGGTGTGCCGCTGCGAACGATCAACTCCTGGATCCCGGCCGGCGTGCACGGCGGAAACAGCTCTTCGCCGATCACCAGCCGCCCGACGTTCACCGGGTGGAAGCCGTCGACGTCCTTGTCGGGATCGATCGCATAGAGCACCTTATTCTCGTCGATGTGCTTCGGCAAGGGGAGCTGCACCAGGATGCCGTGGACCTCGTCGTTGCGGTTGAGCTCGTCGACCAGCTTCAGCAGATCCTCCTCGCCGGTTTCGGCCGGCAACTCGTGGTGAAACGAGTTCATGCCGAGCTTCTCGCAGGCTCTGCCCTTGGCGGTCACGTAGGAGACCGAGGCCGGGTCCTCGCCGACCAGCACGGTACACAGTCCGGGCACGATCCCGTGCTTCCGTTTCAACTCTGCCACCTCTTCGCCCAATTCGTCGCGGATGGTCTGGGCGACGTCTTTTCCGCTGATAATCTCTGCTGTCATAGTGTTTACCCCGTGTCGTATGCCAAGCCACATGCCCCTGAGTGGGAAAAAGGCCGCGAAGCTCAACGGCGTATTCAGTCCGCCTGGCACCTGATGACAGGCACCTGATGGCAATTGGCGCCGGCAGTCGGGTAGCTGGGGCCAAGCGAAACGGTGCTCCCGTGTTTCAGAGCTGGGGTTGCCCTGTGCTCTCGACGACCAGCCGCCCACCAACCCAATTGGCATGAGGAACCAAATGGCCTTGCGCGATTCTGGGAAGAACCCGGCCTCCTGGAGCCGGCTCCCGAAGGGGGGCGGCGGAGTCGATCGTTCTCGGAATCGTGCAAGTCTGTTTAGAACAACCCTCTTACCTTACCCGTTTCGACGTCGATGTCGACCCGCCGATACGCCGGATTGGAGCAGGTTCCCGGCATCAGCGAGATATTTCCCGCCACCGGACAGATAAACCGGGCTCCCCCGTACGTCAGGAAATCGCGAATCGGCAGCGTCCAACCCCGCGGGGCGCCCTTGATCGCCGGATCGTGGCTGAGGCTCAGATGAGACTTGACCATCATGGTCGTGAATTCGTTGAACTTGTCGTCGGCCTCGAACCGCTTCGCCTTGGCCTCGGCCTCCGGCGTGTACGCGACGCCGTCGGCCCCGTACACCTCCTTGGCGATCCGCTCGACCCGCTGACGCAAGGGCGTGTTCAGATCGTAGAGGAACCTGAAATCGACCGTGTCTTCGCAGGCGTCGATCACCGCGTCGGCCAATTCCAGGGCGCCTTCGCCACCGTATCGCCAGTGATTCGAGACCGCCACCCGGGCGCCCGCCGCCTCGGCCATTTTGCGGGTCAGCTCGATTTCCGCCTGGGTGTCGCTGTGGAAGGCGTTGATCGCCACGACCGGGTTGATCCCGGCCTTTTTGACGGTGTTGATGTGCTGCACCAGGTTGCACATGCCGTCTTCGAGCCAGGCCAGGTTTTCCTCGAAGTACTCCTTGGGGATCGGCTTGCCCGGTGGACAGGGCAGAGCGCCGGCGTTGACGCCGTGGTGCTTCAGCCCGCGGATGGTAGTCGTGATGACCGAGACGTTCGGCACGTTGCCGCTGTAGCGGCACTTGACGTTCCAGAACTTCTCGAACCCGATATCGGCGCCGAAGCCCGATTCGGTCAGGTGATAGTCGGCCAGCTTCAGGCAGATCTTGTCGGCCACCACCGACGACTGGCCCACGGCGATGTTGGCGAAGGGCCCGGCGTGGACGAAGCAGGGCTGTCCTTCGAGCGACTGCATCAGGTTCGGGTTGACCGCCTCGCGGAGCCAGGCCGTCATGGCCCCGGCCACTTCCAGATCCTCGCACGTAATCGGCTGGCCCTTCTTGTCGTAGGCCACCACGATCCCGCCAATACGTTCCCGCAGGTCCCTGAGGTCGCTGAAGATCGAGAGGATGGCCATCACCTCGGACGAGACGGCGATGGCGAACTTGCTCTGCATCAGGTGCCCGTCCATCTTCCCGCCGAGGCCGATGACGATGTTCCTCAGGGATTGGGCGCAGAAGTCGATCACCCAGCCCATCTCGACGTTCGTCGGGTCGATGTCCAGCCGGTTCAGTCCGATCTTTTCCAGCCGGGCGTCGTTGTAGTTGCGTTCGTGCTGCATCCGGGCGGTCAGAGCGACCATGGCCAGGTTGTGGGCGTTGATCACGGCGTTGATGTCGCCGGTGAGCCCCAGGGAGAACTCGGTCAGCGGGATGCACTGCGACAATCCGCCGCCGGCCGCCGAGCCCTTGATGTTCATCGTCGGCCCGCCGGAGGGTTGACGAATGCAGGCGACCACGCGCTTGTTGCGTTTGCCCATGCCTTGGAGCAGGCCCATCGTCGTGGTCGACTTGCCCTCCCCGAGCGGGGTTGGGGTGATCGCCGTCACTTCGATGAACTTGCCGTCCGGTCTGTCCTCGAGCCGCTTGAGGACCTTCATGTAGTCCACTTTGGCGACGTAGTTGCCGTGGGGCAGCAACTCGTCCTTGCTCAGCCCCAACTCGTCGGCGAGCTGGTAGCAGGTTTTCATGCGGGATTCCGCCTCTTCGGCGATCTCCCAATCCGCGTGCTTCGTCGGGTCCAGAGTCAAAAGAAACCCTCCTCGTCGAGTGAGATTCACGGAGACGGGTCGGTATTGGAATTCGGCACAACGCTTGCCGAGACTTTGCTCTCGTTCGACGTCTGGCGGAAGCGAACGCAAAACGCAACTACGTTGGCTCGATGCAGCGAGTGGACCTGCGGCGACAGAAGACAGCGGAACTCACGCACCGTACGCAAAGTCGGTTCTCATCTCGTGTGCCGGCACGGTTACCAGATTCTGCTTCGGCTGTCAAGATGCCGGCCCGCGCGAAGCGGCCCCGCGTCGCCGGCATGTCGCTGGCGCGAATTCACCACCGCAGAATGCGCGCGCCGATACGGCGATACAGCGCACAGAAGATCGGCGGCCGACACCTCAAAACGTTCCCTGGACGACCTCGCTCTGCTCGACCCATCGGCCGATGCCGGGAACCTCGTATTGCAGGCACAACTCGGCCACTTCGTTGCGGACCCTTTGGGCGGTCTCTTCGCAATCCGGCAGGCTGCGACAAACCACATCGATCCAGCCGGCGATTCGATCCATCTCCGCCTCTTTCATGCCCATGGTCGTCAAGGCGGGTGTGCCCATCCGCACGCCGCTGGTCACGGCCGGCTTGCGGTGATCGCCGGGCACCATGTTGAAGTTGCAGATAATGCCCGCGTCGGCCAGGGCCTTTGCCACCTCCTTGCCCGTGAACTGGCTCTTGCGCAAATCCATAACCAGCAGGTGGTTGTCGGTTCCCCCGCTGGCCAATTCGTGGCCGCGCTCCAGAAGCCCCTCGGCAAGCCGCCGGCAATTCTTCACCACCTGATGTCCATACTGGCGAAACTCCTCGGTGGCCGCTTCCCGAAACGCCACGGCCATGGCGGCGATCACGTTCATGTGAGGCCCGCCCTGCAGAGCGGGAAACACCGCCCGGTCGATTCGCTTGGCCAGGTTGAATCGGCTCTTGGCGTGATACTTCTCGTGATAGCGGTCCTCGATCTTCGAGAGGAGGAAGCCGGCTCGCGGGCCGCGCAGCATCTTGTGGGCCGTGCTGCTGACCACGTCGCAAAACGGAACCGGGTCGGGGTGTGCCCCGGCGACGATCAGCCCGTTGATATGGGCGATGTCGGCCACCAGATAGGCGTCGATCTCGCGCGCGATCTCGTCAAACACGTGGTAATCGAACACCCGCGGATATGAGGTCCCGCCGACGATGATCATGCGAGGACGCTCGCGGCGGGCGATCTCGCGGATCTCGTCGTAGTCGAGGATTCCCGTCTCGGGGTCGGGCCCGTAGGGGATCTGCGTGTAATCTGACCCGGAGAAGCTAACCCCCCATCCGTGCGTAAGGTGCCCGCCTTGAGGCACAGGCATACCCATCACCTTGTCGCCCGGGCGACAAAGTGCGCGGAACACGGCCTGATTGGCGGGTGAGCCCGAATACGGTTGGACGTTGGCGTGCTCGGCCCCGAAGAGCGATTTCGCCCGCTCGATGGCCAGCGACTCGATCTCATCCATGATCTCGTTGCCTTCGTAGTACCGTGCGCCGGGGTAACCCTCGCAGTATTTGTTGGTCAGGATCGACCCGGTAGCCTCCAGCACAGCGAACCGGACGTAGTTCTCCGAGGGGATCATTTTCAAGGTTGTCGACTCGGCATGGATCTGGCCCTCGAGCAGGCGATAGAGCTGAGGGTCCTCCGATTTGAGGCGCTGGTAGCGTTCCGCGTCATTGCGCATACAAGAGATCTCCTTCGAACAGGTGGGGCGCTCTGGTTCCTTCCTCATTTCCAGGATACCTTCGCGGACACGATAAGACAACCGGCTGCCCCGTCGGCAGCGGCAATCCGGGTGGTGGCTTGCATTTTGCGGGGGCTTGCCTAGGATACAGTCGCGGGCGAGTTACGAACGTTGGCGAATTTCAGACTGCAAAGGCCGGCCCTTCTCGATGCGTCTTGTGATGATAGGAACCGGCCCGTTCGCGATGCCGGCCTTCCGGGGATTATACGACACGCACCATGAGATCGTGGCTCTGGTCACGAAGCCGCTGGACCCCCACCGCGGCAGGGCAGCGGCGTCAATCCCCCCGATTCGTGACATTGCTAACGCCCAGGGAACCCCCATCTTCGGCCCGGTCGATATCAACAGCGAGCAGGCCCACATACAGCTGGAACAGTTTTGCGCCGATTTGCTGGTAGTCTGCGACTACGGACAGATCCTATCGGCCGCCACGCTGGCGACCTCTCGTTTGGGCGGGGTGAATATCCACGGGTCGTTGTTGCCCAAATATCGCGGGGCCGCGCCGATCAATTGGGCCATCTACCACGGCGACGCGGAAACCGGGGTCAGCGTCATCCACATGACCCCCCGCGTAGATGCCGGACCCGTGATGGCCCAGGGGCGGCTCGATATCCACCCGGAAGAAACGGCCGTCGAACTCGAAATCCGGCTCTCGGAAGTCGGCGCGTGGTTGGTCCGGCGAGCCATCGACTCCCTGGAGGCCGGCCGCTGGGAAGCGCTGCCGCAAGACCCCAAGCTGGCCTCGAAAGCACCCCGGCTGAAGAAAACCGACGGCCTGATCGACTGGACCCGGCTTGCCTCGGCCATCAAGAACCAGGTCCGAGCGATGGAGCCCTGGCCGAAGACCTACACGTTCTGGCACCGTCGCAAGGCGGAGCCGCTCCGTTTGGTCCTGGGGCCGGTGTCGATCGAGAATCTGGCCGATTCCCCGGCGCCGCCGGGCACGATCGTGGAAGCGTCGGGCGATCGCCTGCTGGTGGCCGCCGGCCAGGGGGCCGTGCGGTTGCAGCGGCTCCAGCCCGCCGGAAAACGGATGCTTGCGGTCGCCGAGTTCCTCCGCGGCTACCGCGTGCAGCCGGGGGACACTTTCGCGGGGCCGACCAGCGGTCCGTCAGAAAACAAGCTGGACATTTCCACGGGGCGAAAGACGGCGCAACCGCCATTCGATCCTTATTGACCTTTGCACGGTCAATACGCGAGGGCGACCAACGGGAGCCCGGTGTTTCCGGCCTCGCGTTGGTCGGCTCCGCACTTTCTGATGAGACTCTTTCAGATAGGCCGTTGGGCCGTTTCTTCAGAAAGTGCGTTCTCCAGAAAGTGTGGATCGGTTCCAACCGAGCCAGTAGAGGGCCAGGTCATCCATCAGCTTGCTGAACTCGGCGAACCCGACGGGTTTGACCAGGTAGCTGTTGGCGTGGTATCGGTAGGCCTCCGCGACGTCTTTCTCGGCCTCGGACGAAGTCAGGATTACCACCGGAATACTGAGCAAGTCTTCGGCGGTCTTGATTGTCCGCAGCACCTCCAACCCGTCGATCCTGGGCAAACGAAGGTCGAGCAGAATCAGGCACGGTCGAGGGCTTTTGCGGGGGTCCTGATAAACATCCCGCCGAAGCAGGTAGTCCAACGCGGTCTCGCCGTCCTCGACCAGGTAGACGATGCAGTCCCTCTGATGTTTCTTCAGACTCCGATCCACCAGGTGGGCATGGTCGGGATTGTCCTCGATGTGCAGAACGGTCGGGGGTTGGCCCATCATCAGTCCGTCTCCCTGTTGGCGGTCGCTGCGGTTGGCCGGGGTCTCGAGGGTACGGTGAAGCAGAAGGTCGAACCCTGTCCCGAGCCTTCCGACTCGACCCAGACGCGTCCCCCATGTGCTTCGATGATGCGTTTGACCAACGCCAACCCGACGCCGGAGCCTTCGACCGCCTGGTCAAGCTGGTCGAACAGGCCGAAAACGCGCTGGTGATAGCGAGGCTCAATGCCCATGCCGTTGTCTCGAACATAGCAGACCGGCCCGCTTTCGCCTAGCCGGACGCCGATCTCGATGCGTGGCCGGGGCGGATCGCCGATGTATTTCACGGCGTTATCGATCAGGTTCACAAGCACCTGCAGCAACCGAGGGCGGTCGCCGAGAACGAGCGGCAGATCGGGACCGACGACGACCTCGACTTTCCTCGCGGCAATCCGACCGCCGACCAGTTCCAGCGATTCCCGAGCCAGATCGTCCAGGGGCACACGCGTCGCCGGGTTGCACAGCCGACCGACACGCGACAGCTCCAGCAATTCGTCGAGCAGTTGGCCCATGGTGTCGGCCGCCCCGGCGATTCGCATCATATCGTGCTCGATCGCCTCGGTGCCGCCTTCCACCAGGTCCTCTTTCAGCAAGCCCACGTAGCCCTTGATCGTGACCAGCGGGCTCTTCAGGTCATGGGAAACCGTGTAGGTGAATCGTTCCAGCTCGGCGTTCTGGGCCTCCAGCCGGCCAATCAGCTCTTCGCGTTCCGATTCCGCTCGCTTGCGCTCGGTAATGTCGCTGAAAACGGTGGCGAATTGTGCCGGGCCGGGTCGGAAAACGGAGATCGCAAAATGCCGGTCCATGGGAGCGAAATACGTCTCGAACGACGTCGGCTGGCCCGACTCGGCCACCTGGGCGTAGACGTCCAAGTAGGGCGGTTCCCCGGCCCCGTAGAATTCCGAAGCGATCGCGCCGACCGCCTTGTCCCGGTGCAGTCCGAGAATCGCCTCGTAGGCGGGATTCACGTCCAAGATCCGATAGTCCCTGGCCGCTCCCGCCTCGTCATAGATCAGCCGATGCAGGCAGACCCCTTCGCTGATCGAGGAGTACAGGGATCTCAAGTTTGCCTCGCTCAGCCTGCAAACCGGCTCGTCTCTCGTTTTCGCATGGTTGTGCATGGGCCGGAATCTTCAGCTCTCAGCGGACTTTTGCACGACGGCGAGGCGACGGAATGTCAGCGAGAACGGCTGTGCAGCGGGCGTTCTCATTCATGCGTGCCGGATCGCCGTCAAGGCATGGTACGAATGACGGTCTGAAAGATGCTCCCCGTGTGCACTCTGAGTTCTCGCACGCGGCCTCGCCCCCGCACCGACTCGAGAATGTCGCCGGATTGTCGCTTCTCGGAAGCCCGGCGCTGACCCAGGCATGCCCGCTAGTCCGACGCCATGTCGGTCTTCCAGACTTCCCACACCTTGCCCACCAGCTCGGGGCCGGGCTTGAGAGTCATTTTGCCGGGTTTCCAACCCGAGGGGGTCGCTTCGGACCCTTTGCTTTCTCGGACCAGTTGAAAGGCCTGGATCTGCCTGAGGGTCTCCGCAACGTGTCTGCCGACCGGGGGAGTGAGAACCTCGTATCCTTGAATGATGCCGTCGGGGTCGATGATGAACCGGCCTCGGTTTTCCACGCCCGCCTGCTCGTCATAAACGCCGTAGGCCGTGCCAACCTTGCCGCCCCCGTCGGAAAGCATTGGGAAGGGAACGCCGCCCTCGACCATTTTGGACAATTCATGGTCGTTCCACATCTTGTGGACGAAGACGCTGTCGACGCTCATCGACAGGACTTCCACGCCGAGCTTCTGGAACTCCGCGTACAGATCGGCGACCGCCGATACTTCGGTCGCTCACACAAACGTGAAATCGCCCGGATAACAGCACAGGGCCACCCACTTTCCCAGTTGGTCCGACAGCTTGACGCTCGTGAAACGCCCCTGGTGATACGCCGGGGCGACGAAGTCGGGTGCTGCTTTTCCCACTTGGATCATTCTTTTCGTCTCCTTGGTAGGTTGCGGAACCTCTCGTTCCTGTGTCTGATCTGGCTCCCCGACCAGGCCTCCGGTCGGACGGGCACACCCTGCCTCCGACTTTTCCGCCATGGCATATCTCCTATGTCAACATTTGGATGTGGGCGGTTGCCCCGTGGTGTTATGGCAGCAGGGGCGGCTGCACGGCCTCTGGCTTCCTTTCCTTCCCCATAAATCAGAAACCTACTCCCTCGCGGGCCGCGGGTCAAGCCACCTCAGCCTTTTTTCCGCCGCACCTTGTAGTTGCCGCGACTGTCGTCGTATTCCAGTTCGATAAGCCCCTTTGCCTTGAGGTCTTCGAGCAATTCGGAGAAGCTTCCGTAGCCGTAATATCCTTCGTTGAAGCCGGGATGCACTCGTCGAATGGCCTGTTTGAGCGTCGAGCCCCACAACGGATCGTAGTCTTGTTCGGCCGAGGCCGCGACTTCCATCACCCGCTCGATGGCTTCCTGCTTCTTGTCTACCTTGGTCTTGCCCTTTTTTGCCACCACTCGGGTCTTCTTGGCCGCCCGGATCAGGTCGTCGTAGTAGATGAACTCGTCGCAGTTGGCGATGAGCAGATCCGAAGTGGAGCTTTTTGCGCCGCAGCCGATGACGCGTTTGTCGTTCTCTTTCAGCTTGGAGACCAGCGGCGAGAAATCGCTATCGCCGGAAATCAGGGCGAACACGTCGATGTGTTGTTTCGAGTAGCAGAGATCCAGCGCGTCGACGACCATGCGGATGTCGGCGCTGTTCTTGCCGCTGGCCTTGCTCTGGGGAATGTCGATTAGCTCGATGCCGTGGGTGTGGAACTCCCGCACGGCGTCCTGGTAGTTGCTCCAATCACAATAGGCCCGCTTGTAAACGAGACGGCCCTTCTCCAACAGCCGTTTCAAAACCAGTTGGATTTGAAACTGGCCCACCTTCATGTCTCGCACCCCAATGGCCAGGTTCTCGAAATCGACGAAAACGGCGATCAACGGTTCTTCGGACATGGAAATTCCTCGGCTTGGTTTGCGGGGGGAGGATTGGCTGCCTGGCAGCCCGCCCAAGGAGATTCTAGCCCGCGGCGGCCAAAAGCCACAGGCCAAATTCCCGGCCCGGCTCGACGGGGGGCGCCACTCAGGAGGCGGGATCCGGCAGTTGCACTGGCGTGTCGATTCGCGTCTTGCTCTGCGTGGCACGCATCTGCTCGAACTCGTAGATCCACGCCAAGCCGGTCGCCGGGGACGCCGAGCCGACGGCCGGTCCCGCATCCGCGTCGCCCGAGAAACCCGCGAAAACCTTGTCCGCGACCGCCTTCTGATCGCCGGGCGCGGCCGCCTTGCCGTCGGGCGCGGTGATCAACTTCAGGGCGTTGAGAAAATGCGTCTGGTTGTTGCGTGCCAGCAGCATGTCGGTCGCGTTGACCCGCCCGTCGCGATTGTAGTCGTAGGGGAAGTCGATCGGTGCCGGGTCGAGGAACGTGCGCGGGTTGTTGCGTGCCAGGAGCATGTCGGTGGCGTTGACCTGGGCATCGCCCGTCGAGTCGCCCGCGTCGCCCACGGCGTTGCCGAAATAGAACACGTCGTCTTCGGCCAGCCCGAGGTTGGCCGCCAACATGGTCACCTGCAGCCACTGCCCCTGGATCGCGTGGTCGTCCCAGAGGATCGTAATGCGGTCGAGGCCGGCGGCGCCGCCTCCGCCGGGTTGCGTGCTGATCGAAACGGGGGCCGGGGCCGGCGTCCACGTGCCCGGGTCGTTGCCGTTGCCCACGCGGAACTGGAAGTCCTCGGCCGTGGGCGTCACGTTGGTGCGGAGATCGGCGACGTCGATCATGATGCCGTTGATGCCGCGGGCGTAGCTGGTGTAGTTGGCCAGCGAGGCTGTCTCGCCCGGCAGCAAGGCCCGCTTGTCCAGGGCGATGGCCTGATCGTCGGCCGTGTAGCAGATGAGAGTCGCCGCGAACGATTCAAAGCTGCCTTCGATCGTGTAGGTAACCGTCAGGTCCTCGTAGAGATCGACGCTGGTGACGTCGTCGCCGATGATGTCGCCCAGCAGGTGCGCGCCGTTGAGCGTGAAGGCGAAGCTGCCGCTGACCCGGTTGTCCCAATCTTCCTGCAAGAAGCCCAGGTTGTTGGCCGGCTCGCCGGTGAAGATTGCGGTTTCAGAGATTAGCAGGTAGCTGCTGATCGTCGCGCCGTCCGTGTCGATGGTAACGCCGTCCGGCGTGATGATCAGGTCGACCACGCCGTCGCCGCGGGCGCCGCCGGCCAGGCTGGCATAGGCGCCGTCGCCCTTGCCGAGGGTGTCGAAGGCCGAATCGTCGTAGAAGAGATGGCGGCCGACGATCTCGGGGATGATGAGATCCTCGACCGTCACCTGATAGTCCTCCACTTCGCCGTCGTTGGCCAGCCCGTTGTACGACAGGCCGCTGGCGCTGCTGACGCGGAATCGCGCGTAGGTGGTTCCGGCCGCGGCCGTTGCCGGCACGGTGAACGTCAACGTGTTGAAGGATCCCTGGCTCAGTAGTCGATCGTCGAAGATCTGCTCGCTGGAATCGTCCCAGTCGCCGTCGCGGTTGAAGTCGATCCAGGCGTTCAGGCGGCCCGCCGACGGCGACGACCGCATGTCGATCTCCAGTTGCGCCTCCTCGGCCGCGCGGATGGGCGTGGTGAACGCAACGCCGTCTTCATCATCGACGGCCAGGTCGTCGCCGAGGGCGTTGGGGTGCGGCTGGCCGTTGGACTCGGAATCGACGCGGCGGCCCATCCGCGGTCCTTCGGGCAACAGCATGTGTCCGGCACCGTTGTGGGCCAGCAGCGTGGGATACGAGGGGTCCGGCGCGTCGCCGAAATCGAAGCTCGCATGGTTGCCGAAGTCGATGTCTTCGACGACTTGATCCGTGGCGATCGTCAGCGTATAGGTCCCGGGAGGCCCGCCCACGACCGTCCCGCCGATCGAGTAATACCCCAAGCTGCCGTAGTCGCTGTAGGCGGTGGCCGGGTCGCCCTTGCCGATACCATCGACCGAAAGATAGTAGACGCCTTCGCTGACGTTCGCCTCGATGTCGGCGTAGAGCTGTTCGGCCGGATTGCTGCTGGCGACCAGACTGCCGTCTTCGTCGTAGAGCTTGGCGAGGATGTCGAGGTTCGGATGGTAGTAGAACGGATCGATATCGAGCCTGATCGTGCCCGATCCCGTGTAGAAAGAGAAATAGTCCACGTCGCTGGTTCGCTCGATGATGCCTTCATCATCGATCGTGACCCCGTCGACAAGATTCAGCGCGCCGGCCGAAGCCCGCGAACTGCCGTGATCGTCGCTGCGGTAGCTGAAGCCGTTTTGCGTCGTAATCCGGTAGAGATCGTCCTCTTGCTGGTTGGCGTCCGCGTATTCGCCCTTGCTCCACTGCACCAACTCTCGGTAATAGCCGACGCCCATGATGGGGGCCCAGCCGGTCGCGCCGCTACCGTGGCCCCCGTAGTATTCCTCGGTGCTCGTGCCGTCGTGATGCAGGCTCAGCGTATGGCCCACCTCGTGCGTGGCCGCTTCGGCCGCCCCGGTTTCTCCCGTGTTGAACACGAAGCAGGGCGTGTCGCTGCCCCAGTCGAACGAGCCGACGTAGGCCACGCCGCCGGCTCCGCCGGAGTACCAGTCGCTGGAGCTGCCGCCGATGCACACCCGCACGCCCCAGCGCTGGTCGCCGCCGCCGCTGTTGATCAAGTCCTGGACAGGGGGTTCCTCGGTGGTCACGTCGACGTTGAAGGGCAGGAAGTCCTCGGCCACCCGCTGCCAGATCCTCTGGATCCGCTCCAGTTCGCCGTTGCTGAAGTCGCTGCCGCCCTCGTAGCTGTACGGCGGCGTGTCGAAGGGAGCCCCGTCGGTGAACGCGTTGTTCCACGACGTTCCCGATGTCGTGTGCCCGTCGAAGTCGAGATGGATTACCTTCGTCGCCGAAGGATGGCTGTGCAGCAGGAACGTTTCCGACAGCGGATAAGGCGCCTTGGCGTCACCGTCGGCCAGCTTGGGCTCCGGCGGCAAGAGGTCGGGCGGCAGAGAACCCGGCGCCGGGTCGAAGTAGTACATGTTGCCGGCGGCGTCGAAAGTGTAGTCGTCGCCGTGCTTCGGCAGGTCGCTGAAGTCGTCGCGGCCGATTTCCTCCAGCGGCACGTCGGAAACGAGACTCGCATCCGGCTCGGCTGCTCGCTGCTCGGCCACTTCCTGCTCGGCCGCATCGGCAGCGGCGGTTTGGTGCGCGGCCAGCATGGCCTCGGCCGTCGCCTTGCCGTTGGGGTCGGGAAAGGTCTGCTGCCAGCCGTCCTGGTTCATTTCCCGGACCAGGTAGGTGCCGGGATTCAGCCCCGTCAGGGCGTAGGCGCCGCTGCTGCCGGTCACGTCGCGGGGCTCGCCCGACGACCATTGACCGTCGCGATTCAGATCGGCGTAGATGATCCAGCGCGACAGCCCCGGCTCGCCCTCGTCCCAGAGGCCGTCGCCGTCCAAGTCACTGAACTTGCTGCCGCGGATCTCGCCCGTCCCCTTGCCTGAAAGATCCAGCGCGTCGATCGCGCCGCCGACACTCAATAGGGTCCGCTCTTCGAGCAACTCCAGGCGGTGCAGCCGCCGGCAGAGCGGTCGGGCAGCGGTGGCACCGCCGCGCCTGTTTCCGTTGCCACGACGGCAAGCCATACCAAGCAGACGATCCCACGCCACAGCCAATGGCCCCATCTCCGATCCTCCGAACATCCGGTGCAACCAACAGAACGCTTGCGAACCGACCAACGCGACTATTATTATACATGACCACCCCACGGCGTCAACATACCACCCACGGAAGCTACTTCCTGTTGGGAGTCACTGCGAGGCTATTCAGTGACTCCGTTGTCGAAACGATGCAGATGCAGTCAAATCGTATGCGATGGCAGATGTAGGACATTCTGCCGAGGCCCGGCCCTTCGCGGCCGACACCAGGGAAGTGATCGCTGATGACCAACGCCGAAATCGCCGCCGCTTTCGAACAGGTCGCCGACCTGCTGGAATTTCAGGGTTCCAACCCGTTCCGCGTTCGGGCGTATCGCAACGCGGCGCGAACCATCGAGGACCTGCCCGAGCCGGTCGCCAAGATCGTCGCCGATCCGCAGCGCTCGCTGACCGATTTTGAAGGCATCGGCAAGGATCTGGCCGAAAAGGTCACTACCCTGGTCGGGACCGGCTCGCTGCCCATGCTGCAAGAGTTGCTGGCGGAGATTCCCGAGAGTGTTCTGGCCATCCTGCGCGTTCCAGGTCTCGGACCAAAGCGGGCGGCCGTCCTTTACCGCGAACTGGGCATTGCCTCGCTGGACGAGTTGCGAGAGGCTTGCCAGTCGGAGAAGGTACGCGCGCTGAAAGGTTTCGGCGCGAAGACCGAGGCGGCGATCCTGCAGGGGCTCGACATCGCCTCCGAAGCACAACGCCGCATCCTCTGGGCCCAGGCCGACGAGCAGGTCCAGGCGATTCTCGACCATCTGCGCCCATGCCCGGCCATCGAGCAGCTTCAACCGGCCGGAAGCTACCGCCGCGGCAAAGACACCGTCGGCGATCTCGACTTGCTGGCCGTCGCTAAGGACGCGAAACGGGCCATGGACCATTTCGCCGCTTACCCGGGCGTGGCCGACGTGTTGCTGCGCGGCGAGACGAAGATGTCGATCCGGCTCGGCACCGGGCTGCAGGTCGATCTCCGCGTGGTGCCGGCCGAATCGTTCGGGGCGGCCCTGCAATACTTCACCGGCTCGCAGGCCCACAATATCGTGCTTCGCTCCCTGGCGAAGAGCCGGGGTCTGAAGGTCAACGAATACGGCGTGTTTCGCGGCACAAAGGCGATTGCCGGGCGCACGGAAGAAGACGTGTACGGCGCACTCGATCTGCCCTGTTTCCCGCCCGAACTGCGCGAGGCACGCCGCGAGTTCGATTGGGCCCAGGCCGGCGCCTTGCCCCGGCTGGTCGAGCTCGGCGACATCCGCGGCGATCTGCACGCCCACAGCACCTGGACCGACGGCGTAGCTACCATCGAGGAAATGGCCGCTGCCGCGAAGCAGCGCGGGCTGAAGTATCTGGCGATTACCGACCACTCGAAGCGGGTGGCCATGGTCAACGGACTGGACGCCAAACGGGTCCGCCGGCAATGGGCCGAAATCGACAAGCTCAACGCGCGCCTCAAGGGGATCACGGTGCTCAAGGGCATCGAGGTCGACATTCTCGAGCAGGGCGGGCTCGACCTGGACGACGACGTGCTGGCCGAGGCCGATTGGGTCGTGGCCAGCGTTCACTACGGCCAGAACCAGCCCCGTGAGCAGATCACGCGCCGCGTGGTCGAAGCCTTGCAGAACCCGCACGTCTCCGCAATCGCCCACCCCACCGGCCGCATGCTCCGGCAGCGGAGGCCTTACGAGATCGACCTGGAGGCCGTCTTCAAGACGGCCCGCGATTACGGCAAGCTGCTCGAGCTGAACGCCCATCCGGTCCGCCTCGACTTGGACGACGTTGCCTGCGCGGCGGCCAAAAACCATGGCGTCCTGGTCGTGATCTCGACGGACTCGCACCGGGTCGACGGGCTGGGCGCGATGCGTTTCGGCATCCAACAGGCCCGGCGCGGCGGCTTGACCAAAGAAGACGTGGCCAACACCCGGACGTGGACCCAGTTGAAGAAGATCGTCGGCAAGCGATGAGGACTCGGATGTCCGAGGCTTCCCTCTGTTGCGGCCGAGAAACTCTCATGGCAGCGCCGCCTCGCGTGCCGATAAGGACATAGTACAACCGAACCTCGCCCGGTTCGTGTGTTCGCCGGTGCGCCAATAGGGAAAGGCGTCCGGCTAGCGTTTATTGACGCTTGCACACTCAATGCGCGAGGGCGACTAACGGGAGCCCGACTTGTCCGGCCTTTCGTTGGTCGGCTTGGATCATTCACAATGCAAACATCAATAATTGATGCCCCGCCAGGGGCGGGCATCCAAGAGGGGGGAATAAAAATGATGGCTCAGTTCGTTCGTGCCGCCACGCTGATCCTGGTCAGCCTGGTCTTTGCGATACCGGCCCAGGCCGACTGGATCAAAGACTTCGTCCACAGCGTCGTGCGAGACACCAAGCGCCGCAACTGCTGGCCGAAGCCGTTCGTTTGCCCCGACTACGAGGCCGTCCAGCAGCCGTTTGCCATCATGACCGAAAACGGCTGGCGGCGTCAGAACATGCTCGGCGACCACCACTTCGCCCCGGAGACCGGCAAGCTCACGGAAGCCGCCGGCATGAAGATCCGGTGGATTCTCACCGAGGCGCCGGCCCGCTACCGGTCGATCTACGTCCACCGGGCCGAGACGGCCGAGGCCACGGCCGCGCGAATCCAGCAGGTCCAGGAGTATGCGGCGTCGATCGCCCCGGACGGCCAGGTGCCGCCGGTGCTGGAAACGGGAATTCCCGCCATGGGCTGGCCGGCCGAGCGGGTCGAGGCCATCTCGCGCAAGTTCCAGCAAGCGGTGCCCGAGCCCGTGCTGCCGGCATCGCAGAGCGCCAGACAATAGGTGGCAAGCCGCAGGGCGAGCTTCCCTTGGCCAGTCTCCCTATTCTCTCGCGGCCGGCCGCGGAGCAATCGACGCAACCGTCGGAACCGCCAAATACCTCCTGATTCCACAGATCGATTGCAGGATCTGACGGCGGCAGGTCGATCACTAGATTTGGAGTTGCCGGATGGGGGTCCGCGGTCACGGATGCGCGCCGCAGCCCCCCTTTTGGGGCCGGCCGTGGCCGGCGGCTTCCCAGCACGGAGGTGTCCTGTGAGAAAGCGGTGGTTTGAGTTCTCGTGTGCGGTGCTGTCAGTTGCCATGGGTCTCTGGATGTTCCAGCCCTCGCAGTGTGCTGCCCAGGATTATGGCCAACTGTTTCCGAACCGTCCCGCAGCCGCGCCGGCCAAACCCAAGCCGTCGTGGACCGAGTCGATCTCCTCCAGCTTCAAACGGGGCGCGGACAAATTCTCCGAAGCGCTGAAGCCGAAGACGCCCGTCAAACCCGCTTCCGATCCCGTCGCGTTGTCGACCAAGGCCACTCCGACCGCCGAGCTCTACACGGCGGTGGGTCGGTTGCACGAGGAGTCGGGCCAGTTCCAGGAGGCCCTGAAACAGTACGAAAAGGCGCTGTCGCACACGCCTGACTACCTGGGCGCTCTGCTGGGATACGCCCGGGTGAAGGACCACTTCGGCGACACGGCCGAAGCCACCAAGCTCTACCAGCGGGCCGTCAAGGCTCATCCCGACAAGGCTGCGGTCTACAACAACCTGGGGGCTTTCTACGGCCGCCACGACAAGCTCAACGAGGCAGTCGCCGCGCTGAAACGTGCCGTCCGCCTGGAGCCGAACCAGCCGAAGTACCGCAACAATCTGGCCGTCATCTTCGTGGAAATGGGCCGGACGAAGGAGGCCTTTGAGCAACTCCGCGAGACGTCGCCCGAGGCGGTCGCCTACTACAACCTCGGATACCTGCTGAGCAAAAAGGGACAGTCCCGAGCGGCCGCGCACCATTTCGACATGGCGCTGCGGATCGATCCGTCCATGGCGCCGGCCCGCACCATGCTGGCCCGGCTGGCCAGTAATCCCGGCCAGACCGGCCCGGCGCCGGCCGGTTCGGCGGATCCCTCGGTCCGGCTGGGAAGCCGACCGGGCTGGCCGCCGCAAGCGGTTCCGTCTGCCACATCCCAGAACAGCCAGCGACCGCCCGTCTATCAGATTCCACCCCCGCCAAGATCTCCGCAGACTCCGCTGTCTCCGCCGGCTGCCCGCGCCCAAACGCCGATTCTGCGGCGTCTTCCGCCCACTTCGAGCGGGTGGAGGGAACGCGAGGCCGCGTCGGAAGTCGCCCCCATGCCGCCGAGAACCTCTCCCGGCGTGTCGGCTCCGACGGCGCCCCTTCCGCCGATGCAAGGCCCGATGCTGGGACCCATCTCCGGCGTCAACTGACAGCCCGCCGCCAGACCCCTGGAACAAGGCCATCGGGGTACGGTTTCCCCGTCCGATCGGTGGTTGGCTCGCATTCCTTCGACGCCTGTGCAGTCGATCTGCGGGGGGACCACCGGGACCCCGGCTTCTTTCGGTCTCCCACCCGTCGGCCGTGGTCATTGGCACTGCCAGCATCAATAACGTTGTCCCATGCGGGTTGGCCCTTGGTGCCCCGGTTGCCGTCTTGCTAAAATAGACGGTTCGAGGGGCGCCTCGGAGAACCAACTCCCGGAACTCATGCGAGCATCAAGGGGACGAGCGTTGACCAGCGAAAAGCCGACCGATCAGGCCCAACCGACGGACCAGGCCCAACCGACCGATCAGGCCCAGCCGACCGAATCATCTCACGAGTCTCCGGTCCCAAGCCCGGCCGAACAGCCGCCGGCCGACATTGACCCGGCAGAGAATGGATCTGGCCCTTCCCAGGCAGAAGTGGCTTCGGAGCAGAAGCCGCGGTCGCGGATCCTCATCGGTTCCCAGCGGGATCCGGTAGCCTACCGTGCCAGACGCGTCCGCGATTGGGAACCGCTTCCCGAGGCAGACGAAGAGGCGTCGACCGATCGGCAGGCGTCGCAGCCGGCGGCGGGCCGGCCCGCCGCCCCCGCTTCGGCTCCGGCTTCGGTGCCGGCTTCTGCCGCGGACGCGACTCCGGCTTTGCCCGCACCGGCAGTTGCTGAACAGGCAGGGCCCGGCCCGAAGCCGCCGAAGCCCAAGCGACCACCCCGGCGGCAAGTCCGCGTGTCGCGTGCCCCGTCGGCCGAGGAAGCAGCCCCGCCCGCCGAGCAGCCGCCCGCGACCGAGCCGGCCGCCGACCAGCGGTTTCCCTTGCCGAATCTCCGCGACCGCCTGCCGGCCGAATTGGAGGACGAGTTTCAGGCGGCGCTGGGCGACGAGTCGCTGGACGAGTTGATGGGCGGCGACGCGCTTGGCGACGAACAGGTCCTCGAAGAAGACTCGCGCCATCTCGGCCGCATCGTGGCCGTGCATCACGATGACGTCTTCGTGGAGTTAGGCAGCCGCGAGCAGGGTTGCGTTTCGATCCGCCAGTTCGACGAACCGCCCGAAGTGGATGCCACGCTCGAAGTGGTCGTCCGGCGGTTCAACCCCGAGGACGGCCTTTACGAGCTGACCATTCCCAACCGGGCCGTCAGTGTCGAAGACTGGTCCGATATCGAAGAGGGGATGCTGGTGGAGGCCCACGTCACGGGCCACAACTCCGGCGGCCTGGAGTGTGAAGTGAACCACCTGCGGGGCTTCATCCCCGTCAGCCAGATCGCGCTGTACCGGGTCGAAGATCTGGAGCAATTCGTCGAGCAGCGATTCCCCTGCCTGGTTACCGAGGCCAATCCCCAGCGGCGCAACCTGGTGCTCAGCCGGCGGGCCGTCCTGGAGCGGGAAAAGGCGGAAGCCCGCGAGAAGCTCCTGGCCTCGCTCGAGCCGGGCCAGATCCACGAAGGCGTCGTCCGCAAGCTGCTCGACTTCGGCGCGTTTGTCGACATCGGCGGCCTGGACGGGCTGCTGCACGTCAGCCAGTTGTCCTGGGGCCGGGTGAATCACCCTAGCGAAGTGCTCGAAGAAGGCCAAACGATCAAGGTGAAGATCGAGAAGATCGACCGCGCGACGGGCAAGATCGGCCTTGCCTATCGCGATATGCTCGAGAACCCCTGGGACGGCGCCGATCGGAGGTATCCGGCCAACAGCATCTTCGAGGGCACGGTCACCAAGCTGATGGAATTCGGGGCCTTCGTCGAGCTGGAGCGGGGGCTGGAAGGGCTGGTCCATATCTCCGAGCTGTCGCACAAACGCGTGTGGCGATCCAGCGACGTCGTCCACGAGGGCGACAAGGTCCAGGTGATGGTTCTGTCGGTCGCCCCGGACGCCCAACGCATCAGCCTCTCGATCCGCCAGGCGGTCGAGCCGCCCGAGCCGGTAAAAAAAGAGGACGAGCCGGAGCCGCTGCCGGAAAAACCCCGCAAGCACCGCCGGCCCGACCGGCCGCTGAAGGGCGGTCTGGGCCGATCTACCGGCGGCGGATTCGGGCTGAAGTGGTAACGCGGCACCGGCGAGGCTGCCGGGAATCGGCCCAAGTTCAGCGGCCGCGCACGCCGATGACAGAGATACGGCCATTGCCGGTTGGGGCCATCCTGCGCCCGAATGCCTCTTGGGGTCGCCATGGAAGACGTTTTGTTCAGCGAGCAATTTCAGCAATGGGCGAACGAGGTCCTGGTGTGGATCGGATTCGGCACCTTGGTGGGACTGTTGGCCAAGGCGATCATGCCGGGCCGCGATCCGGGCGGCGCCATCGCCACGTTGGCCATGGGCATCGGCGGCTCGGTGATTGGCTGCGGCATCTTCTCCTATTTCTACAACGGGCAGCGCGTCACGCCGATCAGCCCCGTGGGCCTGGTGGTGGCCACGGCCGGCGCCTTCGTGATCCTGTTCTTCTATCGCCTGCTGGGCGGATACTGGTTCGTTGAAGGCGACGCGACCGGCCGCCGCCGACTGCGCCCGCCCCTGCGCCGGCGCCGATACCGGGTCCCGCATTACGTGGACGAAGAGTAGCCCCTTGCCCGGCGGCCAACGCTCGACTCACTCCTCCTCGTCCATGGAAAGCTCGACGACTCCGACGTCGATGTACTGCCCACCCTGGGTCTGCTGGCAGTGGACGGCCATGACGTTCTTCCCGGGCCGCAGTGTCCTCAGTGCCTCGGGACGGATCGAGAGCTCCTCGTAGTCGATCGTGAACTCGGCGGCCCGGGCGGCCAGCACGCCGTTGAGGTAAATCTCCACGTCCTCGTCATGGTGGACCAGCAGCAAGAGGTCTTCCGTCTTGACCTGCGGCAACTCGAACTGCCGACGGAGCCAGATCTCCTGGGAGTCCCAGGCGGTGCGGACGGCGGCGCCGGGGGTCCGCTCGGTGCCGAAGCCGCCGGGTCCCTCCTTCCACGCGGAATCGTCGAAATCGCTGCGGTACCAGTCGTCGGCCGGTTTCTCCAGCGTGTATCGCCAGGAGACGGCCTCGAGCTTCGAGGTGGGAACCACGATCTTTTGCTTCGGCACCTGCCCTCGGTTGGCGGCCGCCACCTTCTTGACGTTCGGCTTGATGACCTCCCGATCGTAGGTCAACAGGCCGTTGCACTCGGTCTCCACGTCGGTGATCTGCGTGTAGACGGCGGCCGACATGCCTTGCGACTGGAACTGCCAGACGCCGCGCAACAGGTTCTGGTAGCGCCGCGTCAACTCCTCGGAATCGGCCGTTCCCCGGTATCCCCAGGTCTTCTCGGTCCAGGTATGGCCGTCCACCCCCAGCCCCAGCCCGCCGAACTCGCCGAGCACTCCCGCCCGGTTTGCCTCGGGCTTCGGCGCCGCGGGTCCGGGATACTTGTGGATGTCAAGGACGTCGCCCACCGTCTTGTCGGTCCAGCCGCTGGCGTTGTTGACCAGCCGCGAAGGATCCATCTTTTTGACTTCCGCCACGTAGCGTTCGGTGTCGTGCTGGCCCCAGCCTTCGTTGAAGACCACCCACATGATAATGGATGGGTGGTTGCACAGGCCGCCGACCATCTGCCGCAACTCGGTCTCGAATTGCAGTTTCGACTCGGGCGTGTTGTTGTTGCCGCTGGGCATGTCCTGCCAAACGAGCAGCCCCAGCTTGTCGCACCAGTAGTACCAACGCTGGGGCTCGATCTTCACGTGCTTGCGGGTCATGTTGAAGCCGAGCCGGCGGGTCACCTCGATGTCGTAGCGCAGCGCCTCGTCGGTCGGGGCCGTGTAGAGCCCGTCCGGCCAGAAACCCTGATCCAGCGGACCCATCTGGAAAAGGAACTCGCCGTTGAGACGCATCCGCATCCGGCCGTCGGCGTCCTTGGCCAGCTCGATCTTCCGCATGCCGAAGTAGCTTTCCACCTCGTCGACCGTCATCTCGCCCTGCTTGAGCGTCACGCTCAGGTCGTAGAGCTTCGGATCGGCCGGCGACCAGAGCTTCAGCTTGTCCTGGGGGATGTTGAGCTTGATCTCGGCCCCCACGCCCCCGAACGCCCGGCCCACTTCGCCGTCGCCGTCGCGGGCCACGGCCAACACCGTGTTCTCCACGCCCGTCCCGATTCCCTCGACCGTCAGGCGCAGGCAAGAGCCGTCCACGTCGGGCACCAACATCACCCGGCCGATCCGCGTGGCCGGAACCGGCTCCAGCCAGACGGTCTGCCAGATGCCGGTGGTCGGCGTGTACCAGATTCCCCGGGGGTTTTTTACCTGCTTGCCGCGCGGCTGATCGCCGTCGCTGCTGGGATCGAACACCTTGACGATCAACTCCTGGTCGCCGGACGGGTTCAGGGCGTCGGTGATATCCAAGCAGAAGGGGTCGTAGCCGCCGCGATGGATGCCCACCTGCTTGCCGTTGACGTAAACGACGGCCTCCCAATCGACGGCCTGGAAGTGCAGCATCACGCGCTGGCCGTTCCAGCCCCCGGGCACCTCGAACGTGCGCCGGTACCATACGCGGTCAGCCGCGCGCATCACGCCCGACAGGGCCGACTCGACCGGATAAGGCACCAGGATCTGCCGCGGCAGCTCTTTGCCGGCCGGCACCGCATCGTCCGCTTCGGCGGCGTCGAGTTGCCACAGGCCGTTGAGGTTCAACCAGCGGCTGCGGACCATCTGCGGTCTGGGATACTCGGGATGGGCGTTGTCGGGCGAGACATCTTTCGCCCAGCGCGTCATCAGCGGGCCGGCGGCCGGTTTCCAATCCTCGGCCCCGGCCGGCCAGGCCACCGCCAGGAGAATCACAATGATAGCCAGAATCGACAGACGGTTCATGCTGCGCTCCTTCGAGACATCGTAGGACAAGAAGAAACGGACCACCCCCCACTTGAGCGGCCGCGAATGTTTCCCATGGTAGCGAGTAGACCGCGGATGTCAAGTGTCGCGCCGCCCGATCATCATCAGCGACATGCCGGGCACGGGCAGCAGGCGGTCCAGCAGCATGGTGACCGGCAGCAGCCGGTCGAACCAGATCATCTGCCGAGGGCTGAGGTGTCGCCGGCGGAAGACCTTGGCGGAGATCCACCAGGCCAACGCCCCCAGGCGGCAGAATCGCTTCGCGAAGACGATCTCCAGCCCGGCCGCTTCCATCTTTTCGCGCAACTCGTCCACCTCATAGCGGCGGTAATGCCCCAGTTGGCGATCCATGCCCGTGTAGAGCCAGCCGCCCGCCGGCACCACGATGATGCAGTGGCCGCCGGGCGCCAGGGTGTCGTGGAAGTTGCGCAACACCTGCCGGTCGTCGGCAAGGTGCTCCAGGACGTTGGAGCAGAACACGGCGTCGATCCGTTCGTCTTTCCAAAGCGCGAAATCCTCCGTCCTGGTCAGGTCGGCCTGGACGATGCGGACGTTCTTACGGTCGCCGAAGCGATCGCGGAGCTGGGCCACGTACACCGGGTCGCGGTCGGCCAGGATCAGGCGCGTCTTTTCCAGCAACAGGCAGCTCAGGTTCCCGATGCCCGCGCCGGCCTCGAGGACCCGATCGCCGAGGAACCGGGCGCACTGTCGCAAGGTCCAGCGGTTGTATCGCCGGGCCCGCGACACCGACTTGAGAATATGGAAGCCCGAGTGCTCCGTGAACCGCGTGTCGAACAGCCGGCAGCGGACGATCTCCAGCAGGGCTTTCACCCCGTCGCGGGCGCCGATCTTCTTGCCTTCGGCGTACGTGCGCCCGCAGTAGCTGATGGGCACTTCGTAGATTCGGGCGCCCCACTGCGCCAGCCGGCAGGTCAGCTCGGGCTCGATGGTGAAGGTGTTGCTGCGGAGCCGGAGTTGCTTGAGCACGTCGGCCCGCACCATCTTGTAGCAGGTCTCCAGGTCGGTGAGGTTCGTGTCGTTGAGCATGTTGGCGAACAGCGTGATCAGGCCGTTGGCCAGGCTGTGCCAGAAGAAGAGCACGCGCCGGGAGTATCCGGCGAAGCGCGAGCCGTAGACGGCCTCCGCCTTGCCTTGGAGAATCGGTTCGAGCAACTGCCGGTAGTCGCGAGGGTCGTATTCCAGGTCGGCGTCCTGCACGACGGCCACGTCGCCGCTCATCCGCTCGATCGCCGTGCGGATCGCCGCGCCCTTGCCGCGGTTGCGCTCATGGCGGAAGAGCCGAATCCGCGGCTCCCTGGCGGCCAACTCTTGCACTTCCTCCCACGAGCCGTCGGTGGAGCCGTCGTCGACGATCACCAACTCCAGCTCCAGGCCGACCGGCGCGGCCAGCACGCGCCGAATGATCTCCGCGACCGTCCACCGCTCGTTGTACAGCGGCATCAGCACCGAGAGCTTCGAAATGGCGCGGATCCGATCGCTCACCGGCGCGTTGCCCGGATGCTCCTCGACCGCTGGGGCGGCCCGCTTTGCCGCCGGCGGCACGAAAACCGGCACCGTCGGGCTGCCCGTCAAATCGTGTCCCGTCAGGTAGTCCATCGGCCGCCGGCTCCCCTTTCCCGTTTTCGGCCCCGCACGGAAAAAACCGTTACGACGCAAGCATAGCGGACGATGCAGCGCGGCGTTGCCGAATCGGGCAGCCCGCACGGCAAGGGGGGCTCGGCGGGGGCCGGGTCTGCCCGTACAACCCGGCTTACCCGCAAGAACTTACGGGAAGCCGGCCGGAATCGGCTTGCCCCGGCGATCGACCCGGGGCCATCCGGCGGCGAAGTCCGAGCGGGCGAACAGGCTGAAACCGTCGTCGCGATACACCAGCCGCCAGTCGAACGGCGCATCCGGGTCTGCCTGGCCACAGGCGGCCTCGAAGGCCGCGTCCAGCGGGCAGCCGCGGGCAACCAGCACGGCGTCGGTCGGATCGCGGCGGAGGATCGCCTTCCAGTCGGGCGCCGCGCCGTAGAATCGCACGCTGCAGTCGGCCGCTTCGGGCGGATAGGCGGCCTCGTAGCGGCTGTCGAGGCTGACCTTCACCTTCGGAAACAGCTTCCACGAAACGAACGAGCCCGCATCGAACGGAACCATCAGGTTGCCCGAGAAACCCCGCTCGGCCAGATACGCCACCACCCCGGCCGGATAGACCGGCACGCCCGGCTGCTCTTCGCCTTGCGCGGTGGGCATGCGCGGTTGCCAGAATCGGTTGGCCCCCGCCCCGATCACCCCCAGCACGGCAACCACCAGCCAAAAGGCGGTCAGCGGCTTCTTTCGGCGGATCGCCGTTTGGCGAACGGCTCGCTCCAGGCCGGTTTCCTCCAGGTAGGCCGGCACGTAACAGATCCAAACCACCGCGTACAGCGAGAGATGCCGGAAATGGCGCGCGGCCAGGTACGCGGCGGCCAGAACCAGCAGCAACCCTGGCAGCTTCCGCACGCCCCGGCAAGCGACGGCATAGACGACGACCGCCAGCGTGATCGCGTACACGATTGGGAAGAGGATCTCCGAGCCGCTGAACATCTGCCACAGCGGCCGCCATTCGGCGACCAGCGGGCGCTCCAGCCCAATCGCGTGCAGCAGATAAGGGACGTACTTGTACCCGTAGGGATTCACACCCAACAGCGCGACCATCGCCGCGCCGGTGGCCGCCAGATGGCCGACGCGTCGAGGCAACTGGCGCCAGGTGGCCCCTTGCCCCAGCGCGCGGAGCGTCTGCTCGACGACGTGGAGCCCGAACAGACCGAAGCCGACCACGAATCCGGCGTGCAGGTTCAGCCACAGCACGAACAGCGGCAGCCAGAGGGCGATCCACCACCGACGGCCGCGCCGGTCCTCGTCCAGCAGCCACAGCAACACGGCCAGCAGCAACAGGGTGAACACCTGGGCCCGAATCGTGGTGAAGCCGATCCGGCCGATGACCATCGCCGGCACGGCAAGCCAGGCGATCAGCCAGGGGTCGGCCCCGCGCCGCCGGGCGCAGCCGACGCAGGTGCCGGCCGTGGCCGCCGCCAGCAGGTATTTCAGGATCATCAGGCCGGCGGCGCCGGTGCCGGCGGCGACCGTCACCAGATACAGCACGGCCCCGGTGCCCCATTCGTGATGGACCACCGGACTGACGGTGGGTGTATAGGCGAATACGTCGTCACGCGGGACCCACCCTTGCGTCAGGGCCTCGCGGAACAGGGCCATCTGGTGAAACATATCCAGATCGACCACCCGCAACTGGCTCAGCAGCGCCAGAAAGGTCCCGGCCACGCCCGCCCACGTCGCCCACAGCGCCCAGCGATCCGGCAGGTCCGTCGTCTGTTTCGCTCGTTCCACCGGGTCGCCCTCTCGCGGCCGCTCAATCCCCGCTCGGGGCCAACGCGAGTTGTCTCAAGCCGTTGAGCACGGCGAGCACGTCGTCCAACGAGGTTTCCCTCCAGCCGGAGGCTTTGTGGTTGACGATCGCCAGTTTGAACAACTCGAAGGCTTCGTTCAAGTCCGGCGGCAAGGTCCCGATGTCCTCGAACGGTCGGATCGGCTCCGCGCCCGGCTCGTCGGCCCAGTCTGCATCCTCGTCGGCGGCGTGACGCGCCGGCGGCGGCTCACGGTCGCCGCCGGCCTCCGCATTGCGTACCACGCCCGACGAGTCGGAGATCGAATCGGCCGTCGGCCCCTGCAGGTCCGGGTCGACGTCTTCGTCCAACTCGGCCGTGAAGATGTCTTCCTGGTGGGGTTTTTTCGCGGGCGGGGCGCCCATGGCCTCCCAACGCTGGTTCCGCATTTGGGCGACCGACCAGCCGTTTTCGACGGCTCCTTGCAGATACATCTCGGCATCGTCCCAATCGAGTGCAGCCTGGAAGTGGCTCCAATACAGCCCGGCGTATTGCTCATAGTCCGAGCCGAACCGATGAAAGACCCTTCGCAGCCGGCCGACGTGTTGCGGCGTCACGTGGCCGACGCGACGGCTCCAGGCCTCGTCGCTGTAACTGGTCGGCGAGGCCCCGGCCTCGCTCAGGGCGTCGCGCCACTGCAGGATGATGCGGCCCTTCTCCCAGTTGGTCGTGCTGATCAGCCGGTTCCACCGGCCCAAGTACTCGCTCGATGTCTCTTCGACCAGCGGGGATTCGTCGCGAAGCATCGTCTCTTCGTCGAAGGTCTCATCGACCGTCTCGTTGAAGGGCGCTTCCAGAGGTGGTTCATTCATCGGTAAGGTCCTTCCGTCAGGCGTTCAGTCCATGCAAAAACGGTGGCCGGCCCCAGTGCCCCGCAAACGAGGCGCCGCGCAAACCCCGATTCTACCACGGTCCCGGAAACCGCATCCAGCGGGCCGGGCCGCGGCCGGGTGCCCGGCGACCTTGAGAGCCCGCAAACGCCGGGCGATCGTGGACCGGCAGTGCCGCGGACCCGGGCGGCAGACGAGACGCGATTGGGGAAAACCTGTCGACAGACGCCGGGCGAACCGCTTCACTGCTTGTTCTCGTTCTGCCTTCTCTCCCCATTCTGGGCGTAGAACCGTTGGATGTTGATCCCGCCGCGCAGCTCCTCCTCCAGCAGCTTGATCCGCATTTCCATCCGCTCGACCCTCCGCTGGAGCGCCGGCAGGATGAATCGCTGCGTGTCCTCGGGCTTGGGGCGGGGAACGCCCGGATAGCCCAAGTGTCGGGCCAAGGCCGAAAACAGATACAACGGGTCCTTGCGGCGGTTGGCCAACGCGATCTTGCCCTCCTTCTCGCCGAAAAGGATCGGCTTCTCGGGCTCCTTTTTACCGCGCGTCTTCCGGTACAGCTCGCTGCGGACGTAGATCATGTCGGCGAAGTCGACCAGGCCGATTTGGCGGCGGACCGTGAGGATCCACTCCCGCCAATCGCCATGGTAGATCGAGTCGCCGGCCATCGCCTGCAGCCCGCGCTCGTAGCCCAGCCGGTTGCGGCAAAGGGCCTCGAACTGATAGAGAAAGATCCCTTGCAGCGAAGGACCGGTTGCCCGGTATTCGGCCTCCCGCTGCAAGATCTCCAGCGCGATGCGGAAATCGAACCGCGCCTCCGCCCGTTCGGCCTCGGCGACGATGTAAGTCTGAAAAGGCGTGAAGTAGTGTGTCAGCCGGGCCATGGCCGTAGCGAACCCGCCGGTCATCCGCAGCTCGCCGGCCATGAAATCCAGCGCATAGGGCAGGGCCGTGGTCGAGAGGATCTCGTGTCGGATCGAAACCAGCAGCTCCTGCGTCGAGTAGCTCTGCTGCATCCGCTCTCGCAAGGTGCGGAAGAAGTAGGCCTGTTCTACGTATTCTTCTCGATCAAGCATCATGCACAGTCTACGAGTCGTTGGGGCCTGCGCCACGCGTTTACAGCGTCCACCCCGTCCGATAGGGCCGCCGGATCAGCCGTTCCGCCTCGGGGCAATTGGTCGCCGCGAGCTTCGCCGCGTCCCACTGGAGCTTCTCACCCGTGCGGTAGCTGACGCTGCCCAGCAGGGCGGCCTCGGTCAGCGCGCCGGAATAGTCGAAGTTGCAGGTGGTTGGCCCGCCGGCCTTGCAGGAGCGAACCCACTCCGCGTGATGGCCCACCGAATTGGGGATGGTCGGCTCGGGCGGCTGGAAGTCTTGGAACCGTTGCTCCGGCAGAAGCACCCGGTTGCCGTAGTCGGCCAGCAACATCCCCCGGCGACCGATGAACAACACACCCGATCCCCATTCGGGGATGTTCCGCTCCTTCAGAAACTCGGGATGCTTGCCGCCGTCGTACCAGGTGAGCTTCACCGGCGGCAGGTCGCCGCGGGCGGGAAACTCGTAGCGGGCGATCATCCACCGGTGGCACGATTCGGGGTGCACCGGCTGCGAGCCCTCGGCCTGGACCGTGGTCGGGTGGCGCAGCTTCAACGCCCAAAACGGCAGGTCCACGTAGTGACAGAAGAAATCGCCCAGCCCGCCGTTGGCAAAATCCCACCACCCCCGCCAGCCGAACGGCGCGTAGACGGGATGGTACGGTCGATAGGGCGCCGGGCCGAGCCAGAGGTCCCACTGGAGGCTTTCGGGCACGGGCGGCGTTTCCTTGGGCCGCTCGCCGCCGCCGTAACTGGCCCCGCACCAGACGTGAACCTCGTCGACCGGGCCGATCGCGCCCGACTGGACCAGCTCGACCACCCGGCGGTAGTTGTCCCCGGCGTGAATCTGCGTGCCCATCTGGGTCACCAGGCCCTTCTCTTTGGCCACCTCAGCCATCACGCGGGCCTCGTAGACGCAATGGGTCAGCGGCTTCTCGCAGTAGCAGTGCTTGCCCAGCTTCATGGCCATCACGCCGGGCGGAGCGTGCGTGTGGTCGGGCGTGCCGACCACGACCGCGTCGATCTGCTTGTGCATCTCGTCCAGCAGCTTGCGGAAGTCGTGGTACGGCCTGGCCTGCGGATGGTCCTTGAAGGCCTGGGCCGAATGGCCGTGGTCCACGTCGCACAGGGCCACGATGTTCACGCCGGGCTCGGCGGCCACACCGCGGAGATCGGCATGCCCCCTGCCGCCGCATCCGATAGCGGCGACGTCGAGCTGTTCATTGGGCGATTGGGCGGCGGCCCGAAGGCTCGTCGAGCCGGTCCACACGGCGGCCCCTGCCAGGGCCGTGTTTCGCAACATGTCGCGGCGGTTGAGCTGCTTGGGCATGGCGTGTTTCTCCTGAGAGAGTCTCTTGACGCTGGCACAGCCACGACGCGAGGGCGACCCGCGGGAGCCCGATGCTTCCGGTCTCCCGTTGGTCGGCCTTGATCATCTGCCGTGCACGCATCAACAAAGTGGGAAGACATTGGTGGTGTGCATACTCAAATCGGATGGGCACCGTCGCCCCCTACCCGAACCCGAAAAATGCCCTTGACTCGCCATTCGGCGAAAGTCCACTATTATGCTAGTCTCTGCAACCCGCCCGTGCAATCGTGTCCCCGAACCCAGGTCTGTTCGCACGTGAACTCCTCCACAAACGATTTGGCCGCCGCGGTGGCCCGGCACGGAATCGATTTGCCGCCGGGGCAGATCGAGCAGCTCGCGCGCTATTGCGAGCTGCTTTGGCAATGGAACGCCAAGATCAACCTCACGCGGCACACCGACTACGAGAAGTTCGTCGCCCGCGACCTGGTCGATAGCCTGGCGATTGCCGGGTTCCTTGGGCCGGGCGAAAAGGTGCTCGACGTGGGCACCGGCGGCGGCGTGCCCGGCGTGGTACTGGCGATCGTGCGGGAAGATCTCGACGTATCACTCTGCGAATCGGTGGGCAAGAAGGCCGGGGCCGTGGGCGACATCGTGCAGCAACTCGGGCTGGACGTAGGGGTGTTCCACGGGCGGGCGGAAGACCTGTTGGCCGAGCGGCGGTTCGACACACTGGTGATCCGGGCGGTGGGCCGATTGAGGAAGCTGCTCGATTGGCTCGGCCCCCACTGGGACGCCTTCGAACGGATGCTGCTGGTCAAAGGGCCCGCCTGGGTCGAGGAGCGCGGGGAGGCCCGCCACCACGGTCTGCTCAAGGGACTCGCCCTGCGCAAGCTGGCCGCCTATCCCTTGCCCGGCACCAAGTCGGAAAGCGTGCTTCTGCAGATTCGACGGGAATGAGGCTGCCGCGGGCCGTGATCTGCCCCCGCCGCAGGCGCACGTCGAGACCCGGCTGCCCGCTTCGCTGTCGGATCCGCGGGGCGAAGGGATCGAGGAAGGTCTTCCTCTGGTTCGACGCCGATGGGAACGTGGTTGGCCGCGAAGCGGCCGACCTGGGACCGAGTTCCCCGTTGAGCCGTCCCCAAGTTGTTGCTGCCAGCGCCGGTGCGGCCGGCCGACAAATCGTCGGGTTTTCCCGCAAACGCCCTTTTCCTTTTTTGCGACGGGCGATATCCTTTTGCGCTGGTTCACCGATCGTCTTTCTGCCCGCGGAGGTGCCGCGGTGGTGCGAACCGGGGTGAGCCATCAGGAGACCAGCGATGAGCAGTGCGAGTAAGAATGGTGACCATGCTACTGGATTGGCGGCCGCCCCGAAATCGACAGGTGCCAAGAGGCGGGCTTTGCGCCGGCAACCCACGCGTACCCTGGGTCCGGTTCCGGATCTCGAGCGGCATTTGCCGGAGGAATGGTGGCGGACACTGTTTAACTCCGTCTATCTGAAGACCGACGGCGACGTCGTCGAGAACGACTCCAACACGGCGCGGGAGGTCGACCTGCTGATCCGCACCGCCGGCCTGGAGCCGAACGACCGGATTCTCGACCTGTGCTGCGGCCAGGGGCGCCATTGCCTGGAAATGGCTCGCCGCGGGCACCGCAACGTGGTCGGCGTGGACCGGTCGCGGTATCTGATTCGGCTGGCGCGCCGCCGAGCCAAACAGCAAGGGCTGAAGATCGCTTTCCACGAGGGGGACGCCCGCAAGTTCCGGCTGAAGGACGCCGATTTCCACTGCGTCGCCCTGATGGGCAACTCGTTCGGGTACTTCGATCGCGAAGAAGACGATCTGGCCGTGCTGCAGTCGGTGATCCGCGCGCTGGGATCGGGCGGGGTGCTCGCGCTGGACGTGACCAACGGCCAGTGGGTGCGGGAGAACTACGTGCGACGGAACTGGGAGTGGATCGACCAGAACCATTTCGTCTGCCGCGAGCGATCGCTGTCGGCCGACGGCGGCCGGCTGGTCTCGCGCGAGGTCGTGGTTCATGCCGAGCGCGGCGTGATCGTCGACCAGTTCTACGCCGAGCGGCTCTACTCGCCCGACGCGATCGTGGCGCTGCTTCACCAGGCCGGGTTCACCCACATCCGCGAGCACGCCCTGGTCGAAGCCGAATCGGATCGCAATCAGGACCTCGGCATGATGGCCCAGCGCATGTTCCTGACGGCCAAGTCGCCGCGGCCGGTGGCCCGACCGAGCCGGCGCAAGTCGCTCTTCTCCGGCGTGACCGTCCTCTTGGGGGACCCGCGCCTGCCGGATAGCTGCAAGCGGGACGGCCAGTTCAACCCCGAGGACTTCGACACGATCCACAGGCTGAAGGACGCCCTGGGCGAACTGACCGATTTCTCGTTCCGCTACCTGGACAACCACGCGTCGCTGCTGGCCGACCTGCGAGCCACATCGCCGGATTTCGCGCTGAACCTCTGCGACGAGGGGTTCGACAACGACGCCTTCAAGGAGTTGCACGTGCCGGCCTTGTTGGAGATGCTGGAGATTCCCTACAGCGGCGCGGGACCGGCCACGCTGGGCCTCTGCTACAACAAGGCCTACGTGCGATCCATTGCCGAAACGCTGGCGGTCCCCGTGCCGCTGGAGACCTACATCGACCCCGACGATCAATCGGCGACCATCCCCTCCGTGCTGCCGGCGCTGGTCAAGCCGACCTATGGCGACAGCAGCGTCGGCATTACGCAGACCTCGGTCGTCGATTCGCCCCGGGCCCTGATCGCGCGGCTGGAAGAGATGCGCAACGAGTTTCGCGGCATGCCGCTGTTGATCCAGGAGTTCCTCACCGGCGCGGAGTATAGCGTGGGGATCGTCGGCAACCCGGGGCAGGGGTTCCACTACCTGCCGCTGCTGGAGGTCGATTACCGCGGGTTGGACCCGTCGCTGCCGCAGATTCTGGGCTACGAGTCGAAGTGGCTGCCCGACTCTCCCTATTGGTCGCAGATCCAGTACCACGAAGCCGGCCTGGATGAAGAGACGACGCGCCGGCTCTACGATCATTCGAGCCTGCTGTTCGAGCGGCTGGGCTGCCGCGACTACGCCCGCTTCGACTTCCGCGCCGACGCGGAAGGGGAAATCAAGCTGCTCGAGGTGAATCCCAACCCGGGCTGGTGCTGGGACGGCAAATTCAATCTGATGGCCGGTTTCGGGGGGATGCGCTACGCCGACTTGTTACACATGATCCTGGAAGCCGCGCAGTTGCGATACGCCTCCAACGGCCACAACGCCTGAAAGCCGGCCGCGGCCGCCCGCGAAACCGCGCCACCGCGAGAGATGCCGTGATGGCCAGGAAGAAACCCGGTGCGCCCCACCGCCGTCCGCGCGACGACCACCGCGTACGGTTCCACTATTCGTTTCTGAAGATCCTCGGCGGGTCGGATCTGTCTCGGCGCCGCCTGCCGTACATGGAAGCCCGCAGCCCGCAGGCAGGCCCCGCGGTTTGGCTCACCGCCTGCAGCCATGGTGAGGAGGTGGGCGGCATCGTGGTCGTGCAAGAGGTATTCAAGCGGCTGCGAAGAGCGACCCTGCTGAAAGGCAGCCTGCACGCGTTTCCGCTGATGAATCCGTTGGGGTTCGAGGCCGGCGCGCGGCACGTCACCCTTAGCGAAGAAGACCTCAACCGCTCTTTCCCCGGCAGCCCCCACGGCACGCTGGCGGAGCGGATCGCCGATCGGATCTTCTGCTCGATTGAGCAGACGGAGCCGCTGATCGTCCTGGACCTGCACAACGACTGGATTCGCTCGATTCCCTATACCGTGCTTGATCCCCCGCCCGACTCGCTCGATCCCGCGGTCGCCGACCGCGCGGCGGCCCTGGCGGCGGAAACGGGATTCGTACTCGTGATGGAGCCCAGCCCGTTGCGCAAAACGCTCTCGCACAGCCTGATGCTCCGCGGCGTGGCGGCCCTGACGATCGAATTGGGAGAGTCCTACGTCGTCAACGAAAAAAACGTCGAGTTGGGCGTCCGCTCGGTGTTCGCGGTCCTTTCGAACCTCGGCATGGTCGCGGCGGAGGCGGAGCCGTTCCGGTTCGCCGTGCCGGAAGACGTGCGGGGAAAAGTGCTGCACTACTCGAACCAGCCGGTCAGCTCCACCAGCGGCATCCTGCGTTTTCTGGTTTCCCCCGGCACGCTGGTGCGTGCCGGTCAGCCGGTCGCCAAGGTGTTCAACGCCTTTGGGCGATTCCAGGAGACGCTGTCGGCCTTGGGCGACGGGATTGTCTTGGGCCATTCCGATTCGTCCGTGGCCTATCCGGGTGCCCCGGTCATGGCGTTCGGTGTCACGGAAACGCAGGCTGACGCGACGTGTCAGCCCAATGGTGACTGAAGTCGAAAGACGCCAGCCGTCGCTTGGCTATTGACGCTTGCACACTCCATGCGCGAGGGCGACCAACGGGAGCCCGACTTGTCGGGCCTCCCGCTGGTCAGCCTAGATCATTCACAGTGCAAACATCAACAAAGTGCTACGGAAGAACAAGAAAAGCGGCTCAGGACTACCTTGCCAACTCGGAGGAGGTCGGCGCATCGTCCTGTCCTTTTTCCTCTTCGGTTCGCAGCGTTACGATCTCGTACGGTGCCAGTTTCAGGATTTCGGGGGCCCTCTCGGTCCGGTCCTCCAACGGATTCGACACGTAGACCTCTTGCGGTTCGGCGGTCCAGCGAATCGAGGCCTGCTGCGGTTGATCGGTCGTGTTGAACAACCGCACCAGCAGCCCCCGCCCGTCGCGGCACGGCTTCAGGGCCGTAACCACCAGGGCGTCGTTGTCCAGCGCCAGCAAGCTGCCGCGAACCGGCCGGGACGCATCGGCGGTCAACGCCAGCAGCGGTTGGTGCACGGCCCGGGCGAAACGCTGGGCGTCCGCCTGATCGTACGGGCCGGCATGGGGCCGCAGCACGTACCGGAACGTCATCTCGCCCTCCTGCCCGGCCTTGTAGTTGGTCTCCCAATGGTTGTTGCAGACCCAACTGTAGATTGTCCCGCCCGGCTGGATCGTCTCGCGCCACGCGTCGAGCGCCACCGCCGGGGTGTAGAGAATCGGCGCGAACTGCATCATGTTGGCCTCGTGCGCGACCCAAGTAACGCCGTACGCGTCGTTCGACAAGTCGCACCAGCGCTGCACGCAGTAGTAGTTGCGGTTGGCGCCGGGCAACTGGTCGCGTTCAGGCACGATCACGGCCCAAGGAATATCGATGTGCCAGGTTCCCTTGGGCACGTTCAGCGGAAAGCCGAAGAACGTCCCCTCCGGACGCCGCTCCATGATCTTGTCCAACGTGTTGCTGATTTGCACCGCATCGCAGCCGTCGATCACCGTGAGCCGGCGAACCAGCCGGCGGCAGTTGGGGGCTTCCGATGCGACGTCCAGCGTGGCGACCAGCGGGCCGGCGTCCCGCACCCGAACCGTCACCCCGTCGCTATGCCGCAGGCGATTCTCGGTCGGGTCGCGGCCCAGGATGTGCAAGTAGTCGTTGAGCCCGCGGTTGCCGTCCTCGCCCGGCGACACCAGGTTGGCGTCGATCCCCCGGCGCTGAAGTTGCCCGATCGCCCCGGACTGCGGGTCGATCCGAACGGAAAGCAGGTCGTTGCCGACGGTCAGGGCGTCGGCGTCGGCCTTGGCGGAGCCTTCGGCCTTCGGCTTGCCGGCCGAGAGGAAGTAACGCTTTGCACCCAGTGGAGGAACCTCGGTCGCGCGGAACGCCAGGCGACCGTCGCCGAGACGCTGCGACGGCACCACGTTGCCTTGGGCGTCGCGGACGACCGACGGCTCGGCCGAGGCCGAGACGATCACCAGCTCGGTTCGCGGCCACGACGCCGTGTTGAGCACGTCGATGCACGCTGCGTCGCGCGTGGCGGCCTTGCCGGCGGCCTCGGCGAGCAACTCGTCGGTCATTTGGGCCCCGCGGCGGGCGTAGTTCTGCTTGTACTCGTCCTGGCGGACGGTGAAGGGATCGTCGGGCTGGCTGATGCTGCAATGCGCGCCCCAGGTGTGCTCGTCATACATGATCAGGTTGGTCCAGGCCTGGTCGAAACGCTCGGCCGGAAACTCTTCCGGGCGGAGCAAGGCCCAAAGCGTCTGGGCCTGGACGATCCGCTCACACGCCCCGCGGTTCAGCGCGGTCGCTCGCGACGTGCTGGCACAGCCGTCTTCCCAATAGGGCGTATAATCGCCGCGGACGACGGGGAGCTGGTCGCCGTAGCGACGCTCCAGCTCGGCCATCACCTGGCTGTTGCGAGCCAGGATCAGCTTGGGGTAGACGTACTGTTGGTTCCATTGCCGGACCACGTCGCTGATCACGCGGTTGGGCCGCCCATTGTCTCCCTCGATGCAGTATCGCAGCATCACGACGTCGTAGGGGAATTGCTTTTGTTCGAGCTGTTCGAGCATGCCGAAAACCCGTTCGGGCCGGAGACGGTGCCCGATCGGCTGCCCGTGCCATTGGTGGTAGCCGAAGCCCGACAGCCAGCAGAGCACGCGGTGCTTGCCGCTGGGTGACTCCCAGTAGAAGGGCTTGTCGGCCCAGTGGTAGAGCCGCCCGACGCGGTGGCCCGGGTTGGGCCCCATGGTCATGTACTTCACGCCGTTGTGGGCCAACGCCGGGACCAATCCCCAAGTGTAGCCCGGCACATCGCTCTGCATCGCGCTGTCGACGGTTACGCTGTGCTCCCGCCCGAAACGCTTCGCACAGGCGAGCAGCTCCAGCAACTCCTCGTCGTTGTACATGCCGGTCATCGCCTGGGCGTACATGGCGTCGAGATGGATATCGCGGCGTTGGGCGGCCTCGACGAAGGCCTTCTTCTCCTCGTCGCCGGCCGTGCGGAAAAACTCCTCGACCGCCCACATGCCTTCGGGATGCCAACGGAAGCGGGCGTCTTGCGGATAGTCCTTCGTCTGGTCGACGAACTCCAGGCTGTCTTTCAGCGCCTGCACTTGCCGCGCCAGCACATCTTCCTGCACGTGCGTGTATCCGATGTCGAGATGGGTCTGGTGGACGAGATACACTTCCCACGGCCGCTCGGGCGCCAGCGTCGCCTCCTGCCGTATTTGTCTCTCACCCACCCGCAGCGTCGCCGAGACGCTCACCGGCTGATCGGTCATCTCCACCGGTACGAGGATCTCGGCTTCCAGCAGATTCTCCTTCGGCGATAGCCGTTTCTCGACCGTGCCGGCCGCCGTCGCCGCGCTCAGCGTGACCTCTTTGGCCAGGATTCCACCTCGGTAATCGACGAGCAGCCTGCGGCACGTCTTTCCCGTCTGAGGGTCGCGCAGCACGCCGGGGGCCGGCTTCAGGGCGATCTCGTCGACGCCCACCGACCGGGTGTTCATCTGGATCCGGTCGTACAAGACCCACGACCCGTCCCGGTTGGTGATCGTCAGACGGTTGCCCTGCGGCCGGATCGCCTCGGCCAGGAAGCAAGCGCGGTGTGTCGTGGGGCGCCCCTGCTTCGGGTCTTCCAGCACGGCGTCGCCTCGGGCACCGGGCTCGATCTGCAGGCTGCGCTTCTGACCGTTTAGATCAATCTCCAGTATGGGTGGCCGACCCCAATGGCCGGCCACCAAATCGACCACCAGCTCGACCGCGGGCACCTGGCGGTCGGCCGGCACGTCGAACTCCACGGCCAAGGCGTGCGCCTTGCCGCCGGCCCAGTCGTCGGCCGGACCCGGATGGATCCACGGCCACTTCGAGGCGGCTTGCGGATCGTCGCCGCGAACCACAAGGTCGGCTGGGATACTTTTGGTGAAGGAGGCGAAGTCGCCGGCCAGTGCGAACTCGGCGTAGTTGCCGTCCTTGGCTCCCAGCGACCAAAGCTCGTCTGCCGGGGCCGCCACGGCCGACATGGCCGCAAACGACAAACCGATTGCCATCTTCATCAACGTGCTGTTCATTTCAGTTTCCCCAGTCTCCTCGTGTGCGGTTGGGTTGAGTGAGTCCTTGGCATTCGCCTCACCCATTGTACGGCACGGCGTCGGAGATTGCCACACCGTGGCGGTGCCGCTTGCATTCCGCCCTCCGGCGGTTTAGAGTCTATTGATGTTTGCATTGTGAATGATCAAGGTCGATCCACCGGAGGCCGGAGACGTCGGACTCCCGTGGGTCGCCCTTGCGCATGGAGTGTGCAAGCGTCAATGCGTCAATAATGGACCATCCCACCGGAGCAATACCCATGAACCTGACGAAACGGCACCTGATCCTCGCGGTGATTGCAGCCTGGGCTGCGCCCCAGCACACGACCCAGAACACGGCCCGGGCCGCGGCCTCGGCGGTCGACCGGCCCGAGGTGGCAAGCCGGAACTCCCACTACGTCTCCAACCGTCCCCCGCTGGCCCCCAGTCCGCTGATCAAGCTCCCGATCGGGTCGATCCGCCCGGAAGGCTGGTTACGCAAGCAGCTCCAGTTGCAGGCGGCCGGTTTCCACGGGCACCTGGGCGAGATCAGCGACTTTGTGAAGAAGGAAGACAACGCCTGGCTGAGCCCCGCCGGCGAAGGCAAGCGTGGTTGGGAGGAAGTGCCCTATTGGCTGAAGGGCTACCTCAACTGCGCCCTGGTGCTGGGCGACCAGCCGATGCTCGCCGAGGCCAAGGTTTGGATCGAGGGCGCGTTGGGCAGCCAAAAGCCCGACGGCTGGTTCGGCCCGGACCAAGGACGCGGCGGCGCGGCAACCGCGCTGACCGGTCGCGACGACTTCTGGCCCAACATGATCATGCTCTTCTGCCTGCAAGACTATTACGACGTCACCGGTGACCAGCGGGTGATCGACCTGATGACCAGGTACTTCCAATACCTTAACGGCGTTGCCGAGGACCGTTACCTGTTGGGCTACTGGCCGAAGATGCGCGGCGGCGACAACCTCTACAGCATCTACTGGCTCTACAACCGTACCGGCGAGCCCTGGTTGCTGGAGTTGGCGGCCAAGAACCACCGCCGCACCGCCCGCTGGGACGAAGACGTCGTCAATTGGCACAACGTCAACATGGGTCAGGCCTTCGGCGAGGGGGCGACCTGGTGGATGCAGTCGGGCAACGACCGCGACCTGCGTTCGGCCTACTGCAACTGGCAAAAAATCCGCCAGATGTACGGCCAGGTGCCCGGCGGCATGTTTGCCGGCGACGAGAACTGCCGGCCCGGCTTCACCGATCCGCACCAGTGCGTGGAGACTTGCGGCATGGTCGAGGCGATGCTCTCGGACGAAACGCTGGTCGGCATCACCGGCGACTTGCTCTGGGCCGACCGCTGCGAAGACGTGGCCTACAACTCGCTGCCGGCGGCCTTGACCGCCGACATGAAGGCCCTGCGATACCTGACCGCGCCGAACCAGGTCGTCTCCGACGCCCGCAATCACAGCCCGGGCATTCAGAACGGCGGGCCGATGTTCCTGATGAACCCCCATCAACATCGCTGCTGCCAGCACAACTTCGGCCACGGCTGGCCCTACTTCGCCCAGCACCTCTGGTACGCTACGCCCGACGACGGCCTGGCCGCCGTCTTCTACAACGACTGCCAGGTCACCGCGAAAGTGGGCCCGGCAGGCGACGAAGTCACCGTCGACCAGGATACCCACTACCCGTTCGACGCGGCCGTGACGCTCACGATCGCCGCGGACAAGCCGGTTGCGTTCCCGCTTTACCTCCGCGTGCCGGGCTGGTGCGAGCGGCCCGAGTTGAAGGTCAACGGCCAAGTAGTGCCGCTGGACGCCAGGCCGCGGCAGTACGTCTTGGTCAACCGCACGTGGTCGGACGGTGACCGGGTCGAGCTGGCGCTGCCGATGCGGGTGGCGTTGCGCCGCTGGGGCCAGCACCACGGGGCCGTGTCCGTCGACCGCGGCCCCTTGACGTACTCCTTGCAGATCGACGAGAAGTACGTTCGCAAGGGCGGCACCGACCGCTGGCCCGCTTGGGAAATCCACCCGGAAACGCCCTGGAACTACGGACTGGTCCTCGAAGGCGACGATCCGGCGTCGGCCTTCGAGCTGACCACGCGCAACTGGCCGGCCGACGACATGCCCTGGACACAGGGCGGCGTTCCGTTGGCGCTGAAGGCCTCCGGCAAGCAGATCCCGCAGTGGAAGCTGGACAAGCACGGGCTCTGCGCCTCGCTGCAGCCAAGCCCGGTGCGGTCGGACCAGCCGGTGGAAACGATTCGGCTGATTCCCATGGGCGCGGCCCGGCTGCGACTCAGCGCGTTTCCCGTCATCGGCGAGGGGCCGGACGCCCACGCCTGGACCGAGCCGCCGGTGCCGAAGCGGCTCTACCGGGCGTCCGCGTCGCACTGCTTCGAGCCCGACGAGGTCGAGGCCATCGCCGACGGGCTGCTCCCGAAGGACTCCAACGACCACGCGATCCCGCGCCATACGTTCTGGCCCCACCGGGGCACGAAAGAATGGCTCCAGGCGGAGTTCGCACGCCCGCGCAGCGTGCGGGCAATCGGCGTCTACTGGTTCGACGACGAGGGCCAGGGCTTCTGCCGGGTGCCCAGGGCCTGGAAGGCCTTTTGCCGGGACGGCGACCAGTGGAAGCCGCTGGTCTTGCCGCCGAATCAGGACTACGGTACCGCGAAGGACAAGTTCAACCGGCTCCGCTTCGACCCGGTGACGACCACCGCCGTGCGGATCGAGGTCGACCTGCAAGCGGAGTTTTCCGGCGGCGTGCTGGAGCTCGAAATCGACGAATGAGGAACCGGTGCATCTTCTTCGGCCGCCCCTTCGGTGCTCGTCACGAAGGGGCCCACCGCGGTGCCTTGCACGACGCGCGCGTCCCGGGACTTTCGCCGCAGAAGGCCAGTCGTCAGAGCGAACCCCGCTTGCAGTGAACGTGTCTTGAGGTCTTGTTGATGCCGGCGTCGCGAAGGGCCGGCGTCGCGAAGGGCCGGCGTCGCGAAGGGCCGGAAGGCTCCCCGGTGGTGCCGCAAGTGCGGACAAGCGAGACGGACGTCATGGGCATTCTGCAGGTAGGCGAGCTGGCGGCCATGGGGACGGCCCTGCTGTGGACCTTCTCCGCCCTGATTTGGACCTCCACCGGCCGCCAGATCGGCTCGCTGCCGACCAGCTTCCTCCGGCTGGTGTTGACCTGCGGGTTTCTGGTGGGATACCAACAGCTACTGTGCGGGCGTTGGCTGCCGACCGACGCCAGCGCGGAAACCTGGATCCTCCTCGGCGCCTCCGGCCTGGCGGGGTTCTTTCTGGCCGACGTCTGCCTGTTCAAGGCCCTGGTGCTGATCGGCCCGCGGCTGACGCTGCTGTTGCAGTCGCTCACTCCCCCGCTGACCGCGGTGATCGCGGCGGCCTTTCTCGACGAGCAGCTGGACGGGAAGGATTGGCTGGCGATGGCCGTCACGCTCACCGGGGTCACCTGGGTCGTGTTGGAACGCCCCAACGGGCGCGCGAAGGCGCATCCGCCCGGGCAACTGCGGCAGGGAGTCGTGTTGGCGGTGCTGGCCGCGATCGCCCAGGCCGTGGGGATGGTGCTCGCCCGAGACGGCATCGGCGACTACGACGCGGTCGCCGCAACGTACATTCGCGTCCTGGGCGCCATGATCGGATACGTCGTCCTGATCTCGTTGGCTCGGCGTTGGCGGGCGATCCGGGTGGCTACCTATCGCGGCGGCATCATGGTCATGATCGCCTCGGGCGCGTTCATCGGACCATTCTTGGGCGTCGTGTTGTGCATGATCGCGTTGCGCCACTGTCACGCGGGCGTCGCCGCGACGATCGTCAGCACCACGCCGGTCCTGATCCTGCCCTTCGTGATCTTCCTGCACCACGAGGACGTCAGCCTTCGCGCCGCCGGCGGCGCGGTCCTGTCGGTGCTCGGCGTCGCCTTGCTGGTGTTGTGATCTGACGGACCCTGACCCTGCTTCGGTTGCGGGCGACGACCGGGTCGCCGTGTCCGATCCAATATGTTGTCACCTCCGTTTTTAGGCCACTGCGCCCTTGGTCACCAGCATGAACACGTCTTCCAAAGTGGGCTCCTTTTCGGCGAACGACTGCATCCGCACGCCGCTGACGAGGAGCTTTTCCATCAGTGCGGCCACCTGTTCGTCCTCGGCGGCCATTTCCACGGTGACCCGGCGGCCGTCGACCTGGACGTCGCGGGTCTCCGGCTGGCTGCGGACGATCGAGATGCCCGCCTCCACGTTTTCCAGGAACTTGATCTGCACGATCCGGTTGCGGCGGATGCGGCGGTAGACCTCTTCGATGGGGCCGTGCATCAGCAGCTTGCCGCGTTCGATGATGCCGATCGACGTGCAACAGTCGGCCAACTCGGTCAGGATGTGGCTGGAGATCAAGATCGTCTTGCCCATCCGGCGAAGCTCCTTCAGCAGTGCCTTCACCTCGATCCGCGCCCGGGGGTCCAGGCCGCTGGCGGGCTCGTCGAGGATCAGCACGGGCGGGTCGTGCACCAGGGTTTTGGCCAGGCAGAGACGCTGCTTCATGCCGCGGGAAAGGCTGTTGACGAAGTCGTCGCGCTTGCCGGTCAGGTCGAGCAGATCGAGCACGTCGCTGATGACCTGTTTGCGTCGGGCCCGCCGGATCTGGTAGGCCACGGCGAAGAAGTCGAGGAACTCCCAGACCTTCATGCCGTCGTAGACGCCGAAGGCGTCGGGCATGTAGCCAACGCTGCGGCGGACCGCCAGCGGATCCTTGGTCACCTGGTGGCCGTTGACGATCCCGTCGCCACCGGTGGCCTTCAGCAACGTGGCCAGGAATCGGATCGTCGTGCTCTTGCCTGCCCCATTGGGACCGATAAACCCGAACATCTCGCCCGCTTCGATCTTGAGATTCAGGTCGTCGACGGCCAGCAGATCGCCGTATCGCTTGGTGAAGTTGATCAGCTCGATCATCGGTTGCGCGTCATGGGGTAAGGAGGTTGTTCGGTCCCGTCGCCGCGGAGGTCGGGAACTCGTCGTAGGGATTGGAAATCCGGCCCCGGATTGGCGTCGCCCGCGTGTTCCGGTCGGGTTGGGGGTCTTCGCCCGGGTGGAAACGCAGATGGGCCACGACCAGGGCGGCGTGCTGGGCCTGGGGGGCGGCCGGAACGATGGTCGGCCTTGGCAGCGGCCGCTCCAAGCCGGCCACCAGCCGCACTTCCCCCGGCTCGAGCGTCTCGACGACCCGGGCGCGGCGATACGAGCCGGGTCGCTCGACCGGCCGCCCCTGGGCCAGCAAGAGCAACTCGCTGAGGTTCAGCTCGCCCGGCATCCGCTGGACGCCCGTCAGCGGCGAGCCCTTTTCGTAGCGGTCTTGCCAGAGGGGCACGTTGGCCGGAGGCTGCTCCGGCCGGCCGAACTGTACGGGGACCTTTTCGCCCGGTTCGAGCAGGCCCAGCCAGGCCGTTTCCAGCTCGCCCGAGGTGTCTTTGCGGACCGCGCAGGCGTCCAGCAGCGTCTGTTCGGTGCCGTTGACGATTTGCCAGCCGCCGCCGGGTGTTTCCACCAGCGAGAGCGACCCGCCCAGATCGACCATCTGCTCGCTGTGCAGCATTCCGATCGAATTGGAGCGGACGAAGTAGTTCTCCAGAATCGCGTCCTTGCCGCGGCGGTAGGTCAGCCCGCGGAAATCGGAGAACTGGCCGGGAGGAACGACCTTGGGAAACGCGTGCACCAGCGTGCCGGGGTCTTCCCCGTGAAAGTCGTATTCGGTGGTCAGCGACGTATACAGGGCCGAATAGCGGGTTACGTGGGCACGAGGGTAATTGCCCTGGATCTCGACCAGGGCGATCTCCGTTTTCGCGCGGGCGAAGCCGATATCGAGCTGCGCGGCGCGGATCACCACGACCGTGCACAAGACGGCGATCAACGGGGCCGCGGCCCAGGCCCATTCCACCCGCCCCGCCAGCCGAAACACGATCCAGTTGGCCGGCACCAGCACCACCAGGTATCCGGCCAGGATCCAGAGGACGAAGCTGCGGGCGGGGATCTCGATCTGCGCGGCGGCCCGCAGTGCGGCCCGCGCGCTCTCGGCGACCGGGCCGGTGTCGTTCCAGGCGGCCACGCCGGTGCCCGGCGCATTCGCTTCCTCGAACGCCGCGTTGCTGCCCCGCGTATCGGCCCCGTAAGTCGCGAAATCCACGCCCGTGTCTCGCGTGAAATAGCGCAGTCCGCAAACGTATCCGGCGTCGAGCCGCCGGTTGGGAGCGTCGTCCCAGGTGACCTGCAAATCAATCTCGGCGCTCTCGACGAACTGTCGGGCCTTGCGCCGCAGCAGAAACGCGTTGAACATCTCGTCTATGCCCGGCCAAGAAGTCAGATCGCGGCCGCTGAGCCGAAACGCCGAAACCACGATCCGCCCCCGGCCGGTGCGGCGTTCCACCAGCAGGTCGCCGCTGCCGGAGATGAACTCGGCCAGGGGGTGCTTCTCGAGCTGTACGCCCGACAGCGGCCGCACCGGTGCCAGCGGCGGCACCGACTTGCGGCCGTTGGCCCAGTCGTGCAGCGGCTGAAAGTCCGCTTCGACCAGTTCCCGGGCCCCCGACGAAGTGGCCGGAAGATATGGCGCCAGGAAGCTGTCGCGAAGCGAGTCGAGCGAGTCGGGGCCGCTGATGATCAACTGCCCTCCCCAGTGGAGCCAGTCGAGCAAGGCCTGCTGCTGGTCCAGGGTCAACGACCCCGGCTCGGCGTCGTCCCACAACACACAGGCGGTGCTGGTCCACAACAACCCGTACGCCGGCAGCAACGGCCGGCGGTCGCCCTGCACAAAGCTGACCCGGTAGTACGGCTTCACCGGATTGCTGGTGAGGCTGTCCGCGGGCGGCGCGATCGAATCGAGCTTGGTCAGGTACGTGTAGCGTGCGGGCCATCGCGCCAGCACAACGAAGTGATACTGGTACGAAGGCATTTTGGCCAAGCGCTGGGCGCTGTTCTCCCAAGCCAGGCGGCCTCCCTTGCGCCAGGTGAGCCGGTAGTTGACCACCGCCTGCCGCTCGTGGGGGGGCAAGAATAGGACCGACTCGAAGACCTTCGGTTGCCGCTTCGGCAGGGAGACTTGCCGGGCAGTGGCTAGTTGAAACGGCGTATTGGGCAGCGGAACGGGTTGCCATCCGGCCGAGCGGAACATACCGGCCTCCGTTTCCAAGTTGCCCACGAAATCGAAGTTGTTCGTCTTCGCCGCCAGCGTGGTGGCCGTCCAATGGCCGGGCTTGCACGGCGCACCCAGCGGGTCGCCCTCGCCGCCGGGACTCCGGTCGCTGGGGCGGGTGGCCAGCCTGGTGACCTCGAAATCGGGCTTTTCCTTTTCCTTCTTCTTGGCCCGCTCCTCGGCCAGCCGCTTCTCCAACTCCTCGCGGGTCTTGACAGGGTCTTGCCCACAGCCCCCACAGCCGGGCAAGGTGGTCAGTGTGGCGGCAGCCGTCAGCCACACCAGCAGCTTCATCGAAACACGTCGCCGGCCGCCGGTCGCCGACCGCCTCTTCTCCCAGCAATGCTCCATGGTGCTCGATCCTCCATCTTGAGTTTAGACGCTATTGGCAAAGCAGAAAAGGCGATTGCCGGGAGTCTCGGGGGGCGATGCAGAGTGGGGGGACCCGCTTCCGTGGGGCTACCGGTCAGAATGCCCCGGCTTTTTACCCATATTCCCCAGGCACCCTGGCATTGTCCATTCGCCCTATCTGCAAGCCACGTCCGCATCCGGCGCCTACGGCCGCCGTCTGCGACCCACATCTACCATTCGGCGGTGACTGCCCGAAATTGCGTCGATCGACGCCGTCGAAGGCTGCCAGAACCGTTGTCATCGGCTGCCGCCGAGCATCTCGCTGAAGCGGCGGTGGAAGACGTGGTCGGGCAGCTTCCGGCCGGTGTCTTCGTTCTGCAGCCACATCTGCCGGTTTTGGAACCAGGCACCATTGTTGGTGCCGTCGGCGCGAACGATCGGCGGCAACTCGGCGTCGGCGTGCTGCTGGCCTCGCTTTCCGGAAAGCACGCCACGCGACCAGCCTGCCTCCATCGACGTCAGCAGGTGAACGCAGTAGCCCCGGGCGTTGGAAAAGACCACGTCGAGCCGGCCATCCTCGTCGACATCGACGAAACGCAGGCCGGCGTCGCGCCCCTGCTGATCGACCAGCGACGTGCCCGGCGGCAGATGGAAAGGAAGCCGGATGAAGGCTTCCGGTGATCCGTCGGGCAGGCGTTGCCGAACTTCTCCGGTTTCCGCCACGATCCATTCGCGGACCCCGTCGCCGTCGAGGTCGACCAGCCGCCCGCGGGCCGGTTGTGCCTTCCCGGCGTCGAACACGGCGTCCATGTGGCCGTCGCCGTCCTGGTCGAACACTCGCACACCGTTGTCCCGGCCGTCGGCCGCCCGCAGCGGACGGCCGCCGAGAAAGTGCTTCGTCAGCCGGTCGTACACCTCGCGAAACGTCAGGAACTTGACCTTGCGGCCGTGCACGGCTACCGCGTGGTCGATCATCTCGACGATCTGATCGTTGCGGATCCAGCCGTGGGGGTGAAAGCACAAGGCGAAGACCCCCTGCTTAACGACCGTGGCGTCGACCGCCGCCTTCAGGTCGGCAACGGTCGCCGGGCTGCACACGCCGTTTCTGTGCTGGGCGTCCCAGTCGCTGGGCATCAGCGCGGGAATCTCCCAGCAGAGCCGGTCGATCACGTACGGATACGGATAATCCTCGATCAGGTTCGCCATGATCCGATCGGTGGGCACGTACTTGCGGAACCGCTGCTGACCTCCGGCGTCGAGCACCAGCTCTCGCGGCAGCTCGCCGTCGGCCGCCGTGTAGAGCAGAAACACCGACGAATCCACCGCCAGGAAGTTGCCCGAAGGCGTCGTCTTGCCGAAGATTTCCGTGAAGAACCGCGGGCTGACCGAGCTCATCGAGTCGCAGCAGGGCATGCGGAAGGCCACCGGCCGGTTGCCGGCGACCGTAGTCATCAGGTCGACGCTGCGGTCGAACGTGCGTTTGGCCACGGCCAGGTCGCCACCCTGCAGCAGCGGGCACGGGTGGTCGAACGTATGGGCTTCGAGGCTGGCCCCCTGGCGCAGCCACGCCTGTAACTGGGGATGGCCCGGGTCGATGCGATTGGCCATCAGGCTGACCGGCGCCCGGCCGTCGATCTGCTCGAGCCGCGCCAGGATCGGCCGCAGGAACTGTTCGTGTTTGGCCGGCTGGCGCAGGTCGTCGGTCGACAGCACGACCACGGCCTCCACGCCCGGCTCGCCGACCCATCGCGGCGTCACCAGTTTCGGCGTCTCGCGGCCCACCGCGTAGGGGTCGCAAGGCCCGTCAAGATGCGTCGGCCAATCTCCATCGCCCCCCAGGGCCATCGTGGCGGGCAACAGCCAGCCGGCCCAGAACCAACAACAGCAGGTCCAACGCATTGGGCAACCTCCAGAAGACCGGGTCGGGTTGAGTCCTATGGAAGCATCGTACATGCTCCGGCGACAGGTGGCAAATCGGAGATGCGCTGGATCGGCGGTTCCCTCGACCAGAAGAAGAAACAAACAACAAAGCCCAATTCGAGCGTGGTATCGCGGCCGGACTCTGCGCCGTGCCTCTGCGTATTGGCCCGCCTTGAGAAGCTGATGCTCACCGTAGTACAACGTAGCGGCGCGCTGATCTCACGAACGATCTTCTCCGCATCAACGGGGCTTTCCGTGTTCCCCGGTATGTTGCTGGCCTGCGGAAACGGGCGAGAGAACAGAGTCAGGGGTAGAGCGATTCGCTAGACTTTCACGGTTCGGCCGGTTTGGACCGATTGGGTCTGCTTTTGGCAGAGGAGGACCGCGTCGCAGGCCAACGCACCGGCCAGGAGCTTCGAGGGCGCGTTGGCGGCGACCGTGCGGACCATCTCCCGAATCTCGTCGGCGAAGGCATCGCACGGATCGCCCGAGCCGAGCTTCGGCCGCAGCACCCGGCCCTTGTCGGTCAGCACGGTGACCGGATAGCCGACCACCCAGTCCTTGCCGATGCCGGCGGCGTCGAACAGCAAGGTGGCCTTCTCCAAATAGATCTCATAGGCATGGGTGAACGAGCGGCCCTGCTGGTCGATCACGCCGCTGGTGGCGGTGATCACCAGCTTGGGATCGTCGAAGCGGAACTGGGTGCTGAACCGCTCGACCACCTCGCCCCGCATCGAGCCGACGCTCTGCACCGACTTGGGCAAGCCGGCAATCACGCGGATGTAATGGGCGTCGTGGACGTGCAGGTCGAGCATCGGGCCGCCGGTGCTCTCGGGGTTGTAGAAGTCGGGCAGCCACAACGGATCGGAGATGATCCGCTTGAAATGCCCACCCAGCAGCTTGCCGTACTTGCCGCCGGTGATCGTCCGGTAGGCGAACTTGTATTCGGGAAAGAAGGGCAGGACCTGGCCGATCATCAGTTGCTTGCCGGCCCTTTCGGCCGTGCGGACCATCCGTGCCGCGTCGGCCGGCTTCAGAGCGATCGGCTTCTCGCAGAAGACGTGCTTGCCCGCCTTCAAGGCGGCAATCGACACCTCGGCGTGCAGTGAGGGCGGCAGGCAGACGTCGATCACGTCGAGGCTCGGGTCGGCGATCATCTCGTCGAGCTTCGCGTAGCGATCGATGCCCCCGAGGTCCATCATCGTCCCCCGCGGCCCGAAGTTGCCCTGGATCGACCGCCAATCGCCGGCCAGCCGCTTCTGGTCCTGCTCGCACAGGGCGCGGACCTTCACGCCGCGGACCTTCTGATAGGCCAGGTAGTGGATCATGCCCATGAAACCGATACCGGCGATTCCGACTTGGATCATTCCCGGGTCTCCTTCAAGCAAAGTTCAGGTATGTTGCATGGGCCTCGTCCCATGCCGCCGTGTTTTGGGGCTCATACTCGTCCACCTCGAAGCTGTTGCGAATCACCTCGCGGGCTTCGGCGATCGAGCCGACGTCGCCGATGGCAACCGCCTGCATCATCAGGTTGCCCGTGGCCGTGGCTTCGATGGGTCCGGCCACCACGCGTCGATTGCAGGCGTCGGCCGCGGCCTGGCAGAGCTGGCGGTTCTGGGTACCTCCGCCGACGATGTGGATCGTTTCGAGCTGCCCTCCGGCGAGCTGCTCGCACATGCCCAGCACCTGGCGGAACCGCATCGCGATGCTGTCCAGGGCGCACCGCAGGACGGCCCCTTCGTTCTCCGGGACCGGCTGGCCCGTCTTCCGACAGAAGCGGCAGATGGCCTCGGGCATGTCGTCGGGGGCCAGGAAGTCGGTTGCGTCGGGGTTGATGAACGAGACCAGCGGCCGGGCGGCCGCCGAAAGCCGGTTGAGGTCTTCCCAATCCCAATTCCGCCCGGCCCGGTTCCATGTGCGGCGGCACTCCTGAACCAGCCACATGCCGGTGATGTTCTTCAGCAGCCGGATCGTGTTGCCCACGCCGCCTTCGTTGGTGAAGTTCAGATCGAGCACCTGGTCGGTCACCACCGGCTGAGGCGATTCGATCCCCATCAGGGCCCAGGTGCCGAGGCTGATGTAGCACCAGTCGGGGCGCTGGCCGGGTTGGCTCTTGGCGGGCACGGCCATCACGGCGCTGGCCGTGTCGTGGGAGCCGGGCAGGATCACACGGGCCGCCGACAGGCCGGTCTCGGTCAGCAGATTCGACCGCAACGGGCCGATGTTGGTGCCGGGCTGCTCGATCCGGCCCACGATGCCGGTCGGCAGGTCGAACCGCGCAAGCAGCTCGGTGGCCCAGCCGCCGCTGATCGGATTGTAGAACTGGCTGGTGCTGGCCTCGGTCATTTCGTTGCACTTGATACCGGTCAACATCCAATGGAACAGGTCGGGCACCATCAACAGGGTCTCGGCCAGGTCCAACAGCGGCGAGCCGGCGAGCTTCATCGCCAACAGTTGGTAGAGCGTGTTGAATTGCAGAAACTGCAGGCCGGTATGCCGGAAGATCTCCTCGCGCGGGACGATCGAAAAGGCCTTGGCGAGCAGATCGTTGGTGCGGCTGTCGCGATAGTGGAACGGATTGCCCAGCAGCTTGTCGTCGCGCCCCAGCAGCCCGAAATCGACGCCCCAGGTATCGACTCCGATGCCGGCGATTGCCCCCCCTAGTTGGCTGCCGGCTTTTTGGAGTCCGTTGCGGACGTGCGACCAGAGCCCCAGCAGGTCCCAATACAGATCTCCGGCGATCTCAACGGGCCCGTTTTCGAATCGATAGACCTCTTCCAGGCGGAGCCTCCGGCCGTCGAACCGCCCGAGCACGTGTCGCCCGCTGGAAGCCCCCATATCGATCGCCAGAAACGCTCTCTCTGCCATGGTTTGCATCGGCCTTTCCGGATTCTGAAGGTGTCCACTTGCAAAACTCAGGGTGCTGGTCCAATATGTCGGTTGTCGCGATTTCGGTCAAGGGCCTTGCCCCCCCGGTAGAATTGGGCGGAGGCAGCGACAGGCCGTTGCCGTCGGCTTACGGCCTTGTGCAAGTCCGGCGTGCAGTGGACGTTGTTCAGTAGTTCTGATATAATTGCGTCGGCGTGTTGTCCGGCTGCGAGGCAGGCCGCCATGAATGGGTGTTCCCGGTCGGCGGGCTCTGCAGACGCCGGCCTCGGGAGCGAATGATAACTACGTGGGATGTCGAATGAAGATCTCTGCAAAAACCGAATACGCTTGCATTGCGATGCTCGAATTGGCCGCGCAATACGAGTCCGGCGAACCCGTTCGGATTCGCCGAATCGCCGAGCGTCACGCCGTGCCGCCCAGGTTCCTGGTCCAGATCTTGCTGCAACTGAAGGGGGCCGGCCTGGTCAGCAGTGTCCGCGGAGCGGCGGGCGGGTATCATCTGCTGAACCCCCCCGGCGAGGTATCGCTCGGCGAGGTGATGGAAGCGGTCGACGGTTCCACCGGCGAGAACGGCAAGGCCAGTAGTGCCTCGCCCAACTCACCGGCGGTCAAGGTCCTGACGCAGGCCTGGCAGGAAGTGGCCTCGGTCGAACGCGAGATGCTCCACAAGATCTCGCTGGCCGACTTGCTGGACCGCGCCAAGATGCAGGACGAGCAGATGTACTACATCTGATTGCCTCCGGTGGCGGGAGGAGCCCCGGCCCGCCGCGGCGCGCAGGCCGCCGGCAACGCAAGGGCGTTCTTCGTGCCCGCCGCGGCGCGCGACCGCCGCCAATTGAAACGAGACCGCCGGTGTTCTATACTTGCGTGTTTCGCGTTTCTCTGAGGGACCCCTGCTGGATTGCGGCCGTGCCGCGCTCCGCGAGTATTGGACTTGGGCAGAAGTCCGGCGAATGGAAGGACTAGCTGATGGCATATCTGATTCCCCCGCATGGCGGTTTGGCGGAGCCGGTTTCCCGAACGGTTGCCGCCGACCAGACCGACGACTTCCTAGCCCACGCGAAGACACTAGTCAGAGTTCCGGTCTCCGACGCCGATCTTTCGACCGTCTATCGGCTCGGCGACGGGGGCCTTAGCCCGTTGATCGGTCCGATGGACTCGGCCACCTACGATCGCGTGCTCGACGAATGTTGCGTTGAGCATGACGGCAAGCGGTACGCCTGGACCATTCCGCTGGCCTTGCCGGTTACCGGGGAGCTGGCCGGGAGGCTGTCGGTCGGCCAAGAGGTGGCCCTGGTCAATTCGTCGGACCGGGTCGTGGCCACGCTGGAGATCAGCGACGTCTATCCCTGGGACAAGCAGAAGTATCTGAGGTCCGTCTATCTGACCGAGCGAACCGATCATCCCGGCGGCGACATGGTCCTGGTGGCCGACGCGGACAAGACGCATCTGCTGGGCGGGGCAATCCGGGTCCTGCCGCAGCCGAAGGATCCGAGATTCGGGCGGTACGTGCTCTCGCCGCGCGAGGTTCGCGAGCTGTTGGCCGAGAAAGGCTGGCAGCGGGTGGTTGCCTTCCAGACGCGGAACCCCTTGCACCGCGCCCATGAATACGCGCTGGTCTACGGACTGGAAACCCTGCTACGCCAAGGCCATGACGCCGGGGCGTGTTTGAACCCGTTGATCGGCGAGACCAAGGGCGACGACGTGCACGCCGACGTCCGCATGCACACCTACGAGGTCCTGGTCGAGAACCGCTCGCTGGGCGAAGGCGACAGTGATCCGCAGCTCTGGGGGCCCCGCGGCGAGTCGGCACCCGATCGGGTGATTCTGCTGGGCTTGGACATCAAGATGTTCTACGGCGGGCCGAAAGAGGCCGTGATGCATGGGATCTACCGCCAGAACTTCGGATTCACCGACATCGTGATCGGCCGCAAACACGCCGACGCCCCCTATCACGACGGCACGCCGATCTGGGGCGACTTCGACGCCCAGGAGATCTTCAACACCCTGGCCGGCGATCTGAAGATCCAGCCCCTGAACGTCGGCTTCGCCGCCTTCTACGAGTCGCTGGGACGCGTAGACCTGATGGAAAACCACCCAGACGAGAAACCGGTGTTCATCTCCGGCAAGGAGGTGCGCCGGGCACTGATGGCCGGCGAGCCGGTCGACCCGCGGATCATGCGCCAGAGCACGGCCGCCATCCTCACCGACGCCATGGCCAGCAGGTAGCCCAGAAACGGCCCGAGAGCAGCCCGGGAGTAGCATGGAGGAGTGGATTCCTTATTGCTGGGGTTGGGCCTCGGCGCTGTTGATGGGTTTCTCGAAAACGGGGCTGCCGGGTGTCTCCATTCCGGCGATCCTCTTGATGACCGAGGCGTTCGGCCACGACGCCAAGCTCGCCATGGGGGCCATGCTGCCGGTGCTGCTGGTCGGCGACGTGTTTGCCGTCTGCTGGTATCGCCACCACGCCCAGTGGGACCGGCTCTGGAAGCTGCTGCCCTGCGTGGCGCTGGGAATGGTCCCCGGATGGATCCTTTTGAATTCGCTGGAAGAGGGCAATCGCCTGCGGCCGATTCTCGGCGTGCTGATCCTGGTGCTGTTGGCCGTGGAGATCGGCCGGCGATGGTTCGATGCGCAGCACGTGCCGCGACAGTGGTGGTTCGTGCTGCTGATCGGATCGCTGGCCGGCTTCAGCACGATCCTGGCCCACGCCGCCTTCCCGGTGATGGCCATCTACCTGATCAGCCAGGAGATGAACAAGCACGAGTTCATCGGCACGGCCGCCTGGTTCTTTCTGATACTGAATCTCGCCAAGGTGCCGGTCTATTGGCAGATGGGCGGGATGATCACCGTCGAAACGCTCCGGTTCGATCTGTTCGTGGCACCCGTGGGACTCGTTGGCGGGCTTCTGGGCGTGGCGTTCCTTACGCGGATCCCGCAGAGGCTCTTCAACTCGCTGGCCTTGATCTTGGCGGGTGTAGCGGCGGTGCGGCTGATCCTGGTTTGAGCATTGCCACCGAGCAAGTCTCGCCTTACCCTATCAGGTCATGGCAACGGCTACCGACTCCGATGGCACGCTCCGCATCTTCCAACGCCGCCGCGCTCGGCGATTGGCCTATTGGAACGGGGCGCTCTGGGCGATCGGCAACGGGCTGGCCAGCACCACGCTGATCATCTACTTGGCGCTGGACCTGGGCGCCGGGCGGATTGGACTGGGAATCGGGCTGATCCTTGCGGCCCGACACGTGGTCGGATTGCTGCGACTCGGCGCGCCAGCCGTCATCGGGCGCCTGGTCGATCGCAAACGCTTCTGCCTGGGGACCTATCTGGCCGCCACCTTGATCCTGCTGGGCCTGCCGTGGATCGCGGCCCCGGGACGCCTGTCTTCGCCCGACGCCTCGCTGGCCGCGCTGGTGGGACTCTGGTGCCTGTATCATCTGCTCCAATACATGGGCACCGTCGCCCTCTGGTCCTGGCTGGCCGACCTGGCGCCGCCGGCAATTCGGGGGCGCTTTCTGGGCCGGCGACAACTCTGGCTCGTCCTGGGCGAGGCCGGGGCAATGCTCTGCTGCGGGCTGTTCGTGTGGGGATGGCAGGCCCTGTATCCCCGGCAGCCGAGCTGGGTCGCCTACGTAATTCCCGCTGCCATGGGCGCCGGATTCATGATCGCCGCGCTGGTGCCGCTGGCGGCTGTGCCGCGCCTGGCCGTCAGCCGCATCGTGCGATTCGGGGCCACCTGGCGATCGATTCGGGCCCCGCTGGGCGACGAGCGCTTCCTCCGTCTGTTGCTGTTCGGCTGCTGGCTGTCGCTGGCCAACGGGCTGACGCAATCGGCCCAGTTCTCGTACCCCAAGCAGGTTCTGGGGATCACGCTGTTGACGATGCTGGCCGTGCAGACGGGCATGCGGCTGGGACAATCCGCGGTCAGTCCCCGGTTGGGGTGGCTTGCCGATCGATGGGGCAATCGCCCTGTGATGATCGGCTGTTTGCTCCTGGTCGCCCAAGGCCCGTTGTTCTATCTGCTGGCCACGCCGCTGCACTGGCAGTGGTTTCTGGGCGCTTGGCTGGCGTGGATCGCGTACGCGGGCTTGAACGTTTGTCTGCCCAACGTGATGTTGAAGCTTTCCCCCCGCGAGGCCGACACACCCTACATCGCCACCTACTACGCCGTCACGGGCCTCTGCTACGCCGCCAGCACGCTGGCCGGCGGGATGCTGTTCGATCGCTGCCGCTACGAGACGATTGTTCTGTTCGGCCGCTGGGCGGTGGACTACTACCAGTACGCCTTCCTGCTCGGCTGGATCGCCCGGTGCGAAGGCGTGCTCGTGCTGTGGCTGCTGATCGAGACGCGGGGCCGTGCAGCGGCGCGGTAGTGGGCTCTGGCGCAAGACCCGTCGATCCTCATTGATGTTCACAACGCAAGCATCAATCGAGTTTTCCTACCGGTGCCAGGTAGATCACGAATTCCTCGGTTCCGTCGACGCGGAACAACCGGTCCATCAACGACTGGTCGTAGGCCCCCACGGCGCACGTTCCGGCCCCGAGGGCTTCGCAGGCCAGGTAGAGATTCTGGCAGACGTGCCCGGCGTCGATGGCGATCACCTTGTGGGCGGCCAGGCCGTATCGCCACTCCATGCGGTACGGCACGGCGGTCCAGACGAACGTGACCGCCGACGCCCCCACGAACGTTTGGCCGAACGCCGCCCGGGCGATCTTCTCCGCCAATCCCTCCTCGGTGAACTCGAGGAGCAACTCGTGCTCCAACGGCAGATACCGATAGACGCCGGGCTGGAGGCCGTCGACGCGAAATGCGCAGAGATAGGTCTCCAGCGCATGGCGGCATCCGGCCGACGGCACCGTGCGCAGCGCGGTCGCCTCGTCCATGCGTTGCCGTATGCCTTGCGTGGCCCAAAGCAGAAACGATAGTTCCTCCAGCGTAAGCGGCTGGCGGTGGAAGTCCCGATGGCTTTCCCGGTTGCCGATGGCCGTGATCAGGTCCAGCCGCCTGACGCTCGACCACGCATGACGGGCCGGCAGGGCCACGCGCTGGGCATCGGGCGGAAAGGGCTTTTCCACCGGCGGCGGAGCGACCCCGCGACTCTGGTCGGTTTGCGAGAAGTCGATCGTCTTGCGGATGCTGTCCTTCAGGAAATACCGACCCTTCTCCATTTCCTATTACTCCGGGTTCTGTGGGGGGACGGCCTCAGGTCCGCGGCCCCATTGCTTGTTGGGCTCGGGGCCCATTTCCAGCACCAGCTTGCCGCCCTGGACCAGCTCGCTGTGGTAGAGCCACGGCTTGTTCAACGGCTTGCCGTTTAGGGTGGCCGACTGGATATAGACGTTTCGCTTCGAGTTGTTCTTGGCCTCGATCACGAACTGCCCGCCGGGATAGTACCGCTTGTCGAGATGGATCACGATCCGGTCGAACAGAGGCGAGCCGATCTCGTAGAGGGGCCGGACCGAGCAGCCGCCGTCCATTTCGAACAGGCCCATGGCGGCCATCACGAACCAGGCGCCCATCTGGCCCTGGTCTTCGTCGCCGGGCCAGCCGTCGAGCGGCCCGGTGCCGTAGTAACGCTCCAGGATTTCTCGGCTCCACTTCTGCGTAAGCCACGGCTGACCCGAGTAGTTGAACAGCCATGCCGACTGCATGTTGGGCTGGTTGCCGTGGTTGATCGGAAACTCGGCGAAGCGGTCGCCGGTGGCGTTGAAGTTGCTGGGGGCCGAGTCTGCCAGGCCCTTGTCGAGGCGACGGTTGAACCGCTCGCGCCCCAGCAACTCGACCAGCCCGACCACGTCGTGGGGCACGAACCAGGTGAACTGCCAGGAGTTGCCCTCGACGAAGCCGCTGCCGACAAAGGGCGAGAACTCCTTGACCCAGCGACCGTCCTGGTGCTTCTGACGCATGTAGCCGACCGAGGCGTCGAAGACGTTGCGGTAATTCTGCGCCCGCTTCATGAAGTACTGGTAATCGTCCTGCTTGCCCAGCGCCTTGGCCATCTGGGCCACGCACCAATCGTCGTAGGCGTATTCCAGCGTGTTGGAGACAGGCCCCTTCTCGACCGGCACGTAGCCCAGCTCCATGTAGGGCGCCAACTGCATGTTGCCCACGTGGCCGCCGCCTTCGTGGGGCCGGCCGGGCTCGGTCTGGATGAACTTCATCGCCCGATAGGCCTTTTCCGCGTCGAAGTTGCGGATGCCCTTCTGATACGCGCTGACAATCAAGGCGATCTCGTGCGAGGCGACCATGATGCTCGAATACTCGATGCCCGTCGGCCCCTTCGGCAGCCAGCCGCCGCGGTCGGAAATCTCCAGCAGCGACTTGACCCACTGGTTGGCCACTTCGGGATGCACCAGCGTCCAAAGCTGGTTCAGGTTCCAGAAAGTGTTCCAGAAGGCGTCGCACCCGTAGACCGGCGAGTCCGGGTCCTCGAGCTGCCGGACTTTCTCGTACATGTCGACGTACTTGCCGTTGACGTCGCTCCAGATCGTCCGGGCGCAATAGGAGCGATACATGTTCGTATAGAACTTGGTCATGTCGTCGGGCGTGCCGCCTTCGACCTCGATTGCCCCCAGCAGCTCGTTCCACTCCTGCCGTGCCTGTTTCCGCACGGCGTCGAAGTTCCAGCCGAAGGACCCCATTTCCGTGTCCAGGTTCAGCCGGGCCTGCTCGATGCTGACCAGCGAGATGCCGGTCTTAAGCTGCACGATTTCGTCCTCTTCGGTGGAGAAGCTCAGGAAGACGCCGAGGTCGCCCTTGCCGGCAATTTCGTCGACGTCCTGGCGGATGTCCTCGCCGACCCAGCCGCCCATGGCGCGGAACGGCTTGTCGAGCCTGGCCACGAAATGCAGCGTGAACTCGTTGTAGGGGGCGTGGCGGCCGCTCTGCTGTTTGCTGTAGCCCTCGATCTCGGTATCGCTGACCTTCACGACCCGAGCGTCGTGCACGGTGTAGCCGTACTCGGTCGGCGTGAGCAGGTCGAACAGAATCCGGGCCTGGTCCGCTTTGGAAAACGTATAGCGCTGCATGCCCGCGCGACAGGTCGAGGTCAGCTCGGCGCGAACGCCGTAGTCGTCGAGCGTCACCGCGTAATAGCCCGGCGAGGCGACCTCCCGCTGGTGGCTGAAACGCGAGCGATAGCCGGCGTCCGGGTCGTTTTCCGTCCCGGGCACGACTTTCAGCTCTCCGACGGTCGGCATCGTCAACAATCCGCCCATGGTCCAGGAGTGGAGGTGGCTGAACCCGGCGATGTTGAGGATCGTGTACTCGTAGCCGGCTTTCCAGGACTGACGTTGATTGTCGGGGCTGAGCTTGACCATGCTGAACGGGGTGGAGGGGCCGGGATAGAGCATCCACCGCGAGGTCGAAGTGCCCAGCAGGCAGTCGACCCAATCGACCGGTTGGCGCTCGACGGCCGGAGTACGGACGGTCTGCCCACGGTCGATCGTCTTGCCGTCGCACAGCATCTCCACCGTCACGGGCGTATCGGTCTCGACCGGCGGCAGCCGCAGATGGGCCGTGCCGATGCCCGGCTTGACCTGAATCGGCATCGATGCCAGTCCGCTCGCCTGCAGCACAACCTCGGTCGGCCCGCCCACGTGGATCAGCTTCACGGCGACGTCCTGCCACAACCTCTCGCCCTGGCGGGTCAGCCATGGCTCGGCGCGGACCGACTGGATGAATGTGCCGCCGGCCAGTTCCGCGTCGGCCGACGCCGGCACTTCCAGGGTCACACAGTCGTAGAGCACCCAGCTCAGGTCGGCATTGGTGATCCGGATCGTGCAGAGGCCCGCATCGAGCGGACCCAGCGCAATCGAGATGCGGTGTTCGCGGCCGGCCGACGGATTGCCCGTGATCGAGGCGTCGCCCTCGCCCTTGGGCGTCTGGTGCCGGAAGAGGCGGCCGCCGACCTCGACCGTCAGGCAGGGGGGCTTGAGGCCGTGCGTATCGACCAGATCGATCACCAGCCGGCAATCGCCTTCGATCTTGTGCGCAAGGCCGAAGAGAATCGTAAACGTGTGCGGGCTGCCGCCGGCCCAGGCGTCATCCGGTCCGGGATGGCAATAAGGCCAGGTTTTGCTCGCGTCGGAATGGCCCACCACGAACAGCCCGTCGCGGCCAAAGCGGTTGTAGCCGTCGGGGGCCAGGGCAAATTCGGCCGTGTCGTTGTCGGCTTTGCCGATTTTCCAAAGCGGTTTCGTTTCTTCTGCAGCGGCCGCAGCGTGGTTCGCCACGGTGGTGAGGACGGTCACTAGTGGGACAAGAAGTCCGCAAAGCAGTCGGCACATGGTTCTGTTCCTTCCGGGGTTCTGGTTGCGCGGATAACTCTTTCCGCTCTAACGGTTTGCGTTGATCATGTTATCCGATACTTCATCAGCGCAAGACCTGGCGGAGTCGGTTCTTTGCGGCCCCCCTCGTTGCCCGCTCGTCTTCAGAGGCGATGCTTACCTTACCCACGCCGCGGGTCATCAGCCCCTTCAACTCGTCGAGGTAGTTCGTGTAGACGTCTCGCGGGTCGGCGTCATGACGCGCGCACAGCGCGGCTGCCATGCCGACGATCTCACCCATCATGCCGCCGGTGCGCATCACGCGAACCGCGCCCAGGGCCTCGTGCGTAACGCTCACGTCGCGGCCGGCCATCAGCAGATTCGGCACGTTGCGAGAATAGAGGCAGCGATAGGGGACCCAGTACGGCTGAGGATAATCGGTGTAATGGGCCCGGGAAATGAACGCGTCGCCCTCGAACCCCTTTTCGTAACGGGGATCGGGCAGGTGCAGGTCCATCTTCCAGCCGGTCGGCACGCAACCGTCGGGATACTCCTTGCCGTCGAGGAGATCGTCTTTCGAGAGGACCACGTCACCCAGCAGTCGGCGCGATTCGCGCGGGCCGGAAATGTGGGCGGCCCAGTGGAGCTTGTGGTTTGGATAGGCTTGGTCGACGTTCTTCAACGCGTCCCAAGCCCCGTACATGGCCCGGAAATTCCAGTCGCGGATAGACTCCCGGTCCGCGATCGGATCGTGCTCGAAGCCGGCTTCCCAGAACCAGACGCCCACGGCCAGCAGACCGCGCTTGTCGTTGCCGCGGCCGGGAAAGGGCTTGTCGGCCAGGTCGAGCGCCCAGGGACATCGCGGAAACAACGATGGTTTGCCCGTGTCCACCACGTTCCACAGGTTGCAGCGGCCCATGTGCCCATGGCGAGTCATGTCGCAATCGGCGCCGCTGCGGAACCCGATGCAGCCGTCGCCCGTGCAATCGGCGAACCAGCGGCCGGCCAGGCGCACGCGGCGGCGCGTCCGCGTGTGTTGGGCGATGACGGCCGTGATGCGGCCGCTGCCGGTTTCTACCTCGTTGGCCCGGTGTTGCAGCAACAGGCAAATGTTCTCTTCAGCCTGGACCAGTGCCAGCTTCCGATCGTCTTCGTAGATCGCGGCCGTGTTGCCGGGGCCGTAATGTGCCCGTTGCTTCTGCTCGAGTTCTGCGACCACGTCGCCAACCCGCGGATACGGTGGGCGGCCGATGACGCCGTTGAGCCAGACGCGAACCTCCGAGCTGTTGTTGCCGCCGAGCACCGGCCGGTCCTGGACCAGGGCGACTTTCAGATCGAGCCGGGCTGCCGACAAGGCGGCACACGTGCCGGCAATGCCGCCGCCGACCACTACCAGATCGAAGCGTCCGCCGTCGTCGGCCCGCTCGGACAGCCCGAGAAGATCGCGCCGCCAGGCGGCCATTTCGGGTTCTTCGTTGGGCGGGTGGAAGTCCGTATCGGCCGTCAGCAGGATCGCATCGCAACGGCCCTCGAAGCCGGTCAGGTCGTGCAGCACGACGGCAACCTTGCCCTTGCGCAAGTCAATGCTCCCACCGTCCTGCCAGTGCCACGCGGCGCCTTGGGTGCCGAACGTCGTGCCCAGCGGCGTGCCGTCGATGAGCAATTGAAACCGGCCCGGCGCGCCGGGCGCGTTCCACGGCCCGACCCAATCGCGCGTGCGGACCCAAACGCGATACGCGCCCTCGGCCGGAACCTCGACCGTCGTGGTCGCATCGTCAACGGGGATGCCCAGTCCGTGAGCCAGCAGGAACGGCGAGCCCATCTGGTCCATGAACTGAGAGTCGTCGACCCAGCCGCCGTAATCTTCAAAGCGCTCGGCTTCGATGAGAACGGCTACTGTTTCTCGGAGCTTCCGGACTTCGCGGGGCTTCTGGGCTTCTCGGGGCTTCTGGGCTTCTCGGGGCTTCTCGGCCCCACAGAGAGACGCTGCCAAGACTGTACCCAGCAGGCCGACACCCAGGGCCACATCGCCCAGTGTTGCACATAGTCTCATGGGATTGGTGTCCGGCTATCGCGGCGGATCGGCGTTCGGTTGTTGCGGCTCGACGTGGGCCGCATCCATCGCATGCTTCAATTGGACGGCGATTTCCGGATAATCTCCGGAGACGTCGTCCGCTTCGCCCAGATCAGCATCCAAGTCGTACAGCTCGACCTTGCCGTTCGGCGGCAGACGCACGGCCTTCCACTTGCCCATCCGCACCGCCTGTTTGCCGTGGAACTCCCAGTACAAATACTCGTGCTGGTTCTGCCCGGCCTTGTTGCCCAGCAGCGTGGGCAGGTAGCTGATGCCGTCGATGTCCCGCGGCGCCTCGACGCCGACCAGCTCGCACGCCGTGGGCAGGAAATCCCAGAAGGCCGAAACGTGATCGGTCGTGGCGGCGGATGGGATCTTACCGGGCCAGCGGGCAATCAGCGGCACGCGGATGCCGCCCTCGTACAAGTCGCGTTTGATGCCGCGCAGCGGGCCGTTGCTGTCGTTGAAGTCAGGGTCGTTGCCTCCCTCGCGGTGCGGGCCGTTGTCGCTGGTGAACAGCACGAGCGTCTTCTCGTCGATGCCCAGTTCCTTCAGCTTCGCCAGCAGCCTCCCCACGTCGGCGTCCATCCGGGTGATCATCGCCGCGTGGCCCTTTTGCGGTTCGGGCCAATCCAGCTCGGCGTACGGGCCCAGCGACGGCACCTCCATGCCGCGGCTGCCGGCCTCGTTGTTGGCGTGGGGAATGGTCAACGCCAGGTAGAGAAAGAAGGGCTTGCCCTTGTTCCGCTCGACGAACCGGATCGCCTCGGCCGCACACAGGTCGTGAGAGTATTGGGCCCGCTCGACGGCGACCCCGGCCCCATCTTCCCTCGGCACGGCCACCTTGTTGCCGGCAAGCGGCACGCGCTCGGTGTTGCGAAAGAGTAACTCGGGGTAGTAGTTGTGGGCGTGGCGCTGACAGAGGTATCCGAAGAAGTAGTCGAATCCTTGCTGGTTGGGGATGCCGGTCGAGTCCGGCCCGCCCAGGCCCCATTTGCCGATCAGGCCGGTGGCGTAGCCGGCTTGGTGCAGCAGCCGGGCCACGGTGGGGGTGCCGGGGCGAAGGGGCAATTGCCCCATCGGGCGAAACTCCTGGTTGCCGCGGACGTAGCTGTGACCCGTATGCATGCCGGTCATCAGCACGCACCGCGACGGGGCGCAGACCGTGCTGCCGGCGTAGTGGTCGGTAAAACGGATCCCCTCGGCGGCCATCTTATCCAGCGAAGGCGTCTGGATTCGCTGCTGTCCGTAGCAGCCGAGGTCGCCGTAGCCGAGGTCGTCGACCAGGACGTAGATCAGATTCGGCTTCTCGGCCGCGGCCGCGCCGGCCGGCAGCCACGCGAACGCCAGCGCAAGTGATATCGACGGGAACAGCCGAACGAGAAGTCCTCGGATGGGTCGCATCAGTGTGTCTCCTCGTGTGGGCCGCTGGGGGGAGCCGAGACCAGGCAGGTTCCCGGTCATTATCACCGGTCCGTATGCGGGAATCAATCCGGTCGGTCGCCGATTACACGAGTTGCAGTCACAGATCACCTTGGGTATATTGGCCGGGTGGCTGCCGGTGGCGACGCCGGCGCCGCGGGTCTCGAACAGCGATTTCGCATTGCCCCGCCCTTATTGGTGTTTGCATGGTGAATGATCCAGGCCGACCAACGGGAGGCCGGAAAAATCGGGCTCCCGTTGGTCGCCCTCGTGCATTGACTGTGCAAGGGTCAATCGCGTCGTCTCTGCCGGTCAGACGACCCCTGCCCCGAGCATGATGGAGGACCCTCTCGTGATCGTCCAGCGCTACCCCACCGTGACTTGTCTGCAAGCCGCCGCCCTCGCGGCCGTGCTCGTACTGCCCGCGTTGGCCGCCGCCGCGCCGGCCGCCACCGCGCGTCCCAACGTCATCCTGGTGATTACCGACGACCAAGGCTACGGCGACGTGGCGGCCCATGGCAACACGATGATCCAGACACCCAACCTCGACAAGCTCTATGCCCAGAGCGCGCGGCTGACCGATTTCCACGTCGATCCCACCTGTTCGCCGACGCGTTCGGCCCTGATGTCGGGCCGCTACTCGACGCGTACCGGCGTGTGGCACACGATCATGGGCCGTTCGCTGATGAGTCCCGACGAGGTCACGCTGGCCGAGACCTTTCAGGCCAACGGGTATCGTACGGGCATGTTCGGCAAGTGGCATCTGGGCGACAACTTCCCTTGCCGCCCCCAAGACCAGGGCTTTGACGAGACGTTCTATCACGGCGGCGGCGGCGTGGGCCAGGGGCCCGACTACTGGGGTAACGACTACTTCGACGACACCTACTTCCGCAACGGCACGCCCGAGAAAGTCACCGGCTATTGCACCGATGTCTGGTTCGCCAACGCGCTTGAGTTCATCGAACGGCACAAGGACGGCCCGTTTTTTGCCTATCTTTCGACCAACGCCCCGCACGGGCCGTACCTCGTTTCGGAGAAGTACTCGAAGCCGTACGCCGCGAAGGGCGTGCCCAGCCCGATGGCCGAGTTCTACGGCATGATCACCAACATCGACGAGAACATGGGCAGGCTGCTGGCGAAGCTGCGGCAGTGGGGACTCGAAGAAAACACGATCCTGATCTTCATGACCGACAACGGCACCGCTGCTGGATGGCGCGGCGGCGGAAAAGAGAAACAGGGGACGGGCAAGCAGCCGTGGCGGGGTTTCAACGCCGGCATGCGCGGCACGAAGGGCTCCGAGTACGACGGCGGCCACCGCGTGCCGCTGTACGTTCGCTGGCCGGCCGGCAAGATCGGCGGCGGCCGCGACGTCGATCAACTGACCGCCCACGTCGACGTGTTGCCCACGCTGGCCGACCTGTGCGGCCTGAAACGGCCCGACGGCCCCCAGCTGGACGGGACAAGCCTTGCCGGCTTGTTGCGCGGCGACACCGAATCGCTCCGCGGCCGCACGCTGCTGGTCCATTCTCAACGCATTCCGTATCCCGAGAAGTGGCGCAAGTCCGCCGTGATGACCCAACGATGGCGGCTGGTCGACGGCCGGGAGCTCTACGACATCCAGGCCGATCCGGGGCAGGAGAAAGATATCGCCGCCGAGCACGTCGAGGCGGTCAAGCGGTTGCGCCGGAGTTACGAGGACTGGTGGAAGAGTCTGTCGGTCGTGTTCGACGATTCGGTTTCCATCGGCATCGGCTCGCCGGCGGAGCCCCGCACGCAATTGCACCCGCACGACTGGCACGTCGAGAACCAGGGGCTCTCCTCATGGCATCAAGGGCACGTTCGCAGCGGCCACCTGGGCAACGGGTATTGGGCGATCGACGTGCAGCGCGACGGCCTGTACGAGTTCGAGCTGCGCCGTTGGCCCGACCATGTGGACGAGCCTATCGAGGCCACCGAGGCCCGGCTGAAAATCGGCGACACGGACGTCAGCCGGCCGGTGCCGCCGGAGGCGAAGCAAGTTTCGTTCGAGATCGAGCTTCGAGCCGGGCGAACGCGCCTGCAAACCTGGCTGACGACTCCGGAAGGAAAGACGCGGGGGGCGTATTTTGTCTACGTTCGCCGGCTGAGATAGCCCGCGGTTGGCTCTCGAGGATTGCATCAAGAAAGGAAGCCCACTATGCGACGGTTGGTCTGGTTGATGGTCTTCATCCTGTTGTCGGTATCTTCGCGCCTGGCGGCCGACGTGGTGGAACTGACCAGCGGCAGCAAGCTGACCGGCCGGGTGACGGCCCGGGATGCGAATGCGGTTACCATCGAAGTCACGTTCGGCGACCGGACGTATTCTCGGATCTGCCCGATCGAGAGAATTCACGCCGTGACCATCGACGGAAAGCGGGAGATTCTCCGTGCAACCGAGACGGACAGCTCGCCAAGCGGTGCCTCGACGGCCCCGCAACCGGCCGGCAAACCCGGCGGCGGGCCGACCTCCGGCCCAACGCGAACGCCGGCCCAGGTCGAGGCGCTGATCGAGGAGCAGGGCCGCACGGCGCCGGATTGGTGGGATTCGGTCGCCTTGGAATACCCCCGCACGCTCGATCTGAATTGGCCGGTGCCGCCGCCACGGGGGTGGGATAACCAGAGGAACGTGGGCCAATACGTCTGGGACGTCGTCAATCCCAATCCGCGCAAGTGGCGCAGCGGCGTCCGCCTGATGCACCACCTGCTTGCCGTCCACGAGAACCACCCCGCCACGCAGCGACGCGTGATGAACGAGTTGGGGCGGATGTACGGCGGCTTGTTGGAGGATTACGCCCGGGCGGCCTTCTGGTGGCGCAAGGCCGAGGTCGACCGGGGCGACGCCTACCTCGGCAACGGCGTCCGGCTGGCCGAGTGCTACTGGAGGCTGGGTAACAAACAGATGGCCCTCGATCTGATGAGCCGGCAGCGCCCGCAGTTCGCCATGATCAAGCTCTGGGGCGATATGGGGGAGACCGATCTCGCGTTGCGACTGGCCGACGCGAACCTGCGCGGCGCCTACGGCGACCTGGCAGGCATCTATGCGGGCGACGCGTGCCGGGTTGGCGGGCGAAATGAACTGGCGCTGAAATACTATCAGCGCGTGCTGGCCGTGCGTGTTCCATCGCAACAGGCGAAGGCCCGCGTCGAGCGGAACCAACAACGCGCCCGGGCAAACATCGAGGCCATCCGCCTCTTCCAGATGCTCGACCTCAGCCGCGTACCCGACGGCGCCTATCGCGGCAACAGCCCGGGCTATGCGGGCCAGGTCTTCATCGAAGTGACCGTCCGGGGTGGCCGGATCGAGTCCGTCGAGGTGACCGATCACCAGGAGAAGCAATTCTACTCCGCCATCAACGACACCACGCGGAAGATCGTCCGGACGCAAGGCGTGCAGGGCATCGACGCGACCACCGGGGCCACGATGACCTCCGAGGCGATCATCAACGCCGTGGCCAAGGCGCTTGGCGCAGCAATGGAATGAGCAGGGAGCTTGGCGGCGCGCGCGGCAACCCGCCGCACCGCTCGAACGCAAGGAACGTGCCATGCGACTGAACGTGTTTCTGCCGTTTCGCCAGAAAGCGGAGCGAGGTCTCGGGCGCCGGATGCTGGCACGGCTGGGCCCGACGTGGGAGCACGCGCCGCTGCGCCGCGGAATTCAGGGTGCGTGTCTGGCCCTCTTTCTGTGGCTGTTCTTCTACGTCTGTTGGCCGTATACGGCTCAGCCGGCCCGCGTTTGGGGTGGTTGGCTTCCCCTTCGGGTCGACGCGGCAACCGGCCGCGTTTTTGCCGAAGCCGAGCAAGCGCCCTTCGAGCCGGTCCCGCGCGAGATGGTGGTTTACGTGTCGGACCTCGGCAGCGGGGCCCCGCAACCTCTGGGGGCGTTTCGCGTCGTCGATGCCGGGGGGCGCCGGTTGCAGCTTCAGCCGGTGGAGGTCCCCAAGGCCCAGCGGCTCGACCGGCTGATGACGAGCTTCGGGCCGTGGTCCCTGCACGAAGCCGAACCGGGCGCCTGGCCGTCGCACTATGCCGACGAACTGGCTGCCAAGGAAACGCTGGCCGCCGAGAGCTTCCTCGTGCTGGATCCCTTGGTGAGCCTTTCCACCGCACTGGCCGGGCGATGCTGGGTCTGGTCGCTGACCTGTGCCGGCGCCGTGCTGCTGGGGTGTCTGGTTGTGCCGCGGGGTTTTTGTGGATACGTTTGCCCCTTGGGTACGCTGGTCGATCTGAGCGATTGGGCGGTGGGGCGACGCGTCGGCCGGCTCCGCGTGGGCGCCGACGGCTGGTGGGTCCGCGTCAAGTACTTTCTGCTGCTGGCCGTCCTGGCGGCGTCGCTGTTGGGTGTGTTGCTCTCGGGGTTCGTGGCGGCGATTCCAGTCGTTACGCGCGGACTGGCGTTTCTGCTGGCACCGCTCCAGACGGCCACCGAGCGCGGATGGCACCAGGTTCCGTCGCCGGGCACCGGACAATACCTGTCGCTGGCCCTGCTGGTCTTCATCTTGGGCCTGGGGTTTCTGCGGCCGCGCTTCTGGTGCAAATACGCTTGTCCCACGGGCGCCGTCTTCTCGATCGGTAACCTGCTGCGTCTGACGCATCGCCGGGTTGCGTCGAGCTGCATCCGGTGTGGCCGCTGCGTGGAGGTCTGCCCGTTCGACGCCATCAAGCCCGACTTCACCACGCGGGCGACCGATTGCACGTTCTGCCAAACCTGCGGCGGTGCGTGTCCGACCGGGGCCATCCAGTTTGTGCCGCGGGGAACCCGCGCCGACTGGAAGCAGCCCGGCGCCCCGCCGACCGGCAACCCGTCAACCGGCGAGACGACGATCGGGCGGCGGGGTTTCCTGGCAGCGGGCGTCGGCGCCGTGGCCGGAGTCGGCGGCGGATTGGCGGCCGCAAGCGCTGTCGGGCGCGGCCCGTTTCCGGACGATCGCGAGACCCGGTTTCCGGTACGTCCGCCGGGCAGTGTGCCCGAGCGGCAGTTTCTGCAACTGTGCGTTCGTTGCGGCGAGTGCTACCAAGCCTGCCCCAACAACGTGCTGCAGCCGTTGGGGTTTCAGCAGGGAGTGGCCGGCTTGTGGACGCCGCGGGTCGTGGCCGAGTGGTCGGGCTGCGAGCCGAGCTGCAACAACTGTGGCCAGGTCTGCCCCACCGGGGCGATCCGGGCCTTGGCCTTGGAAGAAAAACGGGCAGCCCGCATGGGACTGGCCGTGGTCAACCGACGAACGTGCCTGCCGTACGCTGGGCGCGAAGACTGCCGGCTCTGCGCGGATGAGTGCACAGCGGCCGGTTATGAAGCGATCGAGTTTGTCCGGGTCGGCACGCAGGTGGACCAGCACGGCAATCCCGTCGAGGGCAGCGGTTTTCTCGCCCCGGTCGTGCGGCCCTGTGCGTGCGTCGGGTGTGGGCTCTGTCAGACCCGCTGCTACGCCATCAACGCCAAGGAAAAGGGCCTGCTGACGGAGACGGCCATTCGCATCGAGGCCGGGCCAGGCAAGGAAGACCGCCTGAGGGCTGGATCGTACGTCGAACGGTACCAGCGTCGCCAGCGGCGGGGCTCACACGCGCCGGGGGCCCCCGGCCGGGCGGCCGACGGCTATTTGCCCGATTTCCTGGACTAGGCAAGGCATGGGGAAAAAGGCCGCTGCCGGTCTCCAATACTCTCACACGTGCGGCGAATAGGGGGTAGATTGGGTCCTGTGTGTCTCGCCCGGCACGAAGCCGGTCTGCGCAGCCGCACCCGTTGGAGGTATTTGCGATGTCCTGGCAGCAATTTCTCCGTCCCGACATCATTGTCTTCCTGATCCCCATTTCGGCGATTCTCGTCGGCGGGGCCATCGCCATCGTGTCCATGGTGATCAAGCACCGGGAGCGGATGTCCATGATCGAACAGGGCATCAATCCGGACCGCCGCCCAGACGAAGAAGACGCCGACCGGTGATGCCGTGGCAGGCGGACCTTGCCCGACAGGGTGGCGGTAGATCGGGGACGCTGCGGTCCCGGCGAGGGCCTGCACAACCCGAGTCATCGCGTCCATTGCTTTTCTCCCTATAATCGATTTGACCAAAATGAGATCGCGTACTAAGTTCCGTTTGGCACATGCGGTCAGGCCGCGGAAGAGCGTCATGTGGCGGACTGCAAGGTATGTTTCTATTGAGAAGAAGTAACGCGGACCGAGCTCACCGCAACGGCCCTTAAGGAGCAAAGCATGAGTCAAGTACTGGAAACCGCCACGCAACCGTTCGTCGATCGCCGCGCCGGCGACCCCGAGCCGGTCTGTCCCCTTCACGAACGACGTCAGTTCGCCGACAGCCATGACAACCTCTCGCCGGACGCCGGCGAGCTCGCCCGCGCCATCGACGAGTACAAGGTGCGCCATCGCCGACGGTTCATCACCTACGAGGAGATGCTGTCGGTGATCACGTCGCTGGGCTACCACAGGTAGGCAGCCGCCTCTCAGACTCGGCCAGCGCCCGGCCGGCCCCTCCCGCGGCCGGAGCGTTGCTTGCCGTCACCGCAACGCGCGGTCGTCGGAGTCTGTGTGATCGCTGTGGAAGAGCGTTTCTCGCAGGCGATCGACCGTGATCACGCCGGCCGTTTGGCCCTTGGCGTTGACCACCCGGGCAAGGCTTTCGTTGGCGCTTTGCATCTGCGTCAGTGCTGCGACGTGGGACGTATCGTCGGCAATATCCAGCATTGGATAGAGCGGGCCGACTTCGTTCTTCTTGCTCAATCCCAGGTCGATCACCCGGAGATAGCCGACCAGTTCGCCCTGCGCACCGGCGGCCTCGACCGGCACGACGGCAATGCGGTAGCGTCGGGCCAGACGGAGGACGTCCGACTTGCTCATGTCGGAACGCGCGCGTGGCAACTGCTCCAGCGGCGTGGTGAACCGGCCGACCGGCTGATGGGCCATGGCAAAAACTCCCCGGGCCAGACCGCGTTGCGCCGGACGCAGGATGCCCGCCTCGTGTCCCTCCTCCAAGACCTGGTGCAGTTCGCGTCGGGCGAGCGTCAAACGGACCTGTTCGGGAGATCTGCCCGCCAGGCGTCCCAGCACGACGTTCAGCGCCCAGAGCAGGGAGGTGATCGGCGCGAACAGTCCGACGCACAACAGAAACAGCGGACCTCCACGACGCAACAGGCGATTGGGAGCCTGTAGAAACAGGTTCTTCGGCAGCAGTTCGCCGTAGACGAAAAACACGGGAACGAACAACAGCGGCGTGAACAGCTCGGCGACGTGGCCCGGGCCGGTGACCAGGTGTGTTCCCATCACGATCGCCAGCGTGGTGATGTAGTTGGCCAGATTGTTGCCGATTAGCGTGGTGGCCACGAACAACAGCGGGTGGTTCGTCAGCCAGGCCAGTCCGCGGGAAACGCGGTCTCCGGCCAGGGCGTCGAGCACCAACCGCAGTCGGGTGGCGCGGTAGAAGCCCGTCTCGGAGCCGCTGAAGAACGCGCTGAGAAACAGGCCCACCGCCCCCATCAGAATGACCCCGATCCAAGTCATTGCTGATCCTCCCGGGCGCCTTCGAGCTGGAGTTCGACCAACAGTTGCCCTCGCTCGGGCACGTCGAGCACCTTGAAACGGAAAGGCCCCCAGCGGCATTGGTCGCCGGGGCCCGGAAGCCGCTCGAGCATTTCCTGGACGATGCCGGCCACCGTAACGCTCTTGCTGGAGGGGCGCTGGACCTCGAAGTGCCGCACCAGCCGCCAAAGGCTGGTCATGCCGGTCACGTGCCACCTGTCGGGAGCCACCTGGCGAATGGGCAACCGCTGCAAGAGCCGCTGGCTTCGGCTGGGCGAGCGGCTGAAAATCGTATCCAGCACGTCGTCGAACGTGAGGATGCCGATCGTCTCGCCAAACTCGTTGACCACCGCCGCCACCTGCCGGCCGCCGCGCTGCATGGCCTCCAGCGCCAGGGCCACCGTGGTGCACCAGGGCACGTAGACCACCGGCTCCGCGTAATGCTCGAGGTGCTCGGTGGGAATGCTGGAAAGCCGGCGCAAGGGAATCGCCGCCGCCACCTCGTCGCTGTCCGGCTCGGTCACCAACAGGTAGCCGCTGGGCGGAACGCGACCCTCCAGATCGTCGAGCGAGACGGGGGGCCGAAACGAGAGGAACCGGGTACGCGGACGCATCAGCTCGTCGGCGTGAATCTCCGACAGCAGCACGATGCTCTGCAACACCCGCTGCTCCTGCTCGACCAGCGACGCGTCGGAGGTGGACAACCGGACCGCCCGCTCCAGGTCGGCGACCTCCAGATACGGCTCCGGCTGGAACCGCGGGCAGAAGACGCGCCGCGAGAGCAGGCTGATCAATCGGAAGACGGGGACCACGGGATCCAACAGCCGGACCATGGCCGCCAAGGGGATACTCACGGCCACGGCCAGACCGCGGGGACGCAACACCGCCAGACTCTTCGGCAGCATCTCGCTGAAGACGATCATCACCAGCATTCCCCCGAAGGCGAATGCCCCGGCCATCGTGGGGCGCGTGCGTTCCAGGTCAATGCTGATGATCGAGATGATGGTGAAATAGACCAGGTTGACGACCAGGTTCCAGAAGAGCACGGCCGTCAGCAGCCGGTCCGGGTCCGCCAACAATCCGGCGGCGATCCGTTGGGGCCGATTGCCGGTGGCCAGCCGCCGCCGGTCTTTCCGGTGCAGGTAGAAGTACGCCGCCTCACTGGCAGAGAAGAAGGCCGAGCCGAGAATCAGCACGGCCATGGCAGCCAGCCAGATCGCGTACCGGTTCAGCAAGTCCACGTGGAACTCCGGCCAGCGGGAACGAGAAGGAGCGCATGACGATTCACGATTCATCCTTCCTCGACCGTTGTTCGCCCGGTGGCGACGTCGAATTCGTAGATCGCCGGCACCAGCATGGCGGCGGTCGTGAAACCGTAGGCAACCGTGGTAACCAGGAAGACGCCCAACGTGTAATCGAGCAGGTAGCTGGTGATGGCGTAGAACGTGGCGAAGGGGCAGAGGAACGACGCAACGCCGATCGCGGTCGATGGGTTGCGGGCTCCCAGCGCCACGTAGAGCCCGATCCCGCCGCCGATCATGAACGCCAGGAACGGCTGGAGCTGCGCCTGGAACGAGCCGCTGAAGGCAACCATGATCCGCATGCAGGTGGCCACGCCCAGGAACAGGAAGAAGACGGTCCCCAGGCTGGTGGCGATCGCTGCTTGCGAGTTGCCGTAGATCATGCCGGCATGGATCCCCAACGTGGCCACAAAAACGTAGAGCACGGCCAGCCCGACCGTCAGATAAACCAGGTTCTCCAGCCCCAACGCACCGGACAGCCACAGGTAGACGCATAGCAGCATCGGCAGGGCGACCATCTCCTTCGTGTTGTAGAACACGCCGCCGAGCTTGCCGAACACGATCTCCTTTGGCGTCAAGTCGGTTACCAGCAGCAGATCCAACGCGCGGCCGTCACGCTCGCTGGTCAACGAGGTCACGGCCTGGGCGTTGACCAACACCAGACTCAACAGCAGCAACGGAACCAACGCCGCGGTGCCGCCTCCATAGGCGGCCAACGCATCGCGCTGCACCATCCACACGAGACTTCCGGCGGCCAGCGCGAACAACAGCAGGTAGGCCAGCCGAATCACCAGGGTCTTCCGCCCGTAGGCCCAGGTTCGCATCTCTCGCCAAATGATCGGATTGTCCCACACGCGCCGGCCGGTCGCCGCCGCAGAAGACTCGACGGCGGTTCCGCCCAACTCGGGCTGCGCACCGGCTTGTTGCGGATCGTGCTCGGGTCCCCAAAGGCTTTCGCGAGTGGGACCCTCTTCTTCGGGCTGCGCCGGTCGGGTTTCCCGGGAAGGATTCCAGACGCGTACCATCGCCACGGCCACGCCGTTGAGGGCCGCCGAAATCGTCACCCCAAGGAGGAGAAACAGGTTGACCGGCGTGCCCAGAGGGCCCAGGTCGGGGTCGGCGTGGACGTAAGGCCGGGTGGCCTCGGCGACGGCCTGCCAGGGGCTCCATCCGATGGCCCAGGTCTCGCAAGAGAGCCCCAACCACCGCTGGCCCAACACCCCGGCCGCCACGATCTCGCCCATGGCCAGCCACAACACCAGGACCAAAACGGTCATCGCCAACGCCTGGAAGGTCTTCTCGCGCCATAGGGCCAGCGTCGAGCCCAGGCTGCCGCAAGCCACCACGCTCACCAGAGTCACAGCGAACACCCTGGCAATCTGGCCGAAAGATACACCCCCCAACAGAGCGATCAGCATGAACAGAGGCAGCGCCGTCGCGAGCATCACCAGCACGTTCAGCAGGCTCGCCAGCAGCTTGCCCAGCACCAGCTCGCTGTTGGAAAGGTTGGTCAACAGCAGCAGCACCAGCGTGCGACGGTCCTTCTCCTGTGCCACCGCGCTGGCAGCCAGCATGGCCGAGAAGAACAGGGCCAGCGCCAATTGCAGCGGTGCCAGAAGCTGGAACAGGATGGCTCCAAACCGGGCCAGATCGCCCACGTCACGGACGACCTGCGTCCCCGTCAGCACCAGCCAGGCTGTGCACATAAGCACCAGCAGGGCAAGGGCGTACGCCGCTCGGGCAACGTACACTCTGGTTCTTCGGGGGGTGATCGCAACCTCGCGACTGAAAACGGGCCCGACCAGCAATGTTGCGTCTCCTCGATCGCCTGGATGCCGCACCGTCTGCCGCGGCGAAACAACCCATGATAGCATAACGCGCCGCAGCGTCGAAGCGGCATGTGGATCGGAGTCAATTTCACCCTTGCACGTTGCGGGCGTTTGTACTATTATCCGACCCCTCTTTTGCGGTAATCTCTCGACGCTGTCTGCACATCGATGCGCAACTCGCCCGCTACGATCGGTCTGGCCGTTGTTGCCACGGCCCTGGCGACTGGCTGCTCCTCGTCGCCCTGGTCGGCGGGGCGACTGGCCGACAGCACCGATCCGAGCGCCGCGCCGCCCCCGGTGACCACGCAGGCGGCATCGCAGGCAGCCACGCAGGCGGCTGCCGCCGAGATGCAGCGGTTGGCCGCCGCCGACCCGGCCGCCGGGCAGGAGTTGATGGGGGAGCTGCAGCAACTCGATCCGGAACTCTGGCCGCTGGCGCTCCACACCCGCCAGGCCATGGAGGCCTATCGCCAGCAGGCTCAACAGCGTGAGCAGGCAGCCGGGCGCCAGCAGGGTTTCGTCGCAGACGCCGGAGATCCCGGACTCGCGGCGCCGTTACAGGATCGCCTATCGGCCGGACCAGCCGCTCGTCAGCCTTTCGGCGGGGTGCCCGGCGAGACGGGCCCGCCGGCACACCAGGCGGCTTTCTCCCGACCGCCTTGGGCAAGCGCCGCACAACCGCCGATGACCGAAACCCCCGCGTATCCTTCGCCGCAACCCCTGCCGCCGCCGACGGGTCATTACCCGAATCTCGCAAGCCCATCGCAAGTGTCACAGCTTCCCGCCGCAGGCCCGGCGGCTTGTCCGCCGGCACCGGCGCAGGCTGAGGTCGTGGGTGCGTCCTACAACGTGCAGTCCGATCGCGTGCCGACAACGGATTGGCAAGGCCGATTGACGCCGGCGATCGACGCCTTGCAGGCGGAAATCCAACAATTGGAGCTTCCACAGTCCAAGCCCGCCCAGACGTCTGCCGGGCCCTCGCCCGCAGCCGACGCGTTGCAGGATAAGTTGGCGGCCAAGCGCGCGAAGCTCAATATGCTGCAGCTTCTGGCCGGGCGTCGCGACGAGGCGTTGCGACCGATCGCTTCGCTCGAGCCGGCCGCCGCCGAGTTCTGGTCGAAGCAGCTCCACGGCCTGGACATCTGGCTGGACGTGAAGCGGAATCCCGACGCCATGCGCCGGGCGGCCGAAGCCAAACGGGAGCTGGACGAGGCGGACACGTCGCTGGGCGAACTGGCGTCGCTGGTCGTGCGGCGTCTGGCCTTCAGCCACAAAGTCGACAGCTTCGGCTGCTACGAGGAGTTCAAGGGCGACGAGTTCGTGCCCGGCCAGGAGGTGCTCCTGTATGCCGAGGTCGAGAACGCCACGCCGCAACCGACCGACAAGGGTTTTCACACTTCGCTGCAGAGCAGCTACGAGATCTTCAACAATCGCGGCCAGCGGGTCGACTTCCACGATTTCACCGGGACCGAGGAATACTGCCGCAACCGGCGGCGAGACTTCTTCATCCCCTACCACCTCCGGCTGCCGCCGCACATTCTCCCCGGAACGTACACCTTGAAGCTCACGGTCGAAGACGTCAAGAGCCAGAAAGTCGGCCAGTCGTCGATCGAGCTGACGATCCGGGGCAAAGAAGACTGATAGGGGACGACGCCGTGCAGGTATTGTGGTACTACACGACCGCCAAGAGGCTCCAAGAGATCCTCGCTGCCGGCGAGCTCCGACCGGCGACCATGGGACGCTCGCGAAAAGAGAAGCCGGCCGTCTGGTTTTCGGCCCACCCGGAGTGGGACGCGGCCGCCAACGAGCCGTGGCAAGCGCCCGACGGGTCCGTCGCGCGCCTGAACAAGGACCAGACTTACGTGCTCGGCGGAGGGCTGGCCCGGATCGGCGTGGCGCCGGAGGACGCACCACACGACTGGAAGGCATTCAAACAGCTCAGCGGCATCTCGCCGAAGATCGCCAAAGAGATCTACAACGCCGCGGTGCAGGCCGGCTCTCGGCCCGGCCAATGGTTCGCCAGCTTTGAGGCCATACCGCAATCGAAATGGCTCGCCACCGAGATCCTGGAAGGTGACGCTTGGGTGGCCAGGGCGGTGTAGCAGCCCTTATTGATGTTGGCATTGTGAATGATCCAGGCCAACCAACGGGAGGCTGGAAAAATCGGGCTCCCGTTGGTCGCCCTCGCGCATTGACTGTGCAAGTGTCAATAGAAGTCCCCATGCGGTAGGGTTTTCTCCCGAAGCAACACATTTCGGAGAGGAAATGGGACAAAACCCTTGACAGCAGGAACCTCGTTGAGTAAATCAGACAATAGGCTGTTGTGTCAGCGAAAGGGGGTTTGCAGATGTCTCTCGGGCGACGTTTGCGCAAACTCCTGTTCGGCATCTCGCCGCAGGAGGCCACATTTGCGCGCCGGGGCTTTCGCCGGGCCGATCCCGACGTGCAGGCCCGCCTGGAACGGATCGGCCGGACGTTCATCCAAGGCTATCACGCGGCCCTGGAAGTGACCGACCCGCAAGCCCTCAGCGACCGGCTGGAGGAAGTGGAAAACGCGTGGCGGGGTTTCGCCTACGAAGGCGCGGCCATGGGGCTGGCGCTGCTGGATTTCCTGATTCCCGGGCGGCGCGACCGCTGGCAGCGGTTCCTGGAGGGACCCGGCGACGCCCACGCGTATATGCTCCATGTCGGCGTCGGTTGGGCCGCGGCACGGTTGCCCTGGGTGCGGCGAGACCTCGATGCCCACTTGCGGCGATTCGATCCGCTGTTCCGCTGGTTGGTGGTCGACGGCTACGGCTTCCATGAAGGCTATTTCCACTGGTCGCGCTACGCCGACGGACGGACGGTTCCCAAGCGGCTCTCCGGCTACGGGCAGCGGGCGTTCGACCAGGGGCTGGGACGCTGCCTGTGGTTCATCCACGGCGCCGATCCCCAACGAATCGAGTTGACCATCCGGGCTTTTCCGACCGGGCGGCACGCGGACCTGTTCAGCGGCCTCGGTCTGGCGTGCACGTATGCGGGCGGCGGCGACCGGGCGACCCTCGAACAATTGCTTCACATCGCCGGCATCTGGCGCCCGCAACTGGCCCAGGGGGCTGCGTTCGCCGCCAAGGCGCGCCAGCGGGCGGACAACGCGGCGCGTCATGCGGAGACCGCCTGCGGCGTGCTCTGCGGGATGTCGGCCGATGCGGCGGCGGCAATCACAGATCGGTCCCTCGCCAAACTGCCCATCGACGGCACGGAACCCGCCTTCGAGCTTTGGCGACGAGAGATCCAAGCCGAGGTCGTGGGCGAGCGAGTGGTTACCGGCAGGCCGGGCCCCGTAGATCCAAGTGTAGTATAAGCGTGTTTTCGTTCCGCCTGATGTGCAACCTGGAACAGCGTCCGGCGCAGAATCGGGCGGCCTTTTCGATGTTGTGGGCAACCCCCGGCGCTGGGAGATTTGGAGTATGATGCCCGCAATCGCCTTGGTCGGCATGTCCTGCCGCTACCCGGAGGCCCGATCACCGATCGAGCTGTGGGAGAACGTCGTGGCCGGGCGCCGGGCGTTTCGTCGGCTGCCGCCGGAGCGGCTGCGGCTGGAAGACTATTTCTGCCCGGATGCCCGCGGCGAGGACACCATCTACGTGACCGAAGCCGCCGTGCTGGAAGGCTACGAGTTCGACCGGGTGCGTTTTCGCGTGGCCGGCAGCACGTTTCGGTCGGCGGACATGGCCCATTGGCTGGCCCTGGAAGTCGCCGCCGACGCCCTGGCCGATGCCGGGTTTGCCGACGCAGAAGGGCTGCCCAACGACGCGACCGGCGTGTTGGTGGGCAACTCCCTGACCGGTGAGTTCTCCCGGGCCAACCTGATGCGGTTGCGGTGGCCCTACGTGCGTCGAGTGGTCGAGGCCGCGCTGGCCGAACGCGGCTGGCCGGCCGGGGAACGAGCCTCGCTGCTGGACGACCTCGAGACCTCGTACAAGTCGCCCTTCCCGCCGGTGGGCGACGAGACTCTGGCCGGCGGCCTCTCCAACACGATCGCCGGACGGATCTGCAACTACTTCGACCTCGGCGGCGGCGGCTATACGGTCGACGGGGCGTGTGCCTCGTCGCTGCTGGCGATCGCCACCGCTTGCTCGGCATTGACCGCCGGCGATCTGGACGTGGCGGTCGCCGGTGGCGTCGATCTGAGCCTGGACCCGTTCGAGTTGGTGGGTTTCAGCAAGGTCGGGGCGCTGGCGGCCGAAGAGATGCGCGTGTACGACGCCCGCTCCGCCGGCTTCTGGCCGGGCGAGGGCTGCGGATTCGTGGTGCTGATGCGCTACGAAGACGCCCGGCGAGACCATCGCCGTATTCACGCCCTGGTGCGCGGCTGGGGAGTCTCTTCCGACGGCAGCGGCGGAATCACTCGCCCGGAAGCCGAAGGACAGCTTCTGGCCCTGCGCCGCGCATACCGGCGCGCCGGCTTCGGCATCGAGACGGTTCCCTACTTCGAGGGTCACGGCACGGGGACCAGTGTCGGCGACCCGACGGAGCTTCAGGCCCTGGCCAGTGCGCTGCGCGAGAGCAGCCCATGCACACGGCCCGCCGTGATCGGCTCGATCAAGGCAAACATCGGCCACACCAAAGCAGCCGCCGGCGTGGCCGGAGTGATCAAAGCCACGATGGCCGTCAAGCACCAGCTTCTGCCGCCCGGAGCCGGCTGGCAGCAACCGCATCCCGTGCTGGCCGACCAGGGCCGGGTGCTGCGGCTGGCCGACCGGGGAGAAGTCTGGCCGGGCGACCGGCCGTTGCGGGCCGGCGTCAGCGCGATGGGCTTCGGCGGAATCAACGCTCACTTGGTGTTGGAGGGTGTTGCGTCGCGGCGGCGCGGGCCACTGAGCACCCGGGAACGGACGTTGCTCTCCAGCGCCCAAGACGTCGAGCTGTTGCTGCTCGGTGCGCCGGACCACGAGGCCCTGGCGGTCCAAGTGCGGAAGCTGCTCTCGTTCGCCTCGCGTCTGTCGCGATCCGAACTGGCCGACCTGGCATGTGAGCTGGCCGCAAGCCTGCCGGCGGGTAAGGTACGGGCGGCGATCGTGGCCTCGAAGGCAGCGGAGTTGCAGCGCGGGCTGGAAACGCTGGACGCCTGGCTGGCCGACGACGTTCGCTCGCGGCTGGACACCCGCAATGGCGTGATGCTCGGCTGCGGCGCCAAGCAGCCTGCCGTGGGATACCTCTTTCCCGGCCAGGGCTCTCCGGCCAACGTCGACGGCGGAGCGTGGGTCCGCCGCTTCGAGTCCGTTGCCGAATTGTACGCCGAAGCACGGCTTCCCGCGCCTGGCGACGGCGTAGCGACGCAAATGGCCCAGCCGGCCATCGTCACCGCGTCGCTGGCCGGGTTGCACGTGCTCGACGGGCTGGGCATCGAGGCTTCCGTGGCGGTGGGACACAGCCTGGGCGAGCTGACGGCCTACCACTGGGCCGACGTGATGGACCGGCCGGCCCTGCGGCGGATGGTGGCCGCACGTGGCCGAGCCATCGCCGATTTCGGCAGCCCGGGGGGCGCCATGGCCGGCGTCGCGGCCGGTCGCGATGCGGTCGACCCGCTGATCGAGGGCCAACCCGTGGTGATCGCCGGGTTAAACTCGCCCGGGCAGACCGTCGTTTCCGGCGAGGCCAAGGCGATCGAGGCGTTGGTCGCGCGCGCACGCTCTCTGGGGCTGGCCGCCGTCAGCCTGCCGGTCTCGCACGCGTTTCACTCTCCACTGGTGGCCGATTCGGCGCCCGCCCTGGCCCGCGCCCTGGCCCGGGAGCAACTCCATCCGCCCCGCTTCCCGGTTGCCTCGACGATCACGGCAACCGTGCTGCGGCCGGGGGAGGACCTGGCGGCGCTGTTGATCCGCCAGATGACCTCGCCGGTGCGGTTCATGGAGGCCGTCGGCGCGGTCGCCGGCCAGGTGGACCTTTGGATCGAGGTCGGCCCGGGGCGCGTGTTGCGGGGGATTGCCGCCAAGCTGGTCGAGACACCGGTCGTGTCGCTGGACGCCGGCGGCGCGTCGCTACGCGACCTGATGCAGGCAGTTGGAACGGCGTTCGCTTTGGGCGCCCCGATCAACGTCCGTGCACTGTTCGACAACCGGTTTGTCCGGCCGTTCCACTTGGACTGGCAACCGCGATTCCTCACGAATCCATGCGAGTTGGCCCCCAAGCCGAAGCCGGAAGCCTCCGCGCGCGTCTGCCGTCCCGAACCGATGCCGTCCGTGCCGGCAGCGGCACGCGAGGAGCCCCGGCGTGTCGCTTCGGTTGCGTCGGTGCTGGATGTGGTTCGCGAGCTGGCCGCACGGCGGGCGGAGCTTCCACTGAATTCGGTGGGCAAAGACGATCGCCTGTTGCACGATCTGCACCTCAGTTCGCTGGCCGTCGGGCAGTTGGTCGCCGAGGCGGCTCGGGCGCTTGACTTGCCGCCGCCGGTTTCGCCGACCGATGCGGCGGGAGCGACCATCGCCGAAGTGGCGTCGATGTTGGAGCAGCTTGCCCGCGACGGCAGCGCGAAGCGGCGCACGTCGGAGGAAGCCTTGCCGCCGGGAGTCGATTCCTGGACGCGGGCTTTCACGGTCGAGCTTCTTGAGCGGGGCTTGCCACCCCAACGGCCGGCGGCCGCATCGGGATCGTGGACGGTGATCGCACCCGAGGGACATCCCCTGAAGCACGCCCTGCAAAGGGCGTTCGACCACGGCGTGGGAGGCCCGGGCGTCATCGTCTGCCTGCCGCCGGAGCCGGAGGCGCATCACGTGGAGCTGCTGCTCGGGGGCGCCCGAGCCGTGTTGGCCGAACAGACGCGTCCGCGAGCCGAGAAAGCCGATTGCCGATTCGTGCTGGTTCAGCACGGCGGCGGCGGGGCCGCGTTTGCCCGAAGCCTGCACCTCGAAATGTCCCAGGTGACAACCTGCGTGGTCGACGTCCCGGCCGACCATCCCCAGGCGGTCGATTGGGTAGTCGCCGAGAGCCGGGCGGCCGTCGGCTACAGCGAGGCCCACTACGACACGGCGGCAGCGCGGCGCGAGGCCGTACTTCGCCTGTTGCCCTTGGCCGACGAGGGTCCCCCGCTGCCGCTGGACCCGGACGACGTGATGCTGGTCACCGGCGGCGGCAAGGGGATTGCTGCCGAGTGTGCCTTTTCGCTGGCCAAGGAGTCGGGCGTGCGTTTGGCCCTGCTGGGGCGGTCGCGGCCCGACGCCGATACCGAGCTGGCGGCCAATCTCCGTCGGATCGCCGCCGCCGGAATCGAGTTCCACTACGTCTCGGCCGACGTGACGGACCCGGCGTCGGTGCAAGCCGCGGTCGCCGAAATCGAGGCCCGCCTGGGACCGATCACGGCCATCGTCCACGGGGCCGGGACCAATCTGCCGAAACGGCTCGACGCGCTCGACGAGGACGCCGTGTCGCGGACCCTCAAGCCGAAGGTCCAGGGTGTGCGAAACGTGCTGGCCGCGGTCGATCCCGAGCCCTTGCGGCTGCTGGTCACGTTCGGCTCGATCATCGCCCGAACGGGAATGCACGGCCAGGCGGACTACGCCTTGGCCAACGAATGGCTCACGCGTCTGGCCGAGCGCTGGCACGAGCAACACCCCCATTGCCACTGCCTGGCCGTGGAATGGTCGGTCTGGTCCGGCCTGGGGATGGGGGAACGCCTGGGGACAATCGATGCGCTAAGGCGTCAGGGCATCGCGCCGATCTCGCCGGACGAAGGGGTCCGCCTGCTGCGACGTCTGATCACCACGCCGGCGCCGAAGGTCGCCGTGGTGGTTACCGGCCGCTTCGGCCAACCGCCGACCTTGAAGCTGGACCAAGCGGAGCTGCCGCTGCTGCGGTTCCTGGAAAAGCCGCGCGTGTTCGTTCCCGGCGTGGAGTTGGTGGCCGACGCCGAGCTGTCGACCGATACCGACCCGTATCTGAAAGACCATGTCTACCAGGGCGTGCCGCTGTTTCTGGCGGTAATGGGTCTGGAGGCCATGGCCCAGGCCGCCACGGCGCTGACCGGCCACACCCAGCCGCCCGTCTTCGAGGACGTCCAGTTCCATCATCCGATCGTCGTGCCCGACGGCCAGCGCGTAACCATCCGCGTCGCGGCGCTGGTCCGCCAGGCAGATCGCGTGGAGGTCGTGCTGCGAAGCCAAGAAACCGGTTTTCAGCGAGACCATTTCCGCGCCACCTGTCTGTTTGGGCACGCGGCAGGTCAAATCGGCCGGCCCGCTGAGCTCCTGCCCGAGTTCCAGAACGGGATCGCCCCGGTGCCGCTGAATCCCCGTCGCGATCTCTACGGGGGAATCCTGTTCCACAGCGGACGGTTCCGGCGGATCGAGAACTACCGGCGGCTGCGGGCGACCGAGTGTGTGGCCGAGATCGGTTCGGCGGGCACGGCCGGCTGGTTCGGGCCGTATCTCTCCCCGATGCTGGTGCTGGGCGATGCGGCTGTCCGCGACGCGGTGATCCACGCCGTGCAGGCGTGCATCCCCCAGGGCACCTTGCTGCCGATCGGCATCAAGCGGTTGATTCCCGCCGCGACGACCACGACGCCGACGATCCTCCGCGCCCAGGAGCGATCGCGCGAGGGCGATTTGTTTGTCTACGATCTGGAGGTCACGGGGACGGACGGCATCGTGCGGGAACGATGGGAAGGCCTGCGGCTGCGGCGGGTGGGCGACGTGGCCGTGGACGCGACTTGGGCCGAGCCGCTCTTGGGCCCCTACGTCGAACGCCGCCTCGCCGAGCTGATTCCCGGCTCGAAGCCGTCGATTGTCGTGGAACGCAACGGAGCGCCGGACCGCCGCACCCGCGGCGAGTTGGCGATTCGGCGCGCCGCCGGGACCATGGCCGCCGTCCACAAGCGACCGGATGGCAAGCCGGAGGTCTGCTGCGGCGAAGAGGTCTCGGTGTCGCACGCCGACGACCTGACGATGGCGGTTGCCGCCGAGGGCACCGTGGCCTGCGATGCACAGACCGTGGCACCGCGCCCCGACGAAGCATGGCGCGACCTGTTGGGGCCCGAGCGCCACGCGCTGTCGCAGTTGATCGTCGGCGGGACCGAGGAGGACTCCAGCACGGCCGCCACGCGGGTGTGGACGGCGATCGAGTGCTTGCAGAAGGCGGGGGCCGCCTCCGACGCGCCGCTGGTGCTCCACTCGGTGACCGAGGACGATTGGGTGCTTCTCACCGCCGGGCGGCTGAGCATCGCCACCTGGATCGCGCCGTTGCGCCACACCGAGAGCAAGCTGGCGTTGGCCGTGCTCGTCGACAGCCCCCCGGAAAGCCCATGAACCGAGCCTACCAGTACCGGCACGTCGTCGGCTTCGAAGAGACGAATTTGGTCGGCAACGTCTACTACGTGAACCATCTCCGCTGGCAAGGCCGTTGCCGCGAGATGTTTCTGCGGGACCATGCGCCCGCCGTCCTGGACGCGCTGCAAGATGATTTTGTCTTGGCCACGGTGCGTTGCTCTTGCGAGTATCTCGGCGAGCTCCGCGCGCTGGACGAGATAGTGATTCACATGCGCCTGGCGTCGCTGGCACAGAACCGGATCGCGCTCGACTTCGAGTATTGGCGCTGCCGCGGCGAAGACGAAGAGCTGGTTGCCCGGGGCCAGCAGGAGATCGCCTGCATGCGACGTCAGGGAGATCGGACGGTACCGGCGCCGGTCCCCGAAGCATTGCGGGAAGCCCTCCGATTGTACGCGGACGTGTAGCCGTTTTCCTCCGCGTCGCGCTCCCGTGGCGACGAGAATGCCGCCTGTGCGGGGATTTCTGCCACCCCCCTTTGGGCGAACTATAATACCTGTATGCAACGGTACCGCTTCGTTTCCTGGTTGGGGCTGGCGATTCTGACCGTGACCGGCTGCTATCCGCAGACCAGCACCGGGCCGCGAGAGGCCGCGTTGCGTCCGGTTGAAGTCGTTCCCCTCCACCACGAGTCGGTAAGCGAAACGCTGACCCTGCTTGGGCTGACCGAACCGTGGCAGCAGACCGTGCTCTACTTCGAGGTTCCCGGCGTGGTGGCCGAGCTACTGGTCGAGGAAGGCGACCTGGTCGAGGCGACCACCCCGCTGGTCCACCTGGTGCCCGAAGATTTCCAACTGGCCGTAGCGGAGGCCGAGGCCCAGGTGACGGCCGCCGAAGCCCGCTTGAATCTGTTGCAGGAGGGCACGCGCAAGGAAGACCTGGAGGCCGCCCGCGCCGCCCATGCCCGGGCCACGGTCCGTACCGCCTATTGGGCGGCGGAGTACGACCGCATCAAGAAGCTCTTCCAGCGGAACGTGATTTCCGCCTCCGAGCTGCAGCAAGTGCAGCGGGAGCACGCGGCGGCCGATCAGGAGCAACGCCTGACGAAGGCCGAGCTGGACCGTGCGGTGGCCGGCCCGCGCAGGCAGGAAATCGAGGCCGCCGCGGCCGAATCCCAAGCCCGGCAGCAAGCGGCCGCGCTGGCCAGGCGGCAATTGGACAAGGCCACCTTGCGGGCCCCGTTTCGGGGTCGCGTGGAGAAGCGATTGGTCGACGTCGGGACCTACATCAACGTGTTTCCCACCGGCGGCGTACCGGTGGTTCAACTGGTTGACCTCGGCCAGATCGACGCGGTGGTCAGCGTGCCGGAAGCCCTGCTGGAACGCCTTGCCGCCGAACCGCAGATCGAGATCGTCTCGGCCGTCGACCCCCGCGTGCGCGCCCGGGGCAAGGTCATCGCGTTGGGCCGAGTTGCCGACCCCACCACCGGCACCTATCCCTTGCGCGTGAGAATCCCCAACCCCGACGGCCGGTTCACCGCAGAGATGGTCGTGAAGGCCGAGATGGCCGGGGGCGCTCCGCGACAGGCGATCCGAGTTCCGTGGACGGCTCTGCAACGGGCCTACGGCCAGGCACCTTACGTTCTGCTGGTCGACCCGAAGGAGAGCCGGGTGGTCGCACGCCGGGTAAAGCTGGGACCCGCCACGGGCGATCGGGTGGAAATTGCCGGCGGCCTTTCCGACGGCGAACTGCTGATCGTCGCCGGCGGCGATCGAGTCGTGGAGGGCGACCGCGTGAAGGTCCAACGGGCTCCCGGCGCGGCGGCTCCCCGCAGCCGGAGGCCGGTCCCGTGAACCTCTCCGCGCTTTCGATCCGCCACTCCCGGATACTGATCGTCGTGCTGATGACGATGGTCGCCTGGGGCGGCGCGGCCCTGTGGCTCTTGCCCCGGCAGGAAGAGCCCGTGCTGACCTGGCGGCTGGCCAACGTGATCACGCGCTTGCCGGGCGCCTCGGTCGAACGGATGGAATCGCTGGTTACCGAAGTCCTGGAACGGTACGTCGAGGAAGTCGACGAGGTGGAGCACATCTACAGCGTTTCCCGTGCCGGCCTGTCGCTGCTGCAGATCGAGCTCAGCGACGACGTGACCGACGCCGGGCCCGTTTGGCAGAAGGTGCGGCACAGGCTGACCCAGGCGACGATCGAGCTGCCGCCCGGCGTGCGGGGGCCCGATCTGGACGACGAGATCATGGGGACCTTTGCCCAACTGATCGCCGTCCGCAGCAATTCCGCGACCTATCGCCGGTTGAAGGACCACGCCCAGCGACTGGAGGACGAGCTGCGTTACCTGCCGATGACGGCCTCCACCTCGTTGTTCGGCGATCAGCAGGAAGTGGTCCAGGTCGAGTTGGACCCGGCCAAGCTGGCGGCCTACCATCTGTCGTTTGCCCAAGTCGCCGCCGCGCTGCGCAGCCGCAACACGCGGCGTCCCTCCGGGCGGCTGCCGGTCCAGCAGAACGAGTTGCTCGTGGAAGCCAGCGGCGAGTTCGAGACCGACGACCAGGTGCGCGAGATGGTGCTGGCGATCACTCCCGAGGGGCGCGCCGTGCACCTTGGCGACGTGGCCGAGATCGTCCGCACGACGCGAGAGCCGACCCAGCCGCTGGCGCGGGTCGACGGCAAGCCGGCGGTCGTGGTGGGCGTTCGCGCCCGGCAAGACCTGCGCATCGACGACTTCGGGGCCCGCGTCGATCGCGTCGTCGCGGCGTTCCGCAAAACGCTGCCCGCCGACGTGGAGTGCGTCGTGTTTCACGATCTGGCCGGGTACACGCGCCAGCGGGCGGGCCAGCTTTCCCGGACGCTGCTGATGAGCATCGCGCTGGTGTTCCTCGCGACGGCCGTTTTCATGGGTTGGCGCGGGGCCTGCGTGGTAACGGCGACGATTCCTCTGACGGGCTTGATCGTGCTGGCCGTGTTCCTGGCGGTCGGTATTCCCCTGAACGAAATGTCGGTGATGGCGATCATCATGGCGTTCGGACTGCTGGTCGACGACGCGATCGTGATCACCGAACAGGTCCATCGCCGCGTGGCGGAAGGGGTCGCCGTCGATGTGGCGGCGGCCGAGGAGCCCCATGGCCTGACGGCGCCGCTGGTGGTGACCACGCTGACGACGATTGCTGCGTTTGTGCCGATCTACCTGTTGCCCGGCGGCGTGGGTGAGTTCGTCCGCGCCATTCCCGTCAGTCTGGCCATCTGCCTGCTGGCGGCGCTGACGGTTTCCGTGACCGCGATCCCCTGGCTGTGTACCTGCCTGATGGCCGAGCCCGGACCCGAAGCGACCACTCCGGGCAAGTTGGTTGCGATGGCTACCCGGCCTGTCGAGGTGATCAAGTACCTTTATCGAGCCGTACTGGCCCGGGCCGTCGTCCAGCCCGCCACCATGCTTTTGTTGATCGTCATCGTCTTGGCGGCGCTGGCGGCGTTGGGGCTGTCGTTGCGCCGCGACTTCTTTTCGCCGGTGCAGCGAGACCAGTTCGTCATCGATCTGTACGGCCCGCAAGGCAGCTCCCTGTCGCATACGTCCGAGTTGGTGCGCCAAGTGGAGTCGATTCTCGCCGGGGAGGACGCGATCGTCAGCACGGCCGCGTTGATCGGCCGCAACGCCCCGCTGGTCTTCTATAACCTCGAGAGCCAGGAGACCTACGCCAACCACTTCGCCCAGTTGATCGTCCGGGTGGCCGATTGGGAACAGACTGCCGGCATTGCCCGGCGGGTACAAGACAAGTTGCAGGCAGAGGTCGCCGGCGCCGAGTGCTGTGTTCACATCCTGGAACACGGGGCCCCGTTCGTGGCGCCCTTTGAGATCCGCATCCGAGGACCGTCGCTGGTCGTGCTGCGCGAACTGGGACGCCGGGCGGCCGAGCAGTTGCAGCAGACCGCCGGAGTGCGCAACGTCCGCACCAACTACGGCAATGACGTGCTCAAGCTGGTGGCCGAGGTCAACGAGCCGGTCGCCCGGCGAATCGGCATCGATCAGGGCACCGTGGCCGACGCGCTGCGACACCGGCTCGACGGCCTGGAGGCCGGCTACATCCAGGAGGGTGACGAGCGGGTCGATATCCTGGTGCGATTTCCCGCTGCCGCCCGCCGCGATATCGCGGATCTGGAGGCAGTTTACTTCAAGCCGTCGGTGGCTGCGGGGCTGATCCCTTTCTCGACCGTGGCCGCGTTGGTCCCGACGTGGGAGGCCTCGAGCGTCTATCGCCGTGACGGCCAGCGGACCCTCTCGGTGTTGGCCTATCCCCAGTTCGGCCTGACGCCGGCCGAAGTCTCGCGACAATTCGCCGCCTGGATGTCGCCGATGCAGAAGGAGCTTCCGCCCGGCTACACCATCGAATTGGGCGGCGAGAACGAGCAGCGTCACGAGGCGGAAACCAACCTGATGAAGAACGCCGTCTACGCCGTGTTCCTTATTCTGCTGTGCCTCACGGCCGAGTTCCGGTCCTTTCGGCTGACCGCAATGATCCTGGCCCTGATTCCGCTCGCGCTCGGCGGGGCCATGCTCGCACTGTTCCTGACCGGCTGGCCGCTGAATTTCATGGCCCTGATGGGTACCATGATGCTGATCGGCGTGGTGATCAACGACGCGTTGATCCTGGTCGACGGGTTCGAGTCGCGCCGCACGACGGGCGAGCCGATTGCTCGGGTGGTCGTGGCCGGTACCCTGCAACGCTCTCGGCACGTCGTGATTACCACAGTAACCACCGTGGCCGGGTTCCTCCCCCTGGCCCTCTCGCCGTCGCTGCTGTGGCCGCCGCTGGCCATTGTGATCATCGGCGGACTCTTGCTGGCGACCCTGGTCACGCTGCTCGCGATTCCCGCCGCCTACGTCCTCGTGCGGAAGTGAGCAGGTTTCGACGGCCCCCAAGGAATGTATGCCATCCCCATCCGTCGTGGGGCACCTGGGGGCGCGGTTGTCGGACGGCAGCCGTTCGCGTACTATACTACCTTTGATCGGCTTGACTTCGATCAGCAAGGCTACGACTCACCCCAAACGAGGTTCTTCCCGCAATGACCGACGATCACCAAGTTGAAGTCCATTGGCACGAACACGCGGTATCGCGGCAGGAACGCGAGACCCTCAACGGGCATTCAGGCTGTGTGGTGTGGTTCACCGGGCTGAGCGCTTGCGGCAAGAGTACGGTGGCCAACCTGGTGGATCACAGGCTGCACTCCATGGGGGTTCGGAGCTTCGTTCTCGACGGAGACAACATCCGCCACGGACTGAACGCGGGGCCGGGCATGCTCAAGCAGCGGCACGGGGACGACTATGCCAAGCGTTTTGGACTCGGCTTCTCGGCCCAGGACCGCGAGGAGAACATCCGCCGGATCGGCACCGTCGCGAAGCTGTTCTGCGACGCCGGAGTGGTGGCGATCACGGCGTTCATCAGCCCCTACCGCGTCGATCGAGATCGGGTTCGGGAGACGCTGCACGACGGCGATTTCGTGGAGGTCTTCGTTGACGCCCCCTTGGAGGTGTGCGAAACACGCGACCCGAAAGGCCTCTACAAGAAGGCCCGCGCCGGCGAGATCAAGGGCTTCACCGGCATCGACGACCCCTACGAACCGCCCGAGCATGCGGAGTTGGTGCTGGATGCGGGCACGAAGTCGGCCGAGGCGCTGGCGGACGAGGTGATCGCCTATCTGAAGCGGTCGGGCAAGATCCGCTGACCCGGATCAACCGTTCGCTCGGGGGCAGCAGACGAGCCCGGTTTCGCGAGCGGCCCGACCGTCGCGGAAATATCTCCGGGAAATCAGCGGATTCGGTCGAATGGGGTTGACCGCGCGCGGTCCTAGGACATACATTCAATTTTGAGGAAGGCTTGCTGGAAGCGGCATTGGCAGGGAAGACAGTGTTTTCATGGAAGGTACGCGGTTCTTTATGTCCGGCACATCGATTCAAGAAGTACACCCACGGGCACAAACGGCGCTAGCCAGCAGTCCCATCTACGAATTGCGGGATCTGCAAGTACAACAGCAGGATGAGACACTGTTGATCTCCGGCGCCGTCTCGAGCTATTACCACAAACAGTTGGCCCAGGAAGTTGTCCGCTCCGTCTGCCGGGGAATCGAGGTCGTCAATTCGATCCGCGTCAAGTAGTCCGACGCGCCGGGCGGCTGGAGACCGACCGGGGGAGTCGCGAGTGGTAAGCGCATACGAGTCCGAAGGGCAGGGGAGCACGGAAGTCTCCAGCAGCGTTTCGTTGTTGCCGGTGAAAGGAAGCACTCGCGTGGCGACAGTCGAGGAGGAACCCATGGAAGACCCGCCGATGGAGGCCGCATACGCCTCGCGCGCGGATGGTGCAGGGTTGCCGGAAACATTGGCTGAGGCCGAAGAGTTGGCCGCTTCGATCGAGAGGGCCGTCCAGGCGGAAACCGGCCGTGGTGTCCGCAATCTCTCCGTGGAGGTCAACCCGGACGGTGTCCTGCTGAGGGGGCGCTGCACCACGTACTACTGCAAGCAACTGGCCCAGCACGCCGCGATGGGTATGGCCGGCAGCGATCGGCTGACCAACTCGATCGAGGTCTCCTGACCTTCGGGCCCGTCTGTTGCTTGACGCGTCTTTTCTTGTTGTCCGCTGCTAGCTTTGATGGCTATGCTTCTGCGCGGCGCCAACGAAAAAAGAAGCCGCCGGAAACGCGGCGGCTTGTTGGTGATGGTGCGTCTATTGCGTAAGGTCCGCTACGCGGCACGGCCTTTTCGACACCGCCAGCCGGTGGCCACGGCCAGGACGCCCAGCAGGCCCCAAACGATCAGCGAAGCCGGTTCCGGCACGTCCGACCCATACTCGAAATTGTCCCACATCGAATAGGGCTTGTCGTCACCCCAACTCGACAGCGGAGCCGCAAACTGCGTCATCAGGCCGATTCCCGTCAGATCGATGTAATCGTCCCGGTAGCTGGCCCCCACTTCCACGCCGTCGAGGTAGAAGTGAATGCGGCCGTCAGACTCCAGCAGTTGCATCTTCAATTCGTGCCAACCATCGGTTCTCGCGATCCCCGTATCCACCCAGCCGGGGCTGTTCTCGCCGGCGGCCACGTAGAAGTAGTCGTCGCGCGGTCCGGTGCTGCCGGGGATTCGGCCGCCGTATTGCACGTCGGTCCAGTCTTCGCTGCCGCTGATGTACGGATTCACCCAGCTCGGCACGGCATAGAGTTGCCCGACTTGGTCAAGATCCGCACCCTCGTCGTACCACATGGCCTTGACCCAGGGATTGTACTGCTTGACCATGGCCAAGGAGTCGACGTCGATCGGGTTGACGGCCGCCCACCACATCCAGCTCTGGGGAACCGAATCGGCGTAGACCTTCACCGCGCTGCCGCCAAGGTAACCTCCCGAGACTTGCTCCATCATTCTGCCTATGGGCGGATCGCCATGGCGATAGTCCGTGTTTTGCCAGCCCGGGGCATAGTCACCGCTCCAACTGGTCTCGAAATCGAACGAAACATGGTACGCCGCCGTGGCCGGCAACGACAAGACGCCGACCAGGGCCAACGCCGTCAGAACACTCATCAGTCTCATCATTGGCACGCGCTCCTCTGTTCCAGAACCAGGGAAATTCTACCCAAACGTTGACAAGCTGCACTCTCCGATCTTGGGCTCCGTCACCCCGCTGGGCGAGAATCATCCAGCGTTCCGTCAGGGCCAACGGCACCAGAAGACGGCTTTCAGACAGCCAGTCTATGAAGATATAGACCGCCGAGCCTACGTTTGTGACAGGTCGCCGCGGCGCTTTTGGAAGAAACGGTGCTCTGGGGGAGTTAGGAAAAACAGACGAATGTCCCTGGCTTCCCCGGCCCCGGTTGACCGGCAGAAACGGCGGCAGCCCGCCCTGGTCCTGCTCATCGGACATCCACCGCAGGCAGGGGACTATACCCCCTGGAATTGCGCATCCTTGACCTGCTCCAGTGCCCGGCTGGCCTGATCCTGAAGCTGCCGTATCCTCCAGCTTGGCCGCTGTCGACCGATTCGGTCGACAACGGCCTCGAACGCCTGCAACAGGGCGCCGTTGCGATGCTCCGGCTGCAGGGCGTATTGCAGTTCCGCGTCGGCCAGGTCGGCCAACTCGGACGTCAGCGGGTCCATCCAGCCGGGCTGGGGACGTTCGTAGTCGGTGAAATGCGTTGCCTGGCTGCGGCACAGCCGGCCGTCGAACTCCAGCCGCTTTCGCACCTCGCTGTCGTACAGCGGGATGGTAAACGGGCTGCTGGCGATGCGCATCCGGCGATGCCGCAACGCGCTGAGCGTCATGCGCCGCAACGATTCGATCAGCTCTTCCGGAGTGGTGTCGAAGTCGGACAACAGTTGGAACACGGTATAGTCCTGCCGCGTGGCATCCAACGCCGTCAGCACGGTCTCCAGCTCTCGCACGCTGTGGCGTTTGCGCCACCGCAACAAGAGGTCGTCATGGAACGATTCGGCCCCCAACTGAACCATCGGCTTGACGCGATCGATCCAATACAGCAACTCGTCGTGAGCCGAGCCCTCCGCCAGCATGGAGCAAGGGTTGGTTTGCAGGCTGATGCGGTATCGTTGGGGTAAAGGCCCCTTGTCCCAGAGCCGGAAGAACTCGATGGCGCGCCGACGATCCAGGAAGAAATCCTCGTCGTAGATCGCCGCCCAGGCGACTCGCCTCTTCCTGAGCGCCGGATCCTCCACGTGCTGGAACAGGTGCCACCGTGAAAGTTTGATGGTTCCCTCGGCCACCTTGGCGTCGGCGTCGGCGATCTCTTCGAGCAGTTGGGCGGCGCTCTTGTTGCGGACGTCGTTGCCGTGCAGCCTGGCACAGAAAGTGCAGGAGCCCGGGCAGCCTCGCCCGCCCGTGAAGTACAAACCGTCCATCTCGCCGTCGAAACCGGTCAGTAGCGACCAGTCGAGCCGGTTGGCGGCAATCACCTCGACCGGGGCAACCGGCCGGACGCCGTTGCGCAGGCAGCGAAGCGTGTTGCTGCAAACCAGGCGCTGCGTGTCCAACACGGTCCGCCCATAGCCATCGGGAGGCAGCGTGTTGACGCAGGTCCGGCCGCCGTAGCGATAGGCCAGGCCGGAAATCTCGGGCTGGCGATCCTTCGAGTTGCGCTGTCGGGCAACGCGCAGAAACCGCGCGAAGGCCTCTTCGGCTTCACCGGCGAAGACGTAGTCGGCCCCGCACTCGTCGAGCACTTCGCCGGGATGACTGGTTGGCGTGGGCCCACCGAGCACGATCTCGGCGTGGCAGCAGCCTCGCACCGCTGCAATCCAGCGTTTGATCTCGTCCAGCCCGCCGCCCTCGAGGCGGAAGCCAACCACGTGCGGATCGAACCGTTTGAGCCGCTGAAGGAAACTCCGGCGGCCCGACTCGTCTGAAGGCAACTGGACGATCAGCGGCTCGGCCAGGCCTTGACGCTTTGCCCACGAGGCCACCTCCAGAACACCGCTGGGCCAGCCGAAGCAGCCGAAAAGGACGCGTATACGCCCGCCGACTACGGTGCGGGTGTCTGGTGCCGTGAGAGAAGAGGCAGAAGACGGCTGTTCTGGGGGATTGCGAGCTTCGGGTAACATACGGAGGACTGGGGGTCAGCAGGCTAAACACGACATTCAAGCAATTGACGGTTATGGTCCAAAGGGCATTATACGTGGCGCGTCACTCGGCCGGGCAACAAGGAGCCTGGTGCTGAATGTCGGTTGCACCCCTTCCTACGAGGGGCCATGGGCCCGGGCGCTGCCGCCCGATCTCAATGGCCTTGCGTGATTCCGGGAACAACCCGGTGTCTTGGAGCCGCCTCCCAAAGGGTGGCGGCGGTGTCGGTAGTTCTCGGAATCGTGCGAGTCTATTTGGAACGGCTCGCGTGGGACCGCCCGAAGCCCCGGACTGCGGTGAGAGACCGGACGGGCATCGACGCGGCCGGACACTTGGGAACGTCGGGCCGGTGGACTATACTTGAGTCTCACCCCAGAAAGCTCTCCCGCCCTTTGACTCTGAAAGGACCCGCACGATGGCCAACGCATCCCGCCGTGATTTCCTCAGACACTCCATGGCCGTCGGAGCCGCTACGCTTGCCGCCGGCCCGCTGACAGCAGCGAGCCTCCGCGCCGCGGAGCGGTCGGGGTCGAAGATGCGACTCGGACTGGTGACCTATCTCTGGGGACAGGACTGGGACCTGCCCACGCTGATCGCCAACTGTGAGAAGACGCAGGTACTGGGGGTCGAGACGCGTACTGCGCACCGGCACGGCGTGGAGCCGAGCCTCAGCGCCGAAGAGCGTCGGGAGGTGAAGAAGCGATTCGCCGACAGCCCGGTGGCTCACGTCGGCCCGGGCAGCAACGAGTGCTTTGACCATCCCGACCCGGCCGCGTTGAGAAAGGCCGTCGAGGCCACCAAGGCCCTCGTGAAGCTCAGCCACGAGACGGGTGGCAGCGGCGTGAAGGTGAAGCCCAACAGCTTCCACAAGGGCGTCGAGCCGCAGAAGACGATCGAGCAGATCGGCAGGTCGTTGAACATCGTGGGGAGATTTGCCGGCGACTCCGGGCAGCAGATCCGCCTGGAGGTGCACGGCTCGTGCGGGCCGCTGCCGGTGATCAAGCAGATCATGGACTTCGTCGAGGACCCCAACGTCGGCGTCTGCTGGAACTCCAACGGCGACGAACTCAAGGGCAAGGGGCTGAAGTACCACTTCGACCTGGTCAAAGACCGTTTCGGCGCCACCGCCCACGTGCGCGAACTCAACGTGGGCAGCTATCCCTACGCCGAACTGATCAAGCTCTACGTGGAGATGGGCTACGACGGCTGGATCTTGCTGGAATGCCGCACGAAGCCGAAGGATCGGATCGCGGCGCTGATCGAGCAGCGGGAGGTCTTCGAGAAGATGGTCGCCGACGCGCAGGGCTAGCGGGATCCGCAACCTCCGGAGAGAATCGCCGTGCTCGTTCCTCGCGACGATCTTGCCTTGGACGAAATGGTCGAGCTTGCCAGAGAGGCTGCCTCGGCCAAGGATCGGACGCTGCTGGGATCACCCTTCTACCAGCGCGTCGTCGTCTTGGAGCAACAGCAGGGCAGCCGGGCCCGGGCGGATCTGCTCCGGGAAATCCTCTCGCAACTGGCGAAGGATCAGCGGGGGCGCATCGACGATCTGACGTATCCTCAGACGGTGCGCGATCTGATCCATGCCGCGTTCGAGCGGATCGACGACCAGATTGGCAATCCGTCGGAAGACTACTTCGATCTCAGCCGGCAGGCCACGCGGTGCGATTTTCGCATGGTCTGTTTCTCACGGATCCCCGCCGGCGTGGAGCATTTCGAACTCAGCGGAATTCCGCGAAAGCTGTCTGTTTCCGGCGGCGTGAGCCAGGGCGTGCGTTTTCTCCGCATGCTGCGGCGGACGGGCGGTCGCAGGCCTCTGTACGAGATGCACGTCGCGCATCATATCAGCGACATGGCTTTTTTCCGGGCCTACAATCCCGAGGCGCGGGCGGCGACCTACCGGAACGTCGCGCAATGCCTGGAGATGAATCCCCAGATTCGGGGCCTGATGGCCGGAAGCTGGTGGTTCGATCCGCAAGCCAGAAGAGTCAGCCCCCGTCTGCCCGACTTCGGAGAGCTCATGCTGGACCACGGCGCCTTCCTCTTCCGCTATGAAAGAGACTCCAGCGCGTTGAAGAACGCGCTGGCCAACTCGCCCGCCAGGCAAAGACTCTACGACAAAGGCCAGTACGCGCCGACGACCTATATCGTGATTTGGCCGCGCGACGCGCTCATCGCCTGGGCCAGGCAGAGGGGAACGCGGCCCTAGTGCTCTGTCAAACCTTGGAATTGGGGTAGCTTCGGGCATCGTAACCCGAAGCGTAAGCGAGGAAAAACGCGGAATCCACCG
>JAFGRD010000079.1 GCA_016935315.1 Pirellulales bacterium
AACGTGCGCCTCGTTGATCCGGGCAACAACGCAAACTTCAACGACGACGGTTACACCATCGGCCCCCCGTTCTACCTGACCGTGGTGGGCGAGTTTGAGAAATCCTACAGCCCATACTACACGTTCGACCAGGCCGGCAATCTGTTTGAATGGAATGAGACTGTTGTTGGCGGCTCGTGGCGGGGTGTGCGGGGCGGCTCGTGGAACGGCTACTCTTACGATCTGTGCTCTACCAGTCGTACATACGCCCGCCCAGCATCGTTCGACTGGGCCCACATCGGCTTCCGCGTGGCCAGGATCCCCGGGCCCGGAACCATCACGCTGCTGGCATGCGGGGCCATCGTCGCCCTGGCCTGCTGCAGGCGCCGCAAGCGGCCGGCAGATGCTCGGCCCGCCGCGCCGCAGACAGCCTGCGGGGCGAGGTTCTGGTGTTGCCTCCTGTTGCTGGCGGCATGTGCCGTGCCGGCCGACGCATGGTCGGCCGAGCCGCCCGACCCCGGGCCCGCGGAGGTCACGCTTTGCGGCCAGCCCGCGCCGCCGCCAAGCAGCTCGATCTGCGGGCTGTCGCTGATTGCCGGTCCGACCGGCCCCCAAGTCGCGTGGATGCAACAGCCGGCCGCTATCCTGATAAGCCTTCGCGACCGGGAGGAGGCGGCGGTCACGATCCCGCTGGGCGCTGGTGGTTTCACCCGAGTTAGCGCGGAGGTCCGTTCGACCATGCCCGGCGAGGTCCGCGTGCGGCTGGAAATCGGCGGCAGCGTTGCGGAAGCGACGCTCGGCAAGGCAGCGGACTGCCTGACGCTTTCGGCCGAGGCGGCCGAGCCGGCCAAGGTCGTGCGGCTGTGCAGCATCGGCATCGGCGGCCCCGCGGCGGTGCGCTGGTCGGCGCCGCGGCTGTGGACCGCGGACGGCTGGGTCGCGCTGCCGATGCGCTTCGACCCCCGGCCCGAGGCCGGCGACGCGCCGCCCGTGTTGCCGCCGCCGAGGCCGGAGATCGAGCGGTTGCTGATCGAGTGGGACTGGCGGATGCAGGACGGCATCGACACGGCCCGCGAGCCGTCGTCGGTTGCGGCGGCCGTGGCGCAGACGCTGCACCGGGGCGACGCCCTGCTGGCCGATCTGACCACGCGCGGGGGCGAGGTATCCGCTCTAGCCCAATCCTGGACGCGGTTGCGCGACGAGTCGCAGCAGTTGGCCGCCCGGCCCGACGCGGAGGACTCGGCCTGGGATTCGCTCTGGCGGCGCGTGCACGAACTGCGGCGGCAGATCGTGCTGGCGAATCCCTTGATGCAGACCGGACCGTTGCTGTTCGTCAAGCAGGTCCCCTCGGCGTTCAGCCATCAGCTCACGCAGTACTACGGCCGGGACGCGCGGCCGGGCGGAGGGCTGTTCGTGCTCGAGCGCCCCGGCGAGTCGTTCCAATGCCGACAGCTCGCCGCCGCGCTACCGGCCGGCAGCTGCCAGCATCCCGAGGTCTCCCACGACGGCCGCCGGGTCCTCTTCTCCTATTGCAGGGTCGACCGGGCCCCGCCGAACCGCGACGCCCACGGCGACGTGTTCTACCATCTCTATCAAGTCGACGCCGACGGCGCGAACCTGCGGCAGTTGACCGAGGGCCCTTACGACGATTTCTCTCCCCGCGAGCTGCCCGACGGGCGGATCCTGCTGGTTTCCACGCGGCGGGGCGGGTTCCATCGCTGCGGGCGCGGCCCCTGCCCGGTCTACACCCTGGCGGTGGCCGAGGCCGACGGCTCCCGCCCGCGACCGATCTCCTACCACGAAACCCACGAGTGGGATCCGGCCGTGCTGGAGGACGGCCGCATCGTCTACACGCGATGGGACTACGTCGATCGCCACGCGGTCCACTATCAGCAGCTCTGGACCACGCGGCCCGACGGGACCGACGCCCGGGCGTACTACGGCAACAACACGCTCAACCCCGTGGGCGTGTGGGAAGCCCGGCCGGTGCCCGGCTCGCCGTGCGTGATGGCCACCGCCGCCGCCCACCATGCGATGACGGCCGGCTCGATCATTTTGTTGGACGTGCGGCGGGGGATCGACGGCCCCGAGTCGATCGTCCGCCTGACTCCCGACGCCCTGTTCCCGGAAAGCGAAGCGCCGCTGGTCTGCGAGCCCGGCGGCTTCTGGCGCGCCCCGGTCGGCGTGACCGGACCGGTTGTCGTGCCGCCGGAGGCCGCCCGCTGGCCCGGCCACTGCTACCGCAGCCCCTGGCCGCTCTCGGAAACCTACTTCCTGGCCGCGTACAGCTTCGACAGCCTGATCGGCGAGCCGACGGCCAACCGGGCGAACATGTTCGGCGTCTACTGCGTGGACCGCTTCGGCAACAAGGAGCTGCTCTATCGCGATCTGAACGTCGCCAGCCTTTGGCCGATCCCGCTGCGGGCGCGGCAGCGGCCGGGGCGGCTGCCGTCGGTCCGCGAGCCGGCCGCGCCGAAGCAAGGGACCTACTTCGTGCAAAACGTCTACCACGCCTGGCCCCCCTTGCCCGACAACTCCGTGCGGCGGCTGCGGATCGTCCAGGTGTTGCCCAAATCGACGCCCCACGCCAACGACCCGACGCTGGGCCTGGCCAACGCCTCGCCGGGCAAGCAGGTGCTGGGCACGGTGCCGGTTGAGCCGGACGGCTCGGCCTATTTCACCGCGCCCGCCGAGGTGCCGCTGGCGTTCCAGGCCGTCGACGAGCTGGGCCGGGCGGTTCAGGTGATGCGGAGCGTGGCCTATTTGCAGCCGGGCGAGCAGGCCTCGTGCGTCGGCTGTCACGAGCCGCGGACCGACGCCCCGGGCCCCGGCCGCCTGGCCGCGGCCCTGGCCCGCCCGCCGTCGCCGATCGCACCCGGCCCCGAGGGCTCGCTGCCGCTGAGCTATCCGCGCCTGGTCCAGCCGGTGCTCGATCGCCGCTGCGTGCGTTGCCACGACCGCGCCAAGCCCGAAGGCGGCGTCGTGCTCACCGGCGAGCCGGACGGCCGCTATACGGTCTCTTACAACGCCCTGGCCCCGCTGGTCTCGTATTCGGCCTGGGGAGGCAAGCCGGGCGACTTCCGCCAGGTCAACAGCGAGCCGCTCAGCCGGCCCGGCTTCTTCGGCGCCCGCGGCAGCCGCCTGATGGTGTTTTTACAGGGCGGCCACTACGACGTCGCGCTGCCGCCGGAGGAGATCGAGCGGCTGGTCACCTGGATGGACGCCAACGCGCTGTTCTACGGCACCTTCGATCCGGCCGCCCAGGCCATCCAGCAGCGCGGCGGGCAGATTGCCGGCCCGGCGCTGCAGTGAGCGTTGTGAGGGGGACTGCCCTCGTCCGATTGTCAACTGTCTCCAGTGGCAGCATGACGTCCGTGCGTTGGTCGGTTGGCGCTAATCAGTTTGGCCGTACACCCGGCTTTTCGCGCCGGCTGAGCTACGGCGATGCCCGGCCGCGCGGCGGAGTAGCCCGATAGCGGGCTGGGGCCGCTTCAGGGAATCGTCGGCGTTAGGTCGGCAACAAGCACACGGCGCAACGTGCTCGCGGACGATCCGGTTCCGGCTTGCCCTGCCCGGCATAGTGGTGTATACTATGTGTATACGAGAAAAGGGAATTCCCCATGACCAAGAATCTGATCAAACACGGCAACAGCCTGGCCCTGGTGATCGACAAGCCGATTCTGGAGATGCTCCAGATTTCCGCCGATACGCCATTGGAGCTGACGACCGACGGCGACTCGATTCTCATTTCGCCGGTTCGCGACAAGAGTCGCCAGAAGAAGCTGCGGGCTTCGCTGGAGAGGATCAATCGCAAGTTCGGCGGCGATTTGCGACGGCTGGCAGAGTAGGCTGCCGTGACGGACTTTCTCAGCGTCGAAGATGTACTCGTGCTCCACGCCAATCAGATCGGTCTGTACGGCGGCGATCAAGGCGTGCGCGCCCTGGGATTGCTGGAGTCGGCCATCACCCAGCCACAAGCAACGTTTGGCGGCCAGGTACTTCACGAGTTTCCCTTCGAGATGGCGGCGGCCTACTTCTTCCATATTCTCCAGAACCATCCGTTTATCGATGGTAACAAGCGGACCGGCACCGTGGCGGCACTGGTCTTTCTCGACCTCAACGGTATCGAAACGCCACCGGGCAGGCAGGCAAGACCGAGATCGCCGAGTTTCTGCGATCATGGGCCCGCTAGCCCTCCTCCATCGCGACGGCCCTTCAGGGCTCCCCATTCTGCCTCGACCAGCCGGGACTTCATCCGACCGGTTGAAGAACGCTAGCCGGCGCTTCTCGCTCATGGACAGGGCCGATCCCCACTTCACAGTGGACCCGGGTTCTCACGCAACGCGAGAAACAGCCCCAGCTCTCGCTTCGCGAGTAGGGAACATCTCTTACCGATCTCCGGAAGCCCGTCCATTGTTGCCTCGCGTGGTAGACCGTCCGGCGGTTCGCGCGTTGGGGGCTCACACGGTTTTCGGGGCCGGGATAATGTCACCGATGCTGTGTGACGATCCGCCATTGGAGACCTTTTTCAACCCGCTGAATGTCTGAATGAGACACGAGGCTCCGTCACTCGCTACCACAACGGCGGGGTTAGGGGGTACGGCCCGTCCCGACTCGAGGAACCCAGCATAAACGAGTAGCCTCGCCCACAGTGGCTCGAGCACTTTGTCGATATCCAACCTGCAGGCATTGCCGTCCAGCGCGTTACACCCGAAAAGCCGCTTCGCCTCGGCTACAAGCCTGGGGCCAGTGAGAGGGTTGCCGTGTGCAATATCGTTTCGCAGACGACGGGCGTGATGATACTCGCGCATCCCAGGCCTGTTCGGCAAGCGGAAGCCCTTGGGCCCCTTGCCCTCCACTGCGAAGGCCTCGAACGTCACAACGGCTCGCACAACAAATGATCGATTCGTCCAGTCTGATGCGCGGTTAAGGTCGTCCGTGAATCCCGAGTCGATTTGTTGTCGGCCAACTCTCACACGGAAGCATCTGCCTCGCTGTTGGTACCATTCGGCTGAATGATACGATACCACCTCCGAACTCGAAGACGTTTGCGGATGCGCGTCGTTTGAGTGTTCACTCTGCTCCAAGTGGGGCGCCAAGCTGCGCACGAGAAGGAGAGCCTTCCAGATCTCGATGAGTTGTGCTGATGCTCCCGCGTCAAGTCTGAACGCATCGGCGGGCGCCGCGCAGAGGGCCCCCCCTTTTGTCGTCTTCGCAATCCACGTGAAGTCGATGTCACTATCCGAATGACAGCCTTGACACTTTCCGTTATCGTACCAGTTTGGCTTGCCGCACTCGGTGCATTCGCATGCGACTCCCGAGTCGCTGCTCATGAGATCCTCCGCTCATCAATAGGTCAGCAGGTGACACAATACTACTTCGGGCACACCAGCACGCGGATTCAGCCGTGGCTCACCCGCTCCTGGCCGGCGTTGCCTGCGTCCTGCCGGCTTGCTCGACGGCGTGTCTGAGCCCGGAGAAGCCAACCGATGGCCCGGGCAGTTTTCGCAGCGACGCGAGCGTAATCGAGTGCTGGCTCCGTTTGCGGTTGTCCAACAATCTCGTCGGGACGACGTAGAACTCCCACTGAGAAACGTCCAGCGGATCGAGCGTGTTCTTGTCCCGGTGCCCCAGCAGCGCGAACACATAGACGTCCGCGTGCCGTTGCGTCGCCTGGCTCTGTCGGTTCGTCTGTTTGTCCCAGGCGAGGGTTTTCGGCACGCGGAAGGTGATCGGTGACAGGCGATCCTGGTGCCAACTCTGGAGATAGGCGGCGGACTTGACCTCGACGCGCGTGCCATCCGGCGCGGTCAAGTCGTAGGGGGCCCACTCTTCGCGAACGGCGTCTTCGGCGACTCCCAGCGCCTGGGCCACAAGGTACTCCGCCAGCGCTCCCCGCGTCACATTGCTCACCAGATCGGAAGCGCTCCACTGCCAGAAGCCCAACAGCTTGAAGTGCAATTGATGGCCATCGTCGTGGAACGGCTCGTCTCCCCGGCGTCGCGGCGACTGAATTGGCCCGAGTTCGCTCATTTCATCTACCGAGGCGGGACAGTCGTTTATGGACCGGTGCTGCTCGCCCTGTCTTGCGGGCCCGTCTCTCGCTCGCTCGATGCACCGCAGAGGCACCCGACGTTCCAGACGAGCACAGTTGTATCGTCGCCGCCCGATGCCAGCAGCTTGCCATTGGGCGAGAATGCGAGACACTCGACGGCGCGAGCATGGCCCGCTCTCTGGGCGAGGGGCTTGCCGGTGGCAACCTCCATGAGGCGAACAGTCCCGTCGGAATCTCCCACCGCGATCATCTTGTTGTTCGGCGAAAACGCCACGCGATTGCTGAAAACCTCGTCGAGCGCAAGAACTACCTCGCCGGTGTCAAAGTCGTAGACGATGCAGTCGTAGGAATTGCACGGTGGCGCGTCCGCTACATGATCGGCCACAACCGCAAGCAGCTTGCTGTCTCGCGACACGCTTGCACCGTGGACTCGAAACGCGTCAGAGATTGTCCACGCACGTGCGATCTTCCGCGACCGGACGTCCCAGCAGAGGACCGCTCCGCCTTCGCCCAGTGCCAGGAGTGTACGACCATCGGCTGAGAAGGCTACGAAGACCGCCTCTCGTTGCAGGCCCTCGAACACTGCTCGGGCCCTGCCCGTAGCAGTATCCAGAAGATGAACGGCTCCGTCGTACAATCCGCAGGCAAGCACGCGGCCGCTGGGGTCGAAGGCCACGGCCGAGATGGCAGCTTTGCCTTCGGGAAACCGCAGCCGAACGCGCCCTTGGGGGAGAGTCCAGAGGGCCAAGGATCCCCCGAATTCAGCGACCGCGAGAATGTTCTCGACCGGTGAGTTCGCCATCGTCGCGCAGGAGAAGTCGGGGCCACCGAGCTCCCAGGTTGGCTGGGCCGTGCCAATGTCCCAGGCGAATACGGTGCCGTCGCAGCTCAGTGACACGACGTGCTTGCTGTCGGAACTGAAGAAAAGCTGCTCGACCGAGCTCGCATGTCCCGTTGCTGCGGGAGGCTCAGGCTGGCCCGGCATGGCAAGGAGTCGGATCCGACTGGTCTGTCCCGCTGCCGCAAGAAGCTGTCCGTTGGGTGCAAACGCCACAGCTCTCTGGCCGCGATACGAATACTTCGCAAGCCGTTCGCCCGATCGGACGTCCCAAAGGAAGACCGCACCCTCGGCCCCTCCGACTACCGACGCAATCGTTCGCCCCGCAGTTGAAAAGGCTACGTGCTCAATGATCCCGGGATGGTTGCGGATTCGCAGCACCTCATTCCCCGTGGCAACCTCGCGGATGGAGACGCTGCGGTAGCGAGTGCCCAAGGCAATCGTCTTGCCATCCGGGGAGAAAGCCAGATCGTTGATCTCACCGCCGTTTCCTTCAATGCGGCGCAGCAGTCTTCCGTCGGCAACGTCCCAGAGGCTTGCGATTCCATCCCAGCATGCCGAAGCAAGGGTTGCGCCGTCGGGCGAGAACTCAACGTCCGTGACCTTGGAGTATTCATCCGATTCTGTTCTCGTGTGGGCCTTGACGGCGAATCGCTTTCGCCCCGTGGTAACGTCCCACAGGCTGACAATTCCAGCCAGCGTAGCCGACGCGACCGTTCTGCCGTCGGGAGAAAGGGCAACGCTCGTGACCTCGGTCGGTACCTCAAACAGGGCAACGTCCTCGTTTGTGGAGATGTCCCAGACCAGCACTCGCGTGCTGCATGCGATTGCAGCGATCCTGCCGCTTGGAGCAACTGCCACTTCGTGTGCGGGCTGCGACAACAAGCGACGACTCAGCATCCGTTGGCCTGATTGCGTGTCCCACAAGACTACGTGGCTGTCGGACCACGTAGAGCTGACAGCGACGAGCCAGCAACCATCAGGGGCGAAGGCAACGCTGCTGACGTCGCCCGGCTGTCGCAGGCGCAGTGTCCCAAGTCTCGCCACGGCGCCCGGCGGAAGAGAATCGCCGTAGCTGTCCTTCGGGCCCGCATCCGGCGTGCGATGCCCGGCGTTGTGGTCAGTCTGACGTGTGGTTTCCTGCGCCGCAATAGCTGTGACACCAACAGCCAGGACCGCCAGGACTCGCAAGGCACACCACCACCACGACGTACCTGACCCGGGAACGGAGTCGACGTTCACCGCATCACCCTTTCCTGCTAGGTGCGAGATTCGTGTCGTGCCACGATTGTACCAAGGCGAATCGTCCGGCGACACGGTAGTCGTGACCCGTCAAGCACATGGCTGCCTTGCGTCTTTTCGTCCATACGCGGCGCAATCTGTCGCTGATGATAGCGGGCTGGGGCCGCTTCAGGGAATCGTCGGCGTTAGGCCGGCAGCGAACCTGTTGCCATGTGCCCTCTCGGACGGCCCGCTTCGTGCAGAATTGAGGCAAAAGTCCCTCAATAGCGGGGAATCGGTGGGCCGATTTCCGGGATTCCATGGGGGGCAAGGGGCAAATCGTTTCAACGACGCGCGATTTCTGTTAGGATCACTACAGAGGGAGAAACACCATGTGCCGAGTGCTCTTGTCCGTGGGAGTGATTGTGTTGCTGACGCCCGTTGCCCTGGTGGGCGAAGCGGCGACGATTACGTTTGATGAGCCGGCGGCCGTGGGCAACCTGGGCCACATGGTTGACCAGCTCAACGTGGGCGGAGTGACGTTCACGCCCGAGGGCGTTCCCTGGCTCAGCGTGCCGCTGGTCACCCCTCGCACGACCTTCGACGATCGTTCCCCGAACCCGTACCCCTACGACTTCATCAGCGGTAATCTGCTGCAGGTGCACAGCACCGAGCTTCGGCTCGATTTTTCCCAGCCGGTCTCGTCCTTCGGGTTCGGCGCGGCGCTGAACGCGACGAGCGACCTTGGGCAGATGCAGATCGACCTGTTCGACAGCGGCCTGGGCAGCCTGGGCACCTTCACGCTGACGCTCGACCGGACGCTGGTGTCCCAGTCGGGCGGTGTGAATTCCAACTCGGAGGGCCGGTTCTTTGTTGGTGATCTTGCCGGAGCGTCTCGCGCCCGGATCACCAACTTTGGGGACGGCGCCGGCAGCGCGTCGGAGCTAAACTTCGTGGTCGACAACGTCACCTTCGAGTCGATTCCTGAACCCTCGACCCTGTTGCTTCTCTCCGCGGGCCTGGTGGGAGCCGCGTGTCGGCGTTTTACCGTGAGGGCGCGCCGACGTCGACCGGCTTGCCAAAGATCTCGACCTCGACGTAGTGGTTCAGGTCGTTAGCCGTGTTGCCGTTGCTGTAGAGCCGCAGGAAGCGGCCTTCGGCGCCCCGGGCGTCGATCAGCTTGCCGAAGTAGGTTTCGATGTAGGGCCGGTTCTTGCCCACGCCCAGGCCCAGCGAGCCGTCCTGATCGCAGTTGTAGAGCGTGTGGACGTTTTTCGTGAAGCCCGCGTCGGCGGCCACCTGGACGACCACGTCGTGGTAGCTGCGGGCTTCGTGGAAGTAATGCCACAGGTAGACGGCAAAGACGCGCGACGGCTTTTCCAGGTCGATCTGCACCCACTGCTTGCCCGGCGCCAGCTCGACGTAGCTCTGCTCGTTGCCCTGCTTGTTGCCGTCGGTCACGAAGGCGATCTTGCCCAGGATCGGGTTGGTGTCGCTGGCGGTGGCCCTCTTCTTCAGGGCCAGGTTCACGGTGCCCTTGGGCACGAGGAACTCGGGCGGCTCGCCTTCCGGCGGCTTTTCCAGGTTGGGAAACAGCATCGCCAGCACTTCGGGCGGCGTGCCGGCCAGGATCTCTTCGGGAATTTCCGTCTTCAAGGCCACCTTGGCCTCGTCGGCGCCGCAGCACGCGGCCAGTCCCACCAGGACGGCCCCCGTCGCCAAAAACCGCAGCATTTTTCTTCCTCCGCTTGCGTCGTATTCCACCGGTTGACCGCCTCCAGTATAACACGGTCTCCAGTATAACACGAACGATGCGACGTTCGCACCCGTGGGAGAAGAGCGGCTGGCAGGCATGAATTCCCGCTGGTTCAGCTACGCGTGGCTTCAGCGACGGCGGTATTCCATGAACGAGCCTCGACGAGACCGCAGCGCGGCGACGGCCCGACTCGCGGCCGGCTGCCTGCTGCTGGCGTTGGCCGGGGCCGCGGCCTTTCGGCTCCCCCGGCTTGGCCAACGGCCCATGCACGCCGACGAGGCCGTTCAGGCTGCCCGGTCCCGCGACCTGTGGCAACGGGGCCGCTACCGCTACGACCCCCACGAGTTCCACGGCCCCACGCTGCCCTATGCCACGTTGCCGAGCCTGTGGCTCAGCGGCGCGGACAGCTTCGCCGCAACCACCAAAACGACCTATCGCATCGTGCCCGCGCTGTTCGGGATCGGCGCGCTGGTCCTGCTGTGGCTGTTGGCCGACGGGCTGGGCAGGCCGGCCGTGGCGGTCGCCGCGGTGCTGTGGGCCATCTCGCCGGCCATGGTCTTCTACAGCCGCTACTACATCCACGAGACGCTGCTGTCGTTGTTCACCCTGGCGGCCGTCGGGGCCGTGTGGCGCTACGTCCGCGGCGGCAAGCTGCGGTGGTGCCTGGCCGCCGGAGCGTTCGTGGGACTGATGCAGGCGACCAAGGAGACCAGCATCATCTCCTGCGCCGCAGCGGCGATCGGCCTGGGGGCCATGGCCCTTTGGGGTCGGCTCTGGCGGGAAGAAGATCGCACGTGGCACGCCCCCGGGCCCGCCTGGCACGGGGCCGCCGCGCTGGCGATGGCCCTTTTCGTGGCCGTGCTGCTGCTGTCGTCCTTGTTGACCAATGCGCGGGGGCCGCTCGACGGCGTGCTGACGTATCTTCCCTGGCTGCGGCGCGCCGGAGGGTCTTCGCCCCACTTGCATCCCTGTTACTACTACCTGCGGATGCTCGCTTGGTGGCGGGCGGACACCGGACCGATCTGGTCGGAGGGGCTCATCCTGGTGTTGGCGGCCATCGGCTTCGCTGCCGCGTTGGCCCCCGGGGCGAAGGTCCCGTCGGGCGCCAGCGTCCGCTTCGTCAGGTGGCTCGGATTCACCACACTCGCCTCGACCGCGCTGTACAGCACCATCCCCTACAAAACACCCTGGTGCGTGGTACAGTTTCTCGGCGGCATGATCCTGCTGGCCGGCGTCGGCGGCGTGGTGCTGGTGCGGGTCGTGCCCACGCGGGCGCTGAAGGCCCTGACGGTGCTGCTGTTGCTGGCGGCGGCCGGCCAGCTCGGCTGGCAATCGTACCGGGCCAGCTACCTGCTGGCCGCCGACCCGGCCAACCCCTACGTCCATACTCCCACGCGGCCCAAGTTCGAGCAGCTTGCCCAACAGATCGACGCCTTGGCCGAGGCCTGGCCGGATCGCCGCGATTTCTCGATCTGGGTCCTCTGGCACGACCAGTACTACTGGCCGCTGCCGTGGTACCTGCGACGCTACGGCCCCATCGGCCGGCTCGACCGCGTGCCCGACGGGCCGGCCCCGGCCGTGATCGTTGCCTCGGCCGAGTTCAATCCCGAGCTGGCCCGGCGGTTGGACGGCACGCACCAGATGCCCAGCTTCTACGAGATGCGTCCGGGCGTCTTCGTCGTGCTCTGGGTCCGCAAGGACGTCTGGCGGGCCCATTTGGAGCGGCTGAACCGGCTCTGACCGCCCGATTGTCGACAACGCCCGGCAGAGGAGGTATCCTATGGATGTTCGCATTGTGAAGGAGCGAGGCCGATCAGCGGCGGGCCGGAAGCACTGGGCCCCCGTTGATCGCCCTTGCGCATGGACCGTGCAAACGTCAATCGGATGCGACCCACGGCGGCGGCCCCACCGCGGCCCCGCCGTTTCCCGCCCAGAAACACCCAACCGTTCGCGAAAGGAGCCATCGTGAGAAACTGCCTGTTTGTCTTCTGTCTCGCTGCGTTTACGTCGGGCGTCTGGACGACGACCACCGCGGCGGCCGACTTGGTCGCCCGGAAGACCGAATCGGGAACCGTCGTCGGCTACAAAGACACGCCGCCGCTGCCTTGGACCGACGGGAAGTACTGCGTACACGATCCGGACCGGCCGGTGCCCAAGTACGTGGAGCCGATGCCGGCCGACGCCGAGTTGCCAACCGTTCCGGCCCCGGCCGACGCGATCGTGCTGTTCGACGGCAAAGACGTCAGCCGCTTCAAGTCGTCGGTCTGGGAAGTTGCCGACGACAGCCTGGTGGCAGGCGACGGATCGCTGGAAACGGCCGAGGCCTTTGGCGACTTCCAGCTCCACCTGCAGTGGATGGTCCCCAAGGAGCCCGGCCCCCAGTTCATGAACCGCGGCAACAGCGGCGTGCTGCTGATGGGCCGCTACGAGCTCCAGGTTTTCGACTCGCATCCGGTGCATCCCGAGCAGATCTACCCCGACGGCCAGGCGGCCTCGGTCTACGGCCAGACGCCGCCGCTGGTCAACGCCTGTCGCCTGCCCGGCCAGTGGCAGTCGTTCGACATCGTTTTCCGGGCGCCGGTCTTCCAGGACGACAAGCTGGTGAAGCGGGCGACGGTCACCGTGCTGCACAACGGCGTGCTGGTCCACGACCACCAGGAGATCATGGGGCCGATGGCCCATCGCCAGGTCCTTCCCTACGAGCCACACCCGCCGCAGCAGCCGCTGGTGCTGCAAGGCCACGGCTGCCCGGTGCGCTTCCGCAACATCTGGCTGCGGCCGCTGGATCGGTAGCCGAAGCGGAGAGACGACGGACGGTTCTGCGGAGGCTCTCGGAAGCCTCGCTTCCATTTACCCACCTTCATCCACCAGTGCCATTGGAGACAGACTGATGCGTTCGCGCTATCCACGACTCAATCGAAGGCAATTCGTCGCCGGCTTGGGCGCCGGCGTGGCCGTTTGCAGCGTGATCCCCCGACACGTCCTCGGCGGCGAGTCGGGGCCCGCGGCCAACGACAAGCTGAACATCGCCGGGATCGGCGTCGGGGGCCAGGGCTGGGGCGACATCCAGGCGGCCGGCGGCGGCGAGAACGTGGTGGCGCTGTGCGACGTCGACACGCGGCGGTCCGCCTCGGCCCAACAGAAGTTCACCGCCGCCCGTCAGTTCCGCGACTTCCGCAAGATGTTCGACGAGATGGAGAAGCAGATCGACGCCGTGGTGATCGCCACGCCCGACCATACCCACGCGGTGGCTTGCATGGCCGCCATGACCCGCGGCAAGCACGTCTATTGCGAGAAGCCGCTGGCCCACTCGGTCTACGAGATCCGCCAGCTCATGCGGGCGGCCCGCGACAACAAGGTCATCACCCAGATGGGCAACCAGGGCCACTCGGCCGAGACGATCCGGATGTTTTGCGAGTGGATCGCCGACGGCGCGATCGGCCGGGTGACCGAGGTGCACGCCTCGTGCGACGCCTTTGCCAGCGTCTACAGCCAGATCCGCAACCTGCCGAAGGTCGGCGAGAAGCACGACGTGCCGGCGGAGCTCGATTGGGACCTTTGGCTCGGCCCGGCCCAATTCCGCGCCTACAACCCGATGTACGCCCCCTGGAACTGGCGCGGCTGGATGCCCTTCGGCACCGGGGCCATCGGCGACTGGATCTGCCACGTCGTCGATCCGGCCTTCTGGGCCCTCGACCTGGGCGCGCCCGAAACGGTCCTGGCGGAGGTCGACGATTACGATCCGAAGCTGCACGCCGACGTCTATCCGCCGGGCACGCAGGTGACCTACGGGTTTGCCGCCAAGGGCCAGCGTGGTCCGGTCAAGCTGGTCTGGTACGACGGCAGCCGGCGTCCGCCGCGGCCGAAAGACCTCGAAGAAGGCCGCAACCCGCCCGGTACCGGCGCGATCGTCATCGGCACCGAAGGCACGATCACCCACGGCTCCCACGGCGCCGGCGGCGTGCGGATCGTCCCCGAGGCGCAGATGCGGGCCTACCAACAACCCGAGAAGACCATCCCCCGCGTGCCGGGCCATCACCAGGACTGGCTGCAGGCGATTCGCCAGGGCCGCCAGGCCGGCTCGAACTTCGACTACGGCGGGCCGCTGGCCGAGCTGGGCCTGCTCGGCGCGATCGCCATCCGGTACCCGGGCGTGAAGCTCCAGTGGGACGGCCCGGCGATGCGGTTCACCAACCACGACGAGGCGAACCAGCACGTCAACCCGCCCTACCGCGAAGGCTGGACGCTCTGATCTCTCGGCGAGAGAAATGGCCGGCACTGCCGGGGACTGTCGCAAGTTTGCCCGCAGCGAGAGCGGGACTGCCTCCTGGTCGGACGCGCATGTGGCAGCGACGATCAGGGCATGGTTCGCCCAAGTACGTAGGACCCCTCCGGGGGCCATGCGACCGTTGAGTGAATCGCAACTCAATGGTTGGGTGCATGGTCTGCTTGCCATTTGTTGCGGATGAGGTTTTGGGACCTAACGGCTTGTCGCGGGGGCGTTGTATACCTTCAAGGGGGGGTGTTTTTGAAGCGGAGGATATCTTGAAAAACTCTCCAAATGAGGCTTGCAGGGGGTTGACTTGGCACCAGTGGATTGATACACTACTTTCTATATATTAGTGATGCAGTGATGTATATTGCCTGCCACTTCTGTCTCAAACGTGGGGCCGTTCCGTGTGTGCCGGCACGGCAGTCACGTTTCTCATGCGGTTCGGGCGCGGCTGGTACAAATACCGCCGGCAGAGCATTCTTTTCGGTTCTTCTCTTGAACAGACCCAGTTTCCGAGGACGTCTCTCGGTGGTGTGATTGCGCTATTACGCGTGTCCACGGTGTGGCCCGAGGCTTGAGTCGCTGTGGGATATCGTCCGCTGCTCGAACACCAGCGCCGAAGGGCGGAGCTGCTACGGTAGTCCAGACGGCAGGTCGGCGGGGGCGATCGCTTCAGTTCTACGCATTGACAAAGAGACTCTTTGCCGGAGTGGCATGATGAGAAGAAGAAATCGAGGTAGGCAAGCTGTGCGGCGTAATCCATACAGGTCATTGGCGGATGGACTGCTGGTGCTGGAGCGGCCACTAGTCATCGAGCCGCTCGAGCAGAGGCTCCTGCTTTCGACACACTGGCCGCTTGAGGCCGACGGTTTCCAGGAGGTTGCGGACGAGCTGGTGATCGGACCCCGGGACACCTTGTCGGGCAACCGAACCATCGTTGGCGATGTCTTCAATCGGGGGACTATTAGCCCTGGCAATTCTCCCGGAACCATCACCATCGACGGGGATTTGACCATCGACGGAGCCATCCAAATCGAGATTGGCGGCGTGAGTCCCGGCCCCGGCCCCGAGGACCCGCCGACGGACGACGCCTACGACCAGATCAACGTGACTGGAACGGGAAACGTCTCCTTGCTTCCGGGCAGCAAGCTGGAAATCGATCTCATCAACAACTTTCAGCCAGCAGTTGGCCAAATCTTCGATATTCTCACCTACGATGGGACTCTCAGCGGGACGTTTGACACTGCGTCCGGCATGTATGGTTTCGGGGACGGATCACTGTATTTCGAGATCGTGGACGACCCCGACGCCAAGGTCGTCCAATTGGAGGTGAAGGACGCGCCTAGCGCAGGCAAGCTGATCTCCAGGACCCCGGCCATTAATGATGTGCTCGGCCAGTACTACAGCGACTACTTCACCTTGGATGGCTCGGTCACACTCAGCGGTGAGCTGGCCATCGGCGATTTTGTCACCCTGGCAGGCTCCTTCGAGTTTGGCGTCAACTTGCTGCAAGACGTAACGGTCGCCACCGGATTGTCTCCGAACCTGGAGGAAACACCGACCGGGGAAGCGATCCACGCCCAGATTGACCTGTTGACTGCGATCTACCCTGGCTTGAGTTTGTCCGACGACCTGCAGACGCTGAGTGGGGTACCGGTCACGACGCTGGAAATCGGCGGCAGCGACATCCGGGCGTTCGCGGGCACGAACGGTCCGTACTGGGCGGACCTGGACCACGACGGCGCGATCGGTTGGGCGTTCAACACGGGGAACGGGGATGATGCCAGCCGCACGATCAACTCTGTCACCGGCACCTCGGGCTACACCGTGGGCCAGGTGCTGGATCCCAACACGGTGGTGACGTTGGCTGCGGGCGTGACGCTGACGGTGGGACAGGTGGCGCTGGTAGACGAGACCGGTCAACCGATTTTGGATGCTGGTGGCAACCAGACGATGAGCGACGGCATGACCTTCGGCGATGTCCACAACATCGGTAAGGTGGACGCGGACGAGACGGCGGAACTGAGCCAGAACGCCACCGGTCTGGCGATCACCGACGTCGACTTCGGTTACGTGGCGATGCTGGCTTTGCCGGTTCTGCCGCTGAGCAGCCAGTTCTTCCACGCTTTGAAATTGACGTCATCCCAGGTGGGTCTGGTCGGGATCGAGCAGGTGGAGTTGGAGGCGCAGAACGTGCTGGTGGAAGTGAATACGGGCCCGACCTGGACGGCGTTGGGTGTCAGGGGTGACGGTCCGGCGGTGGTGGACTTTGCCGCCAGCTTCCCGAGCGACGGTGTCGGCCCGGCGGGGTACGAGGTGCGGACGGGGACCACCTCGGAGCCGATCTACATCGACCACGACGGCAACGAGCGGCTCGGCGCGAGCGTGGACGATGCGCTGTTGTCGATTGGCGATAACGAAGGCAAGTTCGTTTATCTCCACGGCAACCTGTCGTTCGAGAAGGGCCCGACCGCCAATGTGACGAT
>JAFGRD010000080.1 GCA_016935315.1 Pirellulales bacterium
CGCAAGCAAGCTGAACCGCCGTGGTACGGACCCGTATGCCCGGTGGTGTGGGAGGGGAGCGGCCGCGAGGCCGCCCCCTATCCCGATCGGGAAACGCTTCAGCCATATGGCGGCTGAGGCCACTTGTAGCTGAATTCGCGAGCATTCAGCTATCGCAGGAATTCAGATTGGCGCAGTGCTGAATGGCCCCCAATCCGAAGTCTTGCGACTTCAGCTGCCACGACGCTATCTCGCCCGGATACAGTAGACGTTTTCCAGGCCCACCAGGAACATACTCCCGCGGGCGACGGCGGGTGAGGGATGGTTGCCGTCGCCCAGATCGTTTTCCGCCAGCACCTTGAACTCCGGGCCGGATTGAATGACGAAGCTCTTGCCGGCGTTGGCGTAGTAGATCCGCCCGTTGCCGTCCACAACGGCGCTGGCCCAAGTGGTCGAAATGCCGGCGAGTCGTTTGGCGTAGACCTGCCGCCCGTCGGTCAGCCGCCAGCATTTCAGGACTCCCGGCATATGGAGCCGGTAGACGTAGTCGCCCACGATCACCGGCGAGCCGATCCCTTCCGGCACCTGATCGATTTTCCAGCGGAGATGCGTCTCGGAGACGTCCCCGCGGCCCGTGGGATCGACGGCCACGCCCGGCCCGCCGCGGCCGCTGTCGCAGTAGACGAGACGGCCGTCACAAACCGCCGAGGTCGTGTCGCCCGCGCCCCAGCACCACCAGATCGGCTCACCGCAGTCCGGGTCGAGGCTCTGCACGGCGCGGGAGGAAGCGCTGCCGCCGGACGCCGCGATAATCAGTTGTGTCCTGCCGCGGACCGGCACCAGAACCGGCGTGCTGTGGCCGAAGCCGGTCTCCGGCAGCGCTTGCTGCCATCGCACGCCGCCCGTGGCCTTGTCGAACGCGATCAGCTTCGAGTCGCTGGGCTTGGCCATGGCGCAGAGCAACAGGAGCGTATCACGATACAGGATCGGGCTGCTGCCCAGCGTCACGTCGAACGTGTAGGGTACGATCTCTTGGCGCCAGGCGATCTTCCCCTGGAAGTCCAGTGCGGCGATCACCGACGAGCCGAACGCGCAGTAGACGAGACGGCCGTCGGTCGTCGGCGTCGGGCAGGCATAGCCGCCGCCCGGCCCGCTGCGGAAGTCGGTCCGCAACCACGGCCCCGAGGGCACTTGGCGATCCCACAACAGTCTGCCGTCGCCGGCCGCATAGCAGAGCACGTGGTGCTCCGGAATGACTTCCTCGCGGCGTGCCACCGACTCGGGCCACCGGGCCGTGCAAACGAAAACGCGGTCGCCCCAGACGATCGGACTTGCGTGCCCTTGTCCCACCAGCGGGGTCTTCCAGGCAACGTTCCTGGCGCCGTCGCCGCCCCACTCGATCGGCAGGTTCTTCTCATCGGTGCGGCCCATGCCCGTGGGCCCGCGGAACTGGGGCCAGTCGGCCGCCCCTCCAAGGAACATGATCGCCACCGCGACAACGACCGCATCGATTCGTCGACCTGATTGTTTCATGCCAAGCCTCCCTGTAACGTACCGTACGGGAATCCACCGTCCAAAGCCCCTTCGGTTCGGGACCCGATTATACGCGATCGGCAGCGGGAATGAAATCGACCCGTACGGACCGAAGAATTGACTTGCGAAACGGCCGAGTTAGAATGGCCACAACGATCCGGACTGCCAAAAACTGGAGGACCCGGCCATGAAAACGCCGATCGTGTGGGTGCTCGTTGTCGCCTGTGCATTTTCGTCCGCTTGGATCGCCACCAAGGCCCACGCCCGCCAGGTGCCCCTGCTCGAGGTCAGCCAGGGCCAGTTGCCCAACGACACAGCCAGCGACGGGCTGACGAAGCTGGTGATCGTGGAGTATCCCGCACTGGGCGGCCGGGCGCTGAAGGTCGTCTATTACGCGGGCGACAGCTTTGGCGACCGGCAGGCCCGCGTGTCCAACTGGAAGGAGTTCATCACGCTTGAATTCGACGCCTTCAATCCGGCCGAGGAAGACGTCCGCGTGACGTTCACCGTCACGCACCGGCGGACCACGAGTTACCAGACCCGGGTCGATGTGCCGATTACCCTGAAGCCCGGCAAGAACTCCGTGCGGACCGGCATCGACGAGATGGTCAACGTCAACGGCTCGACGCCGGACCTGGGCAACGTGCGTCGCTGGTACTTTGCCTGCGAGTTGGGCAAGACGCCGACGCTGTACTTCGGAGACGTTTTCCTGATAGGCGACGATGCTCCCGGGCCCACCTCGTCAACCGGAGGACCCGCCGCCGGTCCGCCCGCCGCCTACAAAATCACGGGCCAGATCGGCGGCATGCCCGTGGAGCTGACGGCGACCCCCGTGGGCGGCGCGGCGGCGGTGGGCATAACGTCGCCGGGCGGCCCAGCCCCAGCGCCGATTCAAACCGACCCGGCTCGCCTGGCCCGCATCCGTGCCGCCAAAATGCCCGAAATCACCCGGCCCGTGATGTTCGATACGCCGGAGGCCGACGCCATCTGCTCGGCGCTGGAGGTTTTTCCGCCGGACAACCCGTGGAACCATGTCGTCGAGAACTGGCCGCTGCATCCGAACTCGGACGCCATCATCACGTCGATCGGCCGACAGAAGCCTTTTCGCTACAACCCCGACATGGGCTACATCCTCGTGCCGCCCGACCAGAAGCGCGTTGAAGTCAAGCTGGGCGATTACCCGGCCGAGTCGGATCCCGGGCCTTACCCCGTGCCCGACAATGTCCCCATCGAAGGCTGGCCCGTGCAGTATCAGCGCAGCTCGGAAACCCCGCCGACCCTCTCGGAGGTGCAGCGGCGCCCCGCCCAGTACGAAGGAGACCGCCATGCCATCGTCCTGGACCCGGTCGAGAGGAAGCTGTACGAGTTTTTCATCATGGGCAGGACGGACGCCGGCTGGGTGGCGGCCCAGGCGTCGGTTTTCGACTTGAAGACCAACGCGTTGCGGCCGTCGGGCTGGACCTCGGCCGATGCCGCCGGGCTGCCCATCTTCCCGGCGGTGGTTCGCTACGACGAGCTGAAGCGGGGGATCGTGGAACACGCCATGCGCGTGACCGTCACCAAGACCCGCCGCGAGTTCGTCGCCCCGGCCACGCACTATGCCAGCTCGCACGACAACCCCGAATATCCGCGGATGGGCGAGCGGCTGCGTCTGAAGGCCGAGTTCGACGTCTCGCCCTACTCGCCGGAAGTCCAGGCCATCCTCAAGGGTCTGAAGAAGTACGGCATGTTCGTCGCCGACAACGGCATCGACTGGGCGATCTCCGTGGCGCCCGACCCGCGGATCCCCGAGCTGCACGCCGAGCTTCGTCGCATCCAAGGTGCCGCCTTCGAGGTCGTCGTGCCGCCGCCGTAGCGGAATTCGCAGGAATTTCGACTGTCGCGCCGCCCCAAAGGGGCACAAGTCTGAAGCCTTGCGAACTTCGTTGGCTGCCTGGCTGAAGCGTTACTGAGGCAAAAAAGTTGCCAAACCCGACCAGGGAGTTGACATCCGGCCACGGGGCGGATTAATCTGGAGCCAGACGTCGCATTTCCCCACGGTCGCTTCCAGGCCGAGCGGGCGCGCGGGCAGTGGCGCCCCAGGGTAGCCGCTTAAGCAGGCGATCAGCAGATTGTTGGGGAAGCTGAACCGGCGCAGGCAACTGAGATGTCATCCGCGTCACCGAAGTCGTCGAGCGGCAAGGGGCCCCATGGCCCGGCGGCCGCAGCGAACGCCTCGGCGTGTTCGCCACCGCCGCGGCTCGTGAAGAGCCGCCGCCGCAAATGGCTCTTCCGGCTAGCGGCGATGACCCTGGTTCCCGCGGCCGTCTTCCTCCTGTTCGAAGGCGCTTTGCGGTTTTTCGACTACGGTCATCCCACCGATTTCTTCATCCCCGGCGGCGAGCACGCCACGTGGACGACGAATCAGCAGTTCGGCTGGCGCTTCTTCCCTCCGGCGATTGCCCGATCCCCCGAGGCGTGCGAGCTGGCCGACAAGAAGCCGAGCGACGGCTTTCGGATCTTCGTGCTGGGAGGCTCGGCAGCGATGGGAATACCCGATCCGGCCTTTGGCCTCGGCCGGATCCTCGAAGTGATGTTGCAGGAGCGGTTCCCCGACGCGGAATTCGAGGTGGTCAACGCGGCCATGACGGCCGTCAACTCGCATGCCGTGTTGCCCATCGCCCGAGACTGCGCTGCTCACGATGCCGACCTGCTGGTGGTCTACATGGGCAACAACGAGGTCTATGGGCCCTATGGACCGGGAACCGTGTTCTGCGACTTCTCCCCGAGCCTGTCGGTGATTCGGACCAGCATCTACCTGAAGTCGACCAAGACCGGCCAACTGCTGGAAAACCTGGTCCACCCCGCCAGCCAGGGCGCGGAGCACCGCACGCATTGGAAGGGCATGGAGATGGTCTGCGGCAACCGCGTCGCGGCCGACGATCCCCGCCTGCAAAGCGTCTATGGCCACTTCCGAGAGAATCTCCGCGATTTGTGCGACGTGGCCGACTGCTCGGGAGCCGGGCTGATCCTCTGCACGGTCGCAACGAACCTGGCGGACTCCGCGCCGTTTGGAGCCGAGCATCGGGCGCACCTGAGCGAAGCCGAGCGGGCAGACTGGGAGGCGGCCTGCAAGGTGGGGATTGCCCTGGCCGAAGCGAACAGCGAGGCCCAGGCCCTGGAGCATTTCCTCAAGGCCGCGGCCATCGACGACCGTCGCGCCGATCTGCAGTTCCGCATGGGCCGATGCCTGCTGGCACTGGGGCAATCCGACGAAGCTCGACGGCATTTCACGCTCGCCCGCGACCTCGACGTCCTCAGGTTTCGCGCCGACACGCCAATCAACGCGGCGATTCGCGAGGTCGCCGCCGAGAAGGCCGCCCAAGGAGTCCATCTGGTCGATATCGAGCGGGCGTTTGAGCTGCAGAGCGGCACGCCCGCGGGGCCTCCCGACCGAGGGCTGTTCTACGAGCACGTCCATCTGACCCCGGAGGGCAACTATCTGCTGGCCAAGATGGTATTCGAGCAGGTGGTGACCCTGCTGCCGGATGGGATACGAAGTCACGGTTCGGATGTCGTCGCGGCACCGTCTGCCGAGCGATGCTTCTTGCGGCTGGCCCTGACCGACTGGGACCGCTATCGGATGGCCGCGGTAATCGCCGACCTGCTGAGCCGACCACCGTTCACGGCTCAGATCGACCATCAGCAGCAGTTGGCCAGGCATCGACGGAGCCTGGCCGGGCTGGCGCGCCAAGGCTGCTCGCCGGCCGCCCTGCGGGATGCCTGCCGCGTCTACGAGGCGGCCTTGGAGGGGGCTTGTCCCAGCCCGGCGCTTCGCCAGAACTACGCCACGCTGCTGACCGCACGCGGCGACTGCCAGGGCGCGGCCGAACAGTGGCGGCTGTTGCTGGCGCGGTTTCCCGACATGGCAACCTGGCACGTGGAGCTGGGCAAGGTGTTGCAGGGCCAGCGCGAATGGGCGGCCGCGATCGCCGAGTTTCAGGCCGCCATGCGCATCAACCCCTATTGCGATGCGGTGGCGCTCTACAACATCGGCACGGCCCTGCTTGAACAGGGCGAGCCGGAGCAGGCCGCCGTGCAACTCCGCCGGTCGCTGGCCGTCGACCCCGAGTTGGCCCGCACGCACAACAATCTCGGCCTGGCCCTGCTCGACCAGGGCAAGCCGAAGGAGGCCATCGACTGCTTTCGCAAGGCCCTCGATCTGGAACCGGACATTGCCGACGCGCACAACAACCTCGGGTTGGGCCTGGCGGAACAGGGCGATCTTACCGAGGCGGAAAAACACTACCGGGAAGCGCTGGCCATCGACCCCGGCAATCGAAATGCGCATCACAACCTGGCGTCGCTCCTCGGTCTGCAGGGAAAGGGCGATGCGCTGATCCAATTGCACCGGCAGGCAGCGGAGTTTCCTCCGCAACAGGGCGACGTCCAAGTCGCCCATGACGTGGCGGTGGCGCTGACCAAAAGCGGGCGGGTGGCCGATGCGATCAGGCAGTACCGCGCTGTTCTCGGCCTGGATCCCGACTACGTCCCGGCGCTGAGCAACCTGGCCCGCATCCTCGCCACCCACGATCGCCCCGACTTCCGCGACGGGCCGGAAGCCGTGCGCCTGATGGAACGTGCGTGCCGCGGATCTAAGGGCGAAGACCCTAAGCTGCTCGACACCCTGGCCGCGGCCTACGCCGAGGCCGGCCGCCTCGAAGACGCCGTGGCCACGGCGACCCGGGCCCTGCAACGAGCCCGGGCCGAGCATCACGTGCAGCTCGTTCCCATGATCGAGCATCACCTGTCGCTGTACAAGCAAGGCAAGCCTTTTCATTGGCCATGGAGCGCCGCCCGGCGGTGAGGACGCGGCGGGGTGACAGACGAAGGGGCGGCTTCTGCGTGGTGTCGAGGGCACGCCGCCATTTGCCTTCCGATTGGCGGAGGCGAATATGCCGCCATCGTGGAGAATCCGCAGGAGTCTCGGCCATCGTTGGGTCGTCGGCTCGCCGAAATGCTGGATCCGTTCCCGGAGGGCTTCGCGCGAAGAAGGAAAGACGGCAAAACCATTCGCGGGAAGACCTGATGCCATATTGCCTGGTCTGATACGTTCTACGCGCGTTTTACGCCCACTCCTAAAGGCAACCGCGCCAGGCAAGGTAGACGATCAGCAACAGGAGCAGAATACAGTGCAGTAGCTGTACAGAACGCATTATTAGATGCCCGACCGCATTGGCCTTTTCCTCGTACCAGCGAACGAAACGCCAACTGCCTGAGTACGGGGGAAACAACGTGTCCTTGTCCGCTTGGTTCCTTGCGTGATTGTTTACGTTCGTCTCGATCTGACCAAGGACAAGGGTGGCGAGCACGTATACGGCAAGGCCCCCAATCAAGTGCTGCCGGAATCCTGATACATCGGCCAAGTCGCGGGCAAAGAACAATAGCATTCCCAGAAGCATCATAGCCGCAAGAGTTGCCAGAAATCGCGAATTGTTGATAAGGGACGAAAAGAGGTTCCTAGGGTCCGATTCGTTCGTCATAGCGCCCTCCGTGATTGTCAGAATGGAAAAGTGCCAGGAATCGCAACGCTGAGTCAGACAGTCTTCTTCGGCGAGAAGGTATCGGAACAATTCCAGGGCATCACGCCCTTGCTTTGCTCGATTGGCGTCGGCATCGACGGCCGATCGGTTCTGGATCATGCCCCGATTCCATCTCCCAAAGCCTGTCCATGGCAAGTGCCGGCAGGGTGGCCGGCCTCGCTTCGGCCGTGTTCTCTGCGTTCTGCTTGCCCGGGGACGGCCGGAGGCTTATGCTTGAAGACCGTGGGGATACGCCGTCGTTGAAGAAAACGAGGAGACTGCCATGGGTTGCTGCGTTTCGGTACTGGCCGTGTTGCTGAGCATCGGGATTGCAGGGCCGTCCAGCGGCGGAGCCGAGGAATCGGCCGGCTGGCGGAAGCTGGACGAGAACCCGGTGCTGGGTGGGGACCTGGGCACCTGCTTCGACGTCTGCGTGTTGCGGGAAGACGCGAAGTTTCGCATGTGGTTCTCCTGGCGCCCCAGGGCCAGCGTAGCCCTGGTGGAAAGCCGCGACGGTGTGCACTGGAGCGAGCCGGTTGTCGTGCTGGGGCCCAATCCGAAAACGGATTGGGAGGAGCGGATCAACCGCCCGGCCGTGCTCAAACGTGGCGACACGTACCACATGTGGTACACGGGCCAGAGCCGCGAGCGATCGTGGATCGGCTATGCGACCAGCCCGGACGGCGTCCACTGGACGCGCAGCAGCCCCCGGCCCGTGCTCTCGGCCGAGCCGGGCTGGGAGCAGGAAATCGCCGTGATGTGCCCGCACGTTTTGTGGGACGAGCAGCAGCAGATGTATCGCATGTGGTATTCGGGCGGCGAGCAGAACGAGCCCAACGCGATCGGCTACGCCACCAGCCGCGATGGGATCCGATGGACGCGGCACCGGGACAACCCAATTTTCCGCGCGGACACCGACGGCACGTGGGAGAGGCACAAGGTGACGGCATGCCAGGTGATTCGCGAAGGCCCGTGGCACGTGATGTTCTACATCGGCTTCGCCGACGAGCACACGGCGCAGATCGGCATCGCCCGCTCGCGCGACGGCATCAGCGACTGGCAACGACACCCGGCCAATCCGATCCTCCGCGCGCGGGTGAATCGCGACGCCTGGGACTACGACGCGTGTTACAAGCCGTACGCGATCTTTCACGACGGGCGGTGGATGCTCTGGTACAACGGGCGGAAGGGGGGCGTGGAGCAGATCGGCCTGGCGACGCACCCGGGCCGTCGGCTGTGGCCCGAGCCGGACGCGACTGCTGCCGGGCCCGCCGCCGAGCCGGCCGTGCTGGAGGCGGATACGTTTCGCCGTTACGTGGACGATTTCAACCGCCACGACGAGGAGCTGTACGTCCAGCACATCGACAACGCCGCCGCGTGGCAGTTTCTGCGCAAAAACGTTCCACTGCTGGAGTGTCCGGACAAGGAGTTGGAAAAAACCTACTACTTCCGCTGGTGGACCTATCGCAAGCACATCAAGCAGACGCCCGACGGATTCGTGATTACGGAGTTTCTGCCGGCGGTTGATTGGGCGGGCAAGCACAACACGATCAGTTGCGCGGCCGGGCACCATTTTTACGAGGGCCGCTGGTTGCACACGGGCAAGTACCTTGACGACTACGCCCGGTTTTGGTTCCGGCGCGGCGGCGAGCCTCGGCGATACAGTTTCTGGGCGGCCGACGCCCTTTGGGCCCGCCACCTGGTCCACCCGAATCGCGAGCTGCTGGTCGATCTGCTGCCGGACCTGACGGCCAGCTATCAGGCTTGGGAAGACAGCCGCCGCGATGCCAACGGGCTGTTCTGGCAGATCGACGATCGCGACGGCATGGAGGTCTCGATCGGCGGCAGCGGCTACCGGGCGACGATCAACAGCTACCAGTACGGCGACGCCCTGGCGATCGCGAACATCGCCGAGCTGGCGGGCAATCGGCCGGCCGCCGCCTGCTATCGCGATAAGGCGGAACAGATTCGGCGGTTGGTCCAGGAGCACCTTTGGGACGAGGAAGCGGGGTTCTACAAGGTCGTGCCGCGGGCGGCGGCCGGCAGTGCATCGAGTGCGTTGCCGCGGGCGGACGTCCGCGAGCTGCACGGCTATACGCCCTGGTATTTCGGTCTGCCCGGCCCCCGGCAGGCCGTGGCGTGGCGCCCACTGATGGATCCCGAGGGGTTCTTCGCGCCCTACGGGCCGACGACGGCCGAGCGGCGGCATCCGAGGTTCGCCGTTTCCTACCAGGGCCACGAATGCCAATGGAACGGGCCGAGCTGGCCCTACGCCACCTCGGTGACACTGACCGCCCTGGCCAACCTCTTAAACGGTCCGCCGCAAGAGCACATCGGCGCGAAGGACTATTTCGAGTTGCTGAAGATCTACGCCCGATCGCACCGGCTGAAGCGAGACGACGGCCGCGTCGTGCCTTGGATCGACGAGAACCTGAACCCGCTGACCGGCGACTGGATCGCGCGCACCCGGCTGAAGACGTGGCGGGACGGCGATTGGTCGCCGGGCAAGGGTGGCAAGGAGCGGGGCAAGGACTACAACCATTCGACGTTCTGCGACCTGGTGATCAGCGGCTTGATCGGTCTGCGGCCCCGGGCGGACGACACGATCGAAGTCCACCCGCTGGTCCCGCCGGACACGTGGGACTACTTCTGCCTGGACAACGTCCGCTATCACGGCCACACCTTGACCGTCCTTTGGGACAAGACCGGCCGGCGGTACGGCGGCGCGGCCGGACTGCGGGTGCTCCGCGACGGCCGGGAGATCATCCGCTCGCCGGAGATCCAGCGTCTGACGTTCTCCGCGGAAGAGTGATAAATAATTGTGACAGGGGGGAATCGCGTTTCGTCGCGGTTGCCGCGTCCATATAATGGAGACTTGAATCCATTCCGCCACCTGGGGTGCCACGGCACGCCCACCCGCCAACAAACGGAGCAATGAAATGTTGCAGCCACGCCCTGTTTTGCTGACCGCTCTCGTTGCGTTCCTGCCGTTCTTTCCCTGCCCGTTGCCGGCCACCGATGCGGCCGGCGCGGAATTCGTCTGGCTGGAGGGCGAACGACCGTCGGCGACAAACATCGAGGTTCAGCGATCCGGCTGGGGCAACACGCAGTTCCTTTCCGAGGGCAACTGGCTGCACTGCAGCATCGAGGCGGGCAAGGTCGACGGCGAGGTGCCCGATGAGGGTGTCAGCCTGAAGTATGCCTTCGGGGCCCCGAAAGACGCGACCTATCAGGTATGGAGCCGGGTCGGTTTCGAGTTCGTCCGTTCGTCTTTCGACTGGCGGATCGACGGTGGGCCGTGGAAGCGGGTTGCCCCGGACCAGCTCACGACGGACTTGATGGAGATCGCCAACTGGTGCGAGGTCGCCTGGCTGCACTTGGGGGACCAGCCCCTGAAGGCCGGGAGCCACACGTTCGAGTTCCGCCTGCCCAAGCTGAAGAATGACGAAGGGAAGACGCAGCGGATCCTGTTCGCTTGCGACGCGGTTTGCCTAACGGTCGGCCAGTTCGCGCCGAACTCGAAATTCAAGCCCGACGAAGACGGTCGCGACGAGCGGGATCGACAGGCGTCGGAGACGGTCTTCAAGCTGCCCGGGCCGTCGGCCCCGGCGGCGCGGGCCTCGGTTTCGCTGGCCGGCTTGTGGGAGATCTGCCGCCACGACGAGCAGATGCCCGGGGCGGTCGCCGAACCGATTCGCGACTTGCCCAGGGCGCCTCACTGGAAAGCCATCTCCGTGCCGGGCGACAAGAACCAGTTGCGCCCCGACCTGTTGTTTGCCCATCGGCTTTGGTACCGCACGCGGGTTGCGGTGCCCGCCTCGATGGCCGGCCGGGCGTTCCACCTGGATTTTCCGTACAACAACCTGAACACGACCGTGTACGTCAACGGCGTGCTCTGCGGTTTCCAGAAGAATCCGTTCGTGCGATTCCAGATCGACGTAACGCCCGGCATTCGCACCGGTGAGGTGAACGAGATTTGGGTGGGAATTCGCGACGCCTACTACGGCCGGTCGGCCGACCCCGGGCGTCCCTTGAAGCTCCGCAAGACGTTCAACATTCCCCTGAGCTATCTTAGCGAGGGTTTCCAGGACCTGGACTATCCCGTCTGGAATTGTCCGCAGTCCGGCATCCTCGGCACGCCGACGCTGGTGGCCGCCGGCGGCGTCTACACGGCCGACGTGTTCGTGAAACCGTCGGTGGCCGGAAAGCGCTTGGACGCCGAAATCACGCTCCGCAACACGTCCGCGCGGGACGCCGCGGGCGAGATTCGCTGGGAAGCGGTGGAGGAGAAGACGGGGGCCGTGGCACAGGCGTTCGCGCCCGCGCCGATCCGGGTGCCCGCCGGCAAGGACCAGGTGCTCAACGTTTCCGGCGCTTGGGAAAACCCCAAGCTCTGGTGGCCGGACTCACCGCACCTGTACCTGTTGCGCACCACGGTCGTCGTCGAGGGAAAGCCGGTCGACGTGCAGCAGACGCTGTTCGGCTTTCGCGAGTGGCGCGTGGAGGGCCCCCAGTTCACACTCAACGGCGTTGTCTGGCACATGTGGGCGGACCTGGTGGGCGTGCAGTCCAGCCCCGAGGCCTGGCTGGAGGCCTACCGGCGCACGAATCAACGCACGACGCGGCTGAGCACCGCCGGCCAGGCGAGCCACGATTCACGGTGGCTGGGCATGGAGCCCCAGGAGGCGCTGGAGTTCTGCGACCGCCACGGCGTAGTGGTCCGCCGCAACACGACCTTGGACGGCGAGAGGATCGGCAACAATTTCAGCGAGAGCGATCCGGAGACGCGCCGCCAGCAGGGTGGTTCGGAGTTGAAGCTGGCGCTGATGAAGAACTGGCGCGACCAGTGTGTCGCCCAGGTCAAGGGCGAGCGCAACCATCCCTCCATCCAGATTTGGACGATCGAGAACGAGTTCGCCTTCATCAACTTGATCAACCTGCTGGGCAACTCGCCCAACATGGATCGCTACGAAGAGGAGATCACCAGAACGCACGACGCGGTCATGGCGGTCGACCCGACGCGCTCGGTGATGATCGACGGCGGCGGGGCGACCAAGGCCAACACGCTGGGCGTCCACGGCGATCACTACGTGGCAACGCTCGATACGCGGTATCCCGACCTGGCCTACGAGCCGTTTGTCGAAGGCGGCGGGCGCGGCCGCTGGAAGTGGGACCAGCAGCGCCCGCGATTCATCGGCGAGGATTGGTACGCCACCGGCATCAACCCGGCCGACTATGCGATGTGGGGCGGGGAGGTCGCCTTCCAGGGCAAAGCCGCCACGCGCGACGCCGTGGCCTTGATCTACCGAATGCTCAACGAGGGTTACCGCTGGGGCGGCCACTACGCCGCCTGGCACTTCTGGCTCGGCGGCGAGGGCGGTCCCGCCCAGTGGGGCGCCAACCAACCGCGGGCCGTGTTCGTGCGGCAGTGGGACTGGACGTTCGGATCGCAGCAGCGCGTCGGGCGGACCTTCGGCATCTTCAACGATACCCAATACGCCGACCCCATCACGTTCACGCGCCGGCTGGTGCTCGACGGCACAGAGGTCTACGCAAAGAACACGACCCACCGCGTGGCGCCCGGCACGGCGGAGAAGTTCGAGGAGACGATCTCGCTGCCGTCGGTTGCCCAGCGCCAAGAGGCCGAGCTGCAATTGGCGCTAAGCGTCGGCGGCAAAGAGGTCTATCACGACACCAAGGCGGTTTCCATTCTGCCGAAACCGGCTGCCGGCGGGATTCCCTCGGGAGCGCTGGCTGTCTTCGATCCGGCGGGTCAGGCGCGGGCGCTGCTGGACGATCTCGGCGTGCCGCTGCGAAGTGTTGCGTCGCTCGATGCGTTGCCGGCCGACGCCAAGGTGCTGCTGGTCGGGCGCGACGCCATCGAGGAGGATCAGAGCACGTCGACCCGATTGGCCGTGTACGCCTCGCAGGGACGCTCCGTGGTCGTCCTCGACCAGTCCAGCCCGCTGAAGTACCAGGCCGTTCCGGCCGAAATGAAGCTGGCCCCGCGAACCAAGCGAAGCGACTTCGGCGAGGAAGTACCGGCCGCCGACGGCCGCACGGCGTTTATTGAGGACGCGTCGCACCCGGGTTTTGAAGGCCTGAAGAACAAGGACTTCTTCACCTGGGGCCCGGACCACCTGGTGTTCCGCAACGCGTACCTTAAGCCCACGCGGGGCGCGAAGAGCCTGGTGCAATGCGGGCCGCGGCTGGAGTATTCGGCGCTGGTCGAGGTGCCGGTGGGCAAGGGGGTGATGTACCTCAGCCAATTGGACCTCGGCGCCAAGCTGGAGGTCAATCCGGTCGCGCGGCAACTGCTGCTGAACCTGATCCGCGCCGGCTTGGATTACCGGTTGGAGTTTGCCGAGGTGGCCACCGTGATTACCGACCTGCAGTTGGGCAAGGCCGTCGATGCCGTGGGCTTGCGGTATTCCAAGGCGGCGGACCCTCTGGCGACGATCCGGGATACGGCGAATAAGATCGCGATCGTTTCTGCGACGCCGGAGCACCTCGCGCAATTGGCCGTCGAGGAGCCGGCGCTGAGGGCGTTCTGGAAGCGCGGCGGGACGCTGATGCTCTGCGGGCTGACGCCGGAGGGCCTGGCCGACTTCAACCGGATTGTCGGCGTCGATCACGTCCTCCGGCCGTTTCAGCGGGAGCGGGTGACCTTCCCGCCGGTGCGAAACCCGCTGACGGCGGGCCTGACCGTGGGCGACATCGTGATGTTGTCCGGGAAGCGCATCTTCGGCTGGACGGCCGACGAGTACGTTGCCTCGGACGTTTACACGCACGTGGTCGACCTGGAGGACATGGCCCCGTTCGCCAAGAGCGGCTTCTTCGCCATGGACAACATCGTCAACGGCTTCGTCGGCTCCGACGGCTGGCCGCTGATCATCGACTTCGAGTATCCGACCGACGGCAAACCGTACGAGATCCACTTGGACCTTCCCAGGGAAGAGACCATCGTGGAGTACACGCACGATCAGTCGGTCAACTACAACCCCACGACGCGCATTGCCTTGTTGTTCGACGGGAAAGACCGCGTCGAATTCGATCTGGACACCAGCGGGGACGCGGCGACCTTTGCGATCGAGCCACCCCGCCGGGCCCGGCGCGTCACGGTGCAACTGCTGCAGTGGCAGTCCGATCCCAACAAGCGGCCGATTGTCGGTATCGACAATATCGCCTTGAAAGTGCAACGCAGCCCGCAGTGGAAAGCCACCGTCAAGCCGATGCTGAATCTGGGCGGCATGGTGCAATACGTCAAGGGCGACGGCGGCGTCGTGCTGTGCAATCTGAACTTCCTCGACAGCGAAGCGGTGCCGATCAACCAGGCCAAAAAGCGGACGATTTTGGCCACCGTGCTGCGCAATCTCAGGGCGCCGTTTACCGGCGGGCGAACCGTGCTGGCCGGGGGCGACCTGGCCTGTACGCCGCTGGACATCCATACCAAGGCAACCACCTACAAGGACGGGCGGGGCTGGTTCGGAGACAAGAACCGGACGTTCGAGGCGCTGCCCTCCGGCGAGCATGATTTCGCCGGCGTGCGCTACAACGTCTACGAAATGCCCACGTCCCCCGTGCCCCAGGTGCTGATGCTCGGCGGCGACGGGGTGCCCGGCAATCCTCCGGCGGAGATCAAAGGTATCCCAGTGGGCTGCAAGGCCGACGCGTTGTTCTTTCTGCAGACGGCCCGCGTGGACCGTCGCCTGAACGACCGCCAACGGCGGGAGGGCAGGCAGTTGGAGATGTTCCGTTACATCGTCCACTATGCCGACGGCAGCGAGGCGGTGGTTCCCGTGATCAGCGAGGTTCACATCGAGGACTATCGGCAACAGAAGCCGCAAGCGTTGCCCGGCGCACAGTTGGCCTGGACGCGGCCCTATGCCGGCAGCGACACTTCGGCCGCCGCCTACGCCATGCAGTGGAACAATCCGCGCCCGGACGTGGAGATTGCCAGCATCGACATGGTCTATGGCCCCGAGCGATGCGGCGTGCCCTGCCTGATTGCGGTGACGGCCGCGACCGCCCAACAGCCAGGGCGTTTGGGGAATACAATGCCGGTCAAGAGCAGCATCACCGCACAAACCCCGAAGGGGTTTTACCTGCTACAATAGACCATCGCACAACAGGAGCTCACCATGCCCCCTCGACTGACACGAAGACGTTTCTTGTACCGCGGTCTGGCTGCCGCCGGCTCCGCGATCGCGGCCCCGTATGTGCTGCCGGCTTCGGCGCTGGGGAAGAACGGGGCGACGGCGCCCGGCGACCGCGTCTGCATGGGTTTCGTCGGCTTGGGCGGCCAGGGCGGCGGACATCTGTTCGGCGGCGCCTGGACCTATCTGCCCGGCGGATACCTGGGACGGGACGACGTGCAGGTGCTGGGCGTCTGCGACGTGCAGCGACAACGGGCCGAAGAGGCCAAGGGGCGCGTCGGGCGGCACTACGCCGAGAGGTCGGGCCAGGGCAGCTACGCCGCGTGCCGGGCGTACGACGACATCCGCGAGTTGGTCGCCAGTCCCGATATCGACGCCGTGTTGATCGCCGCCGCCTACCATGCGGCCGCCACGAACTCGCTGGTCGCGCTGCGGGCCGGCAAGGACGTCTACTGCGAGAAGCCCACCAGCGTGACGATTCGTGCGGGCCGCGCGGTGGCCGAGACGGTGGCCGCCTACGGCCGCGTGTATCAGGCCGGAACGCAGCAGCGATCGGAATACGAGGGCCGCTTTCGCCGGGCGGTCGAATTGGCTCGCGGCGGCCGGATCGGCCGGCTGCAGCGGGTCTACGCCTACCAGGTCGGCGGCGGTCTGGCCCCGCCGCCCTCGACCGACCGTGGCGGTGCGGTGCCGGAGGGCGTCAACTGGGAAGCCTACGTCAACTGTCTGCCCTGGTTCAACTACGACGGCAACACCGGCGCCCATCGGTTCGGCTGGGGCGACATCAATTGGGGCCAACACCATTACGACATCGCCCAATGGGGCGCCGGCGCCGATCAGACCGGCCCCGAGGAGATCCGGCTGGACGACGGCAAGCCGGTGTTCCGCTACGCCAACGGGGTCGAGATCCACGGCTGCCCGCCGCCCGGCAAGGGTTGGGACGAAGGCGGCGCGACTTTTGTCGGCACCGAGGGATCGGTCACCGTGCATCGCAACGTGCTGGTTTCCGATCCACCGGCGCTGCTCCGCGAGGCGCCCGTGCCCAACGATGCGGGCGTGTACTACTCCGACAGCCATTCCGGCAACTTCCTGGAGTGCGTGCGGACACGCCAACAGACGATCTGCAACGCGGAGAGCACGCATCGCGCTTCCAGCCTGCTGTTGTTGGGCGGCATCGCGATGAAGATCGGCCGCACCCTGAAGTGGGATCCGGTGAAGGAGGAGTTCCCCGAGGCGCCGGACGCCAACCGGCTGCTGGCGACGGCGGCGCGCGAACCGTGGCGGTATTGAGCAAACGTGCATTCCCGGAGTCCACCCGGCATTCAGGAGAATCCTACCATGCGATATGCGAAGTTGACGTCGTTTTCGAGATCGGGCCTGATGACGATTGCCGCGATGGGGCTCTGCTGCGTGATGGCCGCTCGCGCCGCGGCGCAATCGGCCGAGGATCGCCTGTTGCAGGTCCTGGCTTCGGATGCCTCGGTGGCCGACAAGTGCAATGCCTGCCGCGAGCTGCAAACGGCAGGCAGCGAGAAATCGATTCCTGCCCTGGCGGCGTTGTTGACCGATCCGGCCGTCTCGCACACGGCACGCATCGCCTTGCAGACCATGTCCTCCCCGGCCGTCGACGCCGCGCTGCGAGACGCGGTGGGCAAGACGAGCGGGCTGACCAGGTCGGGTGTCATCGACAGCCTGGGCGAGCGTCGCGACGTGGAGGCCGTGGCGATCCTGGCCGCTGCCCTGGCCGATGACGAGCCGCACGTGCGAGCCGCCGCTGCCACCGCACTGGGAAAGATCGGGACCCCGGCAGCCGCCGAGGCCCTGGTCGCCGCGCACGCCAAGGCCCGGGACGACGACCGGATCGTGTGCGGCCAGGGACTGGCCCGTTGCGCGAAGCGACTGAACGCCGCGGGCAAGCGAGACGAGGCCGCGGCGATCTACGCGCAACTTTCGCAGCCGACCGAGGCCCAGGTCGTGCGGATGGCTGCCTGGCGCGGCCGCCTGCGAGCGGCCGGTGCGGAGGCAGCGCAGGCGGTCGCCCGGGCGTTGGCCGACGACGACCCGCTGGTCCGGCAAGCGGCGGCGGGCCAATTGCAGAACCTGTCGGTTGCCGCGTTGCGCGAAGTGGCCGCCGGAATGTCGGCGCTTCCCGCCGAGGGCCAGACGGCCACACTGGCCGCGATTCGCGTTCGGCAGGACAAGTCGTTGGCCTCGGTCGTGCTGCGGGCGGCCGGCGCCGACGACCCGGCGGTTCGTATCGCCGCGATCCGTGCGCTGGGCATCGTCGGCGACGCGACCGCCCTGCCGTTGCTGATCGAATCGTCGGCCAAGGGCGACGCGGCAGGCCGAGCAGCCAGGCAGAGCCTTGAAACCATTTGCGACCCGCAAGTGGACGAGCAGATCGCCCAGCGGCTTCGCGCCGAGAAGGACCCGTCGCGGCGCGCGGTCTGGATCGGTCTGGTCGAGGCCAGGCGGCCCGCCGGCGCGGTGGGCTGGCTGTTGAAGGAGGCCACAAACGATCATCCGGAGGTTCGCGGCCGCGCGATGGCCGCCTTGGCCAATCTGGCCGGGCCGAAGGACGTTGCCGCAATGGCGTCCGCGGTCTTGCACGCGGACAGGGGCGCCGAACGCGACAACGCCGAGAAGGCCGTGATGCTCGTCTGCCAACGGATACCGGATGCCGAGGGACAAGCCGCGCCCGTCATCGGGGTGTTCAAGGAATCTGCTCCGGCCGATCAGGCTGCCCTGCTGCCGTTGTTGGGGCGCATCGGCGGCCCGCAAGCGAAAGAGGAAGTCGAGGCTGCTCTGTCCTCAAGCGACGCCGCACGGTACGAAGCGGGAGTGCGGGCGATCTGCAACTGGCCGGACGCCTCGGTGGCCGGCGAGCTGCTGGAGCTCTCGGAGAAGGCGGAATCGGCGACGCATCGCCTGTGGGCCTTGCGGGCGTTCATCCGCGTGATCGCCCTGCCCAACGCGATGCCGGACGCCCAGAAGCTGGTTCTGCTGAAACAGGCCATGCAACGGGCCGAGCGCGACGAAGAACGCAACCTGGTCTTGCAACGGGTCTCGGCCGTGCGGACCGTCGAGGCGCTGCGTTTCCTGCTGCCCTACCTGGACCAGCCGTCGCTGGTGCAGACCGCCGGCAAGTCGATTACGGAGCTGGGGCGCCACACGGAACTCCGCGAAGCCAACCGGTCGGAGTTCATCCCGGCGCTGGAGAAGGTTATCGCAACCAACCAGGACCACGCAACCTTGGAGCAGGCGAGGCGATATCTCCAGGCGGCGCAGACGCCCGCGAGTCCATAACGTAGATTTCCGGGAGCCCGATGCGGCCTTCCCCAAGACCTCAACCCCTCAGGAGCCATGACCATGCGAACCGCAACACTCTCACTGATTCTGGCCGGCTTGTGCGCTGCGGCGGCCGTCGCACAGACACCCTCGGCGACGTACAAAAAGCTGCAATTGACGGACAAGTTCTATTGTGAGGGCGCGTACTACGCCGACTTCAACCGGGACGGCAAGACGGACGTGGTTTCCGGCCCCTACTGGTACGCCGGGCCCGACTTCCAACAGCGCCACGAGATCCGTCCGGCGCAAGAGTTCGATCCCAAAGGCTACTCCGACAACTTTCTGACCTACACGGGCGATTTCAACGGCGACGGCTGGACCGACGTCTTATACGTGCCCTGGCCGGGCAAGGACGCTTCCTGGTACGAAAATCCGGCCGGGAAGGAGGGGCCTTGGACGGCGCATCCCGCCTTGAAAAACGTCGGAAACGAATCGCCCATTTGGGGCGACGTCAACGGCGACGGGCGGCCCGACCTGGTCTACAACATCGACGGCTTTCTGGGCTATGGCACCTGGGACCCCGCCAGGCCCGACGAGCCGTGGGCGTTCCACCCGGTCAGCACCAAGGGCGGATACCAGCAATACACGCACGGCGTGGGCTTCGGCGACGTCGACGGCGACGGGCGCGTCGACATCCTGGAAAGCGTCTGCTGGTGGCAGCAGCCGGCCGACCCGCAGCCGGGCCGGCCCTGGATCCGCCACGACTACAAGTTCGCCGACGCGGCCGCCCAGATGCTGGTCTACGACTTCGACGGCGACGGGCTCAACGACGTGTTCACCGCCTGGCATTGCCATCACTACGGCCTGGTCTGGCACAAGCAGGTGCGCGACGACGCCGGGAAGATCAGTTTCCAGCAGCAGGTGATCTTGCCCTCGGAACCCGATCTCAACTCGAGCGACCTGCGGATCAGCCAGTTGCACGCCTTCGACCTGGTCGACATCGACGGCGACGGATTGATGGACGTGCTGACAGGCAAGCGATTCTGGGCCCACGGCCCCGAGGGAGACAAGGAACCCAACGCGCCGGCCGTCGTCTACTGGTTTCAATTGCAGCGCGACGCCGACGGAAGCGCTCGGTTCACTGCGCACCAGATCGACGACGATTCGGGCGTGGGCACACAGGTTGCCGCGGCGCACCTGAACGCCGACAAGACGCCCGACGTGATCGTCGGCAACAAGAAGGGCACGTTCGTGTTTCTCAGCCAGTAGGGCGTCGAGAGACGAGGGAGTACGATCATGACGGCAGCCGGTTCACTGCGCGGTGTTCTTGGGGGTTGCCTTCTCTGCGTGCTGGCGTGCGCGCCGCCGGCGGTCGATGCGGCGCCGCCGTTGCGGATTCTGGCGTTGGGCGATTCGATCACCCAGGGGCGCGGGTCGCAGAGCCGCGGCGGGAAAGACTGGACGCCCACCTACAGCTACCGCTATCCGCTCTGGAAGATGCTTGTGGATGAAGGCGTCGCGTTCGACATGGTCGGCTCGCTCGACGGCGGCTTCGAGGGCGATCCGGACTGGAAGGACTACCAAGGGCGGGCGTTCGACCGCGACCATGAGGGCCATTGGGGCTGGAAGACGACCGATGTCGCCGCCAAGCTGCCCGGGTGGATCGAAGGCTCTACGCCCGACATCGTGACGATCCTGCTGGGATCCAACGATGTGCGCGGCGATACCCGCGAGGAGAAGCTGGCCAGCGTCGAACGCGTCCGCCAAGCGATGGAGAAGATCGTTGCCATCTTGCGCAGGAGGAACCCGCAGGTGGTAATCCTGCTGGGCCAGTGTTTTCAAGAGTGGGAACCGTTTGCCGACATGCGCGAGGCGATGGTCGAACTGGCCCAGAAGCAGAACCGCCCGGAATCGCCCGTCGTCGTGGTGGATCATTCGCGCGGTTGGATCAGCAATCCGCAGACCGACGGCACGCACACGGTCGATTGGGTGCATCCCAATCCTGCCGGAGACGAGAAACTTGCTCGCAACTACTTCGCGGCAATGAAACCCTACTTGCACCGGGAAGAGGACGAAACGCGTTCATTCGATTCGCCCAGGTTGCCGGCCGAGTGCTCCTGGCTGGGGAACAGTTTTCCGGGCGCTGATGCCTGGATCCAACAGGATATTCGCGCCCTGACCGTCACACCCGACGGCACGGTCCTGACGAACGTGGAATGGGAAGAAGGCGGCGGCAACGTGGGCGAGTATCGCGACGGCCGGCTGGTCCGCTACGCCAGGCACACCCACGGCTGGGGCGCGCTGGGCGGCGAGGCGATTGCCGCGAATGCCGGGTACGTCTACCTTGGCGGGCTGTTTCACAACGAAGGTGGGCATCTGCAGGACGAGGGCACCTGGCCACCCAAGGGAAAAAAGTGGCTCGGCATCTCGCGCCGCCAGCGCCGGGACATGACCCAAGCCGCACCATTTCCCGGCGGCAAGGGCGGCAAGGGAGACACGCTGCGAGGCTGCTTTCTTCCCGTGGTCGAGGTGCCCGACCAGACAAGCGGCCATCTGGCCGGCCTGGCCGCCAGCGACACGCGGCTCTACGTCGCCAATCCGCACGATCGACGGATCGAGTTGTTCGATGCCCAGTCGATGCAGCCGGTGACGCATTGGCCGTGCGATCGTCCGGGGCCGCTGCAGTTGGACGCTGCCGGTGCGCTCTGGATGCTGGAGCCGGCACAAGAGGGCGAGGCCGCGCGACTGGTGAAGTTCACCGCCGCCGGCGGCGTCGAGCCCGTGCCTATCGCGTGGCCGGCAGAGTCGCGGCCGGTCGCCTTCGGCATCTCGCCCCGGGGCGAGTTGTACGTGGCCGACGATGGGCCGGCACAGCAGATCCTGGTGTTCCGCGTAGCCGGCGGAGAGCCAATCCGTGCGATCGGCCGGCCCGGCGGCATCTACTCGGGTATCCCGGGCGCGTTTGGCGACCTGAAGTTCAACCGGATTTCGGCCCTGGGGCTGGACGCCGTGGGCAATCTGTACGTGGCCCACGACGGGCAAAGCGGAGGCGGCGGCACCGTGCTGGAATGCTACTCGCCGGCGGAAAAGCTCCTCTGGCGGCTGTTCGGTTTGACCTTCGTCGACATGGCCGACGCGGACCCCGTGACGGACACGGACGTGTTCACCAAGGAAGAACACTTCCACATGGACTACGCGAAGCCGCGAGGCACCGAGTGGAGCTACGCCGGCTACACGGTTCATCGCTTCAAGTATCCTCAAGACCCCCGGCTGCACGTCTGGAGCGCTGGGGCCTGGGTGCGCCAGATCTGGGGCCGACGTATCCTGCTGGTCAACGACATGAACGGCGAGCACCTGCAGGTCTATCGGTTCCAGCCCGAGACCGAGGGCGAGATCGCGATCCCCAGCGGCATGTTCGCCAAGCGGCACGTGCCGCAGCGCAACTCGTCCGGCTGGCCGCCGCATCAGCCGGCTCACGGCGAGTGGATCTGGCGAGACGCCAACGGGAACGGGGCGTTCGACGCCGGCGAATTTGCCCAAAACGGCGGCGAAGACGCGCCGGCATCGCAGGGATGGTGGGTGGACGCGCAGGGCAACGTCTGGCTGGCCACCCAGCGACAGGGCATTCGGTTTCTGCCCGTGCAAGGGGTCGATGGCCAGGGGAATCCGAACTGGGACTTCGCGAAGATGCGGGTCTTCCCGCACCCGAAAGGCTTCGACGAGGTCAAGCGTCTGCGTTACGACCCGGCAAGCGACGTGCTCTATGTCGGCGGGACCACGGCGGAGCACAAGAACCAGCACTGGAAGCCGATGGGGCCGGTCATCGCGCGATACGACCGCTGGCGGGAAACGGGCGGCCGCGCGCCGCGGCGCTGGACGCTCGTGGCTCCCTATGTGCAAGGTTCCAGCGGGCACACGAGTTGCGAGCCGATGGGCTTTGACGTGGCTGGCGACTATCTGTTCGTGCCGTACACGGGAGCGTCGCGCGAGGACAAGGTGGCAACCGGTCGCGTGGAAGTGTTTCGGGCCGACGACGCCTCGCCGGCGGGCCATTTCGAGCCGTCGGCGGACGTCGGCGAAATCGGTCTGCAGGATGTTCGCGAATGCCTTCGCGCCCACCGCCGGGTGGACGGTGAGTACCTGGTCTTCCTGGAAGACGACTACAAGGCCAAAGTGTTGATGTACCGCTGGAAGCCGGGCGGCCGAGGGCACATCTAGGCTGAACCGGCGTCGGCGTCTGCTTCCTGTTGCCGCGGGAGCGAGAAGTAGAACGTGGTTCCCTTCCCCGGGCCTTCCGATTCGCACCAGATGCGGCCGCCGTGGACTTCGACGATCTGACGGACCAGGGCCAGGCCGATGCCGGTTCCCTCAGCGTTCGGGTCGAGCTGGTCGAACAGGCCGAACACCTTCTCCTGGTAGCGAGGATCGATGCCCATCCCGTTGTCGCGAACGTAGCAGACCGTCTCGGCGTCGTCCTGCCGGGCGCCGATTTCGATGCGAGGTCGTGTCTGGTCGCCCAAGTATTTCAGGGCGTTCTCCAGCAGATTCTGCATGACCTCCTGGAGACGCTTGGGATCTCCGTAGAGCGTCGGGAGCGCGGGGGCGACGTCGAGTTGGACGCCCTTGGCGGCAACAGCCTCCGCAAACATCGGCAGGAGGTTCTCGACGAGATCCGCCAGCGGGACCTCTTCCGGCGGATTGACCACGCGGCCGACGCGAGACAGCTCGAGCACGTCGTCCAGCAGATGGATCATCATGTCGGTGGAAGCGGCGATCCGCTGCGCTTCCTGCCGCACCTGCTGCTGGTCTCCCTGGGCCAGGTCTTCTTCCAGCGCGCCGACGAGCCATTTGATGCTGATCAGCGGAGTCCTCAGGTCGTGAGACACGGTGTAGGCAAAACGCTCCAGTTCCGCGTTCTGCTTTTTCAGGTGAGTGATCAACTCCTCTCGCTCGGCCTCGGCCTGCTTGCGCTGGGTGAGATCCTCGTAGACGGCGACGACCTCGCCGGAGGGGAGCCGATAGACGAAATTCTCGCGCCACCCGGCGACGCGTTCGTCCCGGTACCAGGAAACGGGGAAGTGTTCGGGCTCTCCGGTGCGCCAGACGCGACGCAAGACGTCGAGCAGGCCGAACTGCGCAACGCCCGGAAAGACCTCGGTGATCCGTTTGCCGAGCAGGTCGTCTCGGCACACTTGTTCGATGCGTTCTCCGGCCCGGTTGAAGTCGACGAACACGAAATCGGCGCCGTCGTCCACGGCACGGTAGACGGCCAGGGCGCGGCTCATTCGCTGTGCGAGCTCCCGATAGCGCACCTCGCTTTGGCGAAGCGTCTCCTCGGCTCGCTTGCGTTCCGTGATGTCCAATGCGGTAAAGGTCACCCCGGCGGCAGGGTTGTCGGCTTCCAGAGGTGTGGATCGCAGCAGGACGTCGATAGTCGTTTCGTCTTTTCGTTTCCAGCGAGTCTCCACCGATCCGGTTCCCGCGTCTCGAATCTGGCGGTATTTCTCTCGGCCGACGTAGTCGAAGTCCTCTTGGGTCACGTAGAGCATCCGGGCGCTCTGCTCGAGCAGCTCCTCCCGGCGGTAGCCCGTCATTTCGCAGAGGCGATCATTGACGTCCTTGATGACCCGGTCGGTGACCACGCCGATTCCCGTCGGCGCCGCCCGAAAGATGCTCTTCAGCCGTGCCTCGCTTCGCCGCAGCGCCCGGGCGGCCCGCGTGCGTTCGGTGATGTCCGTCACGGTGGCCAGCAGGACCGACTGCCCGCCCAGGAGGGAAATCGCGTCCAGCGTAATCTCGCAGTCGATCAGCGCGCCGTCCTTGCGGCGGTGCTGCCAGTAGAATCGTTGCGAAGTGTCCGCCCTGGCCGCCGCGATATAGGCGCGGACCGCGACCTCGGAACTGCGGCCGTCCGGCTGTACTTCGGGCGAGAAGTCCACCGGTGAATGACCGATAATGTCCTCCCGCGAGCAGGCCCAAAGGCGGCAGGCTTGCTCGTTGCAGTCCAGGTAGACGTCGGTCATGAGATAGAAGCCCTGGCTGCGGCTCTGGAAGATCGTTCGGTATTTCTTTTCGCTCTCTCGGAGCGCCTCCTCGGCCCGCTTGCGCTGGGTGATATCCTGTGCCGCTCCATAGAGGGCAGTCACGCGTTGGAGGCCGGCGTCCCAAATGGGACGGGCATAGTTCCTCACCCATCGCACGTCGCCGCCCTTGGTGACGATCCGCGTTTCAAACTCCGTGTCCTTCCCCCCCATGATCCGCCGGTGGTTCTCTACGACCATCGGTTGGTCGTCCGGGTGAATGTTGCTTAACGGGTCGGACGACGCGCGAAACTCTTCGACCGTGTATCCCGTGACCCGCTCAAACGACGCACTCATCCAGTCGAGGGTTATTTGCCCGTTCGGCCCGATGCGGAAGATGTAGACGAAGTCGCTGGTCATGTCGGCAAACACGCGATGCTGTGCTTCCGAGGTCCGCAGCGCCTCCTCCGCCTGTTTGCGCTCGGTGATGTCTTGCACCGTGCCAGTCATGTGCAGCGGGCAATGCTCGGCGTCCCGTTTCAATTCGCCGCGACCGCTGAGAAACCGGATTGTGCCGTCGGGCCAGACGCTGCGAAACTCCAGGTCGTCGGGCTCCTCCCCGGCCAGACAGGCCGCGATCCAAGCCTGCATTGCGGGCCGGTCCTCGCGATGAATCAGGTTGAGAAACGACTCGACATTCAACGTGAAGGTGTCCGGCGAGACGCCGTAGATGCGATACGCTTCGTCGGACCAGGTGAGTCGGCCCGCCAGATCGTAGCGCCAACTGCCAATGTGGGCGATGCGTTGGGATTCCGACAGGAGATGCTCTTTCTCGCGCAGCGCTTCTTCCACCCGTTTGCGCTCGGTGATGTCCGTGGCGATGTGGATCACTCTTTGCAGGCGGCCTTCCTTGTCGGTTACGGGCGTACAGGAGACCAGGTACACGCCGCCAAAAGCCTCCATCTCCATTTCGATCACTTCGAGCGAGCCGCTCTCCCGCATTGCCACCATCGGACAGCCATCGGGGGGGCCGGTGACGCCGGGACAGCGGAAGACCTCGTAGCACTTCTTCCCGAGCAGTTCCGCTTCCGTCTTTCCAGCCGCTTGGCACACGGCACGATTGGCGGCCAGAAGGCCGTGCTCCGGATCCAGAATCACCGCGGGATGTCCGATCGCGTGGAAGATGCGCTCCCACTGCACCTGGACTTGTTCCAACTCCGCCACCCGCTCCGGGAGACCCGGGGCATGGCAGTTGCCCACCGAAGCCTCACCCAAACCGGGGATCTCGTCACGCGGTTTCTGCCAATGGTCTTTAGAGCGACTTGTCATGGATCGCCTGCGTCGTACCGCGGGTGCGGATGACTTCGGCCAGGGTTTGGACCAGATCGCGGTAGTTGCCCTTGGCGATCTGGGCGTCGGCACCCACCTGAAGCCCCTTCTTCTCGTTGTCCTTCGAGACGATCGAGGAGAACAGCACCACCGGGACATCGCCGAGAACGGGATGCTCGCGAATGCTCCGAGTCAGGCTGAATCCATCCATCTGCGGCATCTCCACGTCGCTGATCACACCGGCAAGTTTCTCTCGGATGGTCTCCGGCGTCAAGCCGGCGGCCAGCTCGCAGAGATGCTCCCAGGCCGCCCGGCCGTCGTGGAAGCCCCGGTAGTTGGGGCAACCGGATAGGCGCAGCTCGTTTTGCAGCAGCTTGTGGGTCGTGGCCGAGTCTTCGGCAAAGACGACGGGGCCGAAGAGAATCGACTCCAACGGCCCGGCGGCCGTCTGCGGCTGCTCGGGGTCCAACAGCGACTGGCCCGTCATTCCCACAGCCATACCGATCGCCTCGAAGTCGAGCATCAACACCATCCGGTCCTCAAGCGGGACGATGCTGGTGACCGGCGCGCTGGAGGTGTCGAACCGCGGCATCGGCTGGACATTGGCCCAGGACGTGCGGATGATCGTGTCCACGGCATGGACGCGGAAGGCGATCAGTTGCTGGTTGAACTCCATGATCAGCATTCGATCGCTTGGGCGGGCCTGCGTCGTCTCGTCGTCGGCTCCAAAGAACTCCGCCAGGTTGACCAGTTCGACGACTCTGCCGCGGATGTTGACCGAGCCTTCCACGGCCCGATGGCACTCGGGCAACCGGGTCGGCGGAACGGCTTCGAGGACCTCGCGGACCTTGGCCACGTTCACCCCGTACCAGCCGCCGGCCACCTCGATGATCAGGATCTCCAACTCGTTGGTGCCTGCCTCCAACAGGATTCCCGTATCGACTCCGCACTTCATTGTGCTGGCTGCCATTGATCTTACCCTCTCGGGATTGTGCGTACGGAGACACCTTGCGCGGACGCCCGCGCAACGGATTCCTTTGACAACCATAGCTGGCCGAATTCCAGCGAGGGAATCCGCCCGCCCGCCGGCGGGGTCGGTCGGCGGAATTATCCGCAAACGGGCGGGTCGGGCGGATTCTTCGGATCGGTCGTGTTGTGCGGGCCGGCAACTGCCGCCGCCATCATCCGTCGGGTGAAGCGGCCGGCCAGCCACAAGGCGAAGACCACACCGCACTCGGCCAGACACAGTAAGAACGTGTGGAGCACCCAGTGCTCCCATTGTCCGATGACTCCTGCGGCGACTACTGCGACCAGCGCGAGCACCAGCCCCGGAGCGGCGATCGAGCCGAAGAAAGTCATGGGAAGGACCAGCACCAAGAACACGGCCCGATGCCACGTGTGGCGGACGCCGGCCCGCGAAAGCGTTCGCACGCTCATCCACCATGCCGTGCCACAGGAAATCCAGCAATAGGCGTACAGCAGCGCGAGCGACAAGCCGAATTCCGAGACCCCCGCTCGGGCGGCCTCGGCCAACGCCGTGACGAGGTGGACCAGGACGAACAGGCTGAGGAAGTCGGCGATGCTGAACTGGGTCGGGCACTGCCGGCTGCGGGCCGCTCTGTCCAGCGGACGCAGAATCCAGACAATCGAGAAGACCACGGTCGAAACCAGGCCTCCGAACAGTAAGAATGCAGGCACCGCCAGAAGCTCGTCCATCACCTGTCGGTCGTCCCTGTCGGATCGCTTGCAGGTCGTCGCCCGGATTCGGCCGGAAGGCAAACGGTCGCAAACCGCAAACCGTGGCAGCATGAGATTGATCTTGCCCCATTCCCCTCATCTTGCTACATTCCCGCGGCCAATACAAGGCACCGGCCTCGGCCCGGGAGAAATGAACGTGAGTGATCGCATCGCGCGCCCCGCACCCGCGACGCCGGCAATGGCGTTTGCCGACCCGACGGCAGAAGGCTATCGATGCTATCTGTGCGGAGGGCAGACGTTTACGCGGCTGCACGCCTGGCCGGTGGGCGATAGGTGGAATCCGGCCCGCATTTCCATCGCCGTCTGGCAGTGCGGCTGCGGCATCGTGTTTCTCTATCCGGTGCCCGGGCCCGAGCAGCTTCCCGACTGCGGCGACTGGTGGTCGAAGCGGCGCAAGCGCCCGCGCCGGAATCTGACGTACAAGAGGATCCGCGCGGCCGTTTCCCACGCCTTGGTGGGCAGCCCGCGATATCGATTCGTGAAATACACCCGCAAGGCGATCGCGTCGGGAAAACTGTTGGACGTCGGCTGCGGCGACGGGCGCTTGCTGCAAGTGGCCGGGCCGCACTACGACTGCGTGGGCCTTGAGCCGTCGCCTATCGCCGCCGAGCAGGCCCGCCGCAAAGGGTTTCCCGTGCTCCAGACCGCCTTCGAAACGGCTCGCCTCCGGTCGCGATCGTTCGACGTGGTCACGCTCGATTCGGTGATCGAACACGTCCGCAATCCACTTCACGTATTGCGCAAGGCGAACCGGATTCTCAAGCCCGGGTGCGTGATTGCCCTGAAGACCAACAAGTTCAACGGCCCGGCCTATCGGATGCACGGCCGCGGGTGGTACGGTTTCCGCCACGGCTACCACACGTTTCTGTTCACCGGCAAGACACTGAGCCGAACGCTGGAGGCGGCCGGGTTCGAGGTGCTCAAACGCCCCAAACGCGATCGACTGCTCGACGACATCCTGATTCTCTGGGGGCGCAAGGTGCGCGAGGTGGAGCCGGCAAGCGCCGCCGCCGACCCGTCCTGCTCCGCCTCCGGCGAATCCTCACCGTCAGGATTGCCCAAACCATGTGGCCGAGATCTTTGCCGAAGCCCCGCCGATGGACGCTTGCCCTGATAGCGGGGCTGACGATCTGGGGGCTGACCGACGTCCGCCGCCGTGGCTACGCCCATCCGGAGAACCCGGCCAAACACCGGACCGACCTGACCGTCTATACGGAAGCGGGGGCGGCGTTTTTCGACGGCCGGGCACCCTATGAGGTGGCCAATCCCCGGGGCTGGCGATATCTCTATCCGCCGATGTTTGCACTGCTGTTGGCCCCGTTGCACGCCCTGGCGTCGCAAGACCAGGTGACCGTCTGGTTCTTCGTCTGTCTGCTGATCTGCTGGGGCTGCTTTCGCGAGTTGCGTCTGATCCTGCGGGAGCTGTGCGAAAGCGATCCGCGACTGGCGGCCGGCTGCCGCCGCTGGTTTCCATGGCTGGGTGTCTGTGCGCTGGCGACCGGCCTGCTGCCGACACTGAATTGTCTCCAGCGGGGGCAGGTCGGCGTGCTGAAGCTCTACCTGCTGTTTTTGGGGCTGCGGCTGATCGTGCGCGGGCGCGGCTGGCGAGCCTGGATCGCCGGCGGCACGGTGCTGGCGATGCCTGTGGTGCTGAAGATCGTCCCCGTGCTGCCGGTGGCGTTGCTGTTGTTTGTCCAACTGGCGGCGGCAAGGAAACGGCTGCCGGAAGACCCATCGCCCGCGGTGGCACGCCGGCGGCTGGCCGGCTCCACGTTGGGCGTGGCGCTGGGGCTGGTGCTGTTTTTCCTGCTGGTGCCGGCCGCGCTGATCGGCTGGAAGGCCAACCTGCAACATCTCGGCACCTTCTCGCAGATTGTGCTGGCGCGGCAGGACGATTCGGGCCGTGACCGCCTGGCGGGCGTCGAGACGCACACGGTGCGCAACCAGAGCTTCAGCAACGCGGTCTATCGGTTCGGCAACTTCGCGGCCCACATGCTCTCCGGCGGCCCGGACGATCGGCTGGTCGTCGAGCCAAACCCGCCGGCGATGGCCATGGACGCCCCGATCGTCGGGCGGCTCGTGCTCGGCGTGCGGCTCGGGCTGCTGGCGGCGCTGGCGGCGTTGGGATGGCGGCTGGGCCGCCCCGACGACGCGCTGGGCCTGGCCTTGGCGTTCGCCCTGGCGTGCGTGGCGATGCTGGTCGTCTCGCCCATTTCCCGCGGCCACTACTTCATGCTGCTGGCACCGGCCGTGCTGCTGCTGCCGTTGTGGCTCGATCGGCAGGCCATGCCGCGGGCGGCAACGGCCATGGCCGTGGTGCCGGCCGTGCTGTCGGTCCTGCACTACCTCCTGCTTGACCAGGCCGGCCGCGTCGGATTGTTGGGTCTGGGGACGACCGCCTGGCTGGTGGCGGTCATCGTGCTGGGGCTGGTCGCGGGACCGCCGCGTAGCCATCTTGCCGGGTCAGCGGAGGCTCCAGCCGCCGCAACGAGACGGCCACAATTCTCCCGTGGGCCCTCGGAAAAGGCTGCCTGATCGCGGCCGGCCGGGGCGTCGCGTTCTTGCATGCTGCTGCTTGGGGGTCATAATTGCCTGGGTAAGGGCTCTTAGAAGAACGGCAAGACCCAGGGCATGATTCGAAAACGCTGGTTACGCACCCTGTTGATGCTCGTGCTGGGCCTGCTGGTGATTCGGCTGGCGGTCTACTGGGGCTGCGGCCGACCCAAGGGGCTCACGCCGCCTGCCCCCTCGGCGCCGAAGGCCCCAGGCTGGACCGCCAAACCGACCAGACCGAGCGAGCCACCCGAGCCGCCCGACGCGACCCAATTGCCCTTCTTCCCGGCCGACGCCCTGCGCGACCCCGCGGACGACGATTCTCCGGCCAAGTACGGCTGGCCGGCCGACTTCAAGATGCCGTCGCGGATCGTCATCGAAGACGTCCCCGAGGTGCCTGAGCGGATCAAAGGTCCCTCGCCGCCGTTCGAGGTGACCGAGTGAGAGGTGAGTGGGGAATGCCGGCAAGAGCCGTCGGCGTCGAGCGGGAGAAGCGGGCGCCGTCGTTCTTTCAACCTTGGTGTGTGCCACGTCGATTTGTGCGGGGATAGACCCCGGGGCTCGCTGGTGGCACGCCCGTCGGATCAGCACTTGACTCTTCGCTCAGTCGGTCGGCCGATCCGGCACCTGGCGTGTTTTCCAGTAGAGCGGCATCCCGAGGGCAGCTATGCCCAACGACGCGACGGCGATCATCGGCTTGTAGGTCACCGCCCCATAGATCAAGAACACGCACACGCAGCAGAAGACGAGCGTGGTGATGGGATACCCGGTCACCCGGTAGGGGCGATCCACCCGTGGCTCTTTGCGCCGCAGAACGAAGACGGCCAGACTCGTGGCCAGATAGAAGAGGTAGACGGCCGCAGCCGTATAAAGGATTGCAGTGACGAACGAGCCCAACAGCACGATCAAGCCGACAGCCAACACTCCCTGTAACAGCAGAGCACGCAACGGTGTGCCCGTCCTCTGATCCCACCTGCCCAGGCCCTGAAACACCCGATGATCGGCCCCGACGGCGTACGAAATCCGCGCGCCGGTGAAGATCAATCCGTTGACGGCCCCCAGTGCTGAGATACAAACCAGCAGGCTGATCAAGCGACCGCCCATCTTGGGAAAGACCGTCGAAACAGCATCGGTAGCCACCGCCTCCGAGGCAGCCAGGCCGTCGTAGCCCAAGGTGTAGAGGAATGCGGCGTTGAGCATCAGATACAGTACTGTGACTGCGGAGGTTCCCAAGACCAGAGCCCGCACAATGTTCCGCCTCGGGTTGTTCACTTCGGCAGCCACATAGGCCATTTCGTTCCAACCGCCGAACGTGAACATCACGAGGATCAGAGCCACGCTCAGGGGGAATTCATAGCTCACTCCGGTGCTTGCTGCTGTGCGGGGAGCGATCACGGCGACCGCAATGATCGCCAACAGCCCGAGCGCCTTGACTACGGTCAGCAGATTCTGTGTCCACTTTCCCTCCCGCACCCCGAGCACGTTGATGGCCGTCAAGATGCCTACGGCACCGCAAGCGTAAATCTGTTGCGTTGGCAGGCCGGAAGAACCTGGAAACGGGTCAAAGATGACCTGCGCATAGGTTGCGAACGCGAACGCCATCACCGCGATATCGCCTGGGCGAACCACTGCCAACTGAATCCAACCGAACAGGAAGCCGGCCCACGGGCCATAGGCGCGACTGAGATAGACATAGTCGCCACCCTGCTGAGGATAGGCACTGGCGAGTTCCGCATATCCCAACGCACCAAACAGCGACAGCACGCCGCCGACGGCCCAGATTAGCAGGACACCCCACCAACAGACCGCTCCCTGCGCAATCGTCGGGGCCATCTGGTAAATCCCCGCCCCGATGATGATGCCCACGATGATGCAGGTCGAATCGAACAGCGTGAGCTGGCGCTTTGGGGCGGCGGGCGTGTCGGGTCGATCGGCAGGCTGAGGCATGACAGATACCATACGCTGAGCGGGCGCCCGTGAAAAGCCCCGGCGGCCTTGCCGTTGGGGGCCGGGGCTGGACGGGGCGACGAAAAATGGTAAATTACAATGATACCGGTGGTGTATCGCCGGTGCGATCCCGCCCCCCGGAGTCGAGTATGGCTAAGAAAGAAGAAGCGATTGAAGTTGAAGGCGTCGTTACCGAGGCCTTGGCCAACACGCGATTTCGCGTACAGTTGGACAATGGCCATAAGGTGATCGCACACGTGGCCGGCAAGATGCGCAAGCACTTCATCCGCATCGTGCCCGGCGATAAGGTCACCGTCGAGCTCTCCCCGTACGATCTGACCAAAGGCCGCATCACCTACCGCGAGCGGTAGCCCCCCAGCGGTCACGCCCCCCTTTCGTGTCGGTCGCCCTCTTGCTTTCGGGTTGTGTATTCCAGCCGTCGCGAGGGCCGCCGGGTCTCGGTTCCAAGATCTCTGCCCACCGGCCGAATAACCCCTGGCAGTGTCGCGGAAGCGTGGTTTCCTCCGTCGCTAGGGGGGCCGGACCGAAAAGAGCCGCTCCTGGCGGCGTCGGGCGATGCGCCGGCCAGACAGAAGTTTGTCCGACGAGAGCCTAGTCCGGGGCCACGTTTCGAGCTAGACTTGCACAACATACGTGGACAGACGTGCCTGTGAAAGTGAACAAAGGAGGAGAACCCATCGTGCAAAGAGCAAGAACCCTCGTATCGGTGTTGGCCGTTGTCGGCTTGCTGGTCGCCCCGAGCGTCTGCCCGGCCCAAGCCACCGCCCTGAAGCCGGTTGTAACCGTCTCGTTCTCCGGCTACGACGCCCTGTTCGAAGACATCGGATTCGTCGGCCAACTCGGCGACAACCCCGCCTTGGCCCAGGGCCTCGAGGGGATGCTGGGTATGTTTACCGGCGGCAAGGGGGTTGCCGGGCTCGACAAGGCCAAGCCTTGGGGCCTGGTCGTCCAGACCGACGGCATGCAGTTTCCCGCCGTCGTCTTCGTGCCGGTCAGCGACATGAAACAGTTGCTCGAAGTCGTGGCGCCCTTCGCCGGCGAGCCCGCGGACGCCGGCGGCGGCGTGCTGAAGCTCGAGTCGCCGGGGGGCAACGGCAAGCCGGTCTTCGTCAAGGAGCAAGGCGGCTGGGCCTTTCTGGCCGACAAGGCCGAATCCCTGGCCTCCGTGCCGGCCGATCCGCTGCAACTGTTGGGCGGGCTCCAGCAGAAGTACGATGTGGCCGTGCGGGCGTCGATCCAGGCCGTTCCCGCTCCGCTGCGCGACCAGATTGCCGCCCAGGTAAAAGCGGGCGCCGAGATGGCCAACATGCGGCAGCCCGGCGAAAGCGACGACCAGTACGCCATTCGCACCGGCATGACCCGGCAGGCCCTCGACCAGTTCGTCGACACGGTCAACGACCTGGACGAGTTGCTGGTGGGCTTGGCCGTCGACGGCTCGGCCGGGACCGTTTACCTCGACGTCCAGATCACGGCGGTCGCCGGCACCAAGACGGCGGCCCAGTTCGCCGAGATGGCCGAGACGACAACCGACTTCGCCGGCTTCGACCTGCCCGGTGCCGCGCTGACGGGCAATTGGGCCGGCGTGCTGTCCGACACTGACGTGGCCCAGGCGAAGACCGCCATTGCCGGCATCCGCACCTCGGCGCTGAAAGAGCTGGCCGACCAGGAGCTTTCGGCCGCCGAGCGCCAGATGGCCGAGCAGGCGATCAATGATCTGCTCGACGTGGCCGACAAGACGATCGACGGCAAGAAGGCCGACGGCGGGGTGGTGCTGATCCTCAAGCCCGGCGCTACCACGCTGGTCGCCGGCGGCATCCTCGCCGAGGGGTCCAAGCTGGAGAAGACCGTCAAACAACTGGCCAGCCTGGCCGTCGAAGAAGCGCCCGAGCTGGGCGACGCGTTGAAGCTCGACGCGGAGACGCACCAGGGCGTCCGCTTCCACACGTTCAGCATGCCCACGCCGGAGCCGGACCTGGCCAAGGTCATCGGCGACCAGTTCAACCTGGTGCTGGGCGTGACCGACACGAGCGTCTATCTGGCCGTTGGCGCCGACGCCGCGGCGACGCTGAAGCAGGTGATCGACAAGTCGGCTTCTGAGGCCGGCAAACAGATCCCGCCGATGCGGCTGTCCATAGCGGCCGGCCCGATCGCCCAGTTCGTTGCCGCCGTGGCCGAGGGCTCCGACAAAGAGATCCCCACGATGATCGCCGGAATCCTCAGCCAGGTCGGCGATAAGGACCACGTGACGCTGACCACCACCGGCATTCCCAACGGCGCCAGCACCCGGCTGGAGCTGGAAGAAGGACTGCTGAAGGCGATCGGCCAGGCGATCCAGAAAGCGGCGATGGGCGGCGGCCCCGGTGGACCTCCGGGCGGCAGCCCGTTCTAAGCGGACGTCTCCCTCCACGGAACCCATCAGGCGGCGCCGGCCCCATCCAGGGCCCGCGCCGCCTGCTTCTTTGCCCGTGAACATGTTGCGGAAGGAGTCACCACATAGTCCACGAAGGAGTGCGCCGTGCCGACGTTGGTCAGGTCCGCCTTGTCCACGGGAAATGTGCTCGTCCCTTCTGACAGTCGTCCCGTTCTTGGTCTGTCCTTCAGGTAGCCCAGCGACACCAGGAACTCGTCCATTCGTTGCGTCGTCCGTTCCAGCCACGGTGCACGGTTGAAGAACCCATGGGGCTGACCCTCGGCGGTGAACAACTCGGCCCGATGGCCCAATTCCTTCGATTTCTCCATGAACTCGTCGCCCATGGGGGCCAATCGATCTGCCGTGCCGAAGAAGATCAACGTCGGCGGGCTGTCCTTGGTCAAGTGCAGTGTGGGGGAAATGGCTTTGCCCAACGCCGCGTCGTGGTCGATCCGCGCCATCAATTGCGGGATACCGGCAAACCGCAGCACCGGGTTGAACAGGACCAGGGCATTGGGCTGGGACGAAATCTCGGCATCTTCATCTTCGGACTCCAGGCCGGGCGTAAGTGCCGTGCAGGCAGCGATATGGCCACCCGCCGAGCCACCGGCAGCCACGACGCGTTCGGGATCGATGCCGAGTTTGGCGGCGTTCTGACGCATCCACCGCACGGCGCTCTTGGCATCTTCCACGCATTCCTTGGGTGTCACCCCGTGCCGGGATTTCACGCGGTAGTCTGCCCGTGCAGCCACCATCCCACGATTGGCGAGGTGGTTCGCTTGGGGCTCGAACTGCGTGATCCTACCGTTTTGCCACCCGCCGCCGAAGAAGAACACGATGCCGGGCCGCCGGTCGCTATCCTTCCAGCCGGGCGGGTAGTGGACGACCAATTCCAGGTCGGCCTGCTTGGTCTTCCTGTAGACGAAGGACTCGGTGTTTTGCTGCTCCGCGGCTTGTGCAGCCGCCCGATCCAGCAGGACACCGGAAAGCGCTAGAGCCCATATCGTGATTGATGTCCGCATGATCTCTTCCTTTCTGTGGCGAAAAAAGTCGTCGCCCGAATCGCTTGCCGTGTGCGATCATGTCGTGAATGTCAGTTCAAAGGCATCTGGCGTAGCAGACTATTCGTGGCCTCGCCCATGGCACGGACATGTTCCTCGTCGGGCTTCCGGCGAAAGATCTTGACGTTGCTCGGCTCGGGCGTGGGCGACCAGCGGATCACTCCGGCGTCATCCACTTTGCAGGCGATCGACACCATCTCCAGGGATTGCCGCTTCAACCCGCCTGCTTGCTCCTGGGCGACGAACCGCCACCCTTCGGAGGTCTCTGCCAAGACCCTACCGGCGGCCATCACGAGCGAGGCCGTCGACCACATGTTCCGCCGGCCTGCCAGGACTTTGTCCCACGACGGGCCCTCTCCCAACGCCAGCAACAATCTGATGACGTCGCCTCGGGCATGGTAATTGAAGGCGTAGTCGAAGTAGGCGCGAAGGGGTTTGGGAAGTCCATCAAATAGCCGCCGATGGCTGACGAGCCAGAACGTGTTGTGCGGGGCAAGTCCCATCGGGCCGTGCTCCCCGGTACACGGATACCACAGGATGGGAAGCCCACTTCGCATGAGGCCGATCCAGGCGTGGACGTCCAGATCGACGTTCCACTCGGCACCCGGCTCTCCGGTTGTCGCCCCAGCGTTGACCAGGACCGCTCGGACTTTCTGCTGCAGCAGCTTCGGCTCCCGGTTCCAGGCCGCCGCAACCACTCGGGCAGAACCCATCACGGAGACCAGCGCAGGCTCTGGGCAAAGACGCAGCGAACTGAGCAATAATTCGATCCCCGTCTGCTCGCAACGTGGACGATCCTCCGCCGTATCCGACGGCGACCGCAAAGGGTCTATGGGGCCGGCGGCGACGGGCACCGCCTGGCCGGTGAGATAGTTCAACTGGACCACCGGAACGAACCCCGGATCGTGCTGCCCGACGAATCTGCGGCTGGGATCAAGAATGACCGCCCGAAGATCCAGCTCAGGCAAGGCGTAGACCGTGGCGAGATCGACATGGTCATCCGGGTCTTGAGGCGGGCTGTAGAGGTCCGTCGTGTGAATCAGCGGGATCCTGCTTGCCGGGCGCTCGTTCTCCCCGGCAGCGAGAGTTGAGGTCGCGACATGTTCGAGGACACTCAACGAACCGAGGCCGGTCCCGACGCCGAGCAAGAACCGGCGACGAGACGCCATCTGTGATTGGTCTGTCATCAGGGTTTTTCTCACCTCCTCGTGCGATGGAATTTCCCTTGAGTCCGCTCCGGCTGCAGCAGCCGTTGCCCCAGTTCCGGGTGGGCAAAGTCGCGAAAGGATGGTCTCCCAAGGGTCAGGGCAACCTCCATTCTACCCATCGGGATCGGCCGGTGGTAGAATGTGCGGAGACAAGAGGGACCACGTGCGAATGTACGCTTCGGCGGAGAGGAAGTAAAGACTCCGAAAGACCAAAAAGGGACCGATCATGCACCCTACCCGTCGAGAGTTCCTCGGGGCCGCAGGCGCGACGGCGGTGAGTCTCGCCTTGCCGCTGCGTGTATCGGGCGGCGAACCGAAGCCAAAGAGCCACATCGTCACGCTCAGCTTCGATGACGGCTTCAAGAACTCGTCGATCAAAACGGCGGAGATCTACGAGAAGCACAAGCTGTCCGCCTGCATCAATGTCGTTGCCTCGGCCCACCGGAAGGACTTCCGCCCGCCAGATTACCACGATGTCCCTCGGGGCGACTTCGCACTGTGGAACGAGTTGCGGGCCCGAGGTCACGAAGTCATGCCCCATAGCTTCCAACACGCCAACCTGCAACAGTTCTCCTTCGAGGAAGGCAAGGACCTGATACGGCGGTGTCTGGATGTGTTCTCCCGGAAACTCAAAGGTTTTGAACCGAAGAAGGCCGTTTACAGCTTCGCCTACAACGCCTCCACGCCCAAGTTGGAGGCATGGCTGCCGACTCAGGTCATGGCTTTCCGGACGAGCGGTGGAGCGATCAACCCCTGGCCGCGCCGGGGGCAAGTCAAGCTTACTTGCACGAGCTTCGGACCCGGCAACTGCGAACACGCCATCGACCGGGAGATCGACAAGCTATTGGCCCAGCAATCAGGCTGGATGATCTTCAACACCCACGGTCTGGACGACGAGGGCTGGGGGCCGATTCGAGCCGCCTACTTGGACCGCCTGCTTGAACGTCTGGTCGGCGTCGCGTCGGTGGACGTGCTTCCCGCGGGCGCCGCCCTGTCGAAGTACGTCGACCAAGCCTGATTTGCCGCGCACTCGATACTGCGGGCATATTGACCGACGAGATGAACTGAGGTCGAAGGTTCAAGCCGTCTCCGGACCGTGTTTTCCGCAATTCACAAAAAAGGGCGGACGGTTGCAGGGGTACGTCGACGTCTACTTCGAGGAGGAAGACGACCGGTTTCCCTTCGCAAGACAGATATCTGCGATTCGCGCGCAAGTACTTCTGGTCGAGGTCGAATAGAGGGGCCGTTGCAGTGGTGTCACTGTCGTGCCACCCAGCCGCTCCGGCTGCCGGGGACTCGAATTGTTTCGCATACTTTCGGCCCGGCGAGAAACAGGCCCGTTGACGCAAACCGCTTTGGCATATGGGGTTGCGTCGGTTTTTTACCGCCTGGGTTGCTCCCCAAACGGCCGAAAATGGGGCGGAAAACGCGTCGTAAGTCCTGTGGTGACAACCGGTTGGAATTATTGAGC
>JAFGRD010000081.1 GCA_016935315.1 Pirellulales bacterium
TCCTTTCACTGCGACCCAACATCGCTGTAAGTGACTGGGGTTCCTCTATTTATCTACTTTTCCCAGAATCGCGCAAGGCTATTTAGGTGCGAACAGCTCCCGCTCCGTGCGGAAGTCGATCTGCGAAGCGAAATCGCTCCGGGCGAGCCACGAGGGCGCTGCCCAGCCGAGCACGAGCCGGAAGTATCCTTCCGCCCGCCACAATTGGCAGCGACCCTCCAGCCGGATCTTCCGGGAGCGTGTCACGTGTGCCCAGAGCCACCGCGGCACGTATCGGAGCATGACTTGGGCGGCGCGTGCCGCCAGCACCGGCGGAAAGCCGATCCGCCCCCACCGCTGCCGCTCGCGATGGGCGAGATGCGTGCCGTTGCGAACCGACGTCCAGCGAAAGTAATCATCTTGCAGCCGGTAGGTCGGAACCACGTGACGCACGACGGCCGACGGGTTGAACCAACCCTCGATGCCGGCCGCACGCACGCGCCGAGTGAGATCCGTATCCTCGCCCGCTGCACGCAGCGATTCGTCGAACGGCCCGATCTGGTCGAAGACCGTGCGGTGGATCAGCAGGTTGCCGGTTCCGACGCCCAGCTTCCGATGGAGCTTACACGGTGCGGCGACCGCGACCGATTCCCCCAGCAGCCTGCGACAAAGCGGCGGGAGTTCACTCAGCACCGTCTCGGGCAGCGCCAGGCGCACCGCGCCGCCTACGTAACGGGCACCCGTGCGCTCGGCCGTGGCGACCAGCGCCAGGAGCCAATCGGGCTCGGCCAGTTGATCGTCGTCGAAGAACGCGATCCATGTGCCCGCGGCGAGGCGGACGGCGCAGTTGCGGGCGCAGGCCACCCCCGCGCGCGGCTCATGAATACAGCGGATGGGAACCTCTTCACGCTGAATTGCCTCTTCGACGACCCGGTCGGTGTGGTCCGTGGAACCATTGTCGACAACGACGATCTCGTACCGCAGCCGCCCGCCGGTTTGCAGCTTCCCAAGGCTCTCCAGCGCGCCGCGGAGCAACTCGGCACGATTGTACGTACACACCACCACGCTGACGTCCGGGCTGGTCATCATGAGGCGACCTCCTCGCGGCCGAACGCCGCCTGTGCCAGTCCGCACGCGGCGACCATCGGCACGAACATGGGTTGGATGAAACCCGACTCCAGGACGCCGGTGACGGCGCCGAAGACGAGCAGCCCGAAGAAGAAGCCGGAACTACTGTCGCCGGCGATCAGATACTGCCTGGCGTGGCGATAGGCACCGAGGGCGCCGGCCAGCAACAGGAGGCCGGCCCCGATGAGCCCGACGCTCAGCAGCACGTCCAGATACATCGAGTGTGCCACGTGGATCGCCCACTGGGAGATCTCGGAAAGGTCTTCGATATGATGGGCGTTCCAGAAGCCGTCGTAGCCGTAGCCCTGCAATGGTCGTTGCCGCACGTATGGCAACAGCTCGTTCCAGAGCGGAATCCGTCCATTGAGCGACGCGACGTGCTCGGTTCGGCCCAGCAAGATCACGTTGGTCATCTGTTTCTGGGGGTCCATGCCACAAAGCGCCGTGGCAAACACGGCGGTGCAGAAGACCCAGGTGCCGGCCACGGCCGTCACCAGCCGCGCCTTCGGCGAGAACCCGACCAGGGCGACGACGGCCAGGGCGAAGGCCAGCCCGACACAGGCTGTTCGCGATCGAGTCAGCACCAGCAGCACCGCCGCGACGGCGAACAGGCCGAGCGCCGGGAGGCTTTGGCGGCCCCAACGACCAGCCAGGGCGGCGGCCGCCAGGCACAGCGCCGCACAGTACACGCCCTGTGTGTTCGGATGCACCGTGCCGCCGAACCGATACTCCCTCGACCACGGCCGGAACGTTCCCAACGCCATCTCCGCGCCGAGCCCCAGTACACAGTACGCCGTCAAGATCGCCGTCGTCAGCAGACACAGTTGGCGCGGCGACAACTGCCGGGCGAGTCCCAGGGCGCCGAGGAGACAGAAGGCCAGCACCACGACGCGCTTCGCGGTCAGCAGCGCGTCGATCGACCAAGCGACACTTGTCGCGCACCAAGCGACGTACAGGATCAACAGCCAGGCCAGCGGATCGTCGAAGCGGCAACGCCGGCCACCACGACGCAAGAGGAAGAAAAGTCCCATGGCCGCCACGAGCGAGAATGCCAATTGGCGCCAGGCGCTGCCGCCGCCGGTTGCGTCTTCCAGTTGTTCCGCCGAGAGGGAAAAGGCCTCCAGCCGCGACCGGCCCCAATCGTGCTCGGTGAGGAAGAACGCGACGCCGAGGACCAGCACGGCCAGGGCAAGCATCCAGCGACTTGCCTCGGGAGGTTCGATGGTGTCTGGCGTGGTTGAGATCATGGTCTTGCAGATCAGGCACAAGCCGTTTCGAGAGGAACCGAGCGGATGAGTTGCAGGAAGCAGGAAGTCTTCAAGACGGCGCCGGTTACGGCCCCGGCAAGGCTGGCCAGCGCCGCCCCCGTCGGGCCCAGTGGTCCGACCGCCACGGCCGCCGCGCCGAGGGTCACTACCAGGACGCACACGTCGGGCAGCAACGTGGCCTTGGGCCGCCCGATCGCCCACAGACCGCTGCCGGCGACCATTTGCAGGCTGATCGCCAGCAGGCTGAGCATCAGGAGTGTCAAGATCGCGCCGCCGCCGGCGCACTGCCGGTCGTACACGAGCACCACCACCTGCTCGCCGACTGCCAGGGAGAGCAAGCAGAGCCCGCCGACGACCACGCCGAACACGGCGGCGCCCCGGGCGAGCGTGCGGCACAGCGCCGCCTTGCCTTCGACGGCGAACTCGCGACGCGCCTTGGGCGCGAGGTAGTTGCCCAGTCCCATCACGAAGATGCCGGCGACCCCGGCGAGCGTACCGCAGGCGCCGTACAACCCGGCGGCCCCGCTGCCGGCCGCGGCGACGACGATCCACGGCATGATGTAGGGCGTGGAGCAGCCAGCCAGGTGGCTGGCCAGCGTCCAGCGGGCGAAGGACCAGTTCTGCCTCCAATCGGCGGCAATGCACCCGCGTTCGATGTGCCACCGCCTGCGTTGCAGGACGAACCACGGTAAACACACCAAGGCAGCGGCGATGCCCATCACCGCGTACACGCCAGCCACGCTCAGACCGACAAAGCGCCACAGCAGCAGCAGGCTTCCCACTTGCAGCAAGGCATGGGGGACGTCGAAGGCCAGGGCTCTGGCGACCTTCAACCGGCTGAGGGAGTGTTGCCGATGGAATTCTCGCAACAGCAGCAGCGGCGCCACCCCCAGCAGTACCCAAACCACGGGACCCAAGTCCCGCGGTCCCAGGCCCAGTTGAATCGCGACCGCCACTCCCAGCAGACACACGGCGACCAGCGCCGCGTAGACGAACTGGTGAACCAGCACGCTGCCGGTGTACTTCGCCGAGTCGCTCCCTTGCCGGCGGTGGCAGAAGAACAGGTACGGGGCCGTCAGGATTTGTGTTTGCACACCCCGCGCAAGGAAGAACAAGGTCAAAGCGAGATAGTAAACGCCCAGGTCTTCGCGAGAAGTTGCGCGGGCAACGATCACACTGGTCAGGAAGCTTGTCATGCTGACGACGCCCTGATCGAACACCGACAGCATGCCCTGGCGGGCAAACGAGCTGGCACACGTACTGGTTACGGGGCGCACCAGGCGGGCCGCCCGTTGTGCAAAGCCCGGGGAGAGCTCCACTGACTGGTGTTCGCGACTGGGGCAGGAATTCATCGGCATACGACCTCGCTCACGCGGCGTTTTCGCTGCCACCAGTACCAGGTGTCTTGCAGGACGCTGTACCACCCGTCGAGCTTCGCCGCCAAGGTGGCCCCCGAATCGTACGTTTCGACGGAGAATCGGCCCCAATCGAATACGGCGGTCTGCGGCGCGACCAGTTCGTGGCGCGTGGTCAGCGCACACAGGACGCCGGCACGCTCCGCTTCCGCCACCAACCGCGGACTGCTATGCCCGAACGGAAAGGCAAACGTGGCCTCGGCCAGATCGAACCGCTGACGCAGCACCTCCAGCGACGCCCTCAAGTCGGCCCGAAACGCCTCGGGGCGTCCCCGAAAATCGGCGTGCGCGTGCGTGTGCGACCCCAACTCCACCAGGCCGCCGGCAAGCATCTCGCGGCACTGTGCCGTCGAGAGCGACCGCCACAGAGTGCCGCGACCGTGGCCCGGCCGCCCCGGCCAACGGGAGTCGAACGCCAACGGCCGGTCACCGTCCAGGTGCGAAGTGACCACAAACACCGTGGCCGGTATCCTCAGCTCGCTCAAGACGGGCCAGGCATCGTGGTAGACACATTCGTAGCCGTCGTCGAACGTGACGACGAACGTCTTTGGCGGAATCGGTCGGCCCGCCGTGTGGTGCTCGAGTACCCTTCGCAGCGGCCAAGGGGTGTACCCGCGAGACAACAACACTCGCATCTGCCGGCGAAAGCGCTCGACCGGCACGGTTCCCTCGGGCAAACAGTTGCCACCCGGCACGTCGGCGACCCGGTGGTACATCAGGATGCCGAATCGCCCCTCGGCCCGGCTGCCCAACAGCCCGTCCAGCGGCACCGCCATGCTCGATCCCAGTCGCCGCCGGCAGTGGATCAACCCGTCGGCCCGCCTCGGGATGGGGCTACCGGCAGCCTCCAGAACCTGTCGGTACAGTGCAGCCATCTCGTCTCCCTGCCGCGACCAGACGTATTGCCGTGCCCGCTGGATCGCGCCGCGGCCGAGTTGCTCCCGCTTCCGGACGTCGCGTGCCAGGAGGGCGACGGCGTCGGCCAGCCGGGCGATGGCCTCTTGCGGCCGGGTCACGGGAATCTTGATGCCGCACCGGTCGGTCACGGCGTCGTGCGCCCCGTGGTGATCGAGGCAAACGACCGGCAATCCGGCCCCCAGGGCTTCGAGCATCACCGTGCCCGTCGTGTCGCGCAGACTCGTGAAGACAAACAGGTCGGCCCATCGGTACTGCTGCAGCGTCTCCCGGTGAGAAACCTCCGCGATCCATGTCGTGCGGGGTTCGATCCCTTTGCGGCGCGCCAGACGCTGCCATCGCTGTTGCTGCGGACCCGAGCCCACGACGCGCAGCTCATACGCCACTTCGGGCGGCAATTGAGCCAGCGCTTCGATCAACAGCCACAACGCCTTGATGGGAACCAGGCGTCCGACCCATAAGATCTTCAAGGGGCCCGACGATCTTCCGGACGCCGGTTTCGCGGGCGGTGCGCCGGCGACTTCCGCGATCCCCGTGTCGGGAAACAACCGCGGTTCGACGCCCCAGACTCGGGCACAATCACGTTGGGTGGTCGAATTGGCCGCCAGCAGCACGTCCGCCCGACGCGCCGCCCGGCCGATCCGCCGACCGAACCGCAGTTGCAGACGGTTGCACACCGAGCGCAAGGCCTCGCCCAACGCGCCGCGGAAGCCCGCCCGGCTCAAGAACCGCGCCGGGTAGTTCTGGGCTCCGCCGAAGGGCCCCCACACAAACGGGACCTCCAGCTTCCAGAGATACCCCGGTTCCCGGTACGTGGAGAAGTTGACCTGGTGAACCAGATCGAAGGCGTGTTGTTGGTGAAGCTGCCGGGCAAGCCGCAGCGCACGTCGCTGCCAGAGGTTGTAGGCCACGTACCCCAAGGCCGGCAACCGCCACAATTGCGATTCCCACCGCCGCTGGGCGACGAAATGGAACTGCGGCCGCGCCGCCGGGTCGTGCTCCCGCAGATGGCGACGGACGCCCTCGCCGAACTCGCTCTCTTCGCAGATCACGTGCACCTGGCAGAACCTGGCCGCTTGCACAACGCGATTCCAGCCGACGCCCGCCTCCGAGCCCCGGTCGGCGGCGCAGCCGTACGCGACCAGCAGCACGCGCGGACGCCGATGTGTGTCGTCTACTGATGTTCGCATTGTGGATGATCCAGGCCGACCAACGGGAGGCCGGACAAGTCGGGCTCCGGGAAGTGTTTGGGATCGAGCAGTTGTCTTGCAAGAGCGGGCCTCGACGTCGGCCCGAGTCTGTCATTCGTTCCGTCCCAGGATGACTGCGGGAACGGTTTGGAGGAGGAGTTTCAAGTCGCCCCAAAACGAGAAGTTGCGGACGTAATTCGCGTCCATCCGCATCCACTGTGCAAAAGTGACCCGCGACCGGCCCCGCACCTGCCAGGTGCAGGTCAGCCCCGGCGTGGCGTCCAGCCGCCGACGGTGCCAAAGGCGGCAGGCGTCCGATTCGTCGCAAGGCAGCGGGCGGGGACCGACCAGCGACATATCGCCCTTGAGTATGTTGAGAAGCTGCGCCAGTTCGTCCAGACTCGTCTTCCGCAACCATCGACCGACAGCCGTTACGCGGGGATCGCACTTGACCTTGAACGCCGGCCCGTCCTGCTCGTTCAGCGACAGAAGATCTTGTTTCCGGGTCTCCGCATCGACTGTCATCGAACGGAACTTGTACATGCGAAATGGCCTTCCGCCGCGACCTCGGCGCATCTGCGCGAAGAAAACCGGGCCCGGCGAGTCGAGTTTCACCACGACCGCAATGGTCAACAACAGCGGCCCACACAGCATCAGTCCGACGCCGGCGCCGAGAATGTCGAAGGCCCGCTTCCAAAGGGGCAGCCGTCTCGTCAGCAGCGGCCCCATGGGCTCCACGGGCCGCCGGCCCTGTCGCTTTCGCGCGGGCTCGTCCCGAGCGTCCACGCCGTCGTCGTACTCCGAGGGCCAGTGCGAAGGATAGACGAACACGCGACACTCCGGCAGGAGAACGCGGCGGGGAAAACTCAGGCAGAGCTCGTCGGCCAGGGTCCAAGCACCCCAGCCCGGCGTGTCGGGCATGATGACGCCAAGGTGCCGACTGTCCAGCCAGCCAGCCTCATCGGTGGCACGCAGCCGCTGCCGAAGCAGCCGGGCTAGGTAACCGAGGGTGGCACGGCCCCTTGGGTCCTCTCTCGCGCCAAACACCAACAGGGCGAATTCCTCGCCCGATCGATCGGACCGCGCCCGCTCGCGCTCGAGCATCCGCCGAAACCAGTTTGCAGACACCACGCTCTCCGAAGTCGCGGTCTCCCTCGGACCGATAGGCGCCGCTACGGATTGAACGAGGCGTCGTAGAAACATCAGGCGATCTCGTCTGAAACAGTGCGACGTGGCCGGCCGGCCAGGCGCTGATGATGCTTGTTCAACAACACGCCGGCCAACGGCGCTTCGGCGCAGACAAGCAGTTCCTTGGCCCGCTGAACCGTATCGCAACAGACCCGCTGGGCCTCGACCACCAGCAGAACAGCGTCCAGCAGTCGGGCCAGTCGGCTGAGGCAGCTTTGCTGCCCCACCGGAGGCAGATCGAACACCACAAGCTCGAACTCGTGACTAAGCTCCTCCACCAGTTCGGGCAACCCGCGGCATTGGCACCAGCGAGCGGCGCTGCCCGGCAACTGGCCCGCCCCCAAGACAGACAGGTTGGCGAAGCACGATGGCCCGATGCACCGGGGCCAACGTTCCCGCTGGGCAAGGCATTCGGTCAGGCCGGGACGCGGCGAAAGGCTAAACAGCTCGTGAAGCGTCGGCCGGTCCAGGTTGCCGTCGACCAGCAACACGGGCCCGGCGTCGCAGGCAGCCGCCGTGGCCGCCAGATGGGCGGCAAGCGTGCTGACCCCTTCGCCCCGACACGAACTGGTCAGCGCCAAAGTCCGCAGCCTCGCCGACGCCTCCCGGCTCGGCCAGTCGAGGCCGCGTAGCACGTTTAGGAAAGAGGAGGAAAGCTCGCCGCGATACGGCGGCCGGTTCTCGATCGTGCAGACCACCTCCGGCAAGACTTGCGTAGCCATGATCTACCTCGCAGGTGCCGTCAGTATTACCTCTTATTGACATTACCTATTTGTCCTAGTATACTCAGGGTTACATATTCCGCAAGCAGCGGACTCATCGCTTCGGGGCGAATTCGCCCAGCACCCCCGTCGGGGGGTACATCCTGTCGTTCGCGAGCTTCCCGTCTGCGACTACTCGAGAACCACCTCCAGGACCGAAACCTCTCCAGGACCGAAACCATGGAACGCACACATCGACACCCAGCCGAGCTGCCACCGCGCAAGGTCCCAGCGTCGACCATGCTGCCCGATGTCCGCGGGGCGTTGGCTCGCCACAAGAAAAAGGCTTGCCTCGTATTTCTATTGGCCATGGGCACTGCCGCGGCGGCCGCGGCGTGGCTGCCTAGAACCTACCGATCCGAGGGAAAGCTGCTCGTGCGATTGGGCCGTGAGAACGCGACTCTCGATACCACGGTCAGTCCCGGACAAGAACCGGTGGTGGCTCTGCCCATGTCGCGGGAGAACGAAATCAACTCGCTGGTCGAGGTGCTTCGCAGCCGGGCCACGGTCGAAAAGGTGGTCGATGCACTCGACCCCGACGCGATCCTCGGACTGCCACCGTCCTCCAGGGAGTCGGTCTCCGCACCGAGTCGGCGCGAACGGGCCGTGCTCTGCGTCCAGCAGCGCCTTTCCGTCGTGCCCGTACGCCGGTCGACCATTATCGATATCATCTGCGAGGGGCCTTCGCCGCAATGGGCCCATGCCGTGGTCGACAAGCTGATCGAGCTGTATCAGGCCGAGCACATCCGCCTGAGCCGCCCCGCGGGATCCCTGGAGTTCTTTGCCCAACAGACGGCAAGGTTGCGGGAGGAGTTGTTCTCGCGAGAAGCCGAGCTGCGCGACCTGAAATCGGCCACCGGCATCACTTCGCCCGACGATCAGCGCAAGGCGCTGGTCGATCGCATCAGCCTGCTCCAGGCCGAACTGGCCGAGGCAGCCGCGGGTGTTCCCGTCTCGCAAGCCAAACTGGAGCAATTGCACAGCCAGTTGAACGCCCTGCCGGAGAACCAGGTGGCCAGCTCCACCGCCGGCCACGGCAACCAGGCCACCGACCTGATGCGCGAGGAACTCTACCGCTTGCAGCTAAGCCGGGAAGAGGCCGCCGCCGAGTACACCGATCACCATCCGGTCATGCAGCAGATCGAGCAGCAGCTCGCCGCCGCGCAGGAGATTGTCGATCGCCAGCAGCCGACGCGCACCCAGACCACGACGATCACGAACCCGCTGTACGAGGACACGCGGATGTCGCTACTGGAAGAGGAATCGACGCTGGTTTCGCTGCAAGCCAAGGCAACGGCACTTCAGACGCAACTGGCCGACGCCCGCGGCGACTTGGAGGTCTTCAACCAGGACGAGCTGCGCATTGTCCAGGTCGAGCGGGACGTGGAGTTGGCGCGTGCCAACTACCGGGCATATGCCAGCAGCGTAGAGCGCGCGCGGGTGGACCACGCTCTGGCCGTGCAGCAGATGTCGAATATCAGCGTGGTGCAGTCAGCCACGCTTGAATCGCGGCCGATCCGTCCGCAAAAGGCCTTGCTGCTGGTCTGCGGCCTGCTGTCGGGTCTGCTGGGCGCGTTGGGCGTGGCCTTGGCGGCCGATAGCCTCGACCGCCGGTTCTACACGCCGGAAGACGTCGAACGAGGCCTGGACCTGTCCGTGCTCGGCTCGGTCCCGCACGTCCGCGAAGGCAAGTTGAAGCTCAGCGGGAATGGTCGGCCGTAGGCTTCGCTTCCGACGCCGACGCGTCGTCTTCGGGCAATCGTTCGAGCCAGACCTCGCGCCAGAGATGGTAACAATTGCGCGGACAGCATCGCTGATCGATGCCGCTGCACGTTACGCCCTCCAGCGCCACGGTGTTGCGGATCTCGCGGATCGCTCCGGACCACTCCAGCACGGTCCGTTCCACCCGCCGCGCCACTCGATAGGTGCCGCCGCAGTAGCGGACCATATCGGGGCTGAACCCCAGCCCGCGCGTCCGCCCCTGGGCGTCGAGGGTGGCCCGGATCTGCTTGCGGCTCTTGATCCGTACGCGCTCGCCGGGCTGAAGGCTCAGGCTCACATCGGGCGTTCGCCCCTGGCTGCCGCAAACCTTGCCGAACTGCGGCAGCCCCAAACGCCACCGGATCTTGTGGCAGATAGCCCGAAAGCCCATCCGCACCAATTGACCGAGGCTCCAGTCGCCGCCAAGATAATCTTCCACGTACTGCCGCAGGACCCAGCAGGAAAGCGGTCGGGTGGCCCCCTGCAGCTCCGCGGCCTGGCAACAGAACTTCGCACCGTCGGTGGTCGGCAGGCCGGTCGGCACCGGAGGCGCCTCGCGCGTGTCGGGCCGCTCGATCTCGTCCGTTTTGGCGGCCGGCCTCAGCCAAGCGGTCTTCCACAGCATCAGACAGCCCATTTGGCAACCGCCGTAGTCGCTGCCGTCGCAGCGGACATCCTCCAGCAGCACCGTCTCGGGCAGCTCGGCCACGTAGTGGCGCATGTCGAGATAGACCTTTTCGACGCGCCGATAGACCCGCAGCCGCCGTCCGCAGTATTGCAGCATTTCCGGCATCAACGGCAGCCCGTCGAGCCGGCCTTCCGCGTCGAGTGTGGCAAGAATCTCGCTTCGGCTGCGGACTTCCACAAGATTGCCGCACCGAAAGCTGTGCTGCCGCGCACGCGGTTTCCGTGCGAACATCGAGCACTCTCTCCCCGGAACCGACGGCAAAACGGAACAACCTTCTATATCATTGCCGCCGATCGCCCCCCGTCAAGGGCGGCAGTGCATCGTCGGCCGCGGCCGTAAGGAGACGCCCCGACTAGCATGCCCGGGCGGCAGAATCGCTACAGTCCGAGGACGCTGCCGCGCGGACCCATGGGTCGAGCCGCTCGCCGAACCGATACGGCAGTCGCCGAGTGTCGCCTCTCGCTGTGCCGACTATCGCCCGGCGACACCGGAGGCGAGCCGTTACTACCACCCCCAGTAATCGTAGGGATGCGGCGGGCTCTTGAAGTTCGAGCGAGGGTGGGGATTGAAGCGATAGCGGGAATGGCTGGCCATGATCCGTTTCACGGCTGCCGCGTGCGAGTTGACGCCCCGGGAGTCCGAGTAGTACCCCTGGCCGTAACCGGGCAAGTAGTACGGATTGCCGTAGTGCCGGCCATAACCCCGATACCCGCCCCCGGCAAAGGCGGTTGCGGACGCAAGGCCGATGGCAGTAAGAACTGTCAGTGTCAATACGACGCGTTTCATGGCGTTCTCCATTTTTGCGGTGGTGGCAGCGGCATCCTGGGGCCGTGCCTAGCGACGGGAAAGCTCTATGCTGCCCTTCTCTCTGCACTTTCGATGCCCGAAAAGGCGGGACGGGCCATAACACGTTTTTCAACAACAATTTGCGTTCAGTTCCCGGCCCCAAAAGCCCCGCAGTATGGAGGTGGGTTGTCGTCACTGTGACGGCGCATCTGTGTCATCGTTGCGACACGCGATGGCCGCCGCCCCTTGTCTTTCTCAGTGGAAGGTCCATAATGAGCCGCAATTCTTCCCTTTCAGGAGTCGCTCGACGGAGAACAGGAGGTCGTCGCTATGCCGCTGGTCGTTGTCGGATCGGTCGCGTTGGATACCGTGGAAACGCCAAGCGAGAGGCGAGACGATCTGCTAGGGGGGTCTGGGGCCTACTTCGCCTATTCGGCGAGCTACTTCAGCGCGGTGAAGTTGGTCAGTGTTGTCGGCGAAGACTGGCCCGACGAACATACCAGGCTGCTGCAATCTCGCAACATCGACACCGCGGGCATGCAGATCGTGCCGGGGGCCAAGACGTTCCGCTGGTCGGGCAAATACGTGCGGAACATGAACGACCGCGAAACGGTCGACGTGCAGTTGAACGTGATGAATCAGTTCAGCCCGGTGTTGTCTGAGGAGTATCGCCGCTGCCGGTTCTTGTTCCTGGCCAACGATCCCCCGCGGCTGCAACGAGAAGTGTTGCGGCAATGTCCGGGCACGACGCTGACCATGGCCGATACGATGGACCTTTGGATCAACAATGAGCGAGACGAGTTGGACGAGTTGCTGAAGGAGATCGACGGCCTGGTGCTCAACGACAGCGAGGCGATTCTGTTGACCGGCGATGCGAATCTCGTGCGTGCGGGACATCGCGTCCGCGAGATGGGGCCGCGATTCGTCGTGATCAAGAAGGGGGAACACGGGGCCATGTTCTTCAGCCAGCACGAGACCTACGTGCTGCCTGCCTATCCCACGGCCGACGTGGTCGACCCAACCGGGGCCGGCGACAGCTTTGCCGGCGGCATGATGGGCTACCTGGCCGAGCAAGGGAATTTCGAGCCCACGACGCTCAAGAAAGCCATGGCCTACGGCACGCTGGCGGCCAGTTTCACCGTGGAAGACTTCAGCCTCGATCGATTGCGGAAGATCGAACGTCAGGACCTCGACCGCCGGATGGACGAGTATCAGCGGATGCTCAGCTTCTGACAGACAGGAACCAACGACGGCCATGAAACACACCGTCCGCGCGTTTGTCGCCGTGGAGATCGGTTCGGGTGTTCGCAACCGCACGCAGCAGTTGATCGAGCGGCTCCGGGCGACGGCGGCCGACGTGAAGTGGGTCGATCCGCACAACCTGCACCTGACGCTGAAGTTCCTCGGCGAAGTGCCATCGAAGGAAATCGCCCGGGTGTGCGAAGCCGCAAAGCGGGGAGCTGCCGAGGTGGAACCATTCGAGCTGGTCGTCTGCGGGGTCGGGGCCTTTCCCAACGCCCGGCGGCCGCGAACGGTGTGGGTGGGGGCCGGCAGCGGCGAAGCCGCGATGATCGCCTTGCACAAGCAGATCGAAACGCCCCTGGCAAAGCTCGGCTACCGCAAGGAGCATAGGCGTTTTCACCCTCATCTGACCATCGGCCGTGTCCGCGGCGGCGGATTGGGAGTGGCCGAGCTCGGCCAACGGATCGAACAGAACGCCGATTTCGAGGCCGGCCGAATTCAAGTCGCTCAAGTCATCGTGTTCTCGAGCCAGCTTGACCGCTCGGGCCCCACGTATGAGGCCCTCGGCAGGGCAAAACTCGGCAAGGAATGAGAACCCAAGCTCGTTGAGGGGTTTTTCCTGCCCGGCGCAAGGGAATCGGAACGCCCGCTGCGCAGCCCGTTGCACTCAGGTGTCCTTGACTCGCCGCTGCTGGAAGAGTCGAGTCCATATCGAATGTGTCTGGTCGTAACGGTTTCAGTGCGTCGCTGGGACCGAGTTCGTGTTCGCGTAACCTGCCGAAAAGGGAGGAAGAAAGATGAGACGAGTTGCTGTAGCCACGGTCGCTTCCGCACTGGTGATCCTGTCGGTCCTGCCCGCCGCGGCCGATTGGGACGTCGGGGACGACTACAAGATGCACTACCCGCAGTTGCCCGATCCGCAGGGCTGGGATATCCGCTGCACGCTTGCCGGAGTCGGGGTGCGACTTACCCTGGCAGACGACTGGCAGTGCCGGCAAAGCGGAGACGTGACGGACATCCACTTCTGGTTCTCCGTCCGCGAAGACTTCTTGCCGTCGGCGCCCTTGGCCGGCGAGATTGCGTACTTCTCGATCTACGAGGACGTCCCGGCCGACCAGAGCGAGACCGGCTACAGCATGCCGGGCGAGGTGCTGTGGTCGTCTCCGTTCTCGCCGGACCAGGTTGCCGTGCGGCACTGGGGTATGGGCCTCCAAGGCTGGTACGACCCGATAGCGGATCCGGCGCTGGTGGTCCCCAACGATCACCACAACATCTATCAAGCCAATATCGAAGGCATTGCGAGTCCCTTCTATCAAGAGGCCGGCAATACCTACTGGCTGGGGCTGACCATACTCACCATGGAACCTCAGTCGCCGGAGTACGGCTGGAAGACCTCGCGGGACCACTGGAACGATGCGGCCGTGTACGATTTCGGCCCCGTGATCCCCGACGACCCCGTGTTCTGGCGCGAGCTGCGCGAGCCAGCCACCGGAGCGGCGTTCGATCTGGCCTTCGTGATCGTACCCGAGCCGAGCACGCTGGCTATGTTGCTGGCCGCCGGCCTGGCGGGCGCGCTCGCCTGGATGTGGCGGCGCAGGTCGTAAGACATCGCGAGCGCGGCCCTGCTACGGGATTGGGCCGACGGTCCGTAGCGGGGTTTCGTCGTCGGCCAGGCGGAACTGGATCGGACCTTCCCTGCCGGCCAGGGCGGCGCGGAATTGCCCGGGCGTGCGGACCGCGGTACGCCCGACGTGGCTAATCCGCATTCCGGGGCGCAAGCCGGCGTCCCAGGCAGGCGTCCCCTCCTCGACGTCGATCACGATCACGCCGTTGTCCGAGAAGGCCATCGCGCCGCGCGCCCGGGCTTCCTCGTCGACAACCGCCGTGGGGTAATCCACCCGCATGCCCCGCCAGGGGGCGGGCCGCGTCGTCACGATCTTCCTGCCCCGAACCGGATACTTGGCCAAAGTGACCTGCACCGTCCGCGGCCGGCCGTCCCGAATGACATTCAGCCGGGCGACCGATTCGACCGGCAGCTTGCCGACCTCCAGCACGAGCGAATCGGCCTCGTAGATCAGGCGGTCGTCCACCGCGGTGACGATATCGTCCGGCCTCAGCCCCTCTTGTTCCGCCGGGGTGCCGGGGACGATCCAATCCACGCGGACTCCTTGCCGGCCGGCCGCCATCTCTTCGGCAGTGAGATTGGCGGGCTGGATCCCCAGGAAGCCGTACTCGACTTCACGACCATCCTTCAGATCGGTGATAATGCGGCGGAAAGTCGCGTCGACGGGAATGGCATATCCGGCGGCGCTCTCGTATCCGGCGGTGGCGGCCAGCGCGACCGTCAGCCCGACCATCTCTCCCCTGAGGTTCAACAACGGACCGCCGCTGGTGCCCAAGTTCAGCTTGGCGTCGGTCTGAATCAGCGTGCCGAAATGGTGCAGCGTCGACTTGCCCGTCGAGTCGAATTCGCTGGGGACCGACGGGGCCTTGCGGCCGAGGTTGGAAACAATCCCCCAACTGGCACTAACCTGGCCGTCGCGGGCAATGGCATAAGGGTTTCCCAGCGCGATGACGATCTGTCCCTTCTTCAAACCGGCGGCGTCGCCGAAAGCGATCGGGGTCAGATCAATGGCCTGGACGGCCAACACGGCCAGGTCGCTGCGGGGATCGGCCCCTTTGATCCACGCCCGATAGAACTTCCGGTCGTGTCCGCAAACATAGTATTCGCTCTGTTCGCCCAACACGTGATAGGCGGTCAGGATCAACCCCCGGGGATCGATCACCACGCCGGTCCCGTATTCGGTGGGGACGAAGTCCGGATCGGTCAGTTGCGGGGCGGGGGCAGCAGTGGCCCGGCGGCCGAATGGATCCGGCCGCAACTCGAGGCCAAACGTCTCCTCCGGCAGCTCCTTGCGGATCCGATAGATGGCGACCACCGACTTCTCCGCCCGGCCGATCACGTCGACCAGGGCCCTTTCGACCGCCGCGGCCGCGTCCAGGCCGGAGGTCTCCTGGGCGTCCGACCCCGCAACGGGCAGCCCCAGGGCCAAACAGAAGGTCGACAGCAGCAACAGTCGATGGATCATGGTCGGCAACTCGCTCGGGCAAAGCCGCAGAGGGCTAGTCCGGTTTCTTTTCGGGAGCGTCGGCGTAACCGCGGGCGGCAAGGATCTTTTCTTTGAGTTCTTCGACCAAATCAGGGTTTTCTTTGAGATATTCGCGGACCCGCTCCCGGCCTTGGCCCAGTTGCTGCTCGCCGTGGCGGAACCAAGCGCCGGTTCGGGTGATCAACCGCTGGGTCGTGGCCAAATCGAGGATATCGCCTTCGTAGCTGATTCCGTTGGTGTGCATCATGTCGAACTCGGCTGTCCGGAAGGGGGGTGCCACCTTGTTCTTGACCACCTTCGCCCGAACCCGCTGCCCAATCACCTCGTCTCCCTCCTTGATTTGTCCGATCCGCCGCACGTCGATCCGGCAGGAGCTGTAGAACTTCAGCGCCCGACCGCCGGGAGTCGTTTCGGGGGAGCCGAACATCACGCCGATCTTCTCGCGGATCTGGTTGATGAAAATCAGGGCGGTTTTCGACTTGGAAATGGCCCCGGTCAGCTTGCGCATCGACTGGCTCATCAGCCGGGCCTGCAACCCGACGTGCGAATCACCGATCTCGCCCTCCAGTTCCTTCTTGGGCACCAACGCCGCCACCGAATCGACCACGATCACGTCGACCGCGTTGGAGCGGATCAACATCTCGGTAATGTGCATGGCTTCCTCGCCGCAGCCGGGTTGGCTAACCAGGAGCGTCTCCAGCTCGACCCCCAGCTTCTTGGCCCAACTCGGGTCCAAGGCGTGCTCGGCGTCGATAAACGCGGCAATGCCACCCTTCTGCTGAGCCCGGGCGACCACGTGCAGCGCCAGGGTGGTCTTACCGCTTGATTCCGGCCCAAAAATCTCTACGACCCGGCCGCAGGGGATCCCTTGACCGCCGAGGGCCATGTCGAGCGACAGACTACCGGTCGGAATCCCGGCGATCCGGCCCAGACGGTCAGCCCCCAGCGGCATAATGGCCCCTTCGCCGAACTGTTTCTCGATCTGGGCCACCGTGTTCTTCAGCATCGGGTGATCTTCCAGCATCGAGGCGGTGGTGCCCGCGCCGGCCGGCGTCTTGGCCGCCCCGGTCCTCTGCTTCGCAGTCTTCTTCGCCATGTTCTTGCTCTTCTGGGTTTTCGATGTGGTGGCAGTGACCATGGGTACAATCCTTTCTCTTGTCGGAAGAGGTGGGCGGGCGGGGCCGCACCCGTGTGTGTGAACGCATGAATAGTATATCGGTGTTCACCACTCCGATCAAGAGCCTTCGGCTGCCTTCTGCTCTCCCTTGGCGATCTGACCCATGGTGCGTCATCCGGCCGCTAGGGGGGCCGCCTCCCCGTTGCATCGGACGATCTTACCACTTCTGTACGCAGCTTGCCGAGGGGGCGGACGCGATTTTTCCACCCTTTTCGGCGTTTGTCCGGATGAAGCACGCCTCCTGCAAGGTAAGCCCAGGGCGGGGAGCGTCTCAGTCGGAAGAGCCCATTCTATCCCCTATTCTCGTGGGCACTTGACTTGTTTTCCGATTTCATCCAGTTTACGCTGTCGACCCAGGGCGGGGTCTGTCGGTCCGCGGGCCTTGGGCAACACCCGCCAGCCAGGCCGGAGGCGGACGCCTTGGCCGGTTGGACGCGGCGACGCGGTAGGCCGCGCTTCGCCCTCTCCCACAGGAATACGTTCAGAAAAGGGGAGCCGAAGAAGTGGGAAGAACGTTGCAGCACCTCGTGTCGGCAGCGACGGCCTGTCTGGTTGTCGCGGTCTTTCAGTAGTCGATTTGCCATTCGGCGGCCATCACCGGCTTCGGTCGTTTCGAGAGAATCGCCGGCAACCCCGGCATGGGATACCAGCAGCTCTACGAATGGGATCTGTTTCTCTCTGCCGCCGACAATTCCATCGTGGGGACGTCGGTGCGGGGGATTTCCTGGATGATGGCCGGCTGGGGCCAGTATCGCGACAAGACGGCGGTGATCCGCATCTTGGAAGACGACGGCAACGCCAATCCGAAGTACTGGACCGAGATCGGCCGGGGCACCGACGGCCAGCTCTCTTCCGATTCCGACGAGTGGGTTCGCTGGGACTACGGCGACGTGCCGATGACGCCCGGCCGACAGTACGCCGTCGATATCCATATCGACGGCGGCATGGCCGTCTACCGGCGCAACAAGGACGCCCAGAGCTACCAGGGCGGTCGCGCCTATGACCAGAACGGCAATCCGCAGAACTTCGACTTGAACGTCACGGTCTTCAGCGACCGCGAGGAATGGGTCACGCACACGTCGAAATCGCCGGGGCCGGGCGATTTCGACGGCTCGTTCAACTCGACTTCGACTACGACTTCAACCGCGACGGGCGGGTCAGCGCCACCGACATGCTGCTGGCCCGCAACAACACGACCGACTTCACCAACGATCTCAGTCTGATCACGGTTCCGCACAAAGCCGCCGCCGGCGAGAGGGCAGCGACGGCCGTGCCCGAACCGTCGACCTTGGGCCTGCTGGTTCTGGCCGGCCTCTGCGGCGGTTCGTTCGGCTTTGCCCGGCGCAGGCGTCGCTGCTGATTCGCGGCCGATTGCCGCACGCACGATGGTGCTTGTCGTCGAGGCCGGGTTTCTCCGGGTTGGCCCCGGGAGACTTGTTCCTCGCTTTCGGCGTGCGAAGCCGACGCCCAAACGGGCGACCCTTTGCATCCGTTATCGACTGCGGCAGGGGTCGAGCCACCGGCCGCGGTGATTTTGCCACTTTTCATCGAACAGGCCGATCGTTATCATTTGGGATTCGACCAGAACGATTCCCCGCGGCCGCTTGGGTCCATTCTGCCATGAAAACCGACGAGCTTCGCGAAAAATACCTCGCCTTCTTCGAGACCAAAGGCTGCACACGCCGGCCTAGTGATGTACTGGTCCCCCGTTGGGACCCCTCGGTGCTATTTACACCCGCCGGCATGAATCAGTTCAAGGATCATTTCCTGGGCCGCTGCAAGCTGGAGTTCACCCGGGCGACCACCTGCCAGAAGTGTCTGCGGACCGGCGACATCGACAACGTGGGCCGGACCGCCTATCACCACACGTTTTTCGAGATGCTGGGCAATTTCAGCTTCGGCGACTATTTCAAACGCGAGGCGATTCTCTGGGCCTGGGAGTTCTGCACCGACAAGAAGTGGCTGGGGATGGACCCGAAGCGACTCTCCGCGACGATCTACCTCGACGACGACGAAGCGGCCGAAATCTGGCTTGCGGAGGTGAAGCTGCCGCCGGAGAGACTCCAGCGGATCGGCGAGGACGAGAATTTCTGGCCGGCCAGCGCGCCCAGCCAGGGGCCCGACGGCGTGTGCGGGCCGTGCAGCGAGATCTACTACCACACCGACTTCGGCGAGGTCGAGATCTGGAACCTGGTCTTCACGCAGTTCAACCGCGTGGGCGATCCGCCCGACAATCTGCGGCCGCTGCCGAGCAAGAACATCGATACGGGCATGGGCCTGGAACGTACGGCCGCCGTGCTGCAAGGCGTCGAAACGAACTTCCACATCGACGTCCTTCGTCCCTTGGTGGAAGCCGCCGCCGCAGTCTGCTCGACGGAGTACGAGCCCGGCAGCGAGAGCGGTCGCCGGCTTCGCCGCATCGCCGACCATGTCCGGGCGTGCACGTTCGCGGTGCACGAGAACGTCTATCCCGGCCCGAACAAGGAGAAGTACGTCATCAAGCGGCTCTTGCGGCGTGCCGTGCTCGACGGCCATCAGTTGGGCGTCCGCCGGACGTTCCTGCACCAGCTCGTCGGCACCGTCGCCGAACTGATGAAGGTTCCCTATCCCGAGTTGACCGAGACGGTCGCCCGGGTCGCCGGCGTGATCGAGCAGGAAGAGGCGAATTTCCTGGCCACGATCGACGGCGGGCTCAATCGCATTGAGCGGGTCTTTCAACAGATGAAGGCGGACGGTCGCGGCGCGGTCTCCGGCGAGGAAGCCGCCGATGCCTACCAGACCTACGGCTTCCCACCCGAGTTGTTCGAAACCATGGCCGCCGAACACAACTACACCTTCGACTGGGACGGCTATCAAAAGGCGATGCAGCGGCACGGAGTGGAGTCCGGCGGCGGGACGCGGGGCGAGCTGTTTGCCCGTTCCGGACCGGTCGACTCGCTGGTCAAGGCCGGGCAACGCACGCAGTTTGTGGGCTACGACACGCTTCGCCTGGACGACGCCCGGGTGGTCGGAATCATCGCCAGCAACCAGTTGTGCGACAAGGTCGACGAGGTGGACCACGAACATCCCATCCGCGTCGTGCTCGACAAGACGCCGTTCTACGGCGAGATGGGCGGCCAGGTGGGCGACACGGGGACGCTCGTCGGCGAGCGCTTCCGCTTCGAGGTCACCGAGACACTGGTCGATCGCGGCGTGACGTTCCATCGGGGCCACCTTCGGGAAGGAGAAATCGCGCTGGGCGAACGGGTTTCGGCCGAAGTGGCCGCCGCCCGTCGCCAAGGTATCCGCCGGGCCCACTCGGCCACGCACGTGCTGCACTATGCCTTGCGCAAGACGCTCGGCCAGCACGCCGAACAGCAGGGATCGAAGGTCGACGAGGACGTGTTGCGATTCGATTTCACCCACCCGTCGGCCGTCAGCAACGAGGAGTTGGCCGTCATCGAGGACGAGGCCAACTGCCGGATCATGGCCGCCGAGTCGATCCGCTGGGAGAATCTGCCGCTGGCCGAGGCCCGCAAGGCCGGGGCCACCATGCTTTTTGGCGAGAAGTATCCCGACGTGGTGCGGATGGTGTCGATGGGCCAGTTCAGCAAGGAACTCTGCGGCGGGACGCATCTGGACAACACCGGGCAGATCGGGCTGCTGAAGATCCTTGGCGAGGAGAGCGTGGCGGCCGGCACGCGGCGGATTACGGCCCTGACCGGACCGGCCGCCCTGGAGAGCGTCCGCCGCAGAGAAACGGCCTTGGCCAAGGCCGCCGCCGTGCTGAAAATCCCCGCCGAAGAGGTCGCCGGTCGCGTCGAGTCGCTGGTCAAGGAGATCCGCCAACTGAAGAAGCAGCTTGCCGCGGGCGGAAGGTCCGGAGCGACTTCGGTCGAAAAGCTTCTCGAAGGCGCCGCGGATGTCTCCGGTGTCCGGGTCGTCGTCGCGGAGGTCCCCGGGGCAGCGCCGCAGGTCCTGCGGCAACTGATCGACCAGGTCCGCCGCAAGGCGGCCCCGGTGGCCGTCATGCTCGGCAACCGCGAGGAGGAGGAAGACAAGGTGCTGCTGATCGCCGGCTTCAGCCGCGATCTGGTTGGCCGTGGCCTCGACGCGGTCCAGTGGATTCGCGGCGTGGCCGCGTTGGTCGACGGCGGCGGCGGTGGCCGTCCCGACATGGCGCAGGCCGGCGGCAAGCTCCCGCAGAAGCTGCCCGAGGCACTCCAGGCTGCCCGAGACAACGTCGTCCAGATGCTGACCGGGTAAACGGGGCGAAAACAGCAAGCGCAGTGTTGCCGGCGGACCGTCCCGAGTCCCTACTGCAGCGCTCCATACGGCGGCCCGCCGACGTAGCCCTTCTCCGCCGCAATCAAGTCGAGATGCAACGTGGCCGTGGTCACCACCAGCGGGACAACCACCGCGCCCTCGGGCAGCTTCCGCTCATCGACCGTTTTCAAATAACCCCGGCACTGCCGACAGGCTTCGATCGCCTCCGGATCGGCGTCGTCCAGGCAAAGGACGTCCAGGCCTCCCTGGCCGCGGCAGAAGGGACACTCGATGCGGGAGTACGCCCAACTCCAGCCGCACAGACAGCAGCACAGCACCCGCCGGCCCTCTTGACCCTCCTCGCGCAACAGTCTGGCCAACCCCGGCGGCGAACCGCACATCGGACAACCACCTGACGACTTCAGCACCTTGCCGCCGCGCTGCTCGTATCGGCCGGCGGCCTCGGTCACAAACGGCGCCGCCAAGACGCGGCCGAAGAAGAGCAAGGCGTCGGGGGCGACGTCCAGACGCTCGGCCAGTTGGGCCAGCCCGGCCAACGCTGCCTCGTCGGGGCCGAAGGCAACCGTCCCGGCAAGACCGACCAGCACCTGAGGCTCGTGGGCCGATGCGGCGGCCAGACGGGCCAGATCCTCGCTTTGACCGTCGTGATCGCGCAACGCGGCGGCCAATCGATCCAGCAACTCCTTCAGCAACAGGTCGTCCCACGGCACGTCGTCGGCACCCAGCGCCGGCGAACTTGGCGCGTCCTCGGTCGGGGGCCGGTGACCCGCCCCGCGCGAACCGGCCAGCCTGTCGCAAACCGCGGCCTGGGCCTTCAGCAACTCGATCCGGAAGCGGACGTAATCTGCGGAGATGTGCTCCTGCCCGATCAGGGCCTCCAGGCGGCTGATCACTTCCGTTCGCTCGAAGCGCGACTGCTCGTTGGCCATGCATCCTTCTTCCATCGTCGCTCAGGCAGGCGCCTGTTCACCTTCGCGCGCGAAGACGGGAAAGATCTTGACCGCCAGCGTGAAGAAGAACATCAACGCCGCAATGATGGAGATGGTGATCAGGACTTCCACCGCGCTGGGAACGTACGTCTCCTCGCCGGGCACGGTGATGGCCAGCCAGGCCACGTTCATCCGATTGAACACCACGCCCAGGACGGCCAGCGTGGCGGCCAGAAACCGGCCACCCGTGTTCTCGCGCACCCGCGTATTCATCAACATCAAGGCCGGCACGACCACGCCCAGGACGATCTCCGCCAGGAAAAGGTCGCTGCTCGGTCCGCCGACGGCCCCGGCCAGTTGCCCCCGCGCCGCCAGATCGGTCAGCCGGAACGCCAGGTAAATCCACAGCGCCCAGCAGAGCATCACTCCCAGGCCGGCCAGCGCCTCCTTTTCGACCGGGCGCTTGAAGACCTTGGCACTGAACGTCGCCTCGAAGATCACCATGGCAAAGCCCACGGCGATCGCGCTGAGCAGGAAGTTGATCGACAGGGCGGGCGTCCACCAGAGCGGGTCGAGCTTGTCGGGCATCAGCAGGAACAGCGACCCCAGCGACGACTGGTGCATTGTGGAGAAGACGACGCCGGCAATGATCAACATGACCGGCACCCCCGGCCGGCCGGGCGCGCCGGCCAACACGGCCGTCAGCCCCAGGAAGAAGACGGCCGTCACCAGCGTCCAGGACAGCGAGTGCGACATCAGGTACACGAAGAACGTGACCGCGGCGATGGCCAGCAACGGGGAGACCACGCGCCACAGGGCGTGCAGCCTAGACCAGCCGAACCGCTCGCACACCGGCGGCGCGAACTCCAAAGCCAACACGCTCAGGTAGAGCATCACGCACCAGGCGACCTCGAACATCACCGAGTGTTCCGGCCAGTAGATAATCGCGTGCCAGATGTGCCAAGGCAGCGCCAGATCGACCAGCAGGCCGATTCCCACGAAGACGTAGCCCAGCAGGCCGGTGAGCACGGCCGGCCGGACCAGGGCGTGGTACTTCCGGCCCCCGCAGAGATAGACCAGCGCGGCGGTCGTGAAGCCGCCGGCCGCCAGGGCGACGCCCGACATCACGTCCACGCCGATCCACAGCCCCCAGGGATATGCGTCGCTGAGGTTGGTCGTGGCTCCCAGCCCCATGGCGTAACGAAGAAAGGCCGCCACGGCGCCTGCGCCCATCACCAGCAGCAGGATCCCGGAGCCGCGGCTTGCAAATCTCCCCTTGACTTGTTCGTGGGCCATCGACCGTCACTCCTTATTCGTGGGTTTGCGAGGCCTTTTCGGCCATGGCAACCTGGTTCCTGCGCTGGGCGATCCAGTAGGCGCCTCCCATGGCCGCCCCGACGGTGATCACCGCCGCCGGGACCGCACCGAGTGCCAGCTTCGTGAACTCCGGATAGGGCGTTTCACCCAGATCGGTCCGGAGGCCGAGCTGCTCGAACGGCACGTCCGAGACGTACATCCAGGCGGTGCCGCCGACTTCCTTCTCACCGTAGACGTGACGGACGTACTTGTCCGGCTCCGCGCCGATCCGCCGCCAGGCAACATCCAGCAGGTCGGCCCGTTCACCGAACAGCAGGGCTCCGGTGGGGCAAGCCTTCACGCAGGCCGGCGTCTGCTGGCTCTGCTGAAACCGTGCCCCGGAATCGCCCGACAACGGCCGGTCGTTGACCCACGAATCGCTGGCCGCCGGTTGCGTCTGGCGATCGAAGCAGAAGGTGCACTTTTGGATGTGGGGCGCCAGCCGGTCCCACTGGAGCGTGGGGACGTTGAACGGGCAGGCCATCATGCAGTAGCGGCAGCCCATGCACTTCGTGGCGTCGTAGATCACCGGCCCGGTCGGTTCGCCGGCGCTGTTCTTCGGTTTCTCCAGCGCGGCCACCGGACACGCCGAAACGCAACTGGGATCGTTGCAGTGCATGCACTGCCGCTTGACGAACACCGAGCGATCCAGGTTCCCCTCGCCGTCGAGAACCTCGTGAAAGGTCACCCGCGTATGGGTCTTCGCCGAGAGCGCCGGCGGGTTCTCATAGCCGCCGCCGGTGCCGCGGCACTTGGTCTTTTCCGCAGGCAACTCGTTCCATTGCTTGCAGGCCACCTGGCACGCCCGGCAGCCGATGCACTTCGTCGTGTCGACCAGACAACCCTTGCTCATAATCCATGCTCCCTTCGGGCTACAGGGCGAACTCGGGGTTCTTGCGGACATCCAGCCTGGCGATGTCCACCATAAAGGCCTTCGACTCCGGGATCATCGTGTTGGCGTCGCCGATGTTGGGCGTCAACAGATTGGCGCTGTCGCCGCCCTTGCCGCCGGCCGGTTCGAGCCAACCGAAGCACCACGGCAGGCCCACCTGGTGGACCGTCTTGCCCTGGACGGTCAGCGGCCGCAGACGCGCGGTCGGCAAGGCGATCGCCGTCACCGCACCTCGCTTGCTGGACACACGGACCTGGTCGCCGGCCTTGATCCCTTTTTCCGCCGCCAACTCGCGGCTTAGCTCGACGAACAACTGCGGCTGCAATTCCAGCAACCAGGGGCAATGGCGCGTCATCACGCCCGTCTGCCAGTGCTCGGTCACCCGGTAGGTCGAGCAGACGTAGGGGAACTCCGCCGACCCGCAGGCGGCGGCGACGTCGGCCTCTCCGGTCCACCTCTTGGCGGCCGGGTTGAGCATCTGCGCATTGAGCGGGTTGGCGGTCAGCGGCGACTCCAGCGGCTCGTAATGCTCGGGGAGCGGACCGTCGGCCAGTTCCATGGCGAACAGCCGGGCGTGCCCCTCGGGCTTCATGATGAACGCGTACTTGGTCTTCTCCGGATCGACGCTTATCGGCGGCCAGCCGCCGTCCGGCACGTCGCCCACCCACTTGCCGTCCTGCCAGGCGATCACCGGCGTCTGCCGGTCCCACGGCTTCCCGTCCAGGTCGACCGACGCCCGATTGTAGAGAATCCGCCGGTTCACCGGCCAACACCAGGACCACTCGGGGTTCAAGCCGATGCCGTCGGTTTCCCGGATGCGGCGGGCGGCCATGTTGCCGTCGTGGGTGTACGAGGCGCAATAGAGCCAGTTGCCCGACGAGGTCGAGCCGTCGTCTCGCAAGAAGGCGAAGCTGGGAACCAGATCGCCCTTCTTGAAGCGCTTGCCCTTGTCGGGGACTTCCACGTCTTCCAGGAAGTAGCCGTTGATCTCCTTGGCTACGGCGTGCACGTCGCACTCCCCGTGCTCATCGAAGTAGTCCCACTTCAGGTTGACGATCGGATCGGGCAGCGCGCCGCCTTCCTTGCGGTATAGCGCCGCCAACTCCTGGTAAATCAGGTTGATGATCTCGGCGTCGGGCCTCGCGTCGCCGGGCGGATCGGCCGCTTTGTAGCGCCATTGCATCCAGCGGCCCGAGTTGGTGATGCTGCCGCCCTTCTCGACCGAAGCCGCCGCCGGCAACACGAACACCTCGGTCGGGATGTCCCGCGGATCGATCCCCAGGCTCTTGTCCTGGAAGAACGCACCGGTTTCGCTGGGGAAGATATTCACGGTGACCAGCCAGTCGAGCTTGGCCAGGGCCCGGCGGGTCTTGTTGGCGTTGGCGCCGCTGCAGGCCGGATTCTGCCCCCAGGCGAAGAAGCCTTTCACGTTGCCCTTGTACATTTCGTCGAAGAGCGTCAGCCAAGAATAGTTCGCCCCGTCGTCCAGCTTCGGCAGCCAGGCATAGGCGAAGTCGTTCTCGCGGGTGGCCGCGTCGCCGAACATCGACTTCAGCAGGCTCACCGAATACTTTGGATAGTTGCCCCACCAGTTCGCGCTGAGCTTGCCCAGCGGCTTCGGCGTGTTTTGTTCGTTGTACGCCTGGAGCGTGGGCTGCGAGGCCTTGGGCGTTTTCAGGTAGCCCGGCAGGATATGGAACAGCAGGCAGTGGTCCGTCGAGCCTTGCACGTTCGACTCGCCACGCAGAGCGTTGACCCCGCCGCCTGCCCGGCCGATGTTGCCCAGCAGCAATTGGATCATCGCCATCGTGCGGATGTTCTGTGTGCCCGCCGTGTGCTGGGTCCAGCCCATGGCGTACATGATCGTCCCGGCCTTCTCCGGCGCGCCGGTCGCCGCATACGTCTCGTACACCTGACGCAGGTCTTCGACCGGCGTGCCGGTCACGCCCGAGACGGTCTCCAGGTCGTAGCGGGCATAGTGCTTCTTGAGCAACTGGTAGACACATCGCGGGTCTGCGAGCGTCGGATCCTTGACCGGCTCGCCGTCCTCGCCGACCTGGTACTGCCAGCTATCCTTCGCGTAGCGGCGGGCCTCCGCGTCGTAACCGCTGAACAGCCCCGCCACCGCGTCGAAGTCGTACTCGTCCTTGATCAGAAAGGCCGCGTTGGTGTAGTGGACCACGTAGTCGCGGTGGATCAAGTCATGGTCGAGAATATGCTTGATCAGGCCGCCCAAGAAGGCGATGTCGGTGCCCGAGCGGAGCCCGGTGTAGAAATCGGCCGTCGCGGAGGTGCGGGTGTAGCGGGGATCGACGTGGACCAGCTTGGCCCCGTTTTCCTTGGCCCTGAGCACCCACCGGAACGAGACCGGATGGTTCTCTGCGGGATTGGCTCCCATGATCAGGATGCAATCACTGTTTTTCAGATCGATCCAGTGATTGGTCATGGCACCCCGGCCGAACGTAGCCGCCAAACTGGCGACGGTGGCGGAATGTCATATCCGGGCCTGGTGTTCGATATACACCAGCCCCATCGCCCGCAGCAGCTTCTGGTAAAGCCAGCACTCCTCGTTGTCCAAGGCCGCACTGCCCACCGAAGCGATGGCCGTGGTGCGGTTGACCACCTGGCCGGCGGCGTCTTTCTCGGTGAACGAGGCGTCGCGGGTCTTCTTGATCCGGGCAGCGATCTTCTTGGCGGCCGTGGTCCAGTCGATGGGCGTGAACGCGCTCTGGCCCGGCGCCCGGTAGAGAACTTGCTTCAGCCGCTTCTCGTTGTTGGCCATCTGGTACAGCGAAGCGCCCTTGGGGCAGAGTGCGCCCTCGTTGATCGGATGATCCGGGTCGCCCTCGACGTTGACCACGACGCTGCGGCCGTTGCCGTCGCTCTTGGCCATGACCAGCGCGCCGCACCCGACTGCGCAGTAGGGGCAAACCGTCGTGGTGATCTTGCTGGTCCGGACGGCTTCGACTTTCGCGCTGGCGTAGGCGACCGACGGGCTGAGATCCAGCCCCAGAAAACCGAGGATTCCTCCGGCACCGGTCGCGCCGGCGGTGCCGAGGAAGTTTCGGCGGGTCATTCTCATGGCATATCTCCTCGTCGTCCTGTGCGGGGAAAACGCTTGTGATCAGAGAGCCGACGCTCCATACGCCCGTTTGGCAGTCGGGACCGCGCTCCCGAAGGGCCTGCCGGCGCCAATTAGTGCAATGGCATGCAAAACGCGCGCCACTACTGCCACTTTCGGCCCGACCTAACTAACTCCCGAGAGCAGCAAGGGTTAGGATACTCCCCAACAGAACCGGGGAACAATCTCCAGGTGGGGAGTCACGAAATTCCGTGGCCGCCAGCACGGAAATCCGTGTCAGCACTCAATTGGAACAGGCATTGCCGCAAACCGCAACGGCCGGCTATACAGAAAGGAAGCGGCTGCAACGGAACCCCCACTGCCGCGGGAAAGACGTCGCTGCGACGCCTGACGCAAAGAAGGCAACCATGGGCCACGCCATCCAGTCCGACCGGGAACATCGCCTGCTGCAGCGGCAGCTCGACCGTACGCTGATGGGTGCCCCCGATTCGCCCGCCTTGATGCAGATCCTGCGGCTGCTCTTCACACCCGAGGAAGCCAGTCTGGCCCGGCGGCTGCCTGGCAAGCTGAGCACGTTGGGCCGACTTGCCCGTAAACTCCAGATGCCTCGCGACGAACTCGAGGCGAGGCTCACCGCCATGGCCGAGCGGGGGCTGGTGATCGATTTGCAGTACGCCGGCACGCGTTTCTTCACGCTGGCGCCGATCGTCATCGGGTTCTTCGAGTTCACGTTCATGCGGACTCGCGATAACCTGCCAATGGCCGAATTGGCCCGGCTGTTCGACGAGTACATGGGCTCCAGCGACCGCTTCTATCGGTCCGCGATGGGCGGCCGGACCCAGTTGGGACGTTCGCTGGTGCGAGAGGAGTCGCTGCCGGAAGACGACCACACGGAGGTTCTCGACTGGCAGCGGGCAAGCCACATCGTGCAGTCGGCCTCGCCGATCGGTGTTTCACTCTGTCCGTGCCGTCACAAGGCGAGCCATCTCGGCAAGGCCTGCGACCGCCCGCAGCGGGCCTGCCTCTCGTTGAACTACGCCGCCGAATCGGTCATCCGCAACGGTATGGCCGAAGAGGTAACGGTCGCTGAAGCGATGCAGATCCTCGAAGAGTGCAAACAGGCCGGCCTGGCGCAAACGGGCGACAACGTCCAGCGCAAAATGGCCTACATCTGCAACTGTTGCGGCTGCTGTTGCGAAATGGTCCGGGCCTTGAAGACGTTTGGGATCCGTGGTGCGATTGTCACGTCGAACTGGCAGGCAGAGATCGACACCGCCGCGTGCACGGGCTGCGGCCGGTGTGTCGAGGCATGTCCGGTCGATGCCATCGAGGTGGTCGAGCTAAGCGACCACGGGGAGTCCCGCAAGCAGGCCGTGTGTGACAGCCGGTTGTGCCTGGGGTGCGGAGTCTGCTATTCGGCTTGCCGTTTCGGGGCCATTGCGATGAAGCCCCGCGCCCAGCGGGTTTTCACGCCGGAGACGGTCTTCGACCGCGTCGTGGCCATGGCCATCGAGCGGGGAAAGCTGGCCGATCTGATTTTCGAGGACCCCGAGCGATTCAGCCATCGGGCCCTGGCCCGGCTGGTCGGAGTCATCGAACGGTCGCCCCCCTTTAGGGCTGCCCTGGCGATCAAGCCGCTGCGCTCCGTCTTCCTCAATGGGTTGGTTGCCGTGGCCAAGAGCCAGAGCCGGGCCATGCGCGGCATGTTCGAGTAAGGACTCGCAGAAGAACGCGTGGGACAACCATGGAAGTGCAAGGACGCGCAGCGGCCTTCGGCATCGTCGGGCTCGGCGAGCCCGGCCGCTATGAGGTAGACTTGCATGGTGGGCTTGCCCGCCGCGTCGACCTCGCAGAGCACACCCGATTCATTCCGCGCCGGGCAAATCCGATTCCTGACCGATGGCAAGCGGTCGCTCGGCCGTGGCACGGGGTGATCGCGGGGCGCGTTGCGGCGGGAAAATGGTCGTGTCAGGGCAGGCGGCTGCAAGGGATCACGTTGCACGGCTTTGGGTTGGCGGGGCCGGCGGCGTCAGAGCCGATCGGCTCGTCGTAATCACTACAGCCCAAAAAGCCCACCTCTTTTCCGGCAAGCTGGCAACCGCTAAAAAACCCGCCGATACCTGTATTTGCAGGATCGACAGGAAGCGACCAGTCTTCCCACTCCCGCACAGCGCGCGGAGCGCAGAGGGGAATGGTCGCCAATCCGCCGGTATTAACACCAAGCAGGTCTGCGGACGGCGACGGTCCTCTTGCAGCCGTAGACACATTCCGTACGACAGAAGGGGTGTCGCTCGATGCGAATTGCTCTGTTCTCTTGGGAAACGCTGCACTCGATTCCCGTGGGTGGTATTTCCGTCCACGTGACGGAACTGGCCGCCGCGCTTCAGCGTCGGGGGCACGAAGTCCACGTGTTCACTCGCCGGGGACACGATCAACCCGAGTACGACTGCGTGTACGGCGTCCACTACCATCGTTGCAGCTTCGATTTGAATGCCAACTTCGTCGACGAAATCAACAACATGTGCCGCGCATTCGTGGCCGCCTTTCTCGCCGTGGAGGACCACGTCGGGCAGTTTGACATCGTACACGCCCACGATTGGCTCGCCTCCAACGCCGCGGTCTGGCTCAAGGAGGGCCGGGGGCGGAAGGCCATTCTCACCATGCATTCCACGGAATACGGGCGCAACGGCAATGCGTTCTTCGGCGGCAACGCGCCGCGCGTTCAAGACCACGAACGCCACGGCACCTACTGTGCCGACCGCGTGATTACCGTGTCGCACCGCATGAAGGACGAGTTGGGCTGGCTGTACGAGGTGCCGCATGAGAAGATCGCCACGATCTACAACGGCGTGAACTCCCGGGTTTTCGATTACGGGATCGACGCGGGCGAAGTCAAGCAGCGGTATGCCGTCGGGCCGCTCGACCCGATGGTGCTCTTCGTCGGCCGCATGGTCGTGCAGAAGGGGCCGGATATTCTCGTCAGCGCCATGCCCTCCATTCTCGAGTTCCACCCCCAGACGAAATTCGTCTTCGCCGGCGACGGCCATATGAAGAACGACGTCTGCAACCTCGCCCACCGACTCGGCGTGGGCCACGCGCTGCGCATCCTGGGAGTCAGGAGCGGGCGCGAGCTGTGGGACTTGTTCAAGGCCTGTAACGTGGTAGCCGTTCCCAGCCGGAACGAGCCGTTCGGCATTGTCATCCTCGAGGCCTGGAGCGCCTCCAAGCCGACCGTCTGCACCAAGAACGGCGGGCCGGCCGAATTCGTGTGGCACGACGTGAACGGGCTGCAGGTGGACGTTACGGCCGATTCCGTGGCTTGGGGTCTGGGGTCGCTGTTGGCCAGCCACGATCGCTGCCGGTGGATGGGACGAAACGGACGCGCGGCCGTGGACGCCGTCTTCAGTTGGGACAACATCGCCAAGCAAACAGAAGAAGTTTACTACAGCGTGGTCTGAACACAGGAGCAGACGAACGTTGAGAGAAACACCGAGCGAGGGTTCCTCGGGTATGACGGCCGTCGTTTCCGACCGAATCGAAATCACCAACGAAGCATCCCCCGGCCCGAGCACCGGCCCGGTGGACGCAGCGGGGATTGCCCGGCGATACGATCCCGCCGATACCGGCGGCCCGCCGGACGCCGAATTCCTGCGAAGCTGTGCGTGGGACGTGGCGGAAAGGAAGCCGGCCGAGGCCTATCAGCCGACGACCCATCACGTCGGGTTGGCCATGGTGACGCCCACCCGCGGCATCGCCCATTGGCGCCTGCTGGACCAGTGGATCGAGCGGGCCGCCCGGCAACATGGCGACGACTGGCACGGTTGCCGCATGGTTCTGCGGCTGTACGACGTGTCGTACATCCAGTTTGACGGGCTGAACGCGCACCGGATCCAGGATCACGACCTGCCGTCGACTTGCGGCCACATCTACTTCGACCTGCCTCGCTGCGGAACATGGCAACTGGCGGAAGTGGGCTTCCTGCTGCGCAACGGCGAGTTCCTGCCCGCCGCCCGCTCGCAGACCGTGCCGTTCGCCTCCGTCGAGATGTCGCCCCGATACGATCAGCGGGCGTTGCTGGTCGACGACCGCTGGAACGTCGAAGAGATCGGCAACGTGTGGGACCAGGAGCAGATCCTGGTGGATCGCCGCGCCCCACGACTCCGCCAGCCGCTGCGGATTGCCGTGTTCACGTTCCCCGCTTCAAGACACGACGCCGGGGAGTCGCCCGGCAAGTTCATTTCGGAATTGGCGACCGGGCTGTGCGAACACGGGCATGAAGTGCACGTCTTCTTGCCCGATTCCCGTGGGGCCGGGCCGTGCGAACCACACAGCGGCGTCAACTACGAGACGCTCGATGTCGATCCGCAGGGGACGCCGTCGGCCGTGGCACGGGATTTCGCCCGGGCGGCGGATCGACGGCTGCGGGAACTGCCGCCGTTCGACCTGATTCACATGCACGAGTGGATGACCGGGGGGGGGACATACGGAGAGGATCTCCCGACCGTCTTGTCGCTGAGTTCGATCGAACCGACGCGCCGCAACGGTACTCCTCCCAACAGCCTCTCCGAGGACATCGAGCGAGCGGAACGCGAGATTCTCGGCCGGGTCCCTTGCATCTTGGCGCCCGATTGGCTGCGAGAGAAGATTGTGGCCGAGTACGCGCTCGACGAGGCCCGAGTGAAGCCCTTCGCCATGGAGGGGCGATTGCCCAACCAGTGGGAATGCCCGTTGGACGAGGGTGAGGTGAAGGCGGGCATCGGCGTCGGGCCGCTCGACCGCCTGTTGCTGTTCGTCGGACCACTGGAGTACGCCGCCGGCGTCGACTTGATTCTCGAAGCGTTTCCGGTTCTTCTCCAGCGTTACCCCAATCTGCGGGTGGCATTTGCCGGGGCGGGTGAGTCTCACGGCTATCTGCAGCACCGCGCGGGCCAGCTCGGCGTGGACTATGCGGTGCGTCTGCTGGGACACGTGGATACCTCGTTCGTATCGCGACTGTTGCGCGCCTCGGAGGCCTTGCTGCTGCCCTCCCGCTACCGCGTTCCCTTCGACGACGCCGTGGTCGACCTGGCACGCCGTGCGGGAAGACCGACGATTACGACACACGGAGGCCCGGCCCATCTCGTCCGCCACGAGGAAACCGGCGTGGTCACCTACGACAACCCCGGATCGATCGTCTGGGCGATGGACCGTATCTTGGGTGATCCCGCGCACGCCCGGCGGATGGGCGAGAACGGCAGATGCTGTGATGGCTTCGTTCTGAACTGGAACGAAGTGTCGCGTCATTACCTGGAGCTTTGCGCGGCTTGTTTTCCACAACTGACGCAAACACGCATGTGAAGTGCAGGGGACGCGGGCAGCCCTCCTGATTCCGCCAATTCACGAATAACCCTTTGCCAAAAAGAAGAGGACGCGTTTGATGTCCACCATAGCCGAAGTCAAACCGAAGAACATTCCCTCGCTCCCGGCAGAGAATGTGGATTTCCGCCGATTCGACCGACCCGCCGCCCTGACACCGCAAACGCGTGAGACGCAGCCGGAAAAGAAGCGTGTCTTGGCGATGTTCTGCTTCGAGGGCCCCGACACGGCCGTGGGACGCTTCGTGAGGAAAACGGCCCGTGAGCTGGCCGCGCTGCGGATTCCGGTCCACATCTTCTCGCGGCAATCCTTCGAGATGGAGTCGCCGGGCGTGCAGCTTCATCCCGTGGGCGCGTGCACCGAGCCCGACCTCCTGGGGCAAGTCAACGAATTCACGCGCCGGGCGTGCAATGCGTTCCTCAGCGAATTCCAAACCAGTTCGAGCCACGTGACGTTGATGGGGTACGAGTGGTCCAGCATCCAGGCAGTGACGCTCCTGCACGGCATCAAGAACGTCGGCGCGATCCTCTCGCTGCACTCGCTGGAGCGCCAACGCAGCAACCTGGGCAGCGAGCTGGGGAAGTGGATTGAAGAGAACGAGTTGGCCGGGCTGCGCGAGGCGAAGCTGATCGTGACCCACGACGCCGCCACCGCCGCAGTGGCCAGGCACTGCGTGCCCGACTGTGCCGAGCGACTCGTCGACGCATGCCCGCAAATCCCCATGGAAGGCTTCCAGTTCAATCTCGATCCCGCCGAAGTCAAAGCGCGATTCCAGGTGGGGCCGGTGGATCCGACCATCCTGTATGTCGGGGATCTGGACGAACGCTACGGCCCGGACATGCTGATGAAGGCCATGCCGACGGTGCTTCGCCAGTATCCCCAGGCACGCTGCATTCTCGTGGGCGACGGGCAACTGCTCTGGCCGCTGCGCGTCTACTCGCGGTACCTGCTGCTGGACCATGCCGTGCGGCTGGCCGGCCACCTTGCCGATCAGGCGCTGTATGAGCTGATTCACGCGGCTGACATGATCGTCGTGCCCAGCGTGGAACAGACGCCCTGGTGGCCGATCGAGGCCGCCTGGGCCGCCGTTCGCCCGGTGGTGGCTACCTCCGAAGCGGCGCCCTCGCTGCTGCAGCATAAGCACAACTGCATCGTGACCGAACCGGACGAGAACAGTCTGGCCGAAGGGATCGAATACCTCTTGTCCGACCTGCAGTTCGGCACCACGCTCGGCCGGCGGGGGAGGGACGAGCTGGAAGATCGCTATCGCGAGAACAAGCTGCTGGCGCACATCCAGGAAGCGATGGGCATGGAGTCGCTGCTTCAGAAGTCGCCTTGCCACGCGGAGGTGTGAGCCGATGATTGTGTCCTCGCACGTTGCCGAAAACGCAGGCCCGTTGTATACCCGCCTGGCCGCTTGGGGACAGGAGCATGTGCTTCGGTGGTGGTCGGATCTGGCGCCGCGGCAGCGCCACCAGCTCGTCCGGCAGATCGAAGCGATCGACCTGGAGCTCGTGCAGCGCGTGTGTCAGCAGAGCGAGTCGTCCGCGGTCGGGCAAACGCCGCCGCCGCAGGCCATTCGCCCGGCCGGCGCGATCCCGCTGGCCGCCTCCGCCGCCGAAGCGGAGGACCAAGAGCAGATCGCCCAACGGGGGCGCCAGGCACTGAGGGCCGGGCAAGTCGCCGTGGTCCTGGTCGCCGGCGGCCAAGGGACGCGGCTGGGACACGCCGGCCCCAAGGGCACGTTTCCGATCGGACCCGTTTCCGGGAAGAGCCTCTTTCAGTTGCACGCCGAGAAAGTCTTGGCGCTGGGTCGTCAATACGACGTCCGCGTGCCGTTGTACGTGATGACCAGCCCCGACAACGACGCCGCGTCGCGCGATTTCTTCGCCGACCATGCGTGTTTCGGTCTGGACCAGGACCAGGTGGTCTTCTTCCGGCAAGGGACCATGCCGGCATTGGATAGGCAAACGGGCAGGCTCTTGCTCGACGCAAAACACCGCATTGCCACAAGCCCCAACGGCCACGGTGGCGTGGTGAAAGCCCTTGTCGACGGCGGCCATTTGGACGACATGCATCGGCAGCGTGTCGAATACATCTTCTACTACCAGGTAGACAACCCGCTGGTCAAAGTCGCCGATCCGACTTTTCTCGGACATCATCTCCGCGCCGAGGCCGAGATGTCCTTGAAGGTGGTCCGCAAGCTGCGCCCCGAGGAAAAGCTGGGCGTGGTGGTCGAAGTGGACGGCCATCTGCAGATGATCGAGTACAGCGATCTGCCCGCAGAAGTCGCTCAACGGCGTTTGCCGGACGGCGGTCTGGAGATCTGGACGGGCAGCATCGCCGTCCACATTTTCAACGTCTCTTTCCTCCGGCGGCTGGCGGCCGGCGGGACGACGCTTCCGTATCATCAGGCGTTGAAGAACGTGCCCTATCTCAACCAGCAGGGACGCCGAGTCACGCCGGAGGAACCGAACGCCGTCAAGTGCGAGATGTTCGTGTTCGATGCCCTGCCATTGGCTCGCCATGCGCTGGTCGTCGAAACGGATCGCCGCGAGGAGTTCGAGCCGCTGAAAAACGCCATCGGTGAGAACTCGCCCGAGACGGTTCGTCAGGCCATGTCGGATCTGTATGCCGGCTGGCTGGACCGTGCGGGGGTCCAGGTGACCAGGCAACGAGGCGGCTCCGTGGCCTTTCCTCTGGAAATCAGCCCGCTGCTGGACTTGAACCGCATGGACATCCGTGCCCGGCTCTCCGAGAGGACGCCGGTCAACGGGCCGATGCTCTTGGAGAAACGGAACGGAACCGGCGTGACAATCACCACCACTGTGAAGGCGGAAAGCGAGGAGACGTGTTGATGCCCCAAGGATATCTGCTGCTGATTCTTCATGCCCACCTCCCCTACGTCCGCCATCCGGAATATGATCGGTTCCTGGAAGAGCGTTGGTTCTTCGAGGCGGTGACCGAGACGTACATTCCGTTGGTGAAGTTCTTCGACCGTCTTCAAGAGGACGGGATTCCGCTGAAGCTGACCGCCTCGATTTCGCCGACGCTGGCGAACATGATGGAAGACCCGTTGCTGCGGGATCGGTGCGTGCAGCATCTGGACATGATGATCCGTCTGGCGGAGAAGGAGTGCGACCGCACCCGCGACTGGCACGACGTCCACTTTCTTTCGCAGATGTATCGGCGGTTGTTCGAGGAAGCGCGCGAGGTCTTCGTCGATCGCTACGACACGCGTCTGTTGACGGCTTTTCGCAAGTATGCCGAAAGCGGCAACCTGGAGCTGATCACGTGTGCGGGAACCCACGGTTTTCTTCCGTTGCTGAGCTCGGAGCCGTATGCGGTTCGCGCCCAGGTGTTCGCGGCCGTACAGGAGCATGAGCGGATTTTCGGCTTCCGACCGAAGGGGCTCTGGGTGCCGGAATGCGCTTACTATCCCGGCCTGGACGACGTTCTGGCCGAGGCGGGGATTCGCTACTTCCTGGTCGATTCCCACGGCATCGAGAACGCCGAGCCCCGACCGCTGTTCGACGTGAACGCCCCGCTCTATTGCCCTTCCGGGGTGGCCGCGTTCGGTCGCCATCCCACGACGTCCCGACTCGTCTGGAGCAGCCGGGTGGGCTACCCGGCCGACTACAACTATCGGGAGTACTACCGCGACATCGGCTACGAACTGGACGACTACTATCTGGACCCTTTCCGGTATGCGCAAGGGATTCGGACGCCGACGGGCATCAAGTATCACCGCATTACCGGGCCCCAGGCCGACAAGCACCTCTATAATCCGGACTGGGCCGCCGGGACCGCCTACAACCATGCGCACGACTTCGTAAACCGTTGCCGGGAGCAAGCCGCCCGCTGCCGAATGCACTTGCCGTTCCCGCCGGTGATCGTGTCTCCCTACGACGCGGAGCTGTTCGGCCACTGGTGGTTCGAGGGGCCGCAGTGGCTCTATCACGTGGTGCGGGAGCTGGCCGGCGGCGGCGATCTCGAGCTGTCCACCCCGGGCCAGTACCTCGACCGGTATCCGATTCAACAAAAGGCCACACCCTCGCCGAACAGTTGGGGGCACAAGGGCTACTACGAATACTGGGTCAACCCGAAAACCGATTGGGTCTGGCGGCCCTTGCACGAGGCCGCCGGGCGGATGCGCCAGGCGGTGCAGCGCCACTCGGCGTGCCAGCGCGAAAGCCTGGAGGGGCGTGTGCTGTGCCAGGCGGGGCGTGAACTGATGCTGGCCCAAAGCTCCGACTGGCCGTTTATGATCGCACGCGGCGACACGGCGGAATACGCCACCCGCCGGATCGGCGACCACCTGAACCGGTTCCACGACTTGCTGAACCGGCTCGACCGTCAAGAGATCGATCCGCAGCGACTGGCAGCCTTCGAACACATGGATGCGATCTTGCCCGAATTGGACTATCATTTGTTCGCACCGGCACCGGTGTGACATTACCAAGGGGAGGAAAAACAATGGATCTTCAGCCTATTCCGGAAATCGTCGACGGCTTGCCGAATCTCTGTGGCGCTGAGGCCCAGGTCGAAGAGGTCACGCGCCGCCGTGAGCCCGTATTCCTCGGCCAGACCAACCTGCAGCTCGATCGTCTGCGAGCCACCTTCGCCATCGCGCTGCACATGCAGCAGCCCCTGATTCCGGCCGGAGGCGATGATCTCCACCATGCCGAGATCATCAGCAACCTCGACTACATGATGCGCCACCCGGACCTCGGCGACAATCACAACGCGCCCGTCTTCGCCGAGTGCTATGCCCGCATGGGGAACATCATCCCCGAAATGATCCAGGCCGGCCACCACCCGCGCGTCATGCTGGACTACTCGGGTGAGATACTCTTCGGCCTGCGCAAAATGGGGCGCGACGACGTGTTGGAGAGGCTGCGGGGAATCACTTGCGACGGGGAACTCTGCAAGCACGCGGAATGGATCGGCACCATGTGGGGACACGCGGTGACGTCGTCGACGCCGTTGCCGGACCTGAAACTCCACATGCAGGCGTGGCAGCAGCATTTCGCGGCGATTTACGGGTGGGAGGCGCTCGCTCGCGTACGAGGCTTCTCACCGCCGGAAATGCACTTGCCCAACCACCCTGACGCCGCCTACGAATTCATCAAGGCGTTGAAGGAATGCGGGTATCAGTGGGTGATGGTGCAGGAGCACACGGTCGAGACCATCGGCGGCCACGGCTTGCAGGACAAGCACGTGCCGCACCGGCTGGTTGCCAAGAACTCCTGCGGAGAAGAGGTGTCGATCATTGCCGTGATCAAGACCCAGGGCTCCGACACGAAGCTGGTGGCGCAGATGCAGCCCTACTACGAAGCCGAAACGCTGGAACGCCGCGAGTTGGGAGGGATTTCCATCCCGCCGATCGTCACTCAAATCGGCGATGGTGAGAACGGCGGCGTGATGATGAACGAGTTTCCCAGTTGCTTCCGGCAAACGGTGGCCCGCTTCGGAACCGAAGGGGTCGTCGGCGTCAACGTGACGGAATACCTGGAGCTGATCGAACAGGCGGGTGTGCGCGAGGAGATGCTGCCGGCCATTCGGCCGATCGGCCAGGGCCAACTGTTCGAGCGGATCACCCGGTGGGGTCCCGGCGCGGCGGACGAAGCCATCGCGCAGCTGAGGCACGAATGGCCCGACTTCTCCATGGAAGGCGGCTCCTGGACAAATAACATCAGTTGGGTCCGCGACTACGAAAACGTGTTGACCCCCATGAACAAACTCAGCGCTCGATTCCACGAACTGCTGGACGGACAGCCCGTGGACAAGAACAGCCAGCCGTATCGAAACGCGCTGTTCCATCTTCTCGTGTCGCAGACGAGTTGCTTCCGTTATTGGGGGCAAGGGCAGTGGACCGACTACGCGCAGGAGATCTGCCGGCGCGGGACCGACATCCTCGAGCACGATTTCTCCTCCACGGCGGTTCACGAACAAGTAACGGCAGACACGTAAAGCGGCGATTATGTCGACTGCAAAAGGATCCAGGGCAGGTGAGGCGGAGCCCGTGACCTTCCGCGTTGGTCGGGGGAATTGCCGCCCCTTCGGCGCGACGCCGAGACCCCGCGGCGTGAATTTCGCCGTCTTTTCCCGCCATGCCGAGCGGGTCCACCTGGTGCTTTTCCAGGAAGGCTCACAAGAACCGATTACGGAGATCCCGCTCGACCCGAAGATGAACAAGACGGGTGACGTCTGGCACATCCTCGTCCACGACCTGGACACGAACGTGCTCTACGGCTATCGCCTGTTTGGCCCCTATGAGCCGGACCAGGGACACCGCTTCAATCCCGAGGTGGTCGTGCTCGATCCCTATACCCCGTTGGTTAGCGGTGGTCTGCGGTGGGGCGGCCCCGACGTGCCCCACGACGAGGCGCCCGGCTGCCTCACCCGCCACGGCCGGATCATCGAAGACGATTTCGACTGGGAAGACGACGTCCCGTTGTCCACGCCGATGGGCGAAACCGTGGTCTACGAGTTGCACGTGCGGGGATTCACTTGTCATCCGAGTTCGGGAGTTCGTCATCCGGGCACGTTTCTCGGTCTATGCGAGAAGATCCCCTACCTGAAGTCGCTGGGAATCACGGCCGTCCAACTGATGCCCGTGCTGGAATTCGATGAGCTGGACCAGATCCGAGTGGACCCGACCACCGGCCAACAGCTCATCAACTACTGGGGCTACTCACCCCTTTCGTTCTTCGCCCCGAAGGCCTCCTACGCGGTCCAACCCGGCCAGCAGATCCGCGAATTCAAGGAAATGGTCAAGACCTTTCACCGGGCCGGTCTCGAGGTCATTCTCGACATCGTCTACAACCACACGTGTGAGGGAAACGAGAGTGGGCCGACCGTCAGTTTCCGCGGCTTGGACAACTCCATCTACTACATGCTGGACAAGCGTGGACGCTACCACAATTTCTCCGGCTGCGGCAACACGTTCAACTGCAATCACCCCCTGGTCCGCGATCTGATCATCGACAGCCTCACCTACCTGGTGGCCGAGATGCATGTCGACGGCTTCCGCTTCGACCTGGCCTCGATTCTGGGCCGGGGAGAGGACGGCCGCGTGCTGGAGGATCCGCCGCTGATTCGCCACATCGCCGAACACCCCGTCCTGGCCGGCACGAAGCTCATCGCCGAGGCCTGGGACGCGGCCGGCCTGCACCAGCTCGGCAAGTTTCCCGCCTGGGGGCGATGGGCCGAGCTGAACGGTTTCTTCCGCGACGACGTCCGGCATTTTGTCCGCAGCGACCCCAACTTCACCAGCGCACTGGCCAAACGCATCTGCGGGAGCCTGGATATCTACGGCGATTCGTCGCGTCACCCCTACCACTCCATCAATTTCATCACTTCCCACGACGGCTTCACGCTGAACGATCTGGTCAGCTACCAGAAGAAACAGAACTGGGGCAACGGTGAGGACAACCACGACGGCTGCTCGTACAACATCAGTTGGAACTGCGGAGAAGACGGGCCCACGGACGATCCGGAAATCGACGCGCTGCGCGACCGGCAAATGAAGAACTTCCTCAGCATCCTCTTGATCTCCCAGGGCGTCCCGTTTCTCTCCCACGGAGACGAATTCGCCCGCACCCAGCAAGGCAACAACAACGCCTACTGCCAGGACAACGAGATCTCCTGGGTCGACTGGAGTCTGGCGGAGAAGAACGCCGACCTGCTGCGGTTTGCCCGGATGATGATCGCCCTGCGGAAGCAGTATTTCGCATTGAATCGAGAGGAATTCATCAACCGGATCAGTTGGCACGGGACGCAGATCGGAGACCCTGACTGGACGGGCAAGAGCCGCACGCTGGCGTTTCAGCTACACGGCTGGCATCGGCAGCCCGACCTCTACGTCATGTTCAACGCCCACTGGGATTGGCAGCACTTCCGGCTGCCCCCGCATGAGGGGCAATGGCAGTGGAGACGCCTGGCCGACACGGGGCTCGTTTCTCCCAACGACATTACGGGAGAAGACGACGCCGTTCCGCTGACCCCGGCCGACCACTACCATATGGGCCCGCGGTCCACCGTCATCCTGATCTCGCCCTTCCGTTGATGTTTGCACGATCAGCGCGCGAGGGCGGCCAACAGGAGCCCGATTCTTCCGGACGCCCGTCGGTCGGCCTTGATCATCTTCGATGCAAATATCAACAATCTCCTCCTGTTTTTTCTTGACACAAGTGCCGTAATCGGCCAGAATCCACTCTGCACCCCGGCCGGCAGCCTTCCGGTTGCGGATTGTCGGGGACGGTCCTGGTTCTCGTGCACCGTTTTTGCGCAGCGCGAAGGGGGCTGTCCCCCGGGGGCTCCCATTCGCGCAACGTCGTTTCCACGGAAGCCTTGCGACCACTCCCCGGCATTCGCCCACGCAACCGACTGCCCGGCCCACTCAAGAAGGAGAGAACCATGGTGCCCGCCATCGTATTGAAGTCTGTCTCGGGGTCCGGCCGAACCAGCGCCCGAACCGCACGCCGACCACGAGGCGCCGAACTCCGACTGCGATTCGAGCCGCTCGAAGAGCGGCACCTGCTCAGTTGCACGCTTCCCATGACGCAGACCATCCGCGGCGTGTCGGTCACCTTCGACCAGTGTTACGAGCGGGAGTTCAACCATGCGGGCAGCGACTACACGATCCACACCTACTATACGGAGGCGGGAACCACTCATTCGCTCAGCGACAACGACGACGGCAACGGCGACAACATCAACGCGGTGGCCATGACCGACGAAGCCGAAGCGGCGTTTCGCTTCTACGAGGACCGCAATCTCGACTTTGTGCCGCCGGGCGAGACGACGCTGGAAGTGTATATCGCCAACGATCCGAGGATCGGAGGCATTCCCACCTGGAACAGCATCAACGTCGACGCCCAATACATCGACAACAACGACCAATTGGCCAAGCGGCTGCTGGCCTACCACGAGATGCATCATCTGGTCCAGTGCCAGTACGGCGAATACTACGCCTCCGGCAGTTGGAACGGCTTCTACGGCGAGGGGACCGCCCGGACGATCGAAGACCGCTTCGACACCACCCTGGACGCCGACACCGGCCACCTCTTCATCCCCGAGATCGAGGGAATCCTGGGCAACGACGGCCAGCGCGCCGACGACATCACCTCGCTCAGCTACCGAAGCGTTCTTTGGTGGGTCTGGTTGATGGACCAGTATCGCCAGGGGCCGGGGATCGATCCTCCCGTCACGGGCGGTTCGGACCTCGGCTGGAACGCCCTGCGCGACTTCTACCTGGAGTTTCTCACGCAGCCGTACGATACGCTGGGCGCACTGGACGATTTCATCACGGCCCAGGGCGGCAGTTTCCGCGACGACTTCATCGACTACACCCTGGCGATGTACGCCTACAAGTACCACCCCGCGGATCCCCGGCTGGGATTCCTCGACGCAGAGATCAACGCCACCGCCGGCCTAAGCGGCCACAACGTGATTACCGGTTCGCCCGCCTTCACCACCGACAGCCCCAACATGGACCCCCGCAGCTCGCGCTACTGGGAGTTCACACAAGCCGATCAGTCCGACTACATCTCCTTTACCTTCGACGGCCATGGGAAGCCGTTCGCCTTCAGCGTGATGACGGTCGACGGCGGAAACCTGGACCAGCACTGGACCAGCTACGCCGATTCGTTCACGCGAACCGTGCGCAGTGCCGATTTGGATCGCGTCGTGGGCGTGGTGACGGCCTTCGACCAGTCGGGAGTCGTCGACGTCGGCTACGGCGCCGTGGACCCGACCGTGCGCATCAAGGACCCCACCTCCTCGGCCTACAAGATGGTAGGCCTGGCCGACAACCCCCGGGCGTTCCTGGTCCGCCTCGACGTGGACGGCAAGGACGGCAGCGCGGTGGCCGGACTGGTGAAGGAGGAATTCGTGGTCACGCTCAACAAGGTCGGCGGGGGGCCCGACATTCCGGCCTCCATCATCACGTCGTCCTACGTCCAGGAGGACTACTGGCTGCTGGTGCAGGCGCCCGACGACACGGATGGGGCCGAGAGCGGCGTCTTCTACGACGTGACCGTCGATCTGGGCACCAGCAGCAGCGACACGGAGCACGGGGCCGTAGTCTACCTCGAACGGGTCCAGGACGTCCAGATCGTGTTGGACCACTCCGGCAGCATGGGCGGCGGCACCGGCAAAATCGACGCCGCCCGCAACGCGGCCAATCTGTTGGTCAACGAGCTCTCCGACGATGATCAGGGCGGCTACATTGCCTTCGACACCGACGCCGATCTTCGCGTGCCGCTGGACGTGGTGGGCTCGGGGTCGCAGCGACAGGACATCGAGGACGCCATCGCGGCCGAAGTGCCCGCCGACTGGACCTCCATCGGCGACGGCCTGCGAACGGCGCTGAACGACTACGCGGTCCACGGGAATCCCGCCAACCAGCCGAGCTTCGTGCTGTTGAGCGACGGCCACGAGAACGAGCCGGAGTATTGGGCCGACGTCCGCGACGATATCGAGGAGACCGGCATCGTGATCCACACGATCTCCTTCGGCCCCGGAGCCAACGAGGTGCTGATGCAGGAGATCGCGACCACCGTAAGCGGAGGGCATCACTACGCGCCGGATGCCGGCAGCGTGCCGATCAACTCGGTCTTGGGCTGGCAGAACAACCTCAGCCGCGTCTACGACAACGTGGCCACGGAGATCGCCGGCCGGCAGCGGACGCTCACGGCGCTGGCCGATTCGGCGGTCGGCGGCGTGGGCAACGGGATGATCGATTTCGAGGATCTGCCGCCGGAAGCCGAGTACGAGGTGGGCGACACGTTCGTCGCCTCCGGCGTGCCCGTCACCGTCCAGGGATTCGTCCAGCGCAGCGGCGTCACCTACTACGGCGGCCGGGCCGAGGTCGACGACCAGCGCCAGGCCGGCGGTCTGGGCCAGGACATGGCCCTCAGGAGCGTCAACCTCGATTTCGGGTTTGCCAAGCCGCTGACCGGGCTGGTGCTGCAGTACGGTGAATACGGCGGCTCGGTCAACCTGGAGATCAACGGCGAACTGAAGCGCTTCACCAACCTCAGCGACGCCCACGGCACGGTCCTCGGCGACGTGGAAGTCAGCGTCCTGGTGGTCGGCGACCTGTTGCGGTTCCTGGTGCTCAGCGGACAAGTCGAGTCCTTCGCCGTCGGCGGCGAGGAATTCTGGATCGACAACGTCCGCTTCTTTGGTGAAGAGGGCAACCTGCACGAGATCCCGGTGGACGACGCCAGCGACGTGCTGGTCGTTTCCGTGGCCTGGCAGGGGCCGGACGGCACCCATACCACCGAACTGTTCGACCCCGACGGAAACCCCGTTCCAGGCGCCTTCCGCCGCGTGTCCTCGCAACGGACCAACGACGTCTGGGAGGTGCCGCGTCCCGAGCCGGGCGTCTATACGTTGCGGGTGAACGACCTGTCGCAAGAGTATTTCGTCAGTGCCTCGGCCCTGAGTCGCTACGAGCTGTATCCGTTCGTGGACGTGCCGGCCGAGCAGGCCACGCAGGGGGTCGAAGTGCCCATTCTCGCGTCGTTGATCGGCAAGCAGTCTCCGGTGCTCGGGGCCGACGTGACGGCCGTGGTCACGGATCCGACCGGCGTGCGGCGCACGCTCTGGCTCTTTGACGACGGCAACCATGGTGACGGCCTGCCCGCCGACGGCGTTTACGGCAACGTCTACACGGCCACCAGCTTTGCCGACGTCACCGCGGTCGATCCGGGTGAGGGCGAGGAGCCCCAGGCGATCGGCTCCTACACGGTCAATTGGCTGGCCGTTAAGGACGACATTCGCCGGGAAGCCCAACGCAGCTTCGTGATCCAGCGCGGGGTCGACAGCGACCAGGACGGCATCCCCGATGCGTGGGAAGAAGCCCACGGCATGGATCCCCACGATCGGCGGGACGCCACGCTGGACCCGGACAAGGACGGGTTGCCCAGCTTCTGCGAGTATCGCATCGGCACCGATCCGTTCAACAGCGACACCGACGGCGGCGGCGAGAGCGACGGCAGCGAAGTCCCCTACGGCCCGGATCAGCCGTGCCGGGTCGGAGACCAGGATCCGCTCGATCCTTCCGACGACCGCACGGGGCCCCTGGCCGGCGTGGCCGTGCTGCCGGAGGCAACGCTCGAGATGGGGCCCTTCAATCGGCTGTTGATCGGCACGCCGCTGGACGGCACGTTGCAGTGGGTCGATATTTTCCGCAGAGCACACGATCGAAACGGCGACCTGGCCGAAGACTGGACGCCGGTGGCACAGCAGTTCGAGGGCCGCGAGTTCCTCGATCGGCAAGTCCAGCCGGAGTGGACCTACGAATATGAAATCGTTCCCCGCGTGATTTCCGAAGAGGTCGTCTCGTGGATCATCGATTTCGAGGACCTCAAACGCGGAGCCCGCTATGGCGTCGGCGAGACGTTTGTCGCTTCCGGTGTTCCGATCACCGGGCAGACGTTTTATTTCGGCGCAGGGGCTCCGGACGATTCGGGTTACGCCGAAGTCGACATGCAGGGTCTGGCCGGCGGCTCCCGCCAGGACATGGAACTCGGTGGCATCAACCTCGATTTCCGGTTCGCCGATCCGTTGACTTCGCTGCGTCTGCTGTTCGGAGTCTACGGTGGCCAGCAGAATATCGAGATCAACGACGAACGGGTGATCTTCGACGATTTCTCCAAGATCCACGGAACCACCATCGGCGGTGTCGGCGTCTCCGTGCAAATGGTGGACAGGAGCTTGGGACGACTCATGCTGGCCGGTCCGATCGAGTCGTTTGCCATCGGCGGACAGGAGTTGTGGCTCGACGACGTCGTCGGCATCGAGGGCGGCGTGGCGCTGGTGGGACGCGTCGCACTCACCGGCCAGGTCACCTCCCAGACGGATCCCTATGCGCCCGCCGGCTACGTGCTGATCAACGGAGGCGATCCGACCACCACCAGCCGCATCGTCGATCTGACCATCTCGGCCGACGACACGGTCGGGAACACCGATGGGCAGATCGCCCCGGACCGCGTTCCCGGCACGCCCGTCAAAGACCTGCAAATGCGCATCAGCAACAGCCCCGACTTCCGCGGCGCGGCGTGGGAGCGCCTTCGGCTGGAGGTAACCGGCTGGGATTTGGGGCCGCTGGTGCCCGGCGAGGCGTCGGCGGTCTACGTGCAGTTTCGCGATGCCCCCGGCAACGTTAGCAGCACGGCCATGGACACGATCATGCCGCCGATGGCCGAGGTTCTGGACCGATACGTCTTCTACAACCATTCCTCGTTCGACGGGAACAACCCGCTTCCCAACAGCAGCGATCGCGATGCGATCGCCCTCGACAAGTCGGCCCTGATGCCGGGCGAGACGGCCACCTTTGCCAACTACACTAGCTACAGTCTCGGCCTCAACGGCGTGATGATCGACGTGGCCGGCTTGCCGGGCACGCCCACGCTGGCCGACTTCGTGTTGCGCGTCGGCAACGACAACCAGCCCGGCGACTGGGCAACTGCCCCGAAACCCACCAGCATCACCATCGAGCCGGGCCAGGGTGTCAACCACTCCGACCGGGTGAAGTTGATCTGGCAGGACTACGCCGTATTGAAGCAGTGGCTCCAGGTCGTCGTGCTGGCCACCGCCAACACCGGATTGGCCGAAGCCGACGTCTTCTACTTCGGCAACGCGGTGGCCGAGGCCGGCAATTCGACGACCGACGCGAAAGTCAATCCCACCGACATGCTCCTGGCCCGCAACAACCCGCGCACGTTCCTCAACCCGGCCGGCGTCGATTTCCCCTACGACTACAACCGCGACGCCCGGGTCAACGCCACCGACATGTTGCTGGCCCGCAATAACCAGACGCACTTCCTCAACGCCCTGAAGCTGATCACCGTGCCGCCGGCCAAGGACGCGTTCGTCGAGGAAGCCGTCGCGGCGCAAGTGGAGAATCGGGCCATGGCGCTTGGCGAGGCCGAATGGCAGTACGAGCTTGCACAGATCGGCGCGAAGTCCTCGAAAGACAGGAAACCCCACGAAACGCTCTCGGACGAGGTGTTCGTCTTGTGGCCGGGAGAGATCGAGTCGTGACCAGCCTTCTTTGCCGAGGCCCGTATTGCGAACGCACGAAAGCCGCCCCGGGGAATCCGGATTCCCCGGGAAAACACGTTCTCAGCTCGGAGAGGTCCCTACGGGGCCGCAGCGGCCGGCCGGCGTTGCCAGAGGCGTTTGATCTGGAGGCTGATGGTGCGGGCTGCGTCTCCCAGCCCGAACTGGCGGTCCACGTGCCCTTCGACGTACGCGACGCGGTTCATTCCGTAGACGTCGCTGCTGGCCTCATCTTGTCCGAGCACGTACCCGCCGCCGGCGCGGATCGCCGCACAGCCGTCGGCCCCGTCGCGTCCCATGCCGGTCATGATCACGCCCAGAACGCGGTTGCCGTAGACTTCGGCGGCAGCCTTCATCATGACGTCGACCGAGGGCTTGTGGCTGCTGACTGGCGGTCCGTCGCTCAGCACGACCTTGACCATCCTCGCCGAAGACCGCAGAAGAAGGTGTCGCCCGCCCGGGGCAACCAGCACGTGGTTCGGCCGCAGAACGTCGCCGCTTTCGGCCTCCTTGATCGACAGGCTGGTCAGCGAATTGAGTCGCCAAGCAAAGGGCTTGGTGAAATGAGGCGGCATGTGTTGGACCACGACAATCGGCGGCATCGGCGGTCGCAAGGTCTCGAAGAGACCCGACAGGGCGGGCGGGCCGCCCGTGGAGATGCCGATCGCAATACACTTGTCGGCCAGTTCGGCGGAAGCGACGGGGGCAACCTGTATCGGTGCGCGAATCTGCCGCTTCTGCTCTTCCCGTCGCTGTTTCCGCTCCTGGCGTATTTCCAGTATCCGCCGCACATCGGCGCCGGCCGCCATGCGGATCTTCCGCAACAGCTCGTCGCGAAACGCCTCGGCCGAGAGGGCGTCGCTCTGGGGCTTTTCCAGGTAGTCGACGGCGCCTCGATCCAACGCGTCGAGGGTCGTGGTCGCACCCAACTGCGTCAAGGCACTGACCATGATGACCGGCAGCGGTTGCCTCTTGAGAATCTCGTCCAGTGTGGTCAGGCCGTCCATCTGGGGCATCTGGATGTCCAGCGTCACCACGTCCGGGCGCTTCGAATCGATCAGGCTCAGGGCCTGCCGGCCGTGGGCCGCCGTGCCGACCACTTCCATTCCCGCCGCCGTCGCCACCTGATCGCAAATGATCTCGCGGATCAAAGGTGAATCGTCTACCACGAGGACGCGGATGTCCTTTGCTGACATCGTGTAATTCCTGCCTGTCTGTACGCTTTTCTCCATGGGCAAGCGCAGCCTCCCCTCGCACGGCCAGGTTCGCCAGGACCGCGCCTTATACAAACTCTACCTTATGAATCCACCCATTGTGCCCGGCCTCTGGCCCCGGGAGAGCAGAACAGGTATCCTGCTGCGATGGACTTCTGGAGAGAGAAAGTCGCATTGGTGACGGGTGGGTCGAGCGGACTCGGTCGAGTTATCGCCGAGGCCTTCGCCAAGGCCGGAGCGAGCGTCGCCGTCGTCGGCCTGGAAGCCGATGCGGTCGACCGGGCTGCCCGTGAAATGGATGGCCACGGATGGGCCGTTCTTGGACTGCATGCGGATATTACTCGACAGAGTGACGTAGATCGGCTCTTCAGAAGGGTCGTGGATCATTTCGGCCGCTTGGACGTGCTGGTCAACAACGCCGGCCGGTCGATGCGCGGCAAATTGCTCGATACCACTCCAGAGCAGTTCCAAGAGTATATGGAACTGAACCTGATCGCCGTGGTGCGATGCACGCGGGCGGCAGTGCCCCACCTTCTCAAGCAGCGGGGGCACGTGGTCAATATCGGTTCCCTGGCGGCCAAGTCGTCCGCGCGATTTGTGGGCGCGTATCCCGCCACCAAGCACGCCGTGGCGGCCTATTCCCAGCAATTGCGGCTGGAATTGGCGTCGGAAGGCCTGCACACGCTGCTGGTGTGCCCCGGCCCAATCGCAAGAAAGGACCCTCGCCTGTACCCGCTGGAAGGCTTGGAGGACATCCCCGAAAGTGCGAGGGCGCCGGGGGCCGGCGTCCGCGTCAAAGGGATACCGCCAGAAAAGCTGGCGAGGGCCATCTTGAGGGCGTGTGAGCGCCGCCAGCCAGAGATCGTCATGCCGGGCAAGGCCAGGTTGCTTTTCGCGATTTCCCAATTGTGGCCCCGGCTGGGAGACTGGCTCGTGCTGCGAAACACGTAGCCCGGCCGCCCGTTCTCGAAACGCGCGCCTGCCCTTGTTGCGGCCGGAACGATCTGGCAGAATGGGGCCTTGCGTTTGTACCGTCACGACCATCTTGGCGGCCGTGGGCCGCCCCTGCTTTGAAACACGGAGACCAGGCATGGCCGCTTTCCCCGACGTGGACAGAATCAAGTTTGAAGGCCCCAAGTCGACCAACCCGCTGGCCTTTCGCGTCTATGACGAGAACGAACTGGTGGAAGGCAAGCCGATGAAAGACCACCTTCGTTTCAGCGTGGCCTATTGGCACACGATGCGGGGCACCGGCGCCGATCCGTTCGGCCCCGGCACGATGGTCCGCCCGTGGGAAGGGCCGGAAGACACGCTCGACAACGCGATCAACCGGGTCAAGGTGGCCTTCGAGTTCATGGAGAAGCTGGGGACGCCCTTCTACTGCTTCCACGACCGCGACGTTGCGCCCGAGGGCGAAACACTGGCCGAGACGAACAAGAACCTCGACGCCGTCGTCGCGGCGCTCCAGCAGGAGCAGGAGCGAACCGGCATCCGGCTGCTCTGGGGCACCGCCAATCTCTTCAGCAATCCCCGCTACATGCACGGGGCGGCCACGAGCTGCAACGCCGATTCCTTCGCGTTTGCTGCGGCCCAGGTCAAAAAGGCCCTGGAGGTGACCAAGCAGCTCGGCGGCGAGGGCTACACCTTCTGGGGCGGCCGCGAAGGCTACCAGAATCTCTGGAATACCGACATGAAGCGCGAGGTCGACCACCTCGGCGCGTTCATGCATATGGCCGTCGACTACGCCAAGGAAATCGGCTTCACCGGCCAGTTCTACTTCGAGCCCAAGCCGAAGGAGCCCACCAAGCACCAGTACGACTTCGACGCGGCCAACTGCATCAATTTCCTCCGGGCGTACGGCCTGGAGGACCACGTCAAGTTGAATATCGAGACCAACCACGCCACGCTGGCCGGCCACACGGTCGAGCACGAGCTGGAATACGCCGGCATGCAGGGCTTCCTGGGGTCGGTCGACGCCAACACGGGCGACCTGTTGCTGGGCTGGGATACCGATCAGTTTCCGACCGACGTCTACCTCTCGACGAAGATCATGCTGGCGTTTTTGAAGTATGGCGGCCTGGCCCCCGGCGGCGTGAACTTCGACGCCAAGGTCCGCCGCGAGAGCTTCGAGCCGGTCGACCTCTTCCACGCCCATATCGGCGGCATGGACACGTTTGCCGCCGGCCTTAAGGTGGCCGCCGCCATCCGGGCCGACGGCGTGTTGGAGGGAATGGTCAAGGACCGCTACAGTTCCTGGGACAGCGGCATCGGCGCCGAGATCGAAGCCGGCAAGCACGGCTTCGCTTCCCTGCAGAACTACATGCTCGCCAAGGGCGACGTCACGCCCAACGTCAGCGGCCGGCAGGAACTCTTCGAGAACGTGGTCAATCGGTACATCTTCTGACCGGACGGTCGCCGGTGCCAATCCCTCGGCGAAGCGCAACCACGCGCCCGCGTGTGCTAGGATTGACATGGCGAGAGACATTCTGGGTGACATCCGGAAGGAGGGCCCGGCCGTCTATTGCCCGTGCGATCTCCACAAAAAGGGGGCCGCAGCCACTGTGGGAGAACGGGAGCCGGAGACTGAGGGGCTCCCGTTTCTCTTGCGCCTTCCCAATCCTCGGCGCTTGTGGGGCACTCAGCGCGACCGATTGCCTCCACCCATCCCGGCGGGGATCTCGCATCGAACAGCCGCTGGCAGACTCTCCCGGTCAGGGGCTTTGCGCGGGCGTCAATTCTGGTATAGTAGGGTGGTTACGCTCTGCTTGCGAAGCAGACGGGTTTTCCGTTCGAAGACGGGGCCACTCGGCATGGTCGAGGACTACTACGGCACATTAGGCGTGCGACCGTGCGCGTCGCCGGTGGAAATCCTCGCGGCATATCGCCGCGCGGTCCGCCGATGCCACCCGGATCTGCACCCCGACGACGAGCGGGCCATGCATCGGTTCCGCCAGGTGCAGACCGCCTTCGAGGTGCTCAACGATCCGGCCCGTCGCGAGGCGTATCACCGCAGCCTCGTTTCCCGCGACGGCCGTGATCACGCCGGTTTCTACCGGCCCGCCGCAACCGGGGCCGAGAGCACGTACCCGTCGTCGGCCCGGTACGCCGGTGCGGAAGTGTCGGAACCGGTGCTCGGGCTGGCCTTGAGCACGGCCGTCGGCCTCTCGCTGCAATATCTTGCCATCCTTTCCGAGGGGACGTGCGATGCGGCGGCGATCGCAGCGGCGGGACTTCCGCCGATCTTTGGCGCCGCTCTGGCTGTGCCGATGGGCGTTTTCAGTTGCGTGCTGGGGATCATCGTGATCCTTGGGGCCGTGCAGATGAAGAATCTGGAACGGTACCGGCTGGCGGTTGCCGCGGCCGGCCTCGCCACGGCCAGTTGCCTCTCCCCGTGGTTCCTCCTCAGCGTGCCGTTTGGGATTTGGGCCCTGATCGTGCTGCGCCAGGAACGCGTCCGAGACGCGTTTTGGAGCTGACCGGACTGCCGGACGCCGAATTCGTTCTCTTGCGAGTCCTACGCCGCCGCCTGTCGGCCACGCCGCCGCCGACATGCCCACAGACCGAACATGCCGCCGATCAGCATCGCCAGGGTGCTCGGTTCCGGGATGATCAGGTTGCCCTCATGCACGCCGGCCGCGCCCTGAATGGTGTAGGTGAACGTCAGGTCCTTCATCAGGTCGACCTGCGAGAACTCGTTGCCAATCACATCGCCCAGGAGATGCTGGCCGTTGATCAGCGCGGAGAAATTGCCGCTGATCCGCGTGTCGGTGTCTTCCTTGAAGAAACCCAAATTCCTGGCCGGCTTACCGGTAAAGATACCCGCCGCGGAGATCAGCACGTAGCCGTTGATCGTCAGGCCGTTGGTGTCGATCGTGATGCCCTCGGAGTCGACGACCAGATCGACCGTGCCGTCGCCAAGCACGCCGGGTTCCATGGCGGCGTACTCGCCGAGGCCGAACAGGTTGGTGGCCAGGATGGCCTGGATGTCGAGGCCGTTGCAGCGGCCGTCGCCCGTGAAATCGCCCTCCGGCCAGTCGGTGTCGACATCGGCGCCGAACTTGTTGGCCGACAGGATGGCCTGGATGTCGACGCCGTTGACCCGGCGGTCGCCGTTCGCGTCGCCATCAGCGGCTTGGAAGAGACCGAGCGTCACCGAGGCGGCGCTGGTCGTCACGTCCTCGAAGAACACGCCGTGACCGAGGTGGTCTCCGGCGTCAGGCACGTCGGTAAAGACGCCCAGGATCGTGCTGCCCGAGGTGAGTTGCATGACCGTTCGGCTTGCCTCCCCGACCGATGCGAGACCCTCGGTTGCCTGCACCGTCAGCTTGCTGCCCGATCTGAGAAGGACGTCGTCCGCCGTGATCAGGTCGGCGGAGGCAGCGTCCACTCGGCATGCGAATTCAGCACCCGGCAACATCCGCAGCAGGCCTTCGACGTGCAGCGTGCCCGGCCCGGCCGGGAAAGACACCATGCGGCAGATGTCGGCGCTGCCGTCGATCATGCTGCCGTCGGCGGCGACCACCGCATCGAACGTGCCGGATCCGCCCACGCTCAGTTGCGATGCCGGTCCGAGGGTCAACGCGGTACCCGCGGCGAAGGTCACGTCGTTGCCGACCGTCAAGTTCCGGCCGGAAGCGATCTCGACCCCGCCGCTGATGACGTTCAGGCTGCGCGCTTCGCGATCCGCGGCCACCAGGACCGTGTCCGCCTGGACCACCGCGTCGGTCGCGGCACCGGGAATGTCGGTGGCGTGGTCGTGGTTCTCATCGAGCCAGCGTGAAAACCCGCCGCCGTCGGTCTGGCCCCAGTCGCCCTCCCCCAGGCCGTCCCAGATCCGCACCGGCGGCGGCAGAGCCCGGGTGAACTGTCCGGCGGCCTCAAAGGTTCCTGTGGCGGCCACACGGACCGAAACCGTCCCATCGTCCATGACCGCCTCGTCGAAATTGACCGGCAGTGTCAGCACCACGTCGTAAGTGGCCAGGCTGTCGTGGATCGACGCCAGCGACGCCTGCAACTGTCCGGTGGCCGACGTCGTTGCCTCGACGGGCGAGGTGGAGAGGTCGATGACCGTGGGATTGGGGTCAAGCACGCCCCCGACGAGCCCCGTCCCCGACGCGACAAAGGAGCCCTGGTTGAGAACCACCAGATGCTCCGCCGTGTCGAAATCACCTCCGGCAACCGTTCCCGGCGGATAGGGTGTGTCGAGCGTTGCCCCGATGCCGCTGCCGGTGGCCTCGATCCAGCCAAAGAAACTGAAGTCCAGCACAAACGACATGTCGGTGAACGAGACCAGACCGCCGGTGAACTCGACCTCGTCGACGCTTTGGACTTGATGGGTCACCGGATCGAAATCGATTCCCAAGCGGCTCAGGATGTTGCCCGAGGCATCCGTGGTGTCCGAATCGCTCCTCTGAATCGCTCCATACCCGGCCGTGACGGTCATCTCCAAATGGTTCATCGGATTCGGAGGTGAGGTCAGTCCGAGATCGACCGGGATCGTCTCGCCAAACACGGCTGGCCCCACCGCCAGCAGACACAACAGTGCCAAACCCGGCACCCAGTTCATAGGCTTCATCTGGAATCTCCTTTCACATCCAAATGGTTTGCCGCATCGCCGCATGCATGCTGCCGAAGCCGAGGAGAGATTGGGTGGATATCGCCTGACCCCCTCCTTCGACGTTTCGCCGCCCGACCAGTCGCGCGCCGCTACAGCAGAACCCACAGCCCTGCGACCGATCGGAGGGGGCCGCCCGGTGTTCCCGGTGCCGCCGTGCATGGGGACAACCCCACAGCCCGCTCCTCAGCAGTCGACACGATGTTCTCTCCGCTACTCCTGATTTTAGCAGATGTGCGGGATAGTCGCATCAGGAAAAACAGGCAAGAATCGTAGAGTTGGGGAGGTCATTGCACCATCTCCGGCTTCGCCACCAAATCGGTGATCTTTGCGGGCAACCTCCAGACGTGCTCTCCCCCCCGATTGGTAAAGAAGAGGTGACTCTCCGACGGCCTGCGGCCATGTCCGTCTGCCCAGAGCGCGTAGAAATCGGGATGGGCGTCGACCGGCCGTCGGACATAGGTATGGTTCCGTGGGCTGTTGTGCGTCAACTGCCGCAGCTTCTGCCAAGTCGCGCCCCGATCGCCGCTGGTCCAGACGGCAATCTCTCCGCCGGTGTTGAAGGGCTGCGGCCCGGGCTCGGTGGGGGCGATCAGCCGCCACGTTCCGTCCGGCTCGACATAGAGCGAACCCATGTCGTAGTTGTTGTCCGAGGTGATCGACCCGCCGATTTTCCACTGCGTTCCTGTCCAGTGGGCCGTGTTCCAGAGCCGCGGATCGTTCTTCGGACCCGATTCCCAGCCGCCGCTGGTCAGATAGAGAATCACGGGGCGGCCATCGGAATCGAACGCCAGATCCTTCAGATAGACGTTGCGGTGCTTTACCCGATAGTCACGCACCAGCGCCACGCTCTCGGGCGTGGTCAACGGCAGCTCGACGGCCTGGCCCCGGATGTTGTGCCAGCTCTTGCCGAAGTCGTCCGTTTCCAGGTAGTAGAGGTTCGTTCGCCAGTTGAGGCCGTCGGGCTTGGGATGAAAGTTGAACGCCGTGGCGATCTTTCGGCCATGGTGTTCGCTGATCTGGTAGTGGCCCAGCTCCACGTGCGCGAGCATCTCGGGCTTGGCCCACGTGCGACCGTCGCGGCTGATCGTCTGGAACAGCCGGCGGCCGTTGCCGTACTTCGTGCACAGCAGCAGGAACCCGTTGTCCGATAGGTAGTGCGGCTGCGGATAAGAGAAGTTGGTCGTCGCCACGTGCTCGAAGGCGTCGATGTCGTACGCCCGTTTGCTGCGATGGATGAACGACGGTCGGCCGGTTCCGTGGGAGCTCGAGAAGATCCACACGTGCCCGCGGTCGTCCAACGCGATCACCGGATTGTCGTGCGCATCGGTCGTCTGCTTGTCCAGCAGGATTCGCGGCCGCGGCACGGTGCCGGTGGCGTGGTCGTAGTAGGAGACCATGTGCAGCAGCGTCCGGCGGTCGGGGTCCGTGCCGCCGTAGCAAAAAAACGTCTTTTGCGCCGCCTCGGCATACACGGCCAGCGGCCGGTGCTTGGCGCAGTACGTCCCCAGCCCGCCGCTGTACTTGTAGACGTACTCGTCGTTCTGCGGCTGGTTCGAGTACCAGATTCCCCGGTAGCCGTCGGCCGTGGGCAGCGGATCGCGATCGGAAAACAGTTCGGCGCCGGGGGCCAGTGCCGTCCGGGAAAGCAGGATCGCTGCAACCAGCAGCGCGAAGCGTGAGGGGTTCATCGTACGGTCTCCTTCGCCCAACTTGTCCCATGAGGCTCGAAATGAAAAACTGCAACACTCCAGCACGCCGGCGGCTGGGGCGACTAGTGGCCAAAGCGTTACGGAAGCCGGAACATTGCGGTGTGTCCTCCACCCGTCGGTCAATCTGCCGGCCACCAGGCATCGATGTGTCGGCGAAGCGCTTCGACCTGTTGGGGCTGCTGGGCCGACAGATCGTGTTGCTCGTGCGGATCGGCCGCCAGGTCGAACAGCTCCGTGGCCCTGTCGGGCACATTGGGCTCCCGCGGCACGATCAGCTTCCAACGCCCTTCAACGCACCAACGATACATCAGGCTGGACGCCGGATTGTGGACGTCGACCGCGTTGTGGGTGAAGATCTCGCCGAAGATGGCTTCCCGCTGTTTGGGCGCTTCGGTGTCCAGCAGGTTCACCCCCGGCATTTCGGGCGTGGGCTCGACCCCGCAGGCGGCCAGAATGGTCGGCGCCAGATCCACGCTGATCACCGGCGTCTGCTCGTCGCGGCGCGGCTCGATGTGCCTGGGCCAGCGGAGCATGATCGGCGTGCGAATCCCGCCGTCGTAGGGCGACCGCTTCGAGCGTGGGGCGTAGTGAGGACCATCGCGCTGCTGGATCCAGCCGTTGTCCGTGACAAACACCACCAGGGTGTTCTCCGCCAGGCCCTTGCGGTCGAGGTGCCCGAGCAACTCGCCGCACGTCTGGTCGAACCATTCGCACATGGCCCAGTAGCGGGCCACGTGGATCGAGTCGGTCTTGCCGGTGTATTTCTCGAGCAGTGCCTGGGGCGGATTGTGGGGTTCATGGGGCAAGAACGGGGCGTACCAGAGGAAGAACGGCCGGCCGCCGGCCCGTTCGATGAAGTCGAACACCGGCTGAAGCCCCTCGCGGCCGATCTTCAGACCCACGTCGCCGTGCCGCCCGCCGCGTTGCGGGTCGCCGTGGGTCATGCCCGAGGTGAAGCCGCCGCGGCGGTAGTGGCCTTCCCACCACTTGCCGGTTTGCAGGCTCAGGTAGCCCTGCCCGGCCAACAGGCGCGGCAGCGTGGGCACCCGATCGATGTAGGCGATCTGCTGCGCTCGCTGGCGCAGCATCTCTCCCCTGGCCAGGCGTGGCGGTGGATCGTTGCACGTGATCTTGTGCTGGTGCGGATACAGGCCCGTGGCCAGCGTCGCCAGGCTGGGGCGACAGAGGCTCGAAGGGACGTATCCCCGCGTGAAGACCAGGCTCTGCGAAGCCAGCCGGTCGAGATGGGGCGTCTGGATGACCTCGTGGCCCATGAAACCGAAGTCGCCCCACGCCTGATCGTCGCCGATGATCATCACCACATTGGGGCCCGCGGCCGTCGCGGCCGTCGCGCCCAGAATCGAGAAGGCCAATACGCCAAGCAAAGATCGTCGCATAACCACGGCAGAAACCTCGCGTTGGGTGAAGCACTGGAATCCTATCGTGCCATCGTACCCTATTCGACGGTTGATTGCCAACCGGCGGAGGTTTGTCCCGGCAGGCCCCGCCTGCCAAGGCAGTTCGCGCCCGCCACAAGGCCCTTGATGGGGACTTCCGCAAGAGATCCGTCAGGAAACCAGTCGGGCATTCGCGGAAGAGGAAAGACCCACAGCGGCCTTGCCCTATCATGATGTCCCGACTTAAGATGGCGTCGGATTTCGTGGTTCTCCCCAATCAGAAAGCACGTCAGGAAACCGCACTCTATTGACGCGTGCACACTCCATGCGCGAGGGCGACCAACGGGAGCCCGACTTGTCCGGCCTCCCGTTGGTCGGCCTGGATCATTCACAATGCGAACATCAATAGGCCGCCGCAAGACCCTCTCCGCCGGCAATCTTGCTCGAGATTTCGGAGGCAAGGGTCCGTTGGCCGCGACGGGTGTTCGGGCGCTCCACGAGGCGATTCTCGCGGCCGAGGATCCGAGCATCGCCGAGGCACAGCAGCGGTGGCAGACGCACTTCGGCACGGCGTCCGGCCATGATCTACGGCGACCCTCGCCCGAAATGAAACGCTTGGCGAAGGTCTACGGGACAACTCTCGCCGCCGAAAACGCCGGTGCAGTCCTCTTTGCGCTGCACACGTACTACGCCACGATAACGCGGCTCCTGGTTGCCCGGGCGGTGGACTGTTCGCAAGCGACAATCGCGCTGGCCGACTTTGACGACCATCCGTTCGCCTGGTGTTTGACCACCGGGTATGAGCCGGTCGAGCGGCTGGTCCGCCGGCTGGTCGGGGCCTTGTCGCAGTATGACCTGGGGCAGGGTGATCTGAGACCAGGTGATCTGAGACCGGGCGATCTGAGACGGGGCGATTTGTCGGCGTGCGATCTGGCACTGCGTGGTTCGTCGCAGCATGATCCCGAGACGGCGTCGGCGGAATCCGCGCTCGGCGGCGACGTGCTGGGACCGCTCTACCAGGAGCTGTTTCCCCGGCCCCTTCGACACAAGCTGGGCGAATACTACACGCCCGACTGGTTGGCCGACCACGTGCTCGACATCCTGCAATACCCGGGCGGTCGGCGACACCGCTTGCTCGATCCCGCGTGCGGTTCCGGCACGTTTCTAATGGCGGCGATCCGGCGGCTCCGCGCCCGTTGCCAAGGCGACGAAGACGTCGGCGAACTCGGCCGCACGATTCTCGGCGGCGTCGTCGGTTTCGACCTGAACCCGCTGGCCGTGATGACGGCCCGGGCGAACTACCTGATCGCGATTCGCGACCTGCTGCCGCACGTCGGCCGCGTGGAAATCCCGGTCTATCTCTGCGACTCGATCCTGGACGGCCGGGAGTCGGCCGGTCGGTTCGATTGCATTGCGGGCAACCCGCCCTGGATCGCGTGGGACAACCTGGCGGACGCCTATCGCCGGGCGACCAGGCCGCTTTGGGAGCACTACGGTCTGTTTTCACTTGCGGGCAAGGCGGGACGCCACGGCGGCGCCAAGAAGGACCTTTCCATGCTGATGCTGTACGTCAGCGCCGACCGCTACTTGAAACGCGGCGGCCGGCTGGCGATGGTCATCACGCAAACGCTCTTCCAGAGCAAGGGCGCCGGCGACGGGTTTCGCCGCTTCCGCCTCGGCCGTGAGGGAGACCGGCTCAACGTGCTGCGCGTCGACGACCTGGTCGCGTTGCGGCCTTTCCAGGACGCGGCCAACTGGACCAGCACCATCCTGCTGGAGAAAGGCTCGTCGACGCAGTATCCCGTGCCCTACGTCAAATGGTCGGCCGGTGCGGACGGCGACGGGCAGCCTTTCCGTCGCATGTTTCGGGCGGAGCCGATTGAGCCGGAGCTGCCGAGCTCACCGTGGTTCTTGCGGCCGGAGGGCTTCCGCGCCGAGCTGCGCCAGGTGATCGGTCCGTCCGACTACACGGCCCATTTGGGCGCCAACAGCGGCGGGGCCAACGGAGTCTTCTGGCTACAGGTGCTCGGCGCGGCCGACGGCGGCGTGCTGGTGCGCAACCTGGCCGAGAAAAGCCAACGCGGCGTCGAACCCGTCCAGCAGGTCATCGAGCCCGACCTGCTCTACCCGCTGGCCCGTTGGGCCGACGTGGGACGATACGGCGCGCTGCCGTCGGCCCATATTCTCCTGGCCCAAAACGTCACGACCCGAACCGGTGTCGACGAGGCGACCATGCGGCGGCACTACCCGCGTACGTTCGGCTACTTGAAGCGGTTCGAGCGAGTCTTGACGGCTCGCGCGGCATACCGGCGATACCAGGCAGGCAAGGCGTTCTATTCGATGTACAACATCGATCGCGATACGGTGGCTCCCATCAAGGTCGTGTGGCGCCGGATGGACCGGCGTCTGAACGCCGCGGTCGTTTGCCCGGCCAACGACCCGGTGCTGGGGCCGCGACCGGTCATCCCCCAGGAGACGTGCGTCTTGATCGCTTGTGACTCGCGGGCTGAGGCACACTTCGTATGTGGCGTGCTCAACAGCACACTCGTCGATTTCCTGGTCCGTGCCCATAGCGTCCGCGGCGGAAAGGGTTTTGGCACGCCGAGCATGCTCGATTTCATCAAGCTGCCTCGGTTCCGCGCAGCCGATCCGCGCCACCGGGAGCTGGCCAAGTGCAGCCGGCAAGCCCATGCAACCGCGGGGGACGTTCCCGATGGGTTGGCATGCCGTATCGACCGATTGGCTGCCGAGCTTTGGGGGCTCGATCAGAGCGAGTTGGACGCGATCCGCAAGTCATGAGGCTCCGGCACGCCGGCGCTAGGCGGCAAGCGCTCGGCGCAGTCACTCGACCTTTTCGGGCATGGCCGGGGCCAGGTTCTGTTTCTTGCCAGTGTCGTCGGCCAGGTTGTGCAACTCGTTGGCGCCCGCATCGAACCGTTCGATCAGCCGTCAGTTCCCGGTAGTCCGGCGGCGGGCGCCGCGATACAATGATGCTTGCGATGCAATGACGCCCACAAGGTAGTATCGCTTCCGACGCACACCACGATCCGAACCGAGGAGCGGCCGGCATGCTGAAGAGAACGAGAAGCAAACGATCCGGAGTCAGTTTCCCGACGCACGGCCGCAAACTTCCCATGGCAGGCCGGCCATCGACTCGCCGGCCGTGGGCTCGCCGGCCGTGTTGGCCGCTGTTGCTGCTGTTGATCTTGTTGACACCGCCGGCCGCGGGCGACGATTCCGCGCCCGGCCGCTCGCAGCAGTCGCTTGACTACATGATCGTCGTCACCGGCGGCGAGCTGCTCTCGGGCGTCTACCCGGACGGGCACACCCACTTCCTGACTCGCACCCTGCAACCACTCGGATTGCACTGCGTCGGCTCGATGTGCGTCGACGACAAGCCGCTTGACCTTCAGGAGGCGATTCAATTCGCCCTGGGCAAGGCGCCGCTGGTGATTGTGACCGGCGGCCTTGGGCCGACCGACAACGATATCACCCGCGAGACACTCTCCGAGTTCACCCGCATCGCGCTGAAGGAGCATCCCGACGTGCTGCAGGCGATGTCGCGACGGTTCGGCGTGCCGCCCGATCAACTGCGCGACAACCTCCGCCGGCAGACCCGGGTACCCGTGGCCGGCACGTACCTGAAGAACTCCAACGGCACGGCGGTCGGGCTGGTTTTCGAGCCGGCCCAAGGCGTAATCGTCGCGCTGCCCGGGCCGCCCCGCGAATTGCAGACGATGGCCCGCAACGAGCTGGTGCCCTACCTGAGCCGACGTTTCGGCACGCGACTGCCCGGCTGCGCGGTCACGCTGCGCTTCGTCGGGCTGGGCCAGTCGCAGATCGACGAGACGCTAAAGAGCCATGTGTCGTGGCCGCCGGGGGTCACGCTCTGCTCGCAGTTCGAGGGCGGCCGCGTCGACTTCACCTTCTCGCTGCCGGACGATACGCCGCGGGACCGGGCACGCCTGGAAAAGCTGAAGCAGCAGATCCTCACACACCTCGGCGACTCCGTGTACGCCTGTGGCGACGCGACGCTGGAGCAACACGTCATCGAGCTGTTGGCGACCCGCGGCGAGACCTTGGTGCTCGCGGAAGTGGCCAGCGGCGGTGGCCTGGCCGCGGGGCTCAGCGCCCCGGAGGGAGCCGGGCAGGTCCTCGCCGGAGCGTACGTGGCCCTCAGCGAGCAGGCCTTGCGTCGGCTGCTGGGCGTCGCCGACGAGCCCTGGACGGCGGCCCCAACGAGTGCCCAGCGGGTGAAGCTGCTGGCCTCGGCCGCGGCCGGGGCAACCCAGAGCAATTGGGCCGTTGCGGTCGGCCAGTCGGAGGAAGACGACGCGGGCAACCGTTTCGTCGAGGTTGTGCTGAAATCGCCCGGCGGTCTGGAAAGCCGGCGCGTTCGCGTCGGCGGCTCGGGCGAGTTGGCCCGCCAACGGCTCGCCACGCAGCTTCTCGACCAATTGCGGCGCAAACTCCGCTGATCGCGGCCCGTCAGAAAGCAAGTGCGGCATGCCTATTGACCGTGCACCCATTACCAATGGAGCAGGGACGTGCCATCTCGCGGGAGTTCCGCTACACGTCCAGCACGAGCGGGGCCTTCTCCGCACGCTGCCGTAGCCAGTTGGCGGATCGAAGCACCGGCCGGCGGGCGACGATCCAGCGCTCGAGCCGGTACTTGCCCGGGAAGTTCAATAGCATGATCCCCACCACAATCGTTAGAATGCCCTGGCCCGGCAACGCCAGCATCAGCAGCCCGGCCCCGACGAACACGCAACCGAGCAGGTTCTTGGCAACCAGCAGGAACCCTCGGACGATCGGATGCTGGTCGGTCCAGGGCGTTCGGTGGGGTCTGCCCGGGGCAAAGTAGTCGGCGGGGATTCGCACAACCACCAGCGGCACCAGGATCAAGGTGGCGACGAACATGATCGCCGACGCGGCGGCCAGCCACCAGAGGATCGTTTCGTGGGCTTCAATCCAGTCGAGCATATGGCCCGCACCGCACTTGGGGCGTCTGTCGGCGTCGCGCGTGCCTGGTGGGCCGGCACGGCGGGAACGTGCCGGTGCGTCCCGCCGTTTCTGCCGGACTCATGCGAACGTCCGATCATCCAATCATAGCTTCGTCTGGGCATTCCGAATATCGGGCCGCAGGCGCACGTTTTTGCGCTTCCGAGACAGTTCAGCCACAAGCCGCCGCCGCCCATGGCTCGGCCTCGGCCTGATTGGAGCTGCAGAATTCGTCTCGGGAGCCCGAAAGAAGACCCTACCTGGCGAACTCTTCGGCGAGGCATCCGGCTTGGCCGACGGCCTCGGCGGCCAGCCTGGCGCAGTGCTGCGTCAAGTACGCCTCGGCGGCGCGAGGATCGGACTGCCAGAGTCGCAACGCCTTCTTTTCCACGGCGGCCTGTTCGGCGAACACTTCTTGCTCGAAGGCGGCCCAAACCGTCCGGACGACCTTCACGCGCCGATCGAAGTCCTCGCGCACCCGATCCTGCAACACCTTGAACGCCCACCACACCAGATCGTCGCCGCGCTCGAACGTCCCGTGCGGCGGATCGAAGTGGTGCGCAAGGGAGAGCTGCGCCCGCGCGTCGCCCGGCGGGCAGAATCCAGGCGGCGTCTTGCCGATGCCCAGGTAGAACGGCAGCAGCACGCTGGTAGCCGGTTCAGCGGTCATTCGCCAGTAGATGCAACCGATCGCCCGGGGCATCCCGTCGCGAAGCTGGAAGACGGCGCCTTCCTGGGTGCCCGGTGTGCTGAGCGTCCGGCCCGGTCCGCCCGTGTCGCGGAGAATCGCCGCCACGGCCGCCACGGTCATCTTCCGTGCGGGGCGGAGCCCCAACGGCGGCGGCTCGTCGGGAGGCCAGGGGATCCGCTCTGCGGAGACCAGTTGTCGGCCCCGCCAGCGGCGCAGGTCAGGCGCGTCACGGCGATCGCGGCGATAGACCTTGCGGAAGTTGAACGGCTCGCCGCCGGCCGGGTCGAACCAGCCGCGTCCCACCGCGTAGTCGATCAGATCGGCCGAGGCCAGGAATCGCTCCGTGTCGGCCAGGTCCACTTCGCCGATGAGATGGATGTTCGGCAGGCCCACGACGACGTCGTCGGGCACGCGCTGGGCCACCCAGCGACGGCCGCGGACCACGGCCAGCAGCCACGCCTCCCGGGGATCGGCAATCACGTAGGTTCGGCCCGAATCGACGTAACCGAACTGCTCGATCAGCTTGCCGGCCAGCCGCACGCCCTCGCGGGCCGTCGTCGCCCGTTGGGCCACCAGTCGGCGAAGCATGTAACCGATACCGCCTTGGCGAATCTCGCCGCGCGCCACCAGCGCGGGATAGTCATCCTCTCGCGTCGGGCAGGCGTCGCTGACCACGGCGACTCCGTGCTCGTTGAGATATGCGTCGCTGAACTCCAGGCCGGGGTTTTCGCTCCACAGTAGCGCCGCGGTCTCGGACGCCTGCGCAACCGTGCCGCCGCGCCGCAGCCGCACCACCGCTCCAGCGGGAAACTGCTGCCGCGGGATTCGCCGAAAATGGAGCACGCGCCGGCCGTAGTTCTGCTCGTTGTGTCCCACCAGCACGGAACCGTCGGCGGAGGCCTCCCGCCCGACGATCACGGCATAGCAGCCGTAGACCCGGCGGGCTCCTCCCATCGAGCCCATTCCCAGCAACAGCAACAGGACGACGCGAAGCGGCCGCACCATCAGGTTTCCTCCGACTCCAGACCCAGGGATGGCGCAGGACGCCAAGCACGCCGATCAATCCTCGATCTTCAGCTTGATCTCATCCGAGTTGGCCTTCAGCTCGGGCGCATACATGGCCCAGGCCCGGGTGGGCAACGCGCTGAACTGGCCGGGAATCTCCGCCCGCATGCGATAAGCGACGCTGTGCTTGCCCCGGGCCAGCCGGCGGACGAACATCACCACGCGATTGTCGCGGAACTCCATGTAGGCCCCCAGGGCGTTGCCCGTGTAGCCGCTGCGGAGATCGACCGGCTCGAATCCGGCGGGCTTCATGTCCTCGAAGACCAGGTACTCGTAGTCGTTCTTGCTGTCGATCTCCAGCTCGATTTCGCAGAGATCGCCGCTTGCAAGGGTCGACAGGTTGGGCAGCTCCTCCCGCTCGTATTTCTCCACCCGCCGGTCGACCACCTGGCCGCGTGATCCGGCGTCCTTGACCGTGGCTTCCACGCGGCGGAGCCGGTAGTACTTACGGTCCACTTTGACCTCCAGGCCGGCTTTGGTGATGAAATCCTCCAGCGTGAAGTTGGTCAAATAGCCGTTGTAGTAGAGCGGCCCGGCGCCACGCTTGCGGAGCTCGATCCGGTGTTCGCCGGCGGTGACCTCCGGCCCTGCGAGCACGAAGCGGTCGTCGAAGCGGAACAGGCTCTTGGGGGTGATCTCCACCGCCTTTTGCATCTGGCCGTCCATCCAGATCTCGACGGTCATCTCCGGCTTGTCTTCGCCGCTGGCGCGCAGGAAATCGGCCATCGCCTCGATGCAGATTGCCGTGTCGCGGGTCGAGTTCCAGTAGCTGGCGTGCTTGCGGTTGTTCAACAGGTACTTGACCAGCCGGGGAGCCAGCGGGCCCTTGGGATCCGCGCGGCAGAGCAGCTTCAGAAAGTAGGCGTGGGCCTCGAACTCGCTGCCGTACCAGCACCACCAGCATCCGCCGGGCAGGTCGAGCCAGGCCGTCTGGTTCTCGTCGTCCTGCTGCACGTACTGGCCGATGTTCCGCATGACCATGGCCAGCTTTTCGTTCTCCGCCTGCTTTTGCAGGGCCAGCCCGTAGGCGGCCAGCGAATAGACGGCCAGGCTGGTGCGGTCGCGGTAGAGGAAATCGCGCATCTCGGGGCTGGCTACCTCGGCATCGACCAGCACCATGTAGACCAGCGCGTCGAGGTTGTCGGCGTGTTGCTTCCAAGGCGTTTTCTTGGGCTCCTGCAGGGCGTTGTTCAGCCGCTCGATCTGCTCGCTCTGGTAGCGCTGCAGCCAGGCCACGCCCCGCTCGAGCACGCCGGGCACCAGGGCCACGTCGTTTTGCCGGGCGATCTGCAGGCCGTGGACGACCAGCGCGGTCGTGTGGGCGTCGGAGCGTTCACCCCAACCGGAAAACCATCCCCAACCGCCGTCGGAAAGCTGCATCTCGGTCAGCCGCGTGACGCCCTCGGCGACCATCTTGCGGACCTCCGCCTGGTCGAAGACCGGGTTGCGGTCGTAGCGCTTCCACTGTTCGGCCCGCTGCCCCGCGTCACCCAACTCCTGGGCGTTGAGGTTGGCCCGCTTCTGTTTGATCTCGTCGAGATCCAGCCCCATGTCGATCAGGATCTTCTGCGTGATCACCGTCGGCAGGAAGCGGTTGAGCGTCTGCTCGGTGCACCCATAGGGGTAATTAGCCAGATACGGCAAGGCGTCGACCATCGCCCCCGCCAGCGTGGGCGAGTAGCGGATCTCCAGCCGCGATTGGGCCGGCCGCCGTTGCTCGGGCACCGCGAAGCGCATCGTGCCGGCCGTCTCGTCGGGTCGCAAGGCGCCGCTGCGGGCCTCCATCTTCAGCATCCCGTGAATGTAGCATGGGAAGGTCATCTGCATGGCGTCCGACTCCTCATCGCTGAGGGCCTTCATCCGCACGACCGCCTCGCCCTCGTCCAGCACCCGCACGCGCCAATCCACGCGGGTCTCGCCGCCCGGCTCGATCTCGACGGCATGCACCGCAGGCTGCTCGACGGGCGTAACCCTCTCGACCCACGGGGCCGGTTGCCCCTGTTGCGCCGGCGGCAGATGCGCGGCCACTGTCTCCAGCGGCTCCAGCACGTCGCCCTCCAATTCCAGGGCGATCTGAACGCTCTTCTTCGTCGTCAGGTAGTTGTGGACCACGGCCGACAGCACGACCTGGTCGCTCTGGACGAAGAACCGCGGGGCCTGCAGGCGGACGATCAGGTCCTTCCGGGTGACCACGTCGGTGGCGCCCTCGCCGACCTTGGTGCCGTGGCCCATCGCCCAGACCTTGATTCGCCAGGTGGTGAGGTTCTCCGGCATCTCGAGCTCGACCTCGGCCGTGCCGTCCTTCTCCGTGGTCAGGGCTCCGACCCAAAGCGCCGTGTCGGCGAATTCCTTGCGGACGACCGCCTCGGCCATCGCCGGTTGGCCCGTCGCGGCGGCGTCCTGCGCGAGGCCCTTTGCGCGCAGACCCTCGCCCGGCGGGGCGGCCATGGGAGCTGCGGCTGCGCTCTCTGCGGGGGCCTCGGCCATGATCGCCATGCCACGCCGCGCGCCACCTCCAAAGCCGGGACCTGCGCCTGCCTTGGCAACCGCGTTCCGATTGAACTGAAGATCCGGCTCGCCTCCGACCGCTGATTCCGGGCGACCCAGCTCATCCATTTCCTCGGCCACGGTGGCGCCGAACACACCCAGGTCGCCCATGCCGGGCTGATCCTTGGCCACCAGCGGTGGGCAGTAGCGGTCGAGACTGGTTTCCGCTTGCGGTCGGTGGTGACGCCGCCATTTCCAGAAGAACGCCTTGATCTCCGGGACGTTGCTCCCGCCGGAGATGTATTCGACCGCCTTGTCGTAGATGGCCACCACCGTGGAACCGACGAACGGCTCGCCGAACAGGTCGGCGAGTTTCACGCGGACCTTGGCCTTCTCCCCCGGCTTGTAGGTTTCGCTGGAAGGCAGCACTTCGACCGTCAGCACGCGTTTCTCCGGCGGGACCACGATCTCCCTCGACTCGGTGTGGACCCGGCCGTCGGCAACAGTAACCGCCTCGACGAAAAAGTTCGGCATATCCCTGGTGACTACGCCGATCTCCTCGACCGTGCTCTTGCCGTCAAGCCGGATCACCTTCGGCGGCAGGTACACGCTGTTGGCCGGCCGCGCAAACAGCAGCACGGTCCCCCCGACGCGGTCCGTGTTGATTTGCAGCTTCACGGACTCGCCGGGGGCGTACTGCCGTTTGTCGGGGACCAGCTCGACGTGGTTGAAGCGATACTGCGAGCCGTCGAACCCTTCGCCGACGACCGTGAACAGATAGCCTCCCTCAAGGGTGTGCTCCTTCCGGTCGGTCAACTTGTACGAAAGGCGATACTGGCCTGCCTGCGAGGCCGTCAGTTGCAGCTCCGCCTGCCCCTCCTCGTTGGTCGGAAGCTGCCAGGTTTGCACGGGCGTCTCGACCGGCTTGCCGTCGGCGTAGGAGATCCGCAGCAGCGTGACCGCGCCTTCGCCCAGCACCGGCTTGCCGTCGAGCGTGCGGGCGGCGTAGCTGGAATGGATCGTGTCGCCGACGCGGTAGTAGCCGCGATCGAGCCAGGCGTAGACCTGAAACGGCTTGCGGGCCACGAGCACGTCGCCGGCGCCCACGATCGTGCGGCGCGATGCATCGACGACCTCGGCCGTGATCGAGTACTTGTGGTCCTGGTCGGGGTGAATCGCCTTGGCCAGAGCCGTGTCGATTTCGATCTTGATGGTCCCTTCGGGACCGATGTCGACTTCGCGTTCGGCCACCACCTCGGGCGGCCGCTGCCCTCGCGGCCACCAGAAGGGAATCGGCCGGCGGCAGCCCCAAGACCGGAAGCCGGGATACCAGTCGTAGTCGTAGCCGAACCACCAGTAGCCCGGCCCGTAGAACCAGTCCCACGGCCCCGGCGGGTACCACGGCTGGCTGTGCTCGGTGCGCAAGACCTTGTACTTCACCTTGGCTTCAGTCACGGGCGAGCCGAAATAGTACTTCGCGGTGATCGTGGCCTCGACCTTCTCGCCGAGCATCACGGGTTCTTTCGGGGCGTCGATGGTGACCTCGAACTCGGGCTTCTTGTATTCTTCGACCCGGAAATGCCCCCCGCCGAGCCCGCGCGCGCCCTGCTTGACCTGCATCGGGTAGGTCCCCAGCGGCGCGTCGGCCGGCAAGGCCAACTCGCCCTCCAGGCCGCCGTAGGCGTCGGCCGCCACCGACTTCTGCACGATCCGCTCGCTCTTCGGGTTGTAGATTTCGATCGTGAAGGTCTGCCCGGCAAACTCGGACGTGTCCGCCATGTCGTACTTCGCATGGCCGACCCAGAACTTGTAGTGCACTGTCTGCTCGGGCCGGTAGACCGGACGGTCGGTGATCGCGAAGACCTTGGTCTGCTCATATTCCGCGTCGTGGCGCTGCCCGGACCAGACGCGGCTGAATCCCAGATAGGCGAAACGCCCCTGGTCGGTTCGGGCCGTGATGATCCACTGGTGATCGGGCGGCTGGCTGGCCGCGTCGAGCATCACCTGGCCGTCGGCGTCGGCCCCTTGGGCGAACTGCTTGGTGGAGACCTGGTATTTGCGGGTGTCGGTCCGCCGCTGGCGGTAGCCGAAGAACTCGACCTTGGCCTTGGTCACCGGCCGGCCGGTGACCGCGTCGGCCACGTAGTAGTACGTCTTGCCGTCCAGCGGCTTCTTGACGATCGCCGTGTCGGCAAGCCAGACAATGATCTGGCAGGTGTTGCCGCCGGCCATCTTCGCCGTCAACAGGTAGGCCCCAGACCGCTGCAACGGCGTGGTGACCGTCACCCGCTTGTCGAAGTGATCGCGGCGGGGATTGACGACCATCTTCCATCGGGCGACCTGCCGGCCAACGTACTGCCGCTGGTTCTCGTGGACCAGCCGGTAGCCCAGATTGCCGATGTTCATCCGCGTCCAGTCGAGCTGTTCCGGGTTCGACTTCAGATAGGCCTTCACGTCGTCCAGCAGCTTCTCGACGTTTACTTCGTGGGCGGTGAACTCGATCAGGTTCCCGTTCCGGAAGCGATACTCGACCGTGGCACCCCGGCCGGCCGGCTGAGTCATGATCGGCTCGAAGCGACCCCAGTTGCCGACGATCTGCTCCCGCCGCTGTTGCCATTGCGTGTTGTTCTGGTCGTACTGCTTAAGGCACTCCCGCCAGTGCTCGGCCGCCTTGGGATACTGCCGGCGGTTCTCGAAGACCTGGGCCAGGGCCGCGGTGGCCTCGCCGCCGAAGCCGGTCTTCGGCTCGGCGGCCACCTGTTGATAGATCTTGATGAAGTTGAACTCCTCGGGCAGCTTCAGCCGCTTGATGCCGGTGGCCAGCCGGGCGATCGTCTCGTCTTCGCCCAGTGTGTGCAGGGCGTACGTGCCGCTCTCGTCCTGCTGCGAGTCGTCGGTCTGCGCGGCGCCGAAACGCCAGCCGTGCTGGGCCATGGTCTGCACGCCGAACTGGTTGTGCAGGAATTCCGCCAGTTGCATCCGCACCGAGTTGGTCCGCGCGGGATCCACCTCCATGGCCTGCATCAGACACCATCGCCAGCGTTGGCCGTCGGTCTCCGCGGCCTCGAACGTCTTGGGGACCTGGTGAAAGATCGGATTGCCGTCCGGATCGACCGGCGCCCCCGACATCGGCCGATAATACTCGGATTCGCCAAGGTAGTCCGGCAGCGTGCCCAGGTCGCTGAGATACTGCAACCGCCAGGCTTCGCCGTAGCCGCGGTTGTTCAGCAGCATACGCGACAGCGAGAGGAAGAACTCGGCGACCGCCGAACGATCGTCGTCGCCGCGGGCGGCCGGCATCGCTTGGACCATCAACTGCAGCGCCTGGATCCGGTCACGCCCTACGACGTTGACCACCTGGCCGCCGCCGCGATGCGGGCCGCGCTGGAACGTGCCGGCGATCATATAGCCGTAGTGGGGCGAGTCCATGCAGTTCTCGGCAGCGGCCCAAAGCAGCCGCCAGTTCTGCCGATGCACCTCGATCACGGCCTCGCGGAACGCGTCGATTTCGGCGACCCGATTCAGCCGCTGCAGACACTGCGTCGCCAGATTCAGGTCCTCGCCGACCCGCAGCGGATCGGCCGCCGGATCCAACGTCAGCTTCCGCAGGCCGTCATAGGCGTCCTTGTAGTTGCCATCCTTCATCGTCTGCTGCAACTGCTCGCGGGAGGCCGCGCCGTCGGCCGCCTCGGTGGCGGCGAAGGTGGCCGTCGCCAGACCGGCGGCCAGCGCCAGGCAACTCAGGTTCAGCGTGATGTTCATTGTATTCTCCGGCTTTGCGTGGGGGGTTAGGCTTCCCTCAGCGTGGCTGGGTGCGGCCCGGTGCTACCGAAGTGGACGGTTTTCCACGCCGCGAAGTTCCGCCGCCGAGCATAACGCCTCCATGTCGGAGATGCGATCCCTCTTGGGCGCGAAAAGAAGTGCCGCCTACAGTAATCGGGGGTACCTCAACGGGTCCATCCGTATCCCTTCGATTGCCTTCGGGAATAGAGGCACCCACGCCTCGCCGAATTCTCTTGTGCCACCGATCGCCCTCCGAATAATAATAGAACAGGAGAGGACAGGAGAGGCCTGCCCGGACGTTGCCCCGCCACCAACCCCCGAGAGCCTTTGTGCAAGACCCCTTTGACCCCTATTCCGAGTGGCTCGGGCTTCCGGACGCCCAACGGCCGCCGGATCATTACAGCCTGCTGGGGATTCCCCTGCTGGAGAGCGATCCGACGGTGATCTCCCACGCGGCCGACGTCCGCATGGCCCAGGTGCGTAAGATCCGGCCCGGCCAGCATCTGGGCGAATGGGGGCGCCTGCTCGATCAGCTCAACGCAGCCAAGGTCTGCTTGTCCAATCCCGCCAGCAAGACGGCCTACGACGCCTTTATTCGCAGAGGAGATGGGTCCCAGCCGCCGGCGGCCGGGCCGATCGCCGCCGGCGGCAGCAGCATCCTGGGCGCTTCCGCCGTCTTGCCGTCGACGACCGTCCGCCCGTCGTTTCCGGCCGAGAGCGACCAGTCGGCGTTGGCAGCCCCGCAACCACAGACCCCGCCACAGACGCCCGACGGTCTGCCGGGCATTCCGCCGGCCACACCGGGCCAGCCGCTGCACCCGGCGATCGCCGAGGAACCGGCCGATTCGAACACCTCCGGATACCGCACGATGGCCGCCATGGTGGCCGTAGCACTGCTGCTGTTGGCGAGCGTCACTGCCTACGTCCTCAGCCGAAACTCGGTTCCGCTGGTGGTGGAGGCACCTGAGTCGACATCGGCCGGACCGGACCTCCGGCAAGTATCCCGACCCGCAATCCCGCCTGCGGAAGTGTCCCAGCCAGACGGCATCTCGGATAATCCCCAACGGCCGGGGCCAAAGCCGCAGACAGACCCCTCGGGGCAAGCAGATCCAGGCCAGGGCGATCCACAGGTGGTTGGTCCGAATTCAGACGGTCTGAGCCCGGTCGAGCCAGCGCCGGTCGAGCCCGATCAGGCCGTTCCAGACCGGCCGGGTCCGACTCGGCCGGACCCGAGCCAGACGCCGCCCGACCCGGGCGCCAAGCCGGCCACCGATCCGCCGATTCCGGATCCGCACGAACCGGCAGTGCCTGCGGATGCGCCCGCCGACCCCCGGAAGCAAGCGGCCCTTGCCAGGGCCGTATCCGACGCCCGGTTCTCCATGTCGGAGCGGGATCTGCCGGCCGCGCGCCGGCACCTGCAGGCGGCCGAATCGAACGTGCAAACGCCCGCCGACCGGGCTCAGCTCGAACGCCTGCGGACCATGCTGGCCTATCTGGACGAGTTCTGGAACGGCATGCGCCAAAGCGTGGCCCTGTTGAACGCCGGCCAGGAGCTGGAACTGAAGACCACGCGGGTGGTGGTGGTCGAGGCCAGCCGCGACCAGTTGACCGTGCGAGCGGTCGGCGAGAATCGCAGTTGGCCGATCGAGTTCATTCCGACGTCGTTGGTCCTGGCGATCGCAGGCACATCGTTTCCCGACGACGCCACGTCGAAGACCCACATCGGGACGTTCCTGGCGGTCGATCCTAAGGGCGATCGGGCCCGGGCGCGCCAGCTATGGCAAGAGGCCACCCAGGAGGGGATGGACATCGGCTCGCTGATGCCCGAGTTGGACGTCGCATGGCCGCCTGGCTCGACCAATAGCGCGGTCCCCACCAAGGCGCCGCCCGATCAGGCCGAACTGCAGCAGGCCGAACAGTCGTTCCGTGATCGGTATGCGAGTCGATTTGCCGCGGCCACCAGCGTCGCGAAGAAGCTCGCCCTGGCCCGGGAGTTGCTCGCCCAGGCAGACAGGATCAACGACGATCCGACCGCGCAACTGGTGATGTTGCGCGAAGCCCGCGACCTGGCCGTGGCCGCGGGCAAGCCGGCTTGGGCGTGCGAGATCGTCGATCGGATGGCCGAGTTGCACACGATTGATGTGGCGACGATGAAGGCCTTGGTCTTGGGGGAGGTCCAGAAGAACGCCCGTGGGCTTAGCAGCCATCGGGAGATTGCCACCGGCGCCTTGGAGCTGATCGAGCAGGCGGTCAAGGCGAACCGCCTGGACGAGGCGGGCCGTTTAGCGGCGCTGGCGCTGGACGCGGCGCAGAACTCTCGCAGCCCCACGCTGATACAGCAGGCGATTGCCGCCGGCCAGCGGGTTGAGGCCTTGCGGAAGCAGTAGCTGCGACTGGTGGTTTCGGCTGCAATGCCCCGCGGGCCATGGTTTTGCGGCAAGGCCGCTGCGCGCCTTTCCTCTTTCATTTTCATATAGGCCTCTGTGCCGTTTTCTCAGAAAGTGCAATTTCAGTTGTACCCAACTTGTTTTTCGATAGGCCCTTCTCGTTTCCTTTTCTCCCACCCATCTCCCCCATCCTTTCTGCTGCAGATGAATTCTGGACTTTTTGTCCCGATCCGCCGATACCCCAATTGACGCCGATACGATACAGAAGTACAGTATTTATTGGAGGAGCGCCCCCAATGACAACCCGGCAGCAAAACCCCGTGCAAATCGAAACGCTCCGCCGGCAGATTTCGCGGCTGGAAGGCGGGCAACGCCCCCGCGACACCGCACCGGTCGCCACCGGCTGCGGCCCGTTGGATCGCCTCTTGCCCGAGCGGGGATTGCGCCGAGGGACTTTGGTCGAATGGCTGGCCGCCGGCGCGGGAAGCGGGGCCGAAACGCTGGCCTTGCAGGCTGCCCGACAGGCGTGCCGCGACGGCGGGACGCTGATCGTCTTGGACCGCCGCCGCGAGTTCTATCCGCCGGCGGCTGCCCGACTGGGAATCGAGCTGGAAAGGCTCATGCTGGTCTACGCCACCGGCGAGGCCGACAACGCCTGGGCGTTGGACCAGGCGCTGCGCTGCCCGGGTGTGGCCGCGATCGTGGCATGGCCCGAGCAACTCGACGGGCGGACCTTCCGGCGGCTGCAATTGGCCGCCGAACAGGGTCGTGGCCTGGGGCTGTTGATCCGGCCGCCGGCGGCGCGTTCCGAACCCTCCTGGGCCGACGTGCGGCTACTGGTCGAGCCGCTGCCGGCCGAACCGTCGCAAGCCGAGAAACGGCGATTGAGGATCTGTCTGCTTCGCTGCCGCGGTGGAACCGACGGCCGCAGCATCGATGTGGAAATCGACGATGAAACGCATCTTGTGCATCCGGCTTCCCGATTGGCCGCTGCAACGGCTCACCATCGCGCGGCCGGAGCTTAAGCAGTTGCCGGTGGCTATTCTCCCCGACGACCCGGCGGCCGACCGCGAGGCGTTGGAAACCTTGGCCACCGAGTGTGGACGGTTCAGCCCCAGCGTGGCGGTGGAGGAATCCACGATGCCCGACAGCCTCTTGCTGGACGTCACCGGCCTGGCCGATCTGTTCGGCGGCGAGGTCTCGTTGGCCGCGGCGGTCGCCGACCACTTCCAGCAGCGCCACCTGGCCGTCCACGTGGCCGTCGCCGACACGCTCGGCGCCGCCTGGGCGGTGACCCATTTTTATCGGGTTCCCCAAGGGCCCGAGTCGGCCGGAACCGGTTTCCCGTGGGTCGTTCCGCCCGGCGGGTCTCTGGCGGCGTTGCGACCGTTGCCGATCGAGGCCTTGCGGCTGGCCGACGAGGCGGTCGACTTGCTGCACCAGTTGGGCATCCGGCGGATCGAGCAGTTGGAGGCGTTGCCGCGCCGTGAGCTGGCCTCGCGATTCGGGCCGCCATTGTTGCGGCGCTGGGACCAGGCCGTCGGGCGGGCGGCCGAACCGCTGCCGACTCATCGGCCGGCGCCGCAGTTCCGGGCCGACTGGTCGCCGCCGCAGCCGACCGCCCGGCGCGACACGATCGAAGCGGCCCTGGAGCAACTGATTGGGCAGGTGGCGGCCGAGTTGGCCTTGGAAGACCGCGGGGCCATGCGATTGGACTGCCGGCTGGATTGCACCGCGACCGACTACGCCGGTATGGTGCCGGTGCCGGTTTGCGTGGGCCTGTTCGAGCCGACGGCTTCGGCCCGGCATTTGTTCGAGCTGGCCCAGGTGCAGTTGCAGCGGCTGCGGCTTCCCGGACCGCTGGCGGCCCTGTGCGTGACCGCGGCTGCCACGGCCCCACTGATCCATCGGCAGCAAGAGATGCCCTTTGGCGACGGCGGCGATTCACCCCGGCAACACGCGCGGCAACTGGCTGCCCTGGTCGATCGGCTTTGCAGCCGGCTGGGGCGTCGGGCGGTGGTTCGCGCGCGGCTGGTTGCCGACGCCCAGCCGGAGTTGGCCTGGCGTCGCGATCCGCTGTTGCAGGACTCGCGTCGCCGCGGCATGCGAAAAGCGACGCCCGCCGACTTGCCGCCGCGTCCGTTGCGGCTGTTGCCGCGCCCGCTGGCCTTGGCCGCCGCGTCGCTGGTGCCGGACGGTCCGCCGCTGCAATTTTGCCTGCGCCGCCAGCCGTGTCGGGTGGCACACACCTGGGGCCCGGAACGCATTGAAACCGGCTGGTGGCGCGGCCGCACGGTCGGTCGCGACTATTATCGCGTGGAAACCACCGACGGCCGCCGCTTCTGGCTCTTTCGCCGGCTGCGCGATGGGCGGTGGTTTGCGCATGGGGTGTTTTGATGAGAGGTTGAGGGTTCAGGGATTCGCCCTGTCACTTTCCGGCCAGAAACCACACAAGACGTAGTCCGACGGGAGCGAAAGACATGACACGCCAAGGCAGAGTGGCCCTCGTGACCGGTGCCGCCGGCAACTTCATTTCGGGAGCCGTTCTTCCGTACGTGTATCGCTGAGCGAGACAGGCGCGCCCGTGAGTGCAACGGCTGATCACGGGCCGGATGATCACTATGGGAGTTACTAATCCATGAACACATTTGTCGGCGAATCGATTACGCCCCTGTTTGACGAGGGAACCGGCACGTCGATTGCCCTTGGCGAACCCATCGTCCCGTCAGGGTTCATTTGGCGGGAGAAGGAATATCGGATCCAGTCCGTTCTGGAAACGTGGAAAGAGTCAGGGCCGTGCAAGTCCGGCAGTCCGGAGCGATACCTGCGAAAACACTGGTATCGAGTCCGGATGACTGACGGCACGGAAATGGAGATCTATTTCGAACGACAGGCCAGGTCGCCGAAGCAACGCAAGAGAAGATGGTGGCTGTTTAGTGTTTCCGACGAGAAGCAGGTCTGACAAGCGTCGCCCCTACGCCGAGTTGCACGCCAAAACGAACTTCTCCTTTCTCGAAGGGGCCTCGCACCCGGACGAATTGGTCCGCCGGGCGGCCGAGTTGGAGTATGCGGCCCTGGCGGTGACCGACCGCCACAGCCTGGCCGGCGTGGTCCGCGCGCACGGAGCGGCCAAGGACCTCGGGCTGAAGTTGCTCATCGGGGCCGAAGTCACGCCCGAGGACGCCCCGCCGCTGGTGCTGCTGGCCACCGATCGGGCCGCTTACGGGCGGTTGGCGCGGTTGATCACCCTCGGGCGGCGCCGAGTGGAAAAGGGCCACTGCCGGTTGGCGTTCGAGGACGTGGTCGAACATGCGGCCGGGCTGATCGCCCTGGTGAAGCCGCCACGTGGAACTGCCGACGCACGGCCGGTCGACGACGCTCTGCAAACCGTCGGCCCCTACCGCGCGGTCTTCGGCGATCGCGGCTATCTGCTGGCCGAATTGCACCACGGCCCGGACGACCGGGGACAACTGCGGCGGTGGCAACAACTGGCCCGGCGGGCCGGCATGCCGCTGGTGGCCGCCGGCGACGTGCACTATCACGTGTCCGGGCGGCGCCCGCTTGGCGACGTGCTGACGGCCGTCCGCCACGGCACGACGGTGGCCGCGGCGGGCGACCATCTCTTCCCCAACGCCCAACGCCACTTGCAATCGCCCCGGACCATGGCCGCACGGTTCGCCGACGCGCCCGAGGCGATCGGCCGCACGGTGGAGATCGCCGAGCGTTGCACGTTTTCGCTCGACGAGCTGCGTTACGAATATCCCGAGGAGCTGGCCCCGCCGGGCCAAACGCCGATCGAGCACCTTACGCGGCTCGCCTGGGCCGGGGCGCGAAAACGCTATCCGCGCGGCGTGCCCGAAAAGGTGCGGCGGCTGATCGAGCACGAGCTGCGCCTGATCGAAGAGCTGCACTACGAGGCCTACTTTCTCACCGTCTGGGACTTGGTCCGCTTCGCCCGGGGCCGCGGCATTCTCTGCCAGGGCCGCGGCTCGGCGGCCAACTCGGCCGTCTGCTACTGCCTGGGCGTCACCTCGGTCGATCCCCAGCGGATGGACGTGCTCTTCGAGCGGTTCGTCAGCCGCGAGCGGAACGAGGCCCCCGACATCGACGTGGATTTCGAGCACCAGCGGCGTGAGGAGGTGCTTCAATACCTCTACGACAAATACGGTCGCCAGCGAGCCGGGATGACCGCCGAGGTGATCACCTATCGGCCGCGTTCGGCGGTTCGCGACGTGGGCAAGGCCTTGGGGCTTTCGCTCGATCGGGTCGACGCCTTGGCCAGGCGGATCGAGCACTTCCACGAAGAGCCCGAGCTGGACCGGCGATGTCGCGAGGCGGGCATCAATCCCGAGACCGATCCGGGGCGGCAACTGGTCGAGCTGGTCGGCCAATTGGTCGGCTTCCCGCGCCACCTTTCGCAGCACACCGGCGGCATGGTGATGACTCAGGGCCCTTTGTGCGAGCTGGTGCCCATCGAGAACGCCGCCATGCCCGATCGGACCGTGATCCAGTGGAACAAAGACGATTTGGACGAGCTGGGCATCCTCAAGGTCGATTGCCTGGCCCTGGGTATGCTCTCGGCCATCCGCCGCTGTTTTCAACTGGTGCGGAAACACGATGGCCGGGAGCTCACGCTGGCCAACATCCCGGAAGGCGACCGGCGGGTCTACGAGATGATCTGCCGCGCCGATACGATGGGCGTGTTCCAGATCGAGAGCCGGGCGCAGATGAGCATGCTTCCCCGGCTGCGGCCGCAATGCTTCTACGACCTGGTGATCGAGGTGGCCATCGTGCGGCCCGGACCGATTCAGGGAAACATGGTCCATCCCTACCTGCGCCGCCGCAACGGCCAGGAAACGGTGGCCTATCCCAACGAGGCGATCCGCCAGGTGCTCGGCAAGACGCTGGGCGTGCCGCTGTTCCAGGAACAGGCGATGCGGCTGGCGGTGGTGGCCGCCGACTTCACGCCCGGCGAGGCCGATCAGCTACGCCGGGCCATGGGGGCCTGGCGGCGGCCGGGGCTGATCGACCGGTTCCGTAAAAAGCTGATCGAGGGCATGCGAACCAACGGATTCTCCGACGAGTATGCCGAGGCCGTGTTTACACAGATCCGCGGCTTCGGCGATTACGGGTTCCCCGAGTCGCACGCCGCCAGCTTCGCGCTGCTGGTCTACGTTTCGGCCTGGCTGAAGTGCCACTATCCGGCCGCCTTTACCTGCGCGTTGTTGAATAGCCAGCCCATGGGCTTCTACGCCCCTGCCCAGTTGGTCCGCGACGCCCGGCAGCACGGCGTCGAGGTGTTGCCCTGCGACGTGAATTTCAGCGATTGCGATTCGACGCTGGAAGCGGTCGCCGCGCCCGCGGGACCGCAAAGGACCGTTGCGCCTGCAAAGCCGCAGGCAGACTCGCGGTTTGCCCTGCGCCTGGGATGGAAGATGCTGCATGGCCTCGCTTCAGCGCATGCCGAGCGGATCGTGGATGCCCGGGGCGATCGGCCGTTTCGCTCGCTGGACGATTTCTCCCGTCGCAGCGGATTGAGCCGGGCGGTCCTCGCGCGTCTGGCCAAGGCCGGCGCGTTCGGCTCGCTGAAACTGAACCGCCGCGAAGCACTCTGGCACACCCTGGACCAGGACCAGCGGGAGCTCCCCCTGTTCGACCAGGCCGAACATGCCGAAAAAGAAGACGCGTTCGGCCGGGAAGTGCCTCTGCCCGAGATGTCGGAGGCCGAAGAGGTATGGGCCGACTACCGAACCACCGGGCTGTCGCTTCGGGCCCATCCGCTGGAGTTCTTGCGCGTCGAGTTGAGCAAGAAAGACGTGGTGCCGGCCGGGGAACTTCAGAATCTGCCCGACGGAAAACCGGTCCGCGTGGCCGGCATCGTGTTGGTCCGCCAACGGCCCGGCACGGCCAAGGGAATCACGTTCGTCACGCTGGAGGACGAGACGGGCATCGCCAATCTGATCATCCGCCCCGCGGTCTGGAAGCGTTACCGCCCGGCGGCCTTGGGGGCAACGTTGCTGTTGGCCCAAGGTCGGCTGCAGCGTCAAGGAGCGATCCTCCACGTGCTGACCACGAAGCTGGAGAATCTCTCGGAGTCTCTAGGCGAGCCGGAGTCTCTAGGCGAGATGGAATCGCAGTCGCGGGATTTCTGCTAAGCGACCGACGTGCCCAGCACACCGCGTCGCCACAGACTCATGCCCGCAACCCGATGGGGGTGCATTGAGCGGCAGGACCAGACCACCTGGATTCGTGCCGAGAGGTCCGACATTCGGGCGATTCATTGTCAAGTCGGCGGGGCCAAGACATAATGCTGTGAGGGCTTATCGTTTCTGTGATCGTCGACCCACTGCGATGGCGAACTTCGATCCATATCGAATATGGCTGGGGATTCCGCCGGAGGAACAGCCGCCGAACCACTACCGGCTGTTGGGGATCGGACTGTTCGAATCCGACCCGGACGTGGTTTCCAATGCGGCCGACCGGCAAATGGTCCACGTCAGGACGTTCCAATCCGGCAAGCACTCCGAGCTATCGCAACAAATCCTCAACGAACTATCGGCTGCCCGAGTCTGCCTGCTTGACCCCCGGAAGCGGGCGTCTTATAACGCCCAGTTGAGGCAGGACCTGGCCGCTTCGCAACCGGCGTCTCCCCCGCCGCCCGTATCCGCGCCGCCTCCTCAACCGCCAGGCTCCCCCCCCTCTGTAGCCACCCATTCGCAGGGAGGCGCGCCTCTGGTGCAAACCAGAGGACCATCGGCGAGCACCCGCAGTCCTACCGCTTATGCCCGTCGACGGAAGAAATCGTCGTGGCGAGGGCCGCTTGTCGCTGTCATTGTGGCCATCGGCGCGTTGGCTCTGGTAGTGTGGGCCCTGAGCAATACGAACCGGGAATCGACGCCGAAGCCCTCGGGCGAGAACTCCCACGGCATCGGGGCGTCGCTTGAGGGGACGCTGGCCGGAAACGGCGGCCTGCAAAACGGCAGGCCCACCCGGCCGCAGCGGCTGGACCCCAGCGGCCCTGGTCGCGGTCCCGCGTTGCGCGACCTCGGGTCCCCGTTTGGCGACCGGCCACGCCGCTTCGACGCCTTCAAGCCCCCGGAAGACCAGCGCCGGCCGCCCGTTTCCTCGGCACAAGACGCGACGCCGGCTGGCTCGACGTCCGGGACTGTCCAGAATTCCCCCGGGGATACTGCCGGCAGCCAGCCAGCAGTCGCCGGCCCCCTCGAAGTTCCCGTCGAGGAAGCGATCCGGCAGGCCACCGAGGCCATCCGGCGGGACACACAATTCCAATCCGACTTTGCGGCGACCGCCCGGCCCGCAAAGCAGGCGTTGGTACAGAGGCTGCTGGACGAACAGGGCGATCCGGCCCGGCGCTATGCGGCGCTGCGGTTGGCTCAGCAGGAAGCCGTCGCCCTGGGCGAGATCGACTCGGCCTTCGCGGCGGTAGACGCATTGGGCGAGCAGTTTCAGATCGACAACGTGCTCGTCGAAAAGACAAACACTTTGAAGGCTGCTCTGAGCTCGACGACGAATTCGGGGAAGGGGCACCTGCTTCCCCGTATCCTGGCACTTCAGTGCGATGCCCTTGCGGCCGGTGATGTTCCCACCAGCGACCAACTGACGCTCCTGGCGCTCCAGGCGGCCAAGGAGTTCCCCGAAGGGACTCTCCGCCGAACGATTCTTATGGATTCGCTGAAGGATCATAACGGGAGAGTCGCGGCCTACAAGAAAGACCCGAAGGCTGCCTCGCCCGAAGCCGTCGAAAGGTTGAAGGCCCTGAGTTCGTCCCCTCTGTTTGGCGGCAGCGCGGAGAGCGAGGCTGCGATCGATCGGGCATTGGACTGGCTGGCCCGACATCAAAACCCAGAAGGCAGTTGGACGTTCCGCCAAAGGCGGACCGGCTCGCTGCCATCGCCCCAGTGCTTGTCGGAGTGCGCACCGCTGGGCAATCTGGGCCCGAATGCGGGGACGGCCTTGGCGATCCTGCCTTTCTTGGGCAGGGGGATTGGACCCGGGCGCGGAGAGTACGGAGAGAAAGTCGAGAAAGGGCTCACCTTTCTGCTCCTGCGGATAAGCAGTCTCGGCAATCTGCACGAGAATCTGATGCCGCAACTGCCCGCGCACGCCTTGGGGACGATCGCCCTGTGCGAAGCCTGCACGGCCGGCTCCTCGCGAGCTCAGCGACAGATCCGGCAGGCCGCGCAAGTCGCCGTGCAGGTCGTCGTCAACACCCAGAACACCGACGGGGGTTGGGCGGCCGCCCCGGCGAGACCGAGGCAGCCCGCGGGCGGAAGCGACGTCTGCACGACCGGCTGGAACATCGCTGCCCTGAGGGCGGCCAAGTGGGCGGGCCTCAGTTTCGACGAGAAGCTGGTCTTCTCCAAGGCCCGCGAGTACCTCGAAAAACAGGTCGCCTCGACCGACCCAAGCGGCGCCGCCGTCGTCATGCTCTCGCGGATGTACTGCGGTCTGCCGCGCGACGACCAGTCGTTGAGCGATTATCTGGCGTCGTTGAGCAGCCCAACCGTGGCGCCGAACAGGCTGTTCCCCGTCTATGGCATCTACCACAACTGCCAGGTGGTGCGTCACGACGGCGGGGCTGCCTGGGATCGCTGGAACCCCGACCTCCGCGACGCGCTGGTACAAACCCAGGAGCAGACGGGACACGCAGCCGGCAGTTGGTTCTTCCGCAGCAACGAGCCCATGACCCTCGGCGGCGGGCGTCTGTTCTGCACCGTGATGGCCACGTTGATGCTGGAAGTCTACTATCGGCATCCGCCGTTGTACGAGTAGAGGCGATCGACGGCCGGCTCCCCATGCACATCGTTCTCTATCAGCCCGAAATCCCCTACAACGCCGGCAGTGTGGGCCGGACGTGCGTCGCCGTGGGGGCCAAGCTCTGGCTGGTCCGGCCGTTGGGGTTTCAGCTCGACGACCGTCGTTTGCGGCGGGCGGGACTCGATTACTGGCAGCACCTCGATTGGGAAGTGGTCGCCGATTGGGACACCTTGCTGGGTCGCCTCCCGCGGCACCGGATCTGGTTCTTTTCCAGGCATGCCGCCGCTTGCTACACCGACGCCCGATTCCAGTCGGACGACGTGCTGGTCTTCGGCAGCGAATCGCAGGGACTGCCCCCGTCGATGATCGAGACCCATCAGGATCACTGCCTGAGAATCCCGATCCATCCCGATGCGCGAAGTCTCAACTTGTCGGTCTCCGTGGCGGTGATTGCCTTCGAGGCGAAGCGGCAGTGGCGGCAAGGCCACTGACCCATCGTCCCGAGATTCGGCCGGCTACCGAATCTCCGCCACAATCAGCGTCATGTCGTCGTCCGTCGGCTCGTGCTGATACTCGGCAACCCGTCGCAGGACCAGGTCGGCCATGTCGAACAGCTCGACGGACATCGCCTCGGCGGCAATCTCGGCCAGTCCGTCCAGACCGAGTTGGCGTCCTTCCGAGTCGGCCGTCTCGGTCAGCCCGTCGGTGTAGAAGAGCAAGCGATCCCCCGTTGCGAGCTGCGCCGAATGCTCCGGCTCGTCGGACATGATGTCCCTCTGCACGCCGACGAGCATATTCTGGCTGCGCAGCCGCTGCACGGACGTCCCGCCTCGGTGGATCAGCAAGACGGCCGGATGGCCGGCGCCGCTCCAGGTGATTCGCCGGCGAGCCAGGTCGATCTGCGCCGCCAGGAAGCTCAAGTACAGCCCCGCTTCGGAAAAGTGGTCGCAGATGAACGTATTCAACGACCGGATGATATCGCGCGGCGGGCGGCCGTAGAGGATGCCGTACCGCACCTCGCTGCTGACTCGCGTGGCCAGCAGCGCCGGCCCGATGCCGTGCCCGGTCACGTCGGAGATCGTAAGGTACAGCGTCTCCCGGTCGGAAAACTTCACTTGGCAGTAATCGCCCCCGACCTGCTCGATCGGAAGATATCGCAAATCGAGGAAGATGCGCTCGTGATGGATGGGCTTCGGCAGCAAGCTGCGATGCACGTTGGCGGCCAGCTCTAATTGCCGCCGCAGCCGTTCGCGATGGACGTGCAACTCCCGTTCCCTGGCGGCGAGTTGCTGGCGGAGCCGCTCCATTTCCGTTTCGATATCGGCGACGGCCGTGTGTTGCACCGTGATGTTCCTTTTGATTGCCCCAGTGATGACTTGTCATTGTGTGACCTCGGTCAATCCTCGCCATAATTCTACACCATGCGATCGCTTCCATCTGTGGCTTCGACAGGTTTTTGGCCGGACGGCCGGAGATTCGTATAGCTGGTCGCGGCTCGGAGACAAGCGGGCCCGTGGTAGACACTTGAAATTGCGGAGCCGAAAGAGGGAAGGTGATTCCCGGAGCATCGACTCCCGAAGCTCCCCGTGCTGGACGGATGAGTGTAATCCCGCTATCATTGCATTTCGAGAATGCGTTCCGAGTTCGGGCAAGCGGTCTGGCCGCCTTCCGATCCGACGGAATGCCCCGCTTGTTTCTTGACAGGCCCAAAGGAGTGCCCGCTGTGCCCACCTTCTCCACCGAAGCCTTGACGGACTTTGCCGCCCACCTGCTTGCCTCCGCGGGACTCGGCCCTGAGGAGGTCACCACCCTGGCCCGCAGCCTCGTTGGGGCGAACCTCCGCGGCTACGACTCGCACGGCGTGATGCGGATTCCGCAGTACCTCGAGCAGATTGCCCAGGGCGAAATTACCCCGGGCGCGCCGCTGGAGGTGTTGCGGGAAACGTCGTCGCTGCTGACCGCCGACGGCCATTGGGGCTTCGGCCAGGTGCAGGCCGGGCGGTTGCTGGAGCGGCTGATCGAGAAGGCCGAGGCCGGCGGGGTGGGCGTCGGAACGATGATCCGCTGCGCCCATACCGGACGGCTCGGCCAGTACTGCGAAGAGGCGGCCGAGGCGGGCCTGGTGGCCATGGTGATGGTCAACAACCACGGCGGCGTGATGCGCGTCGCGCCACCAGGGGGCAAAGCCCCCCGGCTGAGCACCAACCCGATCGCCGTGGGAATCCCCCGTGGCGACGAGCCGATCGTGATGGACTTCTGCACCTGCATGGCGGCCGAGGGCAAGGTCCGCGTGAAGCGGATCGCCGGCGAGTTGTGTCCCGACGGGTGGCTGTTGGACCACGAAGGCCGACCTACCAACGACCCCAACGACCTCTACGACGATCCGCCGGGAACGATTCTCCCGGTCGGAGGGACGCAGCCCTACAAGGGGTTCGCGCTGGGGCTGATGGTGGAAATCCTCTCCGGCGCGCTCTCCGGAGGCGTCTGTGCCCGGCCGGTTCCCGTCAACCAGATCGGCAACTGCGTGTTCATGATGGTGCTCAGCCCGGCACATTTCGGCGGGAGCGACCATTTTGCCGCCGAAGTCTCCCATCTGGCCGAGTTCATCCGCGGTTGCCCGCGCATCGACGGGGTCGACGAGATCCTCCTGCCAGGCGATCCCGAGCGGCGCACGCTGGCTCGCAAGTCGGCCGAAGGCATCACGCTCGACGAGGGGAACTTCGCCAAGCTGGCCGCCTTGGCTCGGCAACGGGGCGTCGCCTTGCCGGAATCGGCGGAGCCGGCGTAGGGGCCCACACCCGGACCGGCCGCCTCGCTATCCGCTAAGCCACTGGTCGAGGTGCTCGGCCACAAAGGCGTCGTCGGTCAGGTGGGGGTAGGCCCGGCCAACACGGTCGATCTGCCGGGCCTGACCGGGGCTCAGTCCTTCTCTGGTGTCAAGGCACCAGACGCCCTCGAGCAGGCCCTGTCTCCGCAGCACCTCGTGCACCCCGGCGATGACCCCAGCGAACCCGTGGGCGGCGTCGAACACGGCTGCGTTGCAGTCGGTGATTTCGACGGCCCGTTGCAGGAGATCCCTTGGGATGGGGCCGCCGGATTCCGCCGCCGCGTGGCAGGCGTCGAGCAGCTGCACGGCCCGGCTGGTCCAAACGGCCCAGTGCCCCAGCAGCCCGCCGACCATCCGAAGCGTCACGGGGTGACCGTTCACGTCGAAGCGATGCGGCGTAATCAGGTCCATCACGATGTTGTCGTCGTTGCCGGTGTACAGCGCGACGTCCTCGCGCCCCGACTCGGCGACGGCCCGAATCACGTCGAGCGTCTGGTAGCGGTTGAAGGGGGCGATTTTGATTGCGACCACCTCCTCGATTTCCGCGAATCGCCGCCAGAACCCATGGCTGAGCACCCGTCCCCCGACCGCCGGCTGCAGGTAGAAGCCGACCAGAGGAGCCACTTCGGCCACGGCGCGGCAATGGGCAATCATTGCGTCCTCGCTGGCCTCGGTCAGGGCGGCCAGGCTCAACAGCACGGCATGGTAGCCCAGTCGCACGGCCGTTTCCGCCTCGGCAACGGCCTGCGCCGTCGGCCCGATGGCTCCGGCAACCCGCACCAGCGGTTTAGCCCGGCCGGCGTCGGCACGATCCATCTCCTCGGCGGCCAGCGACAAGACCGGCTCGTAAAGACCGTGGCGGGGATCGCGAATCGCGAATTGCGTGGTGTGCACGCCGACGGCCAGCCCACCGGCCCCGGCGGCGGTGTAGTAGCGGCTCAGCGCCCGTTGACGGCGGACGTCCAGTTTCCGCTCCGCGGTCAGGGCCAGCGGATGCGCGGGAATAGCGACGCCGCGGCGGAGCACCTCGGCAACGGCCGAATCGAGGGAAACGCTCATGAGCTTGCCTTTCGGATCCGAACATCACGGCTTCGCGGAAGGAGGGCGTCCTGCGTCGGCGGCCGCCGCGCTCGTGCCGGGCTGCTTGTATTGGACGAATTCCACCACGGCCCCGTCGGAAGTCTGATAGAAGCCGACCACCCGCGGCCCGACGTCAAACGGCTCCAGCAACACCCGCATCCCCGCGGCCGCGCTTTCGATGTCGTCGACGCGATACGCGACGTGCGGCATCTCGCGCACCGGTCCGGTCACCGGGCTGTCGGGCGCGAATCGCAGCCACTCGATGCGGAACGGGTGCTGCCGGAAATCGGTTCGCCAGACGCCCGTGGCCGCCACGTAGCTCTCTCCCGGCTTCTTCTCGGTGGTCACAATGCCGATGTGGTCGAATTGCATGATGAGGGGTCCACGGCGCCGTGCGCGCGTTGTTGCAGGTCCTCTTGTGGAAGCCGGATCAGAACTTCCCGTCGCGGGTTTGAAAATGCGTCGGTTTGTCGAGTGTGGGACCGCCTCGCAGCAGCCAGTCGGCGATCCAATGGACCATCTGATCGACGGGAACGCCGGGCCGCCCGAGCAGTTCGTAGCCGAGCCAGCCGTTGCTGAGCAAGGCGTCGGGCGCCTCGCTGCCCGAGAACGTCACCGGCCTGCCGAGAAGGCGGCTGAATTCCTCGGCCACTTCCCGGACGCTGGTGCGCTCCGGACCGGCCACGTTGACCGCCAGCGCCGGCGTGGCCGCGTGCTCCAGCGCCCGCAGCGTCATCGCGCTGGCGTCGCCTTGCCAGATCGCGTTGAAGTAGCCCATGGTCAGGTCGATCGCCTCGGCGGCCAGCACCTGCCGGGCCAGATCAACCAAGACACCGTAGCGGAGCTCGTTGGCGTAGTTCAGCCGCAGCAGCGTGACGGGAATCTCCAGGGCTTCGCTGAAATGGCTGAAGATCCGCTCGCGGCCAACGCAGCTCGCCGCGTAGTCGCCGTCGGGCCGCAGCGGATCGCTCTCGACCGAGCCGCCCCGGTCGACCGGCACCATCCCGTAAACGTTCCCGGTCGAGAAGGCGGCAATCCGGCTCCGGCGGAATCGTTCGCAGACCATGCCGGGCAGATAGGTGTTGGTTGCCCAGGCCAGGGGCTCCCGGCCGGTGGCGTCGAACTTCAACGCCGGCATGTAGATCACGTTGGCCGCGTCGGGCAGTCCCTCCAATTGCCGCCGGTCGAGCAGGTCGCAGTCGATCCATTGGATCCGCTGCGCGGCCAGCGCCGAGCGCAGTTCGGGTGTCGCGCGCCGGCCCACGCCGATGATGCGACGATCGATCCCGGCCGCGTCGGTGGCGCGGCGTGCCATGCGGGCGAGCGTCGGGCCCATCTTGCCCCCGGCGCCGAGCAACAGCAGATCCCCCTCCAATCGGCGCATGGCCTGGACCACGTCTTCCCGGGGCTCGCTCAGCCGGCGCTCCAGGTGTTCCACGTCGCGTGTCAGATCATCTGCATCGTGCAAATCGCTCATCGGCAATCGCTCTCTCCCGTGGGCTTGCGCGCTGTCTCTGCCTCAGGCGGTAACACCCACCAAAGCAGCCTGAATCCGATTATCCGCTCTGGGGGCGATTTCCGCAAGGATCGGCGAAGGGGAAGGCCGACAAGTGCATTTGCCTAGAGAACGCGCATCGCCGCCGGGCCGGCCCTGGTGACGAAGAACGAGGACGACTCGGCGTGTCGCGGGAACCGCTTGCGATAGGTTTCGGCCCAGGCTGCGAGGAACGCCTCGGCCCTCGCGGTCTCGACCATGGCCCAAACGCTGCCGCCGAAACCGGCGCCGAACGCCGACGCCGCAACCGCCCCGCGCTCTCGGGCCGCCACGGCCAGGTAGCTCGTCTCGGGCACCTGGTTTCCCAGAAGATCTTCCGCGGCCCGCTGCGAGCGGTCGACCAGCCGCCCGAACTCGCCCAGGTGACCGTGCGCCAGCGCGTCGCCGGCGGCGGGAATGATCTCCGTGTTCTCGGCGATGAAATGCTCCAGACGGGCCGACAGCGCGGCCGATGGCAACGCTGAATGCTGGGCGGCTGCAAGGACCGCCCGCAAGCGTGCGGCCGCATCCGGCGAACCGGCCAGCGCCGCCGCAAGATGCGGCTCGTCGCGTCCGGCTTCGCGCTGCCAGACGGCCGCGACCGCGGCTGCCAGTTGCGAGGCCGTGTTGTATCGGTCCCGGGCCGCTCCCGTCTTTTCCGCTACCACGCCACTGACGCCGACGGCAAACGTCTGGCCGGCCGGCAGCGAGATGGACCGCTCGTGGGTCACCGGACAATAGGAGAACTGCTCGATCCGGCCGGGCCTGGCGAAGAGGATTGCCGTATGGTCTTCGCTGCCGCCGAGGGTCCCCACGCCGCGATCGCCTGCCAGGGTCTTGAAGCTCCGGCCGTTTTCCACCGTCGCCAGGTAGCCCGCCAGATCGAAGCCGCCGTGGATGATGCTCTCGCGATATTCCGGCCGATTCGGCAAGGTATTGACGGCCGAGAGGACGGCAAAGAAACCCACGATCATCGCGCTGGAACTGCTCATACCGGCCGCGCAGGGCAAGTCGCTGGCCAACGCGATCTCGGCCCCGCGACGCGCGCCGGGAAAATTCCGGGCCACGCGGCGTGCGACGGTCATGGGGTAGTTTGACCAGTGCCCGGACCGCGGAGTCATGTCCGGATCAAGGCCGAAACGAATCGCCTCCTTGCGGCACACGTCGGTCACCACGACTTGCCGGTCGGAACACGCCCGCGCCACCAGGCAGAATCCTCGTTCGGCCGCTACGACCATGCTGCTGCCGCCGGCGTAGTCGGTGTGCTTACCCAAGACTTCGATTCGGCCGGGCACGTAGTGCGCTTGCAGCGGCGAGGCGTCGTTTCCTCCGGCGCCGGGCGACAAGGCCGTTGCCGCCTCGGCAAACATCACCGCCTTTCGCCGGGCCTCCTTCGGGCTAAGTCCGCGGTCGGTCAGCCGCCGGGCCGTCGCCTCGCGGTCGGTCAACGACGTCGGATCTTCGGAATCGGTCATAGTTCGACTCGCGTTCCCACCAGCTTCGCGGCGACCGGAGCCACGTCCTGGCGGCTGGATAGGTCGAGGACGGCCTCCCGAGCTTGAACGACCGCGAACGGCTCGCCCAGGACGTCGATCGCGTGCCGTACCGCGCAAGGGATCTCCCATTCGCCCCGCGGCGACGGTTCGATGGCCCGGCAGGCGTCAAAGATCACCGGCCGGAACCGCCAGCAGTTCATGCTCACCCAGAGCGGCCGGGGCAAGCCGGCCAACGTCTCCTCGTCGGGCTTTTCCAAAATGCGGCGCAGCCGGCCGCGGCCGTCGATCTGACCGACGGCGAACCGCCGCAGCCGCTGTTCGGACACGTTGCCGCCGGAGAGCATGCTCTGCTGGTCGAACAGGGCGACCGCGGAGCCGGCTTGGCGACGCATGGTCCGCAGCACGCCCGCCGGGTAGTAGTTGTCGGAGTTGATTACCAGGACCGGATCGCCGTCGGCAAACGACTCGGCGGCCAGCAAGGCATCGGCCGTGCCCCGGGGCTCCGGTTGGACGGCAAACCCGATCGACAGCCGCTGTGTCTGGATCTGCCGGCCGTAGTAGTCGCGCAAGGTCTCGTGTTCGGGCCCCACGATCAGGCACACCCGGCGATAGCCGGCGTCGGCCGCCGCGGAAAGCACGTAATCAAGAAACGGCCGATCGATGGGGATCATGGCCTTGGTTCCGGTCTCGGCGACCGCCGCCTGCCGATCGTCGAGCGACGCGGACTCATCAGCCCGCCGCATCCGCGTTCCCAGCCCGCGTGCCAGAACGACCACTTTGTCCGTCGAGGTTGCTGTCATGGCGTCGTCAAGAACCGGACCTCGGCAAATGTCCCCTTATATCACGATTTGCCGGCGAGCAAAACTCCCCCGCGGCCCGAGTGGTTGCCCGGGGCCGTGCGCCGTGCGACAATCCGGTAAGTGTCGCCCCGTTGGATCGTGTCGGGCGGTGTCCCGGTTTTCGCGCAGCGATCATGGGGCCGTCCCGGCACACCCGAAACCGCGTATCCCACCGCCCTTGATGAGGAGTGTCTGCCATGCGACGCCCCTGGTTCCCGCCGACACTGATACTGCTGCTGGCCCTTCTGTCTTGCCGCGCGCGAGCCGAAACGGTGGTGAAGGTCGCCGACGACGCGTCGCTGCGAGCGGCCCTTCGCGACGCCGGGCCCGGAACGCACATCCAGATTGCCCCGGGTCGCTACTCCCCCGGTGTTTGGATCTCGAACCTCCGCGGCACCGAGGAGAACCCGATTCTGATCGGCGGCACTGAAGCCGGGCCGCCGCCGCTGTTCGAGGGCGGTAGCGAAGGCTGGCACCTGAGCGATTGTGCCTTCGTCACGCTGCAACGTATGATCGTCAGCGGCGCCAGCGGCAACGGGGTCAACGTCGACGACGGCGGCAGCTACGAGACGCCCTCGCACCACATCGTGCTGCAGTGGATTCGTGTCAGCGACACGGGGCCGCAGGGGAACCACGATGCCGTGAAACTGTCGGGCGTCGATGATTTCGTAGTCCGGCACTGCTCGTTCGACGGTTGGGGCGGACAGGCGCCCGACATGGTCGGCTGCCATCGCGGCCTGATCGACCGCTGCATGTTCCGCGGCAAGGAGGGGTTCTCGCAACATACCGGCCCCCAGACCAAGGGCGGTTCGAGCCAGATCACCGTCCGCCGCTGTCTGTTCCTCGACGCGGCCCAGCGCGGCGTGCAGATGGGCGGCTCGACCGGCCTGGCCTACTTCCGCCCCAAGGGCGCTCTGCACGAAGCCAAGGACATCACGGTCGAGGGTTGCGTCTTTGTGGGCTGCCAGGCGCCGCTGGCCTTCGTCGGCGTCGACGGCGCCGTCGTCCGCTACAACACGTTCTACCGGCCGAACAAGTGGATCATGCGGATTTTGCAGGAGACCACCGAGGAGGGCTTTGTGCCGTGCCGCAACGGGCGCTTCGAACACAATATCGTGGTGTTTCGCCGTGGGGACGTCGGCGTGTTTGTAAACATCGGACCGCACACCCGGCCCGAGACGTTTGTCTTCTCCGACAACCTCTGGTATTGCGAAGACCGCCCCGAGGCGAGCAAGCCCGAGCTGCCCGCCGCGGAAAGCAACGGTCTGTACGGCGTCGATCCGCAGTTCAGCAATCCCCGGGGCAACATCTTCAAGCCGCAGGCCGCCTCGGCGGTCGGTCTGGGAGCCTATGCCTGGAAACCCCCGGCCGAGGAAGATCGGTAAGCCGTCAGCCCGCAAGCGATTTGCGCGGCTTTCGCTTGCTGCTGCCGGCCGAGGATCCTCTGCCCCAATGCGGTCGCCGGGCCAACGACTTGACGGCCGGCTTCTCGACCTCGGGCCCCAGCGTCACGAAGAAGGTCGTGCCCCGGCCGGGCTCCGATTCGAGCCAGATCCGCCCGCCGTGCGCCTGGACGATCTTGCGGACGATCGTCAGCCCGGCCCCGGAGCCCTCATACTCCCGGCGGCTGTGCAGCCGGCGGAAGATCGTGAAGATCTCCTCGTGATACTTCCGCTCGATCCCGATGCCGTTGTCGCGGATGTAGAGCGTTGCCGGGCTGGTGGGCAGCGAGCCGATTTCCACCCGCGGCCGGGCGTCCTGGTTAAACTTCAGGCCGTTGGCGATGAGGTTGCCCAGTGCCGTGCCGATCAGCGTCGCGTCGCCGGTCACCGTGGGAAGGCGCCCCGCCACGCGGACCGAGGCGTTTCGCCGGTCGATGGCCGGGCGAAGCGTTTCGAGCACCTCGGCCACCACCTCGTCGAGTCGGATGTCCATTTGCGCCGGGTGCGCGCCTCCCACCCGGCAGTACGTGAGCAAATCCGCGATCAATGTTTCCAGGCGGTCGCACAACTTGACCAGCATCTTCAGGCGACGCTGGCCCTCGGCGTCGAATCCGTCCGCGTAATCCTCCAGCAGCAGACCGCAGTAGGCGGCGATTCCGTGCAACGGCTCTTTCAGATCGTGGGATGCGATGTACGTGAAGTCATCCAGCTCGCGGTTGATGCGATCCAGCTCTTCCGCTCGCGCCTTCAACTCGGCGGCCTGCTGTTGGATGCGGGCGTGTGCTGCCTCCAGTTCCCCGGCGCGGCGCAGCAGTTGCACCTCGGCGCGCTTCCGCTCGATGGCGTGCCGGATGGTGCGCGCCAACACGCGTTCGTCGAGATGATCCTTGGCCAGGTAGTCTTGGGCGCCGCTCTGGATGACCGACAGCGCGATCCCGTCGTCGTCCAGTCCGGTCATCACGATGATCGGCACGTCCTCGGCGGCGGTCTTGACCCTGGTCAGGGTCTCCAGGCCGTCGGAGTCGGGCAGTTGCAGGTCGAGCAGCACAACGTCGAAGTCCGCGCGGGCCAACCGGTCCAGCGCGGAGGCCAGGCGGTCGGCGCGAGTGACCTCGAACAACCCGTGCCGGACCTCCATCGCCCCGCGCGCCTGGCGCAACAAGAACTGCACAACGCGGGCGTCGGTAGGACAGTCCTCGATCAACAGGACCCTCACCCGCTCGACCTCAGGATGATGCGTCTGCTCGTGCATCATGTTGCCCAACCTGCTCTTCTGCGAGTGCTTGATTGCAGGTGGCCCGTGTTGACGAAAGAAGACACACGGCGCCGCCTCTCTGCAACCATAGGTCACATTTGGGGGGTGTCAAACGAAGAGGTAATGCATTCGGGATGTGCGGGTATGCCGGCCCTCCGACCGGCCGTGAGGCACCTTGCTACCCAGAGAGCGGGGACCAAGGCCCTTTTCTGGTGTGCAACGGTGGCGGATCGGCGTAGCGCCTCAGCCGAAGGGCGGCTGCCGAGGCTTCGCCTGACGCTACCCCCTGCCCGGCAGACAGGCGGGGCCGAGGGGCGCGAACGATTTGTACGTCAGGATGAACTCCTGGTGCCCCAGCCGCTCGGAAAGCGTCGGCGCGCCGGCGGCGGTCCTGACGATCCGGTCGAAAACCTCGCGGCCCACTTCGTCCAGCGTGGCGTCGCCGCCCAGAATGCGGCCGGCGTCGATGTCCATGTCGTCGGCCATGTTCCGATAGGTTTCGGGGTTGGCACAGATCTTGATCACCGGCGAGATGGCCGAGCCGACCACCGAGCCGCGCCCCGTAGTGAACAGCAGCAGGTGGCACCCGCAGGCGATCAGCTCCACGATCTCCGCGTTATCGCAGATATTGGGGAATCCGAAGCGGACTTCGCCGTCGGGCACGACGTCGAGCAGAAACAGCCCGCCACGGGGAGGCGTATCGCCGGGCTTGATCAGTCCGGAAATCGTGGAGCTGCCGCTCTTGCTGTATGCCCCCAACGATTTTTCCTCGATCGTAGTCAAACCCCCGTCCGCGTTTCCCGGCGCGAAGCTGCTGTGTCCGAGGGTCTCGTAGTAGCGGGCCGCCTTTTCCACCGAAGCGACGATCTCGCGCCCCAGCGGCTCGGTCGCCGCCCGTCCGGCCATCAGGTGCTCGCAACCGATCAACTCGCCGGTCTCCTCGAAAACGGCGGTGCCCCCTTGCTCCATCAGCAAGTCAAAAGCACGGCCGGCCGCCGGGTTGGCCGTCAGACCGCTGGTGGCGTCGGAACCGCCGCAGATCGTGCCCACCACCAGTTCGCGGATCGCCATTTCGGCGCGCGGCGTCTCCTCCAGCCGTTTCAGCGCCTTCTCGATCCAATCGCAACCCGCCTCGATCGTCTTGACCGTGCCTCCCGCTTGCTGAATGACCAGCGTCTCGACAGGCCGTCCGGAAGCGGCGATCGCCTCGGCCAACCGCGCTCGATCGAAACTCTCGCATCCCAGCGACACCAGCAACACGGCCCCGACGTTCGGGTGCGTACAGACCTGCTCCATCACGCGGGCAGCGTAGGCGTTCGGAAAGCAGCCCGGAAACCCGATGAGATGAACGCCCCGCTGGCGAAAGGGGAGTGCGATTTCCCGGGCAACGTGGTGAGCACACTCGACCAGGTAGGCGACCGCAACCACGTTTCGGACGCCCTTGCTGCCGTTGTCCCTCAAGTATCCTTGCATGGGTTTCTCGCTGGAGGACGCGCATCTTCGGAACGCAGGCCCGATTCTACATCGTAACGGACGGCGCCGGCAACCACTTGCAGCGCACGTCGATTCCGGCTACAATCGACCAGGCGTCACGTGGGAGCGGGCGGGTGGCAATGGACGGGACCGTCCGCTGCACGAGACCTCAGACGATCGCCAGGCCCGCCGTCCGTCTCCTGCAAGCCCGCCGTCCGTCTCCTGCAAGATCGGACCAACCTCAGAATCAGTCGCACCGAGGAGCCCGCCCATGATTCGCATTCTTCTTGGCGTGGCCGTCACGACGCTGGCGGCACTCGCGGCGACGCCGGCGATGGCCGAGGAGGTTCCCGGCGTCGTGGTTGCCCATACCCCCGCATCCTCACGGATCTACTTCGGCTCGGCGGGAATCGTCAGCCTGCGCCGGGGCGTCTATCTGACCAAGTGCGATGAGTTCGGACCCGGCTCGACCGAGCACCGCCGGGCCGTCACGCGCGTGTTCCGCTCCGACGACCGCGGCGCGACCTGGCGCCCCGTCGCGCGCATCGACGGCCTCTTCTGGGCCGGCATCTTCAAGCATGGCGACGCCGTGTATCTGCTGGGCACCGAGAAACACCACGGGCGGATCGTCGTCATGCGCAGCGATGACGAAGGCCGCACGTGGACGGAGCCGACCGACGAGAATCACGGCCTGCTGACCACCGAAGGCGAGTATCACACCGCGCCGATGCCGATCATCTCCCATGACGGCCGTCTCTGGCGGGCCGTCGAAGACGCCATGGGCGGGACGCGCTGGGGTGAACGCTATCGGGCGAGAATGCTCAGCGCCGCGCTGGAGGCCGATCTGTTGAAGCAGCAGAGCTGGACGCTCAGCAGCCCGCTGGCCCGCGACCCCCAGTGGCTCGGCGGCACCTTCGGCGGCTGGTTGGAGGGCAACGCCGTAGCAACGCCCGACGGCCAAATCGTGGACGTCCTCCGCGTTGCCTGCCCCACCGGCGGCAAGGCGGCCGTCGTACACCTCAGCCCAGACGGCCGGACCGCTTCCTTCGACCCCGAGCGCGACTTCATCGACCTTCCCGGCGGGGCCAAGAAGTTTCTGATTCGCTACGACGCGCAAGCGAAGGCCTACTGGGCGCTGGCCAATCCCGTCATGCCGCGCCATGCCGGCCAGGCCGCCGCCGCGTCGATCCGCAACACGCTGGCCCTGCTGCGGTCGGACGACCTGCGTACCTGGCAAATCCGCTGCATCCTCCTCTATCACCCCGACATCCGCAAACACGGATTTCAGTACCCCGACTGGCTCTTCGAGGGCGACGATATGATCGCGGCGGTCCGAACCGCCTACGACGACGGTCACGGCGGCGCCCACAACGCCCACGACGCCAACTACCTGACCTTCCACCGCTTCGCCGATTTCCGCGCGCTGACCATGGACGATTCCGTCGTCGACCCCGCCGAGTTGCGCGCCGCGCCGGTCGGGCGCTGAGTGAACCGGGCGCTGCGTGAACCAGGGGCTGCATGCCGGAAGGCTGTCGCCGTCTGAGAGAACGCTCCCACCCGGAAACGCCCGCGCCTACAGCCAGCCTGAGATGAGCCACGGGTCAACGCGGTCGGCCGTCTTGCCGGATGGTCTCTTGCTGCTGCCTGCCAAGGCCAGCTCGTAGAACCAGTCCGGCCGGTCTGCCGCTCGACAAAGGGCGCCCACCGCTTCGAGGCTCAGGCTGAAGTGGAGCAGGTACTCGCCTTGGCCCGCGGCGGCCGAGATTCGTACCAGATAGGTGCCGGTCTGTGCGGCGACGAATCTCGCGATCACCCCCCGGCCCTCGGGGACCGGCTCGACCACGCAGTCGACGGCGCCGCCGGTCGGGGTGAGCACGTGCAGTTGCACGTCCAGGTCATTGAGCGGCGTGCCGGCCGGATCGTCCGATGCCCTGCGGGCCACGATTTGCACGGAGTCATCGGCCGCCAGCGCCAACGCGTACCAGTCGCCGTCGGTATCCTCTGCGTCGAGATAGCCCAACGCCGCGTCGACGTCGCCGAGGCTTCGCAGCGGATCGGTCGGCTGGCCGTCAGGCTCGCTCTCGAAGGCCAGCCGGTCGGTGACCACGATCCCGTACTCGCCGAGCGTCGCGCTGGTTAGTCGCAGGGTATACACCCCGTCGGCCGGCACCAGGAATCCCAGAACGCCCAGATCGTAGCTGGCCGCCGGCGTGCCCAACGGATCGACTGCGGCGGTCGCCAGCACGCTTACCCCGTCGGGCCCGATCAACTCCAGCAGCTCGCCGGAAAAATCGGCGAGCCCCTGGCTGGCCAGCACGATATCGAGCGCATGCCCTGCCTTGCCCGTCAGGTCGAGCGTGTAGGCGTCCACCTCCGGCGGATCGAGCGCGCCCGGAACGACCGTCAGTCGCACCTCGTCCAGCTCCAGCAGCGCCGGCCCCGTATAGGATTCGGGCACCCACTCGGCGAAGACGATGCCGACCGTCTTGCCGGCGTGCTCGGCGAGCTCGAAGGTCTGGGTGGTCCACCCCAAGTCGAGCTCGGGGCCGCTGACCCAGACCGGCTGTTCGTACGACGCCAACAGCACCTCCTCGACCGCGTCCCAGACCTCGATGTTGAAGGTCCGCAGCTCGGCGGCCGAACCGCCTTCGCCATACGTGATGCGGTGGTTGGTCGTCAGCGTCGCTTCACGCGCGTGGGCCGGAATGGTGATCTCCTGTCGCAGCGTGTAGTGCAAACCCGACTGGCCGTCGAAGCCGTTGTAAGCGCTGTACCGGCCGGCAAGCGGCTGGCTGTCGAAGAAGAACCCGCCCCCGGCCGGCCCGACGGTCCAGCGCGTCAGCTCGCCCAGTCCATTGCTCTCGGCCTGCCACCCGCTGAAATCGCCCGTCTCGAAGCCGCCGTTGATGATCAGGTCTTCCGTAATCGTCTCGAAGCGGCCGAGCACGCCGTAGCGGCCCGAGCCCAAGGCCACCAGCGAGCCGTCGATGGCCAACGGGGCGCCGTCGTCCGTGTCGGAAACCTCTTGAATCAGGTTCTTGCCCACGGTCAGCCGGTAGTCGGTCGCCATGTCGCCGCCGGTGCGCAGCGGGTAATCGCTGTCGTCGGGGATCGTCACCGGCGGCAAGACGGCCGGCTGGCCCGGCCCCGGGGCGACAAACGGTCCGGCCAGCCCTCGCAGCTCGATCCAGAGCGTGGCGCCGGGGTCGTCGGGCACCGCCACGGCCGAGATCGTCTGGCCGGCCTCCGCCGACACCCTAGCCGTGTCCGGCTCGCCGGCCGTGCGAAGTGTCCCCACGTTGTCGCGGCTTAGCGACATCAAGGAGCCCGGCGGCGCGATCCGCTCGAAGGCCGCAATGCCATGGTGGGGCCGCAGGTTCATCAGCTTCAAGGCACTGAGGAAGTGCGTCTGGTTGTTCCGCGCCAACAGCACGTCGGTGGCGTTGACCCGCGCGTCGCGGTTGTAGTCGTAGGGGAAATCGACCGCCGCAGGCTGCAAGAACGTCCGCGGGTTGTTCCGCGCCAGCAGCATATCGGTCGCGTTGACCCGCGCGTCGGTCGGCGAATTGCCTGCGTCGGCCACGGCGTTGCCGAAGTAGAACACGTCCGGCTCGGCCAGCCCGGTACTGGCGTTGGCCAGCACCATCATCTCCAGCCACTGCTTCTGGATCGCGCCGTCCTCCCAGACGATCGTTACGCGGTCGGAGCCGTCGGTGCCGGCGCCCTGCCGCACCGTGATGCCGGTCGGCTGCGGCGCGTCGGCCCAGCCGGCCGGCTCCTCGTCGTTGCCGACGCGGAACTCGAAATCGGCGGCGGCGATGCCGGGCCCGTCGGGCAGGCCGGCCAGGTCGACCATCACGCCGTTGATTCCCCGGCTGTAGCTGGTGTAGTTGGCGACAGTCGCCGCATGGCCCGGCAGCAAGGCCTGCTTGTCGGTCGCAATCGCCGTATCGTCCTGTCCGTTGGCCGCCGGGTCGTTGCCGTCGAAGGCCGAGTTGTTGTAGAAGACGTGCCGGTCGACCACCTGCGGCGGCCCCGTGTAATGCTGGCCGAACTGAACGCCCTGGACCGTCCCGCCGGGGTCCAACTCGACCTGATGGGCCCCCGGGTGGCCGTCGTCGTGACGGAAGGGGACGAGTCTATCGCTTCCAGAATACGCAAAGTAGACACATTCGCCTTGCGGGCTGACAACGACCGACGCGGGGCAATCCAAGCCGTAGCCGGCCCTGTCCAGGAGACTGAGTTCTCCGGTAGCGGGATCTCGACGGCAGACGACGACCATGGGAGCAAAGTACGGTGCCACGTAGAGGCGACTTCCGTCGGGACTGATCGCAATCCCGTGCGGACCGTCCACCACCCCGTAGCCAGCTTCGTCTTCATCGAAGGCCTGCACGAAGCTAAGTTCGCCGGTGGCCGGATCGCGGCGAAACACGACGACCGCGTCCCCCAGATATCCAGCTACGTAGATGTGGTTTCCGTCGGGCGATTCGATCACGTCGCGGGCACTCCCAAGCCCGGCGACGCCCTTGACAACCTGTACGAACATGAGATCGTCCGAGGTGGCACTGCGGCGAAACACGGCGACCGCGGCTTCGCCCCTGCCAGCCACGTAGACGTGGTTGCCGTCGCGGCTGACAATGACCGAATCGGCGGCGGCAAGCCCGTCGATGCCCTCTTCGTTATCCCTGAGCACTTGCACGAAATCCAGTTCTCCAGTGTCGGCGTCTCGGCGGAATACAGTGACGGAATCGTCGTTCAGTGAAGCCGCATAGACGTGGTGGCCTTCGGGGCTGACGGTCACCGAATAAACGCGACCCAGCCCATCCACATCGTTCTCATCACCGCGGACCACCTGGACCAGGCTCAACTCGCCCGTCTCCTGGTTGCGTGCGAAGACGCCCACCGCGTTCTCGTCTTTCCCGGCCAGGTACACATGGCGGCCATCCGGGCTGACGGTGACCTCGAAGGCGTCTGTCAAACCGGGTATTCCACCTTGCCCATCGACGACGACCTGGACGAGGCTCAGTCCGAGCAGGCTGAGGTCTCGGCGGAACACGCTCACGGCGCCATCATGGCGTCCGGCCACGTAGACGAAATTGCCGTCCGGGCTGGTCGCGACGGAATAGGCTCCCCCTATGCCGCCAATGTATCCCGAATAGACCAGTGTCCCCGTACCGGGCACAAAGGCGGGCGAGCTCTGTTGCCAACCGTCTGGCGGGATCGTGCTGACCACAGGCGCACCGGGGCACACGCCGCTGATTGAAAAACGCCCCTCGGTGTCGGACCAGGTCTTCGGCTCTTCCAGCGTCCATCGGCCGTTCTGATCCACGTCCACGTAGACCTCGCGGCCTGCCAGCGGAGGCTCGTCGGCGCCCCACTGGCCGTCGCCGTCGAAGTCGTTCCAGACAGCTCCCTCGATGGATCCCGGATAGCATTCGATTTGCGCGAGGTAGTCTTCCACCTCGCCGTCGGGCGCCAGGCCGGTCGGCGACAACCCGCTCTGTGTGCTGAGGCGAAAGCGGGCGAAGGTCGGGCCGAGGGCGGCCGTCGCCGGTACCGAGAAGCTCAACGAGTGAACGGCCCCCGCCGCCAGCATCTCGTCGGCGAAGATCTGCTCGTCCGGGTCGTCCCAGTCGCCGTCGGCGTTGAAGTCGATCCACGCGTTCAAGAAACCGCCGGTCGGCGAGGCACTCAGGTCGACGTCCACGCCCGCCGGCGGCCCGCTCGCCGTCAGGGGCGTCGTCCAGGCAACGCCGTCCTCGTCGGCCGTGCCGTGGTGATCGTCGCCCGTGGCGCCCGAATCCGGCTGGCCGTTCGGCTCGGGATCGACCGTGGCGCCCATCCGCGGCCCGCCCGCCAACAGCATGTGCCCCGCACCCCGGTTGATCGCCAGGACCGGATAGGTCGGGTCCGGGGCGTCGCCGAAGTCGATCGAGGCATGGCTACCGAAGTCGACGTCACGCTCGGTCTCGCCCGCCGCCAGGTCCAACACGTGGGGACCGCCCCGTCGCAATGAAAGCAGTCTGCTGCTGCTGGTTACATACATATGGTTGCCATCCGGGCTGGCGCCGAGGCCCGTGACGGTTGCCAGCCCCTCGACACCGCGCTCACCGTTTCTGAGCGTGTCAATTAATTGGAGCTCGCCGGTAGCCGGGTCGCACGAGTACACCGAGATCGAGTCGCTGGCGACGTACACATGGCGGCCGTTCGGGCCGGTGACCACCACGCGGGCGCCAAATGACGGGAAACGCCGGGCGAAAGCCAGCCTTCCAGTCAGCTCGCTGCGACGGAACACGTTGAGAGAATGGTCGTCGGACGCAGCCGCGTAGACACTCCTGCCGTCCGGGCTCACGGCGACCCACCTGACGCCGGCCAGCCGACTGACGTCCTGGTCGTCGTAGAAGACCTGCTCAAGGCTGAGCCGGCCGGTGGCCGGGTCGCGCCGAAATGCGGCCAAGGCGTTGTCGACGTCGGCGGCCGTGTAGACGTGGCTGCCGTCGGGACTGACGGCAATCGAGACGACGTGGCCCAGGCCCTCGACCCCGTCCACGCCGTTATGGATCATTTGCACGAAGACCAGCTCGCCGGTGGCCGGGTCGCGCCGAAACAGGGCCACGGCATTCTCACCGCTGCCGGCAACGTAGACGTGGCTGTTGTCGGGACTGACTGCCACCGACTGAGGGTCGTTCAGCCCGTCGACCCCGGCCTGGCCGTCGCGAAGAAGCTGGCGAAAGCTCAGTTCGCCCGAGGCGGCGTCGCGAGAGAACACGACCAGGGCGTCGTCGTCTGCCCCGGTTGCATACACGTAGGCGCCGTCGGGGCTGAGCGTGACAGAACTCGCGCCGCCCAGGCCCTCAACGCCCTGTTGTCCATCCTCGATTGCCTGGACGAACTCCACGTGTCCCGTGGTCGCGTCGCGACGGAAGACCGCCACGGCGTTGTCGCGCTGGCCGGCAACATAGACGTGGTTACCGTCGGGACTCACTGTAGCGGAACGTGCGCCGGCCAGGCCGTCGACGCCGCCTTGGCCGTCCGTGATCACTTGGACGAAATCCAACTCGCCAGTGGTTGTGTCGCGGACAAACGTGGCGACCGCCGAGTCGAGGAATGCGGCGCAATAGAGGTGATTTCCGTCGGGAGAGATCGCCACGGCCATCGCTCCAACCAGTCCCTCGACCCCGTCACGGCCGTCGAAAAGTGCTCCGGCGAAAGTGAGTTGACCGGTCACGGCATCTCGGTCGAACGTGGCCACCGCGTTGTCGAAGTTTGCGGCCGTGTAGACGTGCCTGCCGTCCGGGCTAACCCGTGTGCAACTGATGTAACTCAACCCGTCGATCCCGTCCTCATGGTTGCGCAGAACCTGGAGGGGGGTCAGGCTGCCGGTGGCCGGGTCGCGCCGAAACACGACCACGGCGCTGTCTGAACGGCCGGTCGCGTAGACGTGGTTTCCGTCGGGGCTGACGGTGACGTCGACGGCGCTGTCCATGCCCTCCACGCCGCCCTGGCCGTCTTTGAGGACCTCCAAAAGACTCAACTGGCCAGTGGCCGGGTCGCGCTGAAACACGGCCAGCGCATCGTCCAATTCGCCGGTTGCATAGACATGGTTCCCATCGGGACTGATTGCCACGGAGCTGGCGCCGTCCAGTCCGTCGACACCATCTTGGCCGTCGTAGAGGGCCTGCACATAGTTCAGTTGCCCCGTGTCTGGGGCGCGGCCAAAGACGACCAGCGCGCTGTCAGAGGTTACCACGTAGACGTGGTCACCGTCAGGGCTGAAGGCCGGTGAACAGACACAGTCCCACCCGGACACCCTAATCGCCTGCACGAACGAAAGCGTGCCCGTCGTCAAATCGCGTCGAAACATGTTTACGTAGTTGTGACTTGTGCCGACGCACACGTAGGCGTCATCCGGACTGACGGCGACCGAGATGGGACCGTCCAGACTCGAAATGCCTCCCTGACCATGCTTCAGAACCTGTATCTGGGTCAACTCACCCGTGATCGCGTCTCGCCGGAAGACACTGAGCGTATCGTCCCAGTTTCCGGTCACATAGACGTCTCTGCCATCGGAACTTACGGCAACCGAGGAGGCCATCCGCAGCCCATCCACTTCCTGAATGTGCTCGATGTAGTTGAGTTGCCCCGCCGGATACGTCCGCTGCCAGCCGTCCTGCGGCACCTCGTCCACCGTGTATGTGCCCGGCGCCAATCCGGCGATGGCGTAGTTCCCGTCGGCGTCGGTCCATGCGTCGGGCTCGTCGGCGTCCCATTGGCCGTTTTCGTTCGCATCGACGTAGACGTGCCAGTCGGCCAGGCCGGGCTCGTCGGCGTCCGCTTGTCCGTCTCCATTGAGGTCGTGCCACTTGCGACCGCGGATCTCGCCGAGATCCAATTCCTCCGCGGCGGGGACGCCTTCGTTGTCCGGCGGAAAGTCGAGCATCGCGGCCGGAGCCGACCAGGTGTCGACCGACAGCAAGCGACGCTGTTCGAGCACTTCCAGATGCAGCGGGCGGAAACGACCGGAGCCGCACCAGCGGCGAGAAGACTCCCTTGCGTTGTGACCGCCACGGCGACGAACCAACGGCACACGGCGACGCGTCTTCATGCTGCGTTCTCCCTTGCCGACGACACGCACGGGCCCCGACGAAACCAGCAACGCGATCAGGCACCCATCCCGGTTCGTTCTCCGCCGGCCCCGCTTGCGAACAGAGAGCGGGGGTCAGCGGGCGGGGGTGGGCTCATAGTCAAAATGGTAGTTGTATATGCGTTCCATGTCAAAGGGGCGATGTTCGCATGGCTGGGATGGCTTCCCCCGAAAGACCGGTCCGGGGTTTGGGCATCGCGGGGTGATTCCGGGTATCGGACTATGTGTCGGCCGGCTGCGGCGGTGGCGAGAACGCTGGAACGCATCTGACGAGCCCGACTCGCGCTGACGAAGCGAGGAATGCCTGTTGGCACGTTGTCGGCTGGCAGGTAGACTTCAGCAGCAACGTCTCCCCCCCCGATGCAGGAGGACCGACCGTGATCAAGCGCCGTGCCACCGTTGCGGCCCTCTTGGCCAGTCTGTTGGCGATCGCAATCCCGTCCGGCCCGGCGGCCGCCGACGATTGGCCCGCCTGGCGGGGCCCCAACCGCGACGGCATCTGCCAGGAAACCGGCCTGCTGAAGGTCTGGCCGCGCGGCGGACCGCCGCTGGTGTGGAAGACGGCCAGCATCGGCGAGGGCTTCAGCGGCCCGGCCGTGGTCGGCGATGTGCTCTACACGATGGGCAACGGAAACGGCAAGGAGTGGGTCGTGGCGCTGGACCTGAAGCAGGGCGGCCGGCAGATTTGGGCCTCGGCCACGGGCCCGATCGGGCACGACGGCGGGGGGTATCCCGGCCCGCGCTGCACGCCGTCGCTCGACGGCAAGCGCCTGTACGCCCTGGGGATTGGCGGTGAGCTGGTCTGCATGAACACGGCCGACGGGCAGATCGTCTGGCACCGCAACCTGGTTGGCGACTTCGGGGGCAGCGTGCCGGAGTGGGGATACAGCGAGTCGGTGCTGGTCGACGGGCCTTGGGTGATTTGCACCCCCGGCGGGCGCCGGGCCACAATCGCTGCCTTGGACAAAACCGACGGCCGCCCGGTCTGGACATCGCCCATCGGCGACCCGGCCGCGTACAGCTCGGTCATTTCCGTTTCCATCGGCCGGGTGAAGCAGTACGTGGCCTTCACGGCCAAAGGCGTCGTGGGCGTCGCCGCCGACGACGGAACGCCGCTTTGGCGATATGGCCGCCCGGCCAACCGCACGGCCGTCATTCCCACGCCCGTCTGGTGGGGACAAACCGTTTTCGCCGCCAGCGGATACGGCACCGGCGGCGGCCTGGTCTGGGTCCGGGCCACGCCGCAAGGCTTTCTCCCGCAGGAGCTCTACTTCACCAAGGACATGCAAAACCACCATGGCGGCGTGATCCGCGTCGGCGGCTATCTCTACGGGTGCAGCAACCCGGGCATCCTTACGTGCCTCGACTACAAGACGGGCAGAACGCTGTGGCAGGACCGCGGCCCGGGCAAGTGCTCGCTGCTGTACGCCGATGGTCTGCTCTATTGCCGCAGTGAGAAGGGACCGATCAGCCTGGTCGAGGCCACGCCGGAGGGCTTTCGGCTGAAGGGCCGCTTCGACCAGCCCGACCGCAGCAACAAGAACGCCTGGCCCCATCCGGTCATCGCCGACGGCATGATGTACCTCCGCGACCAAAACGTGTTGCTCTGCTACGACGTCCGCGCCCGCAGACGGCGATGAGGTCGGCCGGCAGGCCGTTGCCTGTTGCCCGCGGCCCATCTTGACAAGCAGTCGTCCGTCGGCCAGTCTGCTATGCTTGTACTGGACTCGTGTAAAATGACTCCGGTTCGCAGTTTCGCGAAAGTCCAGCTCGCAGGCAGGAGAAGCGATGAAGAGAGCCCGATTTCCCGCGGCGCGGACCTTGCTCGCCTGGTTGCCGGCTCTGGCTTGGACGGCAACCGAGAGCGCCCCGCCGTTTGCCGGGCAGCCGGACATCGTCGTGATCATGGCCGACGACATGGGCTTCTCCGATATCGGGTGCTACGGGGGTGAAATCCACACCCCGAATCTCGACCGTCTGGCCGACGGCGGGCTGCGCTTCACGCAGTTCTACAACATGGGTCGATGCTGTCCGACGCGGGCGGCGCTGCTGACCGGGCTCTACCCGCATCAGGCTGGCGTCGGACACATGGTGACTGACTACGGTCTGCCGGCCTACCGCGGCCGGCTGAGCGACCGCTGCGTGACGCTTGCCGAGGCCCTGGCCCGGGGCGGCTACCGCACGTCGATGGTCGGCAAATGGCACGTCACGCCGTTCGACTATCGAACGCGCCGGGGCACCGACCGGGCGACCTGGCCGCTGCAACGCGGTTTCGAGACGTTTTACGGAACGCTGGCCGGCGGCGGCAGTTTCTTCGATCCGCCGGGGCTGATGCGCGACAACGACCCGATCCGACCGATCACCACCGACTACTACTACACCGACGCGATCAGCGACGAGGCGGCCCGGACCATCCGCCGACACGGCGACCAGGAGCGACCGCTGTTTCTGTATGTGGCCTACACCTGCCCACACTGGCCGCTGCACGCGCGCAGCGAAGAGATCGCCCGATACGAAGGCATGTACGGCGTCGGCTGGGACGCCGTCCGCCGCGAGCGGCTGAAGCGGATGGTGCGCATGGGATTGGTCGATCCCGACTCGGAGCTCACGCCGCGCGACCGGACCGTGCCGCCTTGGGAGAAGGTGCCGCATCCGGAGTGGGAGGCCAGCCGCATGGCCGTCTACGCCGCGCAGATCGATCGCATGGACCAGGGCGTCGGTCGGATCGTCGTCGCGTTGGAGGAGACCGGCCGGCTGCAGAACACGCTGCTGCTGTTCCTGGCCGACAACGGCGGCTGTGCCGAGGTGCTGCGGCGCGGTGATTGGCTGGAGCGCGTCGGCATCGTCGATCCGGCGTCGCCTCGGGGCGAGCCGATGCAGGTAGGCAACGACCCGACGGTTCCTCCGGGATCGCCCGAGACATTTGCCAGCTACGGCGTCGGGTGGGCCAACGCCAGCAACACGCCCTTCCGGCTCTACAAACACTGGGTCCACGAAGGCGGCGTCGCCACGCCGTTGATCGTCCATTGGCCGCGGCAGATGACGGCCCGGGGTGAGCTGTGTCGGCAGCCGGCCCACGTGCTCGACATCATGGCCACCTGCCTGGAAGTGGCCGCCATCGGCTACCCCCGGCAGGTCAACGGCCGAGAGATCATCCCGCTGGAGGGGAAAAGCCTGGTGCCCGCCTTCAGCGGTCGGGCGATCCGCCGCGAAGCGATCTACTGGGAGCACGAGGGCAATCGGGCGGTGCGCACCGGCGACTGGAAGCTCGTCGCCCGCCACGGCCGGCCTTGGGAGCTTTACGACTTGAAGGCCGACCGCACCGAAACAGACAACCTGGTCCAACAACAGCCGGAGCTGGTAGAGAGGATGATCGCTATGTACGAGCGTTGGGCCCGGCGATGCGGGGTGGCGCCGTGGCCTCCGAAACCGCCGTAGTAGGCCCGGCGCGGCCTAGTTGGCCTTGGCCACTTGGCGAAGGTTCAGATAATCGATGGTGATGGCCAGCGCCTCGTCGAGGTAGTAGTCGCGCTCGATCGGCGGCTGGTTGGGATCGTTGATTTCCTCGATCGTCTTCTGCTCTTCCTTGTCGGCGTCGAGCTCGGCCCGCTCCTTGCGGAACTGTTCTTCATTGAGCGTGACGTACTTCTTCGCCTTCTGCTCTTTGTAGCGATCGATGTTCTTGAGCACCTCCTGGAACTTCTCCGAGGCGCGACAGCGCTGTTGCGAAAGGTACTGGAGCCGGTCGCGAATGGTCGGATTGATGTAGCTGAGCCGTTCGAACGGGGCCGGATCCACGTGGTCGAAGGCAAGGGGGTAGTCCAGATCGGCTTCGCCGACGTCCAGATGCGTGGTCAGGGAGGGCAGTTCCACGTCGGCCTCGACGCCCCGGTTCTGGGTGCTGTCGCCGTTGGGGCGGTAGAACTGCTGCATGGTAATCTTCAACGCCCCCATCGAGGGCGAATTGGGGATTTCGAGCAGCCGCTGGCCCAGATCCATCAGGCTCTGGACGGTTCCCTTTCCGTGCGTGGAACGATCGCCGATGATCAGGCCGCGGCCGTAATCCTGGATCGCTCCGGCCAGGATCTCGCTGGCGCTGGCGCTGAACTTGCTGGTGAGAACGACCAGCGGCCCCGACCAGGCGGCGCCGGGGCTGAGGTCGCGATAGGGGCGAACCCGGCCGTCGGCGTCCTTCACCTGGACCACCGGCCCCTCGTCGATGAACAATCCCGTCAGGTTGATCGCCTCGGTCAACGAGCCCCCGCCGTTGCGCCGCAGGTCGAGAACCAGCGCATCGACGTGCTGGCGGTTGAAGTCGTCGAGAAGTCGACGGACGTCCCGGGTGGTGCTCTTGTAATCGGGATCGCCGCGCTTCGCGCCGTCCATGTCCATGTAGAAGCTGGGCAGATCGATCACGCCGATGCGGTACGGCTGGCCGTCGGCTTTGTGACCGTCGTTGAAGATCACGCCCCGGGCTTCGCTGTCTTTCAACTCGATCTTGTCCCGCGTGATGTCAATCTCCTTGCGCTCCGCGCTGTCGACCGATTCCACCTCCAGCCGCACGACCGTCCCCCGTTTGCCGCGGATCATCTGCACCACGTCGGAGAGCTTCATGTCGATCGTGTCGACGGTCTCCCCGTCGGTGCCCTGGCCAACGCCGACGATCTTGTCCTCGACCTTCAATCGGCCGTCTTTATCGGCGGCCCCACCGGGAATGACCTTCTTGACCACCGTATAGCCGTCGACCAATTGCAGCGACGCCCCGATCCCCTCCAGCGCCAGACGCATGATGATTTCGAAGTTCTCCAGCGTGGCCGGCGACATGTAGCTGGTGTGCGGATCGAACGAGGTCGCCATCGCCGTCAGATACATCTCCAACAATTCCTCGCTGTCGGTCTGGTGCATCCGCTTGGCAAAGCTATGGTAGCGCCGGGTCAGCTTCTCCCGCGCCTCCTCGCCTTCCTTGTCGTCCAACTTCAACACCAGCAGGTCGTACTTGATCCGCTTTCGCCATCGGTCGAAGGCCTCGGCGCGATCCTGAGGATACCGGGCCTCGTCGCGATCGCTGATCATCTTCTCGTCGAGGGTGAAGTCGTGTTGCATCGTCAGCAATTCGTCGACCCAAGTCACCCGTTCGTCCACTCGGCGAAGAAAGACGTTGAAGACCTCGTAGGCGAAGCTGATGTCGCCCTTGCGAACCATGTCGTCCAGATCGCTCTGGCGCCGCATGAACTGGTCAACGTCGGACTGATAGAAATAAACCTTCCACGGATCCAGCGATTGCAGGAAGGTCTTCAAACACCGCTGCGAGATCTCATCGTCCAGATCGTGGCGCGAGAGGTGCTCGTGCCGCAGCAACGAAGCAACGGCCAAAGTGATCCGCCGATCCGCCGATGTCGGTCCCACCGGATCGGCCCACGCCGGCCAGCACGTGCACGAGACGGTGAGCAGACCAAGCAGCAAACCGGTAACGTACCGGCGGGCGAAGGCAGAGGACGACGGGACCATAGTCATTCGGGTCATTCGATACCCCTCGAATATCTGGAGAACATGGGTAAACGGCATAGCTCTGACGGGTTAAGCTATCTTGTATGTATATTACTCGGGAGCCGCTACAGGAGCAAGATCGGTGAATTCGCCGCGCGATGCAGCCCATTCGCACACGTGGGGACTTTCTCCGTTGAAACGCCCGGCCAGAGAGAATAGGAAAGAATGGGCGACTATGGCCCTCGCCCCGCTCTGCCCCTACAATCAGACGTAATTGCCTGCCATCGGGTTCCCCGCGAAAGGACATATCAGATGACGCCGCGCCGCGCCCTCCCCTTACTACGTTGCTTGCTGCTGTTTTGGTTCGCCTGCCCGGCCTTTGGCCAGGAGTGGACCCGGTTCCGCGGCCCGAATGGCTCGGGCGAAAGCGACGCCACCACGCTTCCCGACGCTTGGACCATAAGCGACTGCAATTGGCGGGTTAAGCTGCCGGGAATCGGCTATTCCTCGCCGGTAATTTGGGGTGGGCGTGTTTTCGTCACCTGTTCGCCGGAAGAGAACGCCACCCGGATGATCCGCTGCCTGGACACCTCGGACGGGGGGCTCGTCTGGGAGCGACAGTTCGATTCGTCCACGCACCCGAAGAATGACCTGAACTGCTACGCGGCCGCCACGCCCGTGGTCGACGGGGACCGTGTCTACATGACGTGGACCACGCCGAAGGAGTACATCGTGCTGGCGCTGGATCAGGACAAAGGTGACGAAGTGTGGCGTCGCGACCTGGGACCGTTTGCGGCCCAGCACGGCTATGGGGCGTCGCCGATCTTGTTCGACGGCAGGCTAATCGTCACCAACGATCAGGACAACGAGAGCTTCACGATTGCTTTGGACTGCGTCACCGGTGAGACACGTTGGAAGGCTGCGCGGCGGACTGAGAAGGCCGCCTACTCGACGCCGTGCATCTATCGGCCCGAGAGCGGCCTGCCGGAGCTGATCCTCACCAGTTGGGCCCATGGCGTCAACAGCCTCGATCCGACCACCGGCAAGGTGAATTGGGAAGTGCCCGTGCTGAGGTATCGGGTGGTCTGCTCGCCGGTGGTCGCCGGCGGGTTGATCTTCACCAGTTGCGGCTCCGGTAGCAGCGGCAAGCAGATGGTGGCCGTGCGGCCGGGCAACGCCGCGCAGGGCATCGCGGGGGAGGTCGCCTACGAGATCAAGGGCTCCCTGCCCTATGTGCCCACGTCGGTCGGCTACGGCCGATTGTTGTTCCTCTGGGGCGATACCGGCGTGGTCACGTGCCTGGACGCCCCCACCGGCAACATCCACTGGCGGGAGCGGATCGGCGGACGTTTCTTCGGCTCGCCGGTCCGGGTGGCCGATCGGCTCTACTGCATGTCCCGCGACGGCGAAATGGTGGTGCTGGCCGCCGCCGACCAGTATCAGCTGCTGGCACGGATCGATTTGGAAGAGCCCAGCAACAGCAGCCCGGCCGTGGCCGACGGCGTGATGTACCTGCGCACCGCGTCGCACTTGATGGCGATTGGGGAGAAGTAGACCGTTGCCGGCGGCTCGCCGAGCTTATTGATGTTTGCACGGCAAATAATCCAGGCCGAACAACGGGACGCCGGACAAGTCGGGCTTCCGTTGGTCGCCCTCGCGCGTTGAGTGTGCGCGTCCTTACTCCGGCCTCAGGATACGGCAGCCGAACAGGCCGCCCGCCGTATTGCCGGCGTGCGACTGAAAACGCACGGTCACCGTTTGCTTGCCCTCCGTAAGCTCTTGGGGAATCGGGTACTCCACGTCGAAGAACTCGTCGGGCCGGTTCGTTTCCAGCTTCTGCGTGGCGATCTTCTGGCCCTCCACGAGGACGTCGAACTCGCGCAGATGGCGGTCGCTGCCCCAATACGTACACGACAGCACGCTGGGCCCGTCCGGGACCACTTGCATCTCGAACGAGAACCAGCCGTCCTTGGCGTCTCGGTACTTGCGGGCGTTGAACTCGCCGGCCGTCGTGTTTTCGCCCTGGAAATGGTGGTCTCGCTCCGGCTGCATCTCGCCGGGGCGGACGGAGTCGATCTGGCGTGCCTCCAGGCGGCGCTGGTGCTCCTGCCGCGCCTGATACTCCGCCTCCCGCTCGGCCCATTGCTGCGGCGTGAAGACGTCCCAATACACGCTGTAGCGGCGGTGGTGGGTGGCGAACAGGGGGCTCAGCGTCACGTCGTTCGGCCGGCCAACGTCCTTGGTGCGCCAGCACAGCGGCCGGTCGGCCACCGGCTTCAGCCACTGCCGGGGCGCCCTGCCTTCGGTCAGCAACACGGGGATGCGCGGCGGCGGCTGGTCGATCGGGCCCAGGTCTCCGGCCAAAACGAGCGGCCCGTACAGCACGGCGATCCGTGCCGGATTGTCCGGCATCGACTCCAGACGCAAATCCATCGGCAGCCGCATCTCGACGACGTCGCCGGCGGTCCACCGGCGTCGGATCGAAGCGTAGCCGCCGCGGCGCGTGCTCCGTTCGGCCGCCTTGTCGTTGATGGTGATGGCGGGCAGATCGGCAAGCCAGCCCGGGCAGCGGAGGTGCAGCGTCAGCTCGGTATCCGGCGGGCAATCGAACACCCATCGCACGCGGTCCTCGTAGGGAAACCGCGTTTCCTGCCGGAGCTTGAGGGCCTTTTCCTTCCAGGTCAACTCCGAGGCGATGAAGAGATTGACCAGCAGTTCGTCGTCCGTGTGGTGATAGATGAACTCGCCGTAGCGGGCGTGGTTTTCCATGCCGGTTCCGGTGCAACACCAGAACGAGTCGAAGGGCGTCGAGTAAGACTTGAAGTGGCCCGGCTTCAGCGGCAGCGGGTAACACATCATGCCGTCTTCGGGGTTCTGCGATGCCAGAATGTGGTTGTAAAGGGCCCGCTCGTAGAAGTCGGCCGCCTCGACCGTGGGCGACCAGGCGTAGACGTGCGTGGTCAGCTTGAGCATGTTGTAGGTGTTGCAGGTCTCGGCCGAGTGGGTGCCCAACCGGTCGTTGAGCCGGTCGGGCGGTCCGAAATGCTCGCCGTTGCCATGGCCGCCGATGACGTAGCTGTGGTGTTGGACGACGCGATCCCAGAAAAACTCGGCAATTGCCCGATCGGTCCGGTCGGCCGTCAACTCATAGCGCCTGGCCACGCCGATGATCTTGGGAATCTGCGTGTTGCCGTGCAACCCGGGCAGGCAATCCTTGCCTTCGGACAGCGGATCGAGCACCGCCCGGTGATGGAACCGGCGGGAGAGCTCCAGATAGCGTTTCTCGCCCGTCCGGGCGTACAACTCGGCCAGCGACTCGTTGATCCCGCCGTGCTCACAGGCCAGCATCTTCTGGAACTTCTCGGCGTCCAGCTTGGCCGTTACCGCTTCGGCCCAATCGGCGAGCTTCCCGGCGACTTGCAGGCCCGGCTCACTGCCGCAGTACCGCTGGGCGTCGAGCAGGCCGGCCAGCAGCTTGTGCAGCGTGTACCACGGCACCCAGCAGCCGTTGAGGTCGAAGCCTTTCGAGCGAATCTCGCCGGCCGCCACCTCTTGGAAGACCTGCTTACCGTTGGGGATCCCCGCCACGTAGCCGTTGCCGTTGGCGTCCTGGCACTGCCGCAACTCCTCGACGATGTAGTCGACGCGTCGGCGAAGCTCCTCATCGCCGGTGGCGGCGTACATCAAGGCAGACGCCGAGAGATAATGGCCCAGCGAATGCCCCGAGATCGTCTGTTTCTCCCAGCCGCCGTACTCCGGCGCCTTGGGCTCCAGGCCGGCGTCCTTGCGGAACCGGTGCAGGAGCCGATCCGGCTCGAGCTTCAGCAGATACTGGCGATCCATTTCCATCGCGTGGCGAAACGGGCCGTCCAGCAGTCGCACGCAGGAAAGGTCGAACGATTGGGCCGACAGCGACACCGTGTCGCCGGGGACCGGCGCGGCGGCGACAGGCACCGCGTGGGCTAGAAGCATCAGCGCCGTCGCGCCGCAAAAACCATACCGCGTCATGGCTCTCTCCCTTGTTGTCTGGTGTGCCGCGGGTGTTGCCAATACACACTCGCCCCCGGAGTCTCCACGCTTCCGCCTGGACTCTGGCACGATGGCGAGTCCGGGACACCGGTAGAAGTCCTGTCTCACCATAGTGGCTCCCGGCGCCGTCCGCAATCCAAAAACGCGCAACCGAATCCCACAATTGCGCAACGGCGGCCGCGTACGGCGGGCAATCATTGCTCCCGCCCCTCTTCCGAAGCGTATCGCTCGAGGTACTCCGTCAGCTTGAGCTTGCGGGCCGTGTTCCGCGAACTCATATAGCGAATCTTGCCGAAGATCGGTCGCTGCGGGCCCCATGGCCGATCGTAGCGGCCGAGCACCCAGAAGATGCCCGAGTAGGAGTTCGGATCCTGGCCGTCCAGGGCGTACTTGTTGTTCAGCTCGATCATCACCGCCAGCGCCTCGCGGGGATCGGCCGACCATTGGAGAATCTTCTTGCCCCAGAGCATCCGCAGGTAGTTGTGCATCCGGCCCTCGCAAACGAGCTGCGCTTGGGCAGCGTTCCAGAGTCGATCGTGCGTGCGGCCGTGCTCGAATTGCCCGAGGGCATAGACGTATTCGCGCCGGTCGGCCGCGTGCTCGGCCAGCGTTGCCTTGGCCCAGTCGGGCAGCGAGTCGTACCGATCGCAGTCTTCCGCGTGGGCGCACCGGTTCAGCCCGACTTCCCGCCAGGTCACCAGCTCGTCGAGAAAACCCTCGGCCGATTCGGACATACCCCACCAACCCTCGCGTCGACCGGTGGTCGTGTCGGCCACCGCCGGCGGCGACCAGCCTTCTGCCTTGGCCAACTCCCGGGACACCTCGTGTACCGAGATGTGCCCGAAGTGCAGAAAGGGCGAGAGGCCGCTGGTGCCGTCCAGGTCCGGATGATTCCGATTGCCCGCGTAGCCGGCCAGCTTGTGCTTAAGGAATTGCCTCAGTGTCTTGCGCGCCGACAAGGTTCCACCTCGGATCGCGACCCGGCCGATGGTGTGGGTAATCGGCAAGCCTGCCAAAGCGGTCGGATCGGCCGCCAGCAACCGCGACGCCGCCGGGGGCCAGCGTCGCGTGATCTCGCGCGGCAGACCGCCGGCGCGCGGCAAGCCAACTCGGGCCAGCGGATTCGGCTTCGGCATCTCGGGAAGGTAATCGGGCAAGGTCCGCTGCAGGAAGCGGCGAAAGGCACTGGCCGTGGGAAAGACCCGATCCGCCGCACGCAACGGCATCAGGCCGTTCGAGTCGACCTCCTCCAGCCGGACGTTCACCCGCCCGGCGACGCGCCGGACCCCGGCGGAGACAGACTCGATCGGAAAGTCGTCGGCGATGATCGCGCAGGCTTGCGAGCCGAGGGCCACCAGCAGATCGATCTGCTCGCCGGGCTGCCGTTCGACGTAGGGATAGTATCGGATGTCCGCCCGTCGGCACGCCGCCGCGTTGTCGGCCATGCCGTCAAGCACGAAGGCGTGGTGGCGATCGCTCGCCCAGCGCTGGTCGCAGGAGAGCGTCTCGACGATCAGCAGCGGCTTGCGCAACTGCCTGGCCCATGCAACCGCGTGCTCCAAGGCGAAGTTCGAGGCCGTGCGTCGGAACGCGGTCATCCAATAGACCACGAAGCGGGCCTTGGGATCGGCCGGCCGTTGGTTGGACGGACGCACGCGGATGTCGGGAACATGCGTCGTGAGAGGTTGGCTTGCCATGGGGCCTTCTCGCAACTCCGAGCGTTCTTGCCGGATCGTAGCCGAAATCGCTACACTCCGGTCCATTGTAGGCCCCTCGCCGCCGTGACGACACCGAGACCGCCGGTTTCGGGCACTCGGCCGGGCCCCGTTGCGAGGCATCCCGGGCTGGTTGCCCCCCGCCTCGGCGAGCGGTATCATGCGGACCGTGTGTCAGGTCCCTGCCCTTTCATGTATGTCCAACCTGTTTGCGAGTCCAAAGGAGGGCCATCGTGAATCCGTCAACTTGCTGGCGTGTCGTATCCATGCTCTTTGTCTTATTGGTGCTTGTCGCGCCGACCTTGGCCTACAACCCGCCGGTCGATACGGCCGGACCGCTTTCGGTGCGAATTGAAGGGCCGGAGGTCGTGCGCGAGATCGACGCGTTGCTGCCGGTCCGCGTGGTCCTGGAGAATTCGGGCGCGGAGCCGATCCGAGGCTCCGTCGAAATCCAACTGGTGGACCGTTGGCGGGTGGAGCCGTCCGAAGCCGTGTCGTTCTCGGTCGACGGCAAAGGCCGGTCCGTGCAACGGTTCAAGGTGCTGGCCGGCAAGGGGACCTACAGTGCCCATTACCCGATCCATGCCGTGGTCCGCTTCACGGTCGACGGCAAACCGTACACGGCCCATCCGATTCTGATCCTGCAAACGGAGCTTCCGCAGCCGCCGCGGGCCGCCGTGCCGGTCGAGTGGAAGCCGCTGACGGTGCCCGCCAATGCCGAACTGGCCATCTGGCGGATGCCGGTGCGGCGGGCGGTGGTGCGCGTATTCGACCAGCCGCCGCTGAGCATGCCGGTCGGCTGGCAAGGGGCCGAACCGCGGAGCAAGGCGTCGCTTGCCGTGCGATCGGAGACCCTGGCCGGAGAGGCCCGGGAGGTGATCGGCGTCCACCCACCGTGGTTTGAAGGCCGCGTCGGCACGATGCTGGTGGAGTTTCCGCTGCAACTGCCCGAGACGACGCCGATTCGCTTGCGATTTGCCCATGCCGTGACGCCCACCGGCCAGGGCGACGGTGTGACGTTTCGCGTGCGGGTGGCCCCCTTGGACGCAGCGGAAGGCGACCTCGGCCGAGTCGCGTTCGAGCGGCACTCGGCCGCCAAAACCTGGCAGGACGCCGTGGCCGACCTGAGCCCGTTCGCCGGACAGGCCGTGCGGCTGCAGCTCGAATCGCACCCCGGGCCCCGCAACGACACCGGCTGGGACCAGTCGTATTGGGCCGAGCCCACGCTGATCGTCGGCAGTCCCCCGCCGCCGGCGCCGTTTCCCCCGGGCCCCGAAGCGGTCGCCCAGCGGCTGGGAACCATCGAACGGGCCGCACAGCGTTACCAGGTTCTGCTCTGGCCGGGACGCCGTGGATTGCTCGACGCGGTGATCGGTTTTTCCCAAGGCGAAAAGCGGCTGTGCTTCCGCGGGTTTGAAGTCCGCGTGCTCGGCGGCCGCATCGACGACGCCCGCTCGCCGATCGTCTTACTCGAAACGGTCGACGAGCCCTGCGAGCACGGCCGCCAGGTCCGCCACCGTTTCCAGAGCCCCTTGGGCACCTTCGACCTGGTCGGCCGGCTGGGCGTCGAGCGGGGGACGTTGCAGGCGAGCTTCCACCTGGAAAACACCCCGCCGCCACGGCCCTGGTCGGTCGTCTATCTGGAAGACGTGGCCGCCGGCCCGTGGAGCGAGACGGTCCGGCAGGTCTACGCGGGCCACGGCAACGTGGTGCGCGACCCGCAATCGTACCAACTGAGCTTCGACGGCCACCGCCTGGCCACGTCGTTCGTCGGGTTCGATTTCGCCGAGACGTTTTCGCTGGTGCAGGCCTCCAGCGTGCCGCCGAGCCGTTTGGACTTCCGCCCCGCCGAGCGGCACTACACGCTCCATGTCCCGCATGCCTCGACGCTGACGTTCATTCCCGCCGAGAATGCCTTCGAGGCGGCCAAAACCTGGCGAGAGGTCAACGGCCTTGCGGCGGGCGGCGGCGTGCGGAAGCTGGCCGGGCGGTTCGTTTTCGACCTCTGGGGCGGACGCTACCGCGAAAGTGACGAGGCACTACAGCGGGCGTTTCGCTATGGGCTGACCGACGCGGCCGTCGTTTGGCACAACTGGCAACGCTGGGGATACGACTACCGGCTGCCGGACATCTATCCGGCCAATCCCCAATGGGGCACGCACGACGAGTTGCAGCGACTGATCGAAACCTGCAAGCAGGCCGGCGTGCTGTTCGCCCTGCACGACAATTACATTGATTTTTATCCCGATGCCGAGGGCTTCTCCTACGAGAAGCAGATCGCCTTCCATCGCGAAGGCACACCGGTCGAGGCTTGGTTGAACGAGGGGCGCGGCGCCCGCTCGTACCGCTACCGGGCCGACGCGGTCGAGCCGTTCCTGCGGCGCAACCTGGAGCGGATCCGCAAGGGCCTGGCCCCCGATGCCTACTTCATCGACGTCTGGACCAGCATTTGCCCCTACGACTACTGGACGGCCGACGGGCAGTTCTTCACGCGGCAGTTTACCAACGAAAGTTGGGGCCGCCATTTCGCCTGGATCCGCGACCTGCTCGGCGGCCACGCCCCGCAGATCTCCGAGAGCGGCCACGACGGGCTGATCGGCTACGTCGACGGGGCCCAGACGAATCATCTTCGCGTGGGCAATCCCGTGTCCGGCGGCCGAAACAGTTGGTGTGTCCTGGATTGGCGATGCGCCGACGCCGAGCGGACGCCCTGGTTCGACGTCGCCCACCGCGACCGCTTCATCCTGCACGGGGCCGGCTATCCGTCGCGGTATCCCGGCGGGCTCGACCCCCGGTTGCACGGCATCTACAGCGACGACTACATGGCCACCGAAGTGCTCACCGGCCATCCGGCCATGGTGCCGCGAGCCTTCGATCGCGACGTGGTCCGCAAGTACTGGCTGCTGAGCGAGCTGATGCGGGCGCTGGCCTTGCGGCGGATCCAGCAGGTGGAGTTCGTCGGCGACGACCTGCACCGGCAACACGTCGTCTACGACGGCGGCGGCGAGGTCTGGGTCAACCGGGGTCTTTCCGACTGGGACGTGGCCGGGGTGACGCTGCCGCCATACGGTTTCCTGGCCCGAGCACCCGGCGAAAAGGGACCGGTGGAAGCGGCGATCGTGCGTCGCGACGGACTGGTGGTCGAGACGGCTCGATCGGCCGAAACGCTCTATTTCAACGGGCGCCGGGTGGTTGACCGGCGGTTGCCGATCCGCGCGGCGGTCGAGAAGATACGGCTCGGCGAGGGACGCCGTTTCGACGTGGACCTGACATGGCAACTCGGCGTGCCCGTCCCCGCCGATTACCGCCCCTTTCTGCACTTCGTCGACGCCGAGGGCGAGATCCTCTTTCAGGCCCATCAACAGCCGGCGCCGCTGTCCGCGGCCCAAACCGGCAAACTCTCGACCACGGCCGGGGGCTTCGTGCCGGAGGATCTGCCCGTGGCCGAGTCATGCGAGCTTTGCGTCGGCTTCTATCGTCCCTCCGACGGAAATCGGCTGTCGCTGACGGGTGCCGACGACGGCACGCGGCGAATCCGGCTGGGAAGCGTGTGTTTCGAAGGCGACGGCTCGACGCTGCGCGACGTGTCCTGGACGCCGCATCGGCCGGAGCCCGATCCGTGGCTGGCCCGGCAGAACCCCGACGGCAAGCCGATCGACTTCGGCCCGGCCGTCACCGCCGGCGGCTGTCGCCTGACGCGAGAGGGTGCCGCGTTGGTGGTCACGCCGCTGCCGACCGACCGCGGGCCCAAGCTCACGGTGCGACTGCGCCCCGGGGCGCTGCCCTGGCGGTTGCCCGGGCTGAAGCACATCGAAGCGATGGGCGAAGATGGCCGGGCATCGGACCGACGGCCCGTGAACGGTGCCGGCGATCTGCTGGTGATCGAGTGTGAGCCGGGCGTGTTTGCGTACCGGCTAAGCCCATGACACTACGCAACCTGGGAGGTGTAATCATGGCCGACAAACCCGAGGGCATCGGTTTCTTCGACCCCGATTTCTGCGAGCGTCGATGTCCGATCTGCACGCGGGCCCGCCAGGGGAACCGCTTGGCCCGCTGGCTGCAGACGATCGAGCTGATCGTTACCTTTGGCGGGTGTCCTTGGGGTAGGGCACGGCAGCGAAAGTACGGCGTTAGGCCCCATGAGCCGCTGCCGCCGGGCAGCGCGGCAAATGCTTCGCCACCAGATTCAGCAGCGTCTGGCGGTCGATAGGCTTGGTCATGTAGTCGCTACAGCCGGCGTCGAGGCACTTCTCCCGGTCGCCCGCCATGGCATGGGCCGTCAGGGCGATGATGGGACCGTCGTAGCCCTCGTCGCGCAGAATCTTGGTTGCCTGGAACCCGTCGGTCACCGGCATTTGCATGTCCATCAGGACGACGTCGAACGGTCTTTCCGCCTTCCAGTCTGCAAGGACTCGATCGACGGCGCGTTGCCCGTTGTCGACAATCACCACCTCGGCTCCCACCTTCTTGAGCAGGATGGAGATCAGCCGCTGATTGTCCACGCCGTCTTCGGCCAGGAGAACACGGCAATCGACGAGCGTGTGGCCACCTTCGGCGCACGTGTAGGCTGGCGGGGAGTCGTGCTCAGTTTCCCGGCGGTGATCGATCAACGGAACGCCGTCGAGAGAGCCGGTCGGGATTGTCAGGGTCAACGTGCTTCCCCGGCCCGGCGTGCTGGCGACGCGGATATCGCCGCCGAGCGTTTCCGCCAGCCGCTTGGTGATCGTCAGTCCCAGCCCCGTGCCCCCATACTCCCGCGTGGTCGAGCTGTCCGCCTGGGTGAACGGACGGAACAAGCTGTTCATCTCGGCGTCGGACATGCCGATGCCCGTGTCGACGACTCGAATCTCCAGCCGCGGCTGCTGGCTATTGGCGTCGAGCAGGCGTCCGACGATCTCCACGGTGCCGACCTCGGTGAACTTCACGGCGTTCCCGACGAGGTTCAGCAGCATTTGTCGGAATCTCGTCGGATCCGTGCGGATCGTCTGCGGCACGGCCGTGTCGTGCCTGACCATCAAAGTGAGGCCCTTGGCTACCGCGCGGGCTCTCATCAGCGAGACCACGTCGTTGACGATTTGACAGGGCGAGCACGCGGTCTGCTCGACGGCCAGCTTGCCGGCCTCGATCTTGGACAGATCGAGGATGCTGTTGAGTAATTCCAGCAGATGGTCACCGTTTCGCCGGATGGTGTTGACGGCTTCGAGCCCCTCGGCCGACGTGACGTACTCCGCCGCGACGTCGGCAAATCCCAGGATGGCGGTCATGGGCGTGCGGATCTCGTGGCTCATATTGGCCAGGAATTCGCTCTTGGCCCGGTTGGCGACTTCCGCCGCCTGTTTGGCAATTCGCAGCCTCTGCTCGCTGTCTCGCAGCGCTTCCAGCGCCTGCTTGCGCTCCGTGATATCTCGGATGATGGCCACGGCCCCCCAGCCGCCGTCCACGGTGAGCGACGAAAGGGAAATCTCCATCGGAAACAGGGAACCGTCCTTTCTCTGGGCCTCCAACTCCACCGTCTTCCCGATCACCGGGCCGCGGCCCGATTGGGCATGTTCCGACAGGCCTCGATTGGCCTGTTGCCTGTAGAGCTCCGGGGTGAGGATCTCGTGAACCGCAACTCCCATGATCTCCTGGCGGCAGTAGCCGAACATGGTTTCAGCAGCCGGATTCCAATGCACCACGTGCCCGGTGGGGTCGATCATGATGACCGCGTCCAGCGCGGCGTCGCTGATCGTCCGCATCTTCTCCTCGCTGGCCCGCAACTGCTCTTCGGCCAGCTTCCGCTCGGTCACGTCGCGGACGAAGGCCACCAGGCACCGCCGGCCATGGTAGACGGAGAGGTGACTGGCGATGTCGCCGTAGAAAACGCTGCGGTCGGACCTGAAAAGGGGGATGTTCCCGGAGAGGGACTTCCGGCCTTCCGTTTGGGCGGTGAATTCGACCATCACCTCGGCGAGGTCATCCGGCGGGTGGATATCCTCGACATGCAGCGACAGCAACTCGTCCTCGGAATATCCCAGCAATCGGCACATCGACCGGTTGGTGCGGACGAGCCGCCTGGTCTGGATGTCGATCACCAGCAGGCCGTCCTGCATGCCATCGGAGATGCCGCGAAGCTCCCGGATACTCTCTCGCAGGCGCCTTCGCCGCATGAGCAGCAGCAACCCCAAAGCCAGGGCGATCGCAGAGAGGAACAGGCCCGTCGCGGGCACCAGACGCAACTCTGCCGGGATGTTTTGGAGAAGTAGTTCGTTCATCGTGACGTCGAGCAGGATGCAGCCTCGCCAAACGTGAGCACCAATCGTCGTAGCTGGCGAAGCCTCAAGAGGCGGCAAGCGGCTGTGCCCCGGCACTCCCCGCAAATGCCATCGAAGAGACAGCGAATGCTGCCGTTCATGTATTCTACTTCACGGATGGCCGGCACGACGGGTGATCGGGTGGTTCGGCCGGCGTGCCGAGGACCGCTTACCATGATCGCGACGGTCGTGCCCCACTGTCTGAGGCATCCATGCCCCGGCCGGGGCGCTGGGGCCAGGTAGGCCGCTGGAAAACCCTTGGGGTCTCGGCTCGGATCCCGGAGCCACGGTTTCCGTCTCGTCGAGGAGGCAGACGATGGCCTCGCTGGCGTTCGCAACACGATCCCGGCTATAATCCGTGCAACCCATTGGCCCATCGACGGAACCGGTTTATGCGGGACTGGCCGTTTTGCGGGAGTCCCCACAGGAGAAACAGCCATGATCGGACGAGTGGTACTGGTTGGTGTGTTGCTGCTGGCCACCGGTGGCGCACGCGGTGAGAACCGCTGGCAGAAGTCGGTCTTCGGCACCATGCCCGACGGCACGGCGATCGAGCGCTACACGTTGACCAACTCCCACGGCCTCGAAGTCCAGGTGATGACCTATGGAGCCACGCTCACGTCGGTCAAGGTGCCCGACCGCGACGGCAAGCTGCAAAACGTGACTCTCTACCTCGACCGCTTCGAGGACTATCTGCGCGGCCACCCGTTGTTCGGATCGGTCGTGGGCCGCTATGCCAATCGTATCGCCGGCGCGACGTTCACCCTCGATGGGCGCAAGTACCCGCTGAGTCCCAACGCCGGTGCGAACCACATCCACGGCGGCCGGCAGGGCTTCGCAACGATCGTGTTTCAGGCCGAGCCGCTGCACGAGCCTGGAAGCGCCGGTGTCGTGCTTTCCCACACCAGTCCCGACGGCCACGAGGGCTATCCCGGGACCCTGAAAGTGCAAGTGGTTTACCAGCTCAACGACGACAACGAGCTGCGGATGCGGTACACGGCCGAAACCGACAAGCCCACGCACGCGAACCTGACCAATCATGCCTACTGGAACCTGGCCGGCGCCGGCACCGGCGACGTGCTTGAGCACGTGCTGCTGCTTAACGCCGACCGTTACCTCCCGGCCGACGCGCAGAAGATCCCCACCGGGCAGCTTGCCGCCGTGCGCGGCACGCCCATGGACTTCACCCGTCCCCAGACGATCGGCTCCCGCCTCGAGCAAGTCGAAGGCGCCAACTACGATCACTGTTACGTGCTGAACAAGACTCCCGGCGAGCGACTCTCCTTGGCCGCCCGAGTCGCGGAACCGAAGAGCGGCCGGGTGATGGAAGTGTTTACCACGCAGCCGGGCGTGCAACTCTACACGGCCAAGGGCCTCAACGATCGGCTGAAAGCAGCCGGCGGCCCCTATGGCCCCTATCACGGCCTGTGTCTGGAGACCCAGCACTTCCCCGACTCGCCGAACCGGGCGGACTTTCCCTCCACCGTTCTGCGGCCGGGTGAGACCTACCGAGAGGTCACCGTCCACAAATTCAGTGTGCAGTAGCGTACGTGGCCAACAGCACGTCCAGCGCCTCGTCGCCACGTTGGTCCTTTTCGGCCGGGCGCTGCTCGGCGTCGGCCAACACGAATCTGTAGAGCGGGTCCCACGCGTCCGAAGCCGGCGGTCGGTCCTCCGTTCGCGCTTCACGCGTCGGCTGCAACGGATCGCCTTCGGCAAACGCCCGGTCGATTCCTTCGGACCGCTTGCCGGCTTGCGGCATGGTGAGCAATCGCAATGCGTTGGCGAAATGCGTCGTGTTGTCTCGGGCGAGTAACATGTCGAAGGCGTTGACTCGCGCATCGCGATTGTAGTCGTAGTGGAAGTCGATCGGGGCCGGGTTGAGGAAGCTGCGGGGGTTGTTGCGGGCCAGCAACATGTCGATGGCGTTGACCTTGGCGTCGCCGACCGAGTTGCCCGCCTCGCCCACCGCGTTGCCGAAGTAAAACACGTCGTCGGCTGTCAGGCCCGTGTCGGCGCCGGCCAGCACCGTGACCTGCAGCCACTGCTTGGCAATGGCCAGATCCTCCCAGACGACTGTTACCCGATCGGAGCCGCCGGTCCCGTCGCCGCGGCGAACGGCAATTTCCGCCGGCGCCGCGGCGGCCGGCCAGTTCGACGGATCCTCGTCGTTGCCCACCCGGAAGCGAAAAGCGGCGGCGTCCAAGACCGCGTCGGCAGGCAGGCCGGCCAAGTCGATCATGATCCCGTTGATGCCGCGGCTGTAGTTGGTGTAGTTCTCCCGGGTAGCGGTCTGGCCGGGCAACAAGGCCCGTTTGTCGGGGGCAATGGCCAGGTCGTCCTGCGCGTCGGCCGACGCACGGTTTCCATCGAAAACCGACCGGTTGTAGAAGACGTGGCGCCCGACCACGCCCGCGCCGGCCAGACCGGCGGCCAGGCCAGGTGTAGGCAGGCCGGCAATCCAACCGGCCCCGTCATGGCCCCAAACATCGACCGCCGTTCGGTTGAGCGAACGGCCGCTGCCGTCGGCCTCGACGGGCCAGGCGCCCTCGTCACTGTAGAGCACTTCGTCTTCCAGCAGCCGCGGAATGAAATTGGGCTCTTCCAGCGGCGGGTCGTCGGGCCGCTGCAATTGCACGCGATCGCCGCCGTCGGCCAGCCGGCCCGAATAGCCGCCGAGGATCAGCGCGTCTGGTGCGACGTCGTACCAGGCGCAAAACGCGTCGAGCTTGTCGCCGTCGCCCGGGTCGAACGGCACCAGCACCATGGCCGCTCCGGGCGCCAGCCAGGCGCCGGCGGCGAAGTCGTATTCGATTCCGCCGCGGACCCGCCAGCCGGTCAGGTCGACCGCCGCGGTGGTCGAGTTGTAGATTTCCACGAACTCACGGTCGTCGGCCCCGGCGAAGTCGCCGGGGTTGTAGTGGATTTCGCTGATCACGACCGGCCCGACGCGGGGGCCGCTGTTTCGGCCGTTTTGCGGATCCAGGGTGGTGCTGATCATCGGCGCCAGCGCGCCGCTGCCGTTGGGCCAGCGGCCGAAGGATTCGCCGCCGCGGGCCGCCCCGAACTCGACGTGATCGATGAAGAAGGTCAGGCGGCCGGAGACGTCGGCCTGGCACAGCCAGACTTCGTCGCCATGGGCGCCGTCCAGCGCGAAGTCGTTCGGGCCGGGATCGGTAGGCGTCGGGTTGAAGTCGTCCTCGTCGAAGACAACGTATCCGCCGGCGGCCACGGTCGTGCCGTCCGGAACGCGGAACTTGAGATAGTTGGCGTTGGAGTCGCTGAGGTGCCAGCCGGTCAAGTCGATGGTCTCGGCGGTCGTGTTGTACAACTCGATCGCGTCGACCAGGGGTGGATCCGTGTGGGTGAGGACCTCGTTGATCACCACCGTGTGGATCGGGCCGATGCCGGCCGAACCGGGTGTGCCGCGATACTCGCTGCTGGGACGCCAGTTGTCGCTGTCGCCATAGTCGCCGCGGAGGTCGACGACTTCCAAAGAGCTGCCGTTGCCGTCGGCCCGGCCGGGCCAGTCGCCCGAGTCATCGTAGCGGAATTCGTGAATCGTGCGGTCGACCGGGTCCTTCAACAAAAGCGTCTCGCCGCCGTTTTGCAGCCCGCCGCGAAACGTCCCGGCCACGGGGACATCCGTGCCATACCGGGCCTCGAAGGCGGCCAGGTTCCGCACGACGACGACGAACTCGCCGGGCGCCAGCTCGGCGACCTTGCTGCCCGTGAAGTCGAATTGGACGCCCTCGGCCAGCTCGAACCCGGTCAGATTCAGCGTGGTGCCGCCCGTGTTTTGCAGCTCGATGTACTCGAAGTCGTCGGCCAGGAAGTTGGGATCCACCGCCAGCTCGTCGAAGGTCGGTTCGGTCGGATGGTACATGATCTCGGTGATGCGCAACTGGTCCATCACCGGCTCGGCCGGCTCGGTCGCGATGAACTGCACCGGCGCGGACCAGTGGCTCCAGCGACCGGTGTTGTCCTTCGTGCGAACGCGGGCCCGATAGGCGTGGCCGACCTCCAGGGCCCCGGGCGGGACGGTGGCGGCGTCGGAGAAGGCGGCCAGCTCGCCGCTCTCCCAGACCGTGGTGAGCTCGTAGACCCGGGGCGCATCGGCGTCGTAGGCCGGCGCGGCCGGATCGGTCACCTCACCGATCCGCCACTCCATGGCAGCAAACGTCTCGTCGCCTTGGGGGTCGCTGAACGGGCCGGTCTGGAAGCTCAACTGGTCGATGGGGAAACCGGGCGGCGAGGTGGAGACGATCGTGGGCGTGTTGGGGATGTTGGTCGCGTCGCCTTCCGCGTTGGCCAGCGAGTCGAGATAGGCCGCCCGTCCGCCGGCGGGCACCGTGGGGCCCGTGCTGCCCGACCAACTCACGAAGGCGAAGTTCTTCATGTCCTGGATCTTCCACTCGATGGTCCCGAAGTCCTGGTAGCCGGCGTCGGCCGGGGCGCTTCGCCAACGGTCGCGATCAGCCTGCGAGAATCCGATCACAAACGCCGCCAGGTCGTCGATCATCTGGAAGATGACCTCCTGCGTCCACACTAGGTCGCGGAACTCGCGGAGCGTGTTGCGGTACTCCTGTTTGTAGGCCGGCTTGCCGCCGCCGCCGAAGATGGCGTTCTTCGAATAGTCGATGCCTTCGTTCCAGTTGGGGCCCCAACTGGCATCGGAATCCCAGGGCAGCGTCCAGAGCCGTCCGTATTGGCTGCCTTCGTACGGCTCGAAGAACCAGGCCCGGTTCTTCGAGTGGCTGTCGGCCGGGACGAAATCGTAGTGGCGAACACCCTCGACCACCGCATGGTAGGCGTACCAGCGGTCGTAGTCGACGTTGGCGTCGAGCCAGGCGTCCGACCGCTCCGGCCGCAGGCTGCTGCGGATGTTCTGGAAGTCGGCGTCGGTGGTCGTCGAATTGCTGCCTTGGTGGCGCCGCAACTCGTTGCCGTTGAAGATGCCGTCCTTGAGCTTGTACAGATTCCCGTCGGCCATTTCGTGGGCCGCGACGAACCGGGCATCATAGTCCTCGATGGCCAAGTGCATTCCCCAGAAATCGCCGTAATACTGGCCGTTGGCCCCCGCCGGCGCCTCATCGAGACCGTCGACCACGCGGAAGTGGAAGGTGTGCATCCAGGGCGACGGCACGCCCATCAGGTTCCAGAGCTGGTCGTTGAGCGTTTCCGTAAGGCCGAAATTGCCCACGTCCTTGTTGTCGAACATCTTGCCGGTGTTCAGCGTCCGCCACTTCTGGGGATACTCGTTTCCGTAGTTGTCGTGGGCCACCAGGTATTGACCCTTGTTGAAGCGGATCCGCATGGAGCGCTTGCCGTGTAAACCATAGCGGTCGTTGGCCTGGCGCAAACGGTAGTGAACGTGATCGTAGACCACGCCGTTGTAGACGAACGCCCCTTCCCAATTGAACCGGTCGCGGGCCCCCTCGTTCGACTTGGGAATCTGGTAGGCACCGTCGTAGGCGATGCAGTGGCTCAAATCGGTGGCGTCGGTAATCAGCGTGTAGACCGGCAGCGAGTCCATCAACTCGCTGCTGTAGGTGTAGCCGGCGCCTTCGGGACGGACCGAGCGGATCGTAGTCTGATACTCCGGAACGCCGTTGTACACGTAGAAGGCGAAGTTCCTCGACGGATCGTCGAGATAGGGGGCCGTCACCGACGAAGCCACCGCGTCGGTGGCCGTAATCCGATAGCGGACCAGCGTGCGGTTGCCCTGCGAAGGAATTTGCGCCGTGTAGACATGGTCGCCGGCCACCGCGTCGCCCCCGGTGCCGTCGTCGACCATCGGCAGGACGGTCCATTGGGCCGGGTCGTGGTACGCGGGATTGGGATCGAACGGACGCGTCGGATTGCCCAGCAGCGTGCCCTGCGGCAAGGCCAGATCGGCCGGAACGTAGCTGCCCGGCAAGACGATCTGGTAGCTCAGCAGCACTTCGACGACCTCGTCGGGATCGGTCGCCTTGGCCGTCACCATGATCGACTCGCCGGCCAGCGGTTGCTGGGGCTCATGGTGAACCTGACGGATTTGCGGCGGCGCGGTCAGAGAGAAAACGCTGTTTTGCCGCCCGGGCGTGGGGACCGCCCCGGGATGGCCGTCCAGGGTCCGCGCTTCACCGGTCGCCAGGAGGTTGTATCCCGACGGTCGCCAGCTCCCCCCCAGGTCGTTATCCAGCGAAGGGTGAATCAGCTCCATCGAGCTGCCGTCGCCCCGCGGCACAATCGGCCAGGGGGCTTCGCTCTTGTAGTCGACCTCGTCTTCCGTGTGGCCCGCCGCACCGATCAATTCGATGTGCTCGCCGTCGTTGTTGAGTAAGCCGGTCCAGGGGCCCAAGGCGGGCACACCGTACTTCGCCTGGATCGTGCCCGGGTCTTCGGCCACCACAACGTAGCCGCCGCCGGGAATCGACGCCCCGACCGGGAACGTGTATTGCACGGCGTCGTCGATCCGCCAACCGGAAAGGTCGATGCTTTCGCCGGTGGTATTGTGCAGCTCGATGAACTCGCCGCGCTCCGTTTGATCCTCCGGGTCGTAGTGGATTTCGTTGATCACGATCAGGCCGGTCGAATTGGGGTCGCCGGGGGTGGGCACGGAGAAATACCGCTCGGTTCCCTGGATATTGGCGCCGACCAGATTTGGCAGGATCAGGAAGTCGTCGTCGGTCGCGCCGATGTTCAGCCCGTGGACGGCCAACAGGTTCACGCCGGCCTGCAGCAGGCCGAGCGAGTCGGTCACGTCGATCTTCTCGTAGCCCAGCGACTGCTGGGGGCTTTGCGAGTCCGTGGCGCGGGAGTCCCACGCGAGCGTGTCGGGGGCGTTGCGGCGGGCGATCTCCTGGCCGTTGAGATAGGCCACGAACCCGTCGTTGTATTGCATCCTCAGTTCGAGCGAGCTCAGCGCCGTGGGGTCTTCCACCTCGAAGGGTATCCGCGCCAAGAGCGAGGCGTTGATGCCGTGCAGGTCCAATTCGACGTTGGTCGCGATGGCGGCGTCCAGGCCGGAGGAGCCGGCATCGAAGCCGATGCCCGTCGTCGGACCGCTGGAAAAGGGCGTGAGCAGCTCGGCGTTGACTTCGCCTTGGGAGGGCGGCGTGGTAAACGCCCAGTCGGCCGCGACGCCATGGTCCGCCTCGCCGCTGCGTTGCAGCGAGTTGCCCGACCCCGTGTTGTTGGCGGCGCCCGGTCCATTCCATCCATCGGCGGCGTTGATCGTGAACCCGTTGACGTTTACGACCAGCGAGGCAATCTGCGACTCGGAGTATCCCCAGGCGACGAAGTCGGCGACTTGACCCTGGTCGTCGACGATCATCACCCAACCGTTGCCGGTCGTCGACCACCAGATGTTTTCGCCCCATGCGTGCTCCTCTTCGCCCGCGGCGGGCCGGTCGGTGCGGAAGCGGACTTCCCCGGCGGCCATCGCATCGGGCAACTCCCAGAGGGTCGCGTGCATGCCGCCGATGCCCTGGCTGCCGTTGTTGGCCGCCACGACCCAGCCGGCCGTCTCGACCGAAGTGGCCATGACGTTCTGGATTTCCGCGTAGTCCTCGCTCTCCGTGCCCACTTCGGTAATCAGGACCGGCGGCGGCGGACTGCTGCCTTTGAAGGCCAAATCGTCAAAGCCCGGCTCGGTCCAGGTCGTGCCCAACCCCGCGTCGTCGGCGGTGGGCACCAGATAGCTCAGGCTGGCCCCCGGTCGCACCAACGTGGTGGTCAGTTGAGCCAGCCCGTACGACACGTCGGCGTATTGCGGGGGATATGCCGGCGAGAAGCGGTGGGCGACGGTCCCGTCGGGCTGGACCAGAGCCAGGTACTCTCCGTCGCCGGCGAGCTTGAAGTTCGTGTGCAACTCGCTGCCGGCGACACGGCGGTCCTTGTCCGAGGCAAACACCAGCAGGAAGTCTCGGGCGCCGATCGAGACATCCGGGAATTGCCACTGCGTCAGGTCGTCGGCGTCGTCAGTCAGGCTCCAGCCGTTGAGGTTGACCGTCGATTGCGTGGGGTTGTGGATCTCGATCCAGTCCGAGAAGTCGCCGTCTTCGTCGGCCAGGGTCGATTCGTTGATCGCCATCAACTCGCTGATGACCAGTGGCCCCGCGTCCAGTACGATCCGCGATTCGAGCGCCTCGAATGTCACCTGGCCGGACCGCGAGCGTTTCGAGCGGGCAAGCGACGACTTCCCGCCAGGCCGGACTCGGCGCGTCGGGCCAAAAGCCTTCTTGAGCATGCGCAACACAGCAACCTCCCTCGATCTTCACGTACCGTTGCCCAACCGAGGCCCCCGGATGATGGGCTGCCTACGCTCTATTCCGAGAAGGGTTCTGGTGAGGTGTCGCCCGACCGGTATCCTGCGGTTTTCCCCAAACCACCCGCGGAACCCGGAAAGCCATTATGGCCGATTTCCGGCGAGAATGCAAGCAGATCGGGACAAAAGCTCAGTTGGCGCTGAACTGGGGCGGGAAACGGAAAACGGCGGTCGTTTTCCGTGCGTGCTGGGCCTCGACGGAGAGGAGATGTTGCAGCAGCAACTCCGCCCGCCGGTGAACGTCGACCTGAGACAGCAGCGTCTCCTTGTCGCGAACATCGATGTCCAACACGTAGCTGACCACGTCGGTCAACATCCCCAACGCCATGTCGGTGCTGAGCAGTTGATCCAACTGCTCTTGGGCCTCCGGCATCAACGGAAGGACCTTCAGGAAGGCGTCGCGCAGACGTCGGTGCAAATCGGCCAGGAGATCCGACTGCCCGGGCGGGTAATGGTCTTCGCAGACCTCGACCTCGGCTTCACGGAACGGGCGGGCCGGCTGGAGTTCCCTCAGCAGACGCACACGCCGCAGACCCAGCAGCAAGACGTTGTAGGTCCCGTCTTCGAGGCGGTGGTGCGTGGCAATTCGCCCGAGGCAGGCGACCGAGTACAGGGGCGGACGGCCCTCGTAGTCGTCTTCCCATCCCGGGCGCAGCAGAGCCATCGCGATCAGCCGGTCGCTCTGGGCGGCGTCTTCGAGCAACTCGCGATACCGGGGCTCAAACACGTGCAGCGGCTGCATCACGTGCGGAAACAGCACCAGATTGGGTAGAGGAAACAGACGCACTTTGCCCGAGAAATCCTCGAAACGAAATGACAAGTCCTCGAACGTCGACATCATCCCTCGTCCATGGCTGGCGTAGCAGGAAATGCAGGGTCTGAAATGGAGATGTTCCGCTCGCGCCGTGCCGCAATGACCGGTTTGTGGCGCTACACTTGCATCGGCTCCGGCGATTGCCCCGAACCGGACGAATCGTGCCCCCCGTCGACGCTGACCGGGAAGTGAACCAACGCGGTTTGCTCTACGACAGGGTTCCTTATTGACGTCTGCACAGTCTATGCGCGAGGGCGACCAACGGGAGCCCGATTCTTCCGGCCTCCCGGCGGTCGGCCCGGATCATTCGCCATGCAAACATCAATAGTTGGTGACCGATCATCTGCTTGCCTGGCCCCCGAACGTCAATTAAGCATACCTTACGCATGCGACCCATTGCCGCCGACTTCAAGCTCACCGGTGATGATTGCCTTCTTTCACTGCTGGGATTATAGGTATCCGGTTCGCAGAAGGCCAATTTCTCGCCGATTCGGGCGATCGACGGCCCAGACACTTGACATTCCCCGCCCGCCTCGGCGAGAATTGGGGCCGCTCTGCGGGCAGCCCTATTCTCCGACGCCTTTGCAGCCGCACTGCGGAGCCGTCCCGCTCGAGGTCCGACATTGGCCGCCACCGCCGAAGCCAAACGACACGCCGCCAAGATCGTCCGAGCCCTATCTCGAACGTATCCGGACGCGAAGTGCTCGCTCGACTTCCAGACCCCGCTGGAGTTGCTGGTGGCGACGATTCTCTCGGCCCAGTGTACCGACGAGCGGGTCAACCTGGTTACGAAGGACCTGTTTCGAAAATATCCCTTGGCGGCTGATTATGCGTCGGCGGCCTTGCCCCGCTTGGAGCAGGACATCCGGAGCACCGGCTTCTTCCGCAACAAGGCGAAGAGTATCAAGGGGTGCTGCCAGGCCCTCCTGGAGGAGCATGGCGGCGATGTCCCCAAGCAGCTCGATGCCTTGGTCAAGTTGCCCGGCATCGGCCGGAAGACCGCCAATGTGGTGCTGGGGACGGCCTTCGGCGTCGCCTCGGGCGTGGTGGTCGACACCCACGTGGGGCGGATCAGCCGGCGTTTGGGGCTTTCACGGCAGAAGAGCGCGGAGAAAATCGAGCAGGACTTGATCGAGCAGATCCCCGAGAAAGACTGGATCGCCCTGAGCCATCGGATGATCCAGCACGGCCGTCGCTGCTGCACGGCGCGGAAGCCCGAGTGCGACGATTGCCCCTTGGAGTCGGTCTGCCCGCGAATCGGTGTGGAGGACAACGATTGACGTTTGCCCGGTCGATGCACGAGGGCGACCACCGGGAGCCCGAAGGTTCCGGCCTCCCGTTGGTCGGCCTTGATAATTCGCAATGCAGACATCAATAGGCCGCTTGCGGCTTCACAGCACGAGGCTCACAATTCCATGGTCCTTTCCGGTCACGAGATTCAACGACAACTGGGCGAGAACATCCTCATCGAGCCGTTCGATCCGTCGAAGCTCAATCCCAACAGCTACAACCTCTCGCTGCACAACGAGCTGATGGTCTACGAGGAAGTCGTGTTGGACATGCGGAAGGCCAACCGGGTCCGCCGCCTCGCCATTCCGCCGGAAGGGCTCGTGTTGCAGCCGAATCAGCTCTACCTCGGCCGCACGGCAGAGCGGACGGAGACCCACAACCTGGTGCCGATGATCGAAGGCCGCTCGTCGGTGGGGCGGCTGGGGTTGTTCGTCCACGTCACGGCCGGTTTCGGCGACGTGGGTTTCTGCGGCTACTGGACGTTGGAGATGTTCGCCATCCAGCCGGTCCGCGTCTACGCCGGAGTGGCCATCTGCCAGATCTTCTACCACGACATCCGCGGCGACTTCACCGAATACGCCAGCGACAAGTACCAGCACAACACCGACATCCAGCCCAGCCTGCTATTCAAGGAACTCGATCCCGAAAGGCACGGCGACCCGCAGATGAAGCTCCCCTTCGGGATCGAGCGGCCGCAAGGGTAAGGACTGGCGAAAGAACAGGTTCGGTATTGTCGAGGGCGCTAAGGGGCCGGACTAGCGTCGCGTCGGCTCGGCCCTGCCGGCCGTCGCCTCGGCGTTGTCTTGCCGGTTCAGCAGCGAGGCGGCCACACCCATCATCCGGAACAAGGCCGCGGGGTCCATCTTTTCCTTTCTCACCACGGGCAGATCGGGCCATGGCGGCGGCGCGAGCTCGAACGCGTCGCTCGGCCCGTAACGCAACTGCGTGCACGTGACCGGGCCGACTCTCAGCGAACACAGTTTCTCCTCCGACGTGACCACGCACTGCCAGCAGTCCACGTCCGGCCGCGTCACGGCGGGTCGGACCCAGCGGAATTGCCGGCCGGCTTCGGTCGTGGCTGCCGGCTCGGGCAGCCAACCCTTCGCCGTGACGCCGGTCAGCAGCATCAGCAACCCTGGCTTCGTTGCCAGAAACGGCGAGTCGAGAACGGTCTGGCCGACTTCGGAAATCCCCTCCGGCGAGCCTGTGATTTGCAGGCCCCCGTTGAAATTGAACTTCCCGTTCTCGTCGCGCGTCAGCGAGAATTGCGGTGACGGATAGAACGCCTTCTGGTCGAAGACGTCGATGGCCGGCTCTCCCGCGAAGAAGAGCTTGCTCTTCCGGTCGGTCGTCTGGTACCCCAAAAGGATCTCGCCGGCCTGGTGCAGCACGAGTTCCAGGTGCCCTCGCTCGGGAATCAGCGCGAGGTAAAGGCTCAGCTCCCGCCCGTCGTCACGCCGAAAGGCGACCGTGCCCTCGATCGCGCCCATCTCGTGCTGCCGCGCCTTGGACGTGACCCGAAGCAGCGCGTCGGCGCACTGATCCAGATTGGCCTGCTGCTGTCGCACGCGTTGGGCGAGATCCTTGGCCTGCCCGCTCCATGGGCTTTGCGGATGCTTGCGGCAGAGCCCGTCCAGGACGTCCAACGACTGGTCCGTCTGCCCCAGGGTCGCACGGCACCAACCGAGCCAGAACAGCATCTGCGGATCGTCGTCGCCGGCCAGCTTCTCGATCAGCGGCAGAGCCTCGGAGAACTCGCTGGCGGCCAGATGATTCTTGGCGACGATCCGGACGATTTCACGCGACGCGCGCTGCTGGTCCGACAGCCTGCCGTAGAAGAACCGTTCGTAGAGACGTGCCGTCGGGTTGTCGAGAATCTCGGACAGCTCGGCGATCTTGGTCACGTCGTCCTCGGTGGAACTGAAACCAATTTGGGCGATGCGCTGCGTGGGGTCTTTGCAGCGGGCCAGTTTCGGCAGACACAGCAGCTCCAGGCGGTAGTCGCCCGCGGCACGGGCCATCAGGGCGCCTTGCAGCAGGAACGTGTCGTCGCTGAGAAACGAATCGCCCCATCGCTTCACGCCCAATTCGGCCGCCCGGCAATACGGCTTGGCGAAGTCTCCCGAGAAGACGTCGTCCCGATCCTTCAGCAGGCCTGTCAGCAGCTTTCGGTAGTCGGCGGGGTTGGGGAAGGTGCTTAGCAGGTACTGCGTGTAGAGACTCGTCGGATACTGCATCACCAGGCCGCCCTTAGCCTCGTCGGCCAGCTTGGCGTCGTTGGCCACCGTGGCCGCCATCAGCAGCTCGAAGGTGACGCGGGGGGCCGCCTCGGCCCGCGGATGCTCAACCAGGAACTGCTTCGCCTGGCGGATGTACTCCGGCGTGCGTCCCGAGTCGAAGTAATCTTCCGGCCGTGGCGGCACCGGCGCCGAATCGCCTGCGGCGGTCGCGACCGGACCGTACAGGCCGGCCAGCAGCAAACACGTCCACCACAGGCCCAGTCGACAGATCGCCCTCATCACTCGCCTCCTTGCGTTTGAGAATCCCGGCGGCAACGCCGCAATGTTGGCGGAGGATAGCGGGCACCCCCAAACGGGTCAAGGCGAGATTCGGGCAGTCCGAGTATTGCGGGCGATGCCGGCAGCCCCGGCAGTCCGCCATCGGCAGACAGGGCCCGTTTTGGCCGCTGCACGACGGCAGCGCCTCGTCCGCTACATGACGGCGAAGTAGTTGTCCACTGCCCAGTCGAGGTACTCGTTAGTCAACTCGGGCGGCGCGTCGTCGTAGACGCAGTAGTTGCGGACCTGCATCAGCAAATCGCGGGGCTGGCAGAAGCGAAACGGCCGGCCGACCTTCTTGTAATGGGTCTCGACCAGATGGTCGATCGGTTCCTCCCGATATTCGATACCCAACTGGGGCGCCATGACCCGAAACAGGTTGCGGAACTCCTCTTCGGTCGGGTCGATCACCTCGATCTTGTAGGGGATACGTCGCAGGAACGCCTCGTCGACCAGGTCGCGTGGCTCCAGGTTGGTCGAGAAGATGATCAACTGATCGAACGGCACGTTGATCTTCTTGCCGTTGGGGAGGTTGAGGAAGTCGTATCGCTTTTCCAGGGGCACGATCCAGCGGTTGAGCAGCTCCTCGATACCCATCCGCTGGCGGCCGAAGTCGTCGATGACCAGCGTGCCGCAGTTGCTCTTCAACTGCAGCGGCGCCTCGCTGATACCCGTCGAGGTGTTGATCGTCACTTCGAGCTGAGTCATGGTCAACTCGCCGCCGGCAACGATGGTGGGCCGCTTGATGCGGACCCAGCGATGGTCGACTCGCCGTTGGTCCAGCAGTCCGCCGCCCGATTGGGTCGGCAACTCGGTGTGGTTCACCGGGTCGAACAACCGGATGATCTCGCCGTCGATGCCGATTGCCCGGGGAATCCATATCTCCTTGCCAAAGGCCGCAGTGACCCGCTCGGCGATGCTCGTTTTCCCGTTGCCCGGCGGGCCGAAGAGGAACAGGCCGCGTCCGGAGTTCACCGCCGGCCCCAGCCGGTCGAACATCTTTCGGCCGAGCACCAGGTCCGAGAAGGCCCGCCGCAGGTCCTCGGACGTGGGGCGCTGGTTGGTCGGCGATTGGGCCCGGACTCCGGCGATGTAGTCGTCCAGAGAGACCGGCGCCGATCCGAAGTAGCTGCAGTGCTCGGCGTATCGCCGGCCGCGCTCCCGCCCCAGATCGCTGAGCTGATACTGGTAGTCGTTCATCGGCGCGGCGCCGCGATGGCCGACGAGCTGCTCGTTCTTCATCTCGCGGAGCAACTCGTCGACGAGCACGAAGGGGAGCTTGATCTGCTCGGCGATGTCGCGGCCGGAGGCATCGCCCCGGGCGAGCAGGAATTTCAGGATCAACGCCTCTACCTCGCTGTCGGTCAGCCCGGCGGTTCGGAAAGACTCGATCTCGATCGGCACGAACGCGTTTTGCAGTGGGTCGCATCGCGGATCCTCGGACGGCTCCGCCGAGCTGTCGTCGGGGGCGGCGTTCTCGTTGCCGGTCATGGCACGGATCCGGTCGAGAACGGCGTTGAGCTCTTGTTCCTTCTGCTGTTCTTCTTGGGCGTGTTCCGGCTCGGATGCGGCCACGGCCGCCCACGGATCGGGACCTTCCCCCGTCCCGCCATGGCCGGCAAGGCGTGCCAAAAGGTTGTTGTCGAATGCGTCGCTCATGGAGTCATTTGCCTGTTTGGCGGACGAGAACGAGTGGTGGTCGCAAGACCGATAGACGAGAAGAGACGAGGCCGCCGGGGCCCCATTTTTTCAAGCTTACCTTATTCTGGGGGGACCTGCCGGAAAACGGCAACGACCGCCTTCCGGGCTCTCCGGCGAAGTCCTATAATTCATCTCTTCGGCACCAGGATGCGAATTGGCCATTGCGCACAACCGGCGCGATGGCGCCCAGCGGCCCCAAGGACGACCGGTGATCAGCAACTCCGCCTCGAACGAGCCATCCGCAGTCCGCATCGGGGCGGTGACCTACCTGAATGCTCGGCCGCTGACCTTCTGCCTGCCGCAATACCTGCCAGGTGCCCAAGTGACCGTCGATCTGCCCAGCCGGCTGGCCGACGCCTTGGCGGCCGGACGGCTCGACGTGGCGTTGGTGCCCTCGATCGAGTGTTTCCGCCATGCCGACTACGCGATCGTTTCCGACGCCTGCGTGGCTTGCGACGGGCCGGTCCGCAGCGTGATGCTCTATGGCCGGGTGCCCGTCGAGCAAGTTCGCACACTGGCCTTGGACGAGGGATCGCGAACCAGCGCCGCGATGGCGCAAATCCTGTTGAAGGAGCGCTTCGACCTTCAGCCGCGGCTGCGACTGCTGCCGATCGGCGCGTCCATCGAGGATTCCGACGCCGATGCCGTGATGCTGATCGGCGATCGAGCCCTGCGGCCGACCAACAAACGGTACGCGTTCATATGGGACTTGGGAGAGCAATGGTCGCGTTGGGCGGGCTTGCCGTTTGTGTTCGCCATGTGGATCGCCCGGTGCGACCGCAGCGGGCCGCCGATCTACTGGCCGCGGCTCGGCCAAGCGTTGGGCGCCGCGCGCGACGAGGGAACCGACCGGCTGGCGGAGATCGCCCGGCGCGCCGCCCCGGCGGTAGGCATTCCCGAAGCTGCTTGTCTGACGTACCTCCGCGACCATCTCGATTTCCGGCTCGGCGATCGCCAGCGTCGAGGGCTTGGGCGGTTCCGCGAGTTGGCGGTGCGGCACGGTCATGCCTCGGCAGGAGTGGAACTTGTCTTCGACGATCAACCGACTGCTCGATAAGGTTACGGCCGGCGCGCGGTTGAGTTCCGACGAGGGGCTGCGGCTGCTGCAATCGCACGATCTGGCGGCCCTGGGCCGGGCCGCGGCCGCCGTGACCGCGCGGCTGCATCCCGAGCCGTATCGGACCTACAACATCGATCGGAACATCAACTACACCAACATCTGCATCAGCGGCTGCCGCTTCTGCGCATTCTCGCGCCGGCCGGACGACGGCGACGGCTACGTCATCGATCGCCAGCGACTGTACCAGAAGATCCGAGAGACGATCGCCCTGGGCGGCGATCAGATCCTGCTGCAAGGTGGCTTGCACCCCGGGCTGGACATCGAGTGGTACGAGCAGTTGCTCCGAGACGTGCAGTGGCACTTTCCCCAGATCAACATCCACGGCTTCGGCCCCCCGGAAATCGACCACATCGCCAAGGTCTCGGGGCTCTCCATCCAAGCGGTGCTGGTGCGGCTGAAGGCGGCCGGGCTGGGAAGTCTGCCGGGAGGCGGCGCCGAGATCCTCGCCGACCGGGTCCGCCGAATCGTCAGCCCGCACAAAACCTCCACCGGGCGATGGATGGAGGTCTGCCGCGCCTGGCACGAGCTCGGCGGCCGGGGATCGGCGACCATGATGTTCGGGCACGTCGAGACGCCAGCCGAACGAATCGAGCACTTGGAACGCATCCGGCGGCTTCAGGATGAGACGAATGGTTTTACGGCCTTTATCGGTTGGACGTTTCAGCCGAAGCACACCGATTTGGCCGACCTCCGCAAGGCGGGGGCTTGGGACTACCTGAAAACACTGGCCGTCAGCCGACTCTACCTCGACAACGTGGCGAATCTTCAGGCAAGCTGGGTCACTCAGGGCCTCAGAATCGGGCAACTGGCCCTGCGCTTCGGGGCCAACGACATGGGCAGCCTGATGATCGAAGAAAACGTGGTGGCCTCGGCCGGCACCCGCTTTCGCACCAGCGAGACCGAGATTCGCCGGGTGATCGCGGAAATCGGTTACTTCCCCCGGCGGAGGAACGTGTTCTACCAGCTTGTCGATCAGCCCCTGGATCTGCCGTCGACAGACGCGATAAGCTAGGCTACGGTAAGGACTCCTGTAGCCGAAACGCCTTGCGGCAAACCGTCTTATGATTCACGTCGACCGACTGGTGAAGCACTACGCCGATCTGCGACGCGGCCGGTTCGTGGCGCTGGGAGGCATCAGCTTCCACGCCCGGCCGGGCCAGATCTACGGCCTGCTGGGACCCAACGGGGCCGGCAAGACGACCGCGCTGCGGATCCTCAGCACCGTGCTACGTCCCACCGCGGGAACCGCCACGATCAATGGATACGACGTGCTGACGCAGCCCTCGAAAGTCCGCCACCAGATCGGCTTCATGTCGGCCAACACGGCCGTCTACGACCGCATGACCGGCTGGGAAATGGTCGAGTACTTCGGCCGGCTGCACGGGATTGCCGCAGAGCAGCTCGCCGAGCGGATGGAACACCTCTTCGATCGGCTGAAAATGAACGACATCCGCGACCTGCTCGGTGCGAAAATGTCGACCGGCATGAAGCAGAAGGTCTCGATTGCGCGGGCGATTGTCCACGATCCGCCCGTGCTGATCTTCGACGAGGCCACGGCGGGACTCGACGTGCTGGTGGCCCGGGCGCTGCTGAACACGGTGGCCGAGCTGCGCGATCACGGCAAGTGCATCATCTTCTCCACCCACATCATGCGCGAGGCCGAGAAGCTCTGCGATCGCGTGGCGATCGTCCATCGCGGCCACATGCTCGCCGAAGGGACGCTGGAGGAGCTGCGCAGCCGGCACCACGAACGGGATTTGGAGGAGTTGTTTTTCCAATTGATTTCGCAGCACGACGGAGCCCATCCGCCGGAAGAGGAAGCACCGTAGGCTGGCGGCTTCGTCCAAGCAGTCTCGCGGCCGAAGGTTAGGACTCGCAAAAGAACAAGGTTGCATGAATCGACGTTCGACACACGGCGTCAGGTACGACCCATGAACACGGCCAACGTCAAGCTGATCCTCTCTCGCGAGATCCGCGATCAGTTGCGCGACCGGCGCACGCTGTTTATGATGTTTGTCCTGCCGATTCTGCTCTATCCGCTGTTGGGGATGAGCTTCGTCCAGATCCAGCAGTTCACGCAGGAAAAGCCGACCACCGTGCTGGTGGTGGGGGCCAATCACTTGACCGACTTGCCGAGACTCTTCGAGAACGGCCGGTTTGCCCCGGAGCTGTTCAGCGACCCGAGCCGGGCGAAGCTGCTGGAGCTGCATTTCCCGCCGGACGATCCCTCCAAAACCTTGGCCGAGCAGCGCGCCGAAGCCCAGCGTGCCGTGCAGGCCGGCCAATACGACGTGGCCATCTGCTTCCCCGAGACCTTTGCGGAGGAAGCCGAGCGTTTCGAACGGACGATTCGCGACGTCAACGCCCGGCAGGAGGAAGACCCCGATGCCGGCCCGGCGGCAGCAGGAGTGAAACACCCGCCGATCTGCGAGCCGGAGACCTTCTACACCACGGCCAACGACAAGTCGAACATCGCCCAATCGCGACTCGACGAGGTGTGGAACCACTGGAATCAGCAACGGATCGAGACCAACCTGGCGGCGGCCGGCTTGCCGGTGGAGGCGGTTCGGCCCGTCGAGCTGAGACGCTCCGACGTGGCCGACGAGACGCCCTATCGCGGGGCCGCGTTGTGGTCGAAGATCCTGCCCGTGCTGCTGTTGATCTGGGCACTGACCGGCGCGTTCTATCCGGCGGTGGACCTGTGTGCCGGCGAGAAGGAACGCGGCACGCTGGAGACCCTCCTAAGCAGTCCGGCCGAACGGAGCGAGATCGTGTTGGGCAAGCTGCTGACGATCATGCTCTTCAGCATGGTCACCGCCGCGTTGAACATCGCCAGCGTGGGGCTCACCGGTTGGCTGGTCTTCGGCCGGCTGCCCGAGTTTGGCCCCCCGCCGCCGGCGGCCATTGTCTGGCTGGCGGTGGCGCTGGTGCCGGTCTCGGCCCTGTTCAGCGCGCTGTGCCTGGCCTTGGCCGCCTTCGCCCGCAGCACCAAGGAAGGCCAGTATTACCTGATGCCGCTGTTGATCATCACCATGCCGCTGGCGGTCATGCCGATGGCGCCCGGCGTGGAGCTGACTCTGGGCAACAGCCTGATTCCGGTGACCGGCGTGGTGCTGTTGCTGCGAAGCGTTTTGGAGGGCGGTTACTGGCAGGCCCTGCAGTTCCTGCCGGTCGTGGTGGCGGTGACGCTGGCCGCCTGCCTGCTGGCGATCCGCTGGGCGGTCGAGCAGTTCAACTCGGAATCGGTGCTGTTCCGCGAGAGCGAACGGCTCGACGTGGGGCTCTGGCTGCAACACCTGGTCCGCGATCGCCAGCCGACGCCGACCGCGATGGAGGCCCTCTTCTGCGCGGCGCTGATCTTGCTGATCCGGTTCTTCATCGGTTCCTCGATGCAATCGCCGGAGGACCTCGCCGGATTTGCCAAATTGGCGATCGTCACGCAACTGGTGGTGATCGCCGCGCCGCCGCTGCTGATGACGATCGTGTTGACCGGCAGCCCGCGAGAAACGCTGTTATTGAAGCCCCCGCGGGGGATGATGGCGGTGCCCGCCGCGATCGTGCTGGCGCTGCTGCTGCACCCGGTGGTCAACGTGTTGCAGATCGCCGTGCAAAGCCTGTACCCGATCAACGAGGACGTGCTCCAGGCCCTCAAAGGCGTCGAGACGATGCTTCGGGGCGCCCCGCTCTGGAAGTTGATGCTGGTCGTTGCGGTAATGCCGGCAATCTGCGAAGAGCTGGCCTTCCGCGGGTTCATTCTCTCGGGGTTCCGCCACCTGGGGCACAAGTGGCGGGCGATCGTCTACAGTGCCGTCTGTTTCGGCTTCGCCCACGCCGTTTTACAGCAGTCGCTGATGGCCTTTCTGGTAGGCGTGGTGATTGGATTCGTGGCGGTGCAGACCGGCAGCATTGTGCCGGGCATGGTCTTCCACCTGGTCCATAACTGCTTGCCGCTGGCGGTCGGGCGGATCTCGCCCGAGCAGTACGAGCGCTGGCCGGGGGTGCGGCACCTGATGTCGCCGGTCGAAGGGGGGGGCTACCTGTTCGATTGGCCCACCGTCGTCGTGGCGGGCCTTCTGGCCGCGGGGTTGCTGGTCTGGTTCGGCCGGCTGAAGTACCCGAAATCGGAAGAAGAGGAGCTTCGAAAGACGATCGAACGGAGATGAGAGAACCTTTGCACCGGACTTTCGCAGCATGATGAGTCAGGCGCATCACACCCTTAAGGCCCGCTTCGTGTTTCCCGTGGCCGGCCCGCCGATCCCCGGCGGCACGGTGTCCGTGCGCGGCGAGCGAATCGTCGCCGTCGAAGAGACGTCGGCCGTCGGTAAGGTCGAAGACCTCGGGGACGTGGCGATTCTGCCGGGCCTGGTCAACGCCCATGCGCACCTGGAGTTCAGCGATCTGCGTCGTCCGCTGGGCGAGCCGGGCATGGGCTTTGCCGACTGGATCCGCCTGGTGATCGAGATGTTCCGCCAGAGGCCCGGCGCGTCGCCGGACGCGGTCGAGCGGGGGCTGCGCGAGAGCATCGAGGCCGGCACGACCATGCTGGGCGAGATCGCGCAGCCGGAATGGGACCACGGACTGTTCGACGAGGCCCAGCTCGACACGACCGTCTTCCTCGAGCTGATCGCTCCGGTGGAGGACCGGATTGCGCGGCCGCTGCATCTCGCCCCGCGCCATCTCCAGTTGCTCGACGCGACCCGACACTGGCGGCCCGGGCTGAGCCCGCACGCACCGTACAGTGTCCTACCCGAGTTGCTGGCGGCCGCCGTGTCGCTTTCGGCGGCCGGACGCGCGCCGCTGGCGTTTCACCTGGCCGAGTCGCGCGAGGAGCTGCAACTGATCCGATCGGGCCGCGGGCCGTTTCGCGATTGCTTCGAGGAGCTGGGAACCTGCGATCCCCGGCTGTTCCCGGCCGGGGGACGCCCGCTGGACTACCTTCGCGCGCTGGCCGGTGCCCATCGCGCGCTGGTGATCCACGGCAACTACCTCGACGAGGAGGAGATGGCCTTTCTGGCGGAACGCGCCGCGCGGATGGCGGTAGTCTACTGTCCGCGGACGCACGCCTTTTTCGGCCACGACCCGTATCCGCTGCGGATGATGCTGGCGGCCGGGGCGTTGGTGGCCTTGGGGACCGACTCCCGGGCGTCGTCGCCGGACCTGGGCATGCTGGGCGAGCTGCGGTTCGCGGCCGGGCGACACCCGGACGTGGGCCGCGACGTCATCCTGCGGCTGGCCACGCTCGACGCCGCCAAGGCCCTGGGGCGGCCCCAGGACATGGGCAGCCTGGAACCCGGCAAGTACGCCAATCTGGCGGTGGTCCGGTTGCCACAGCGCACGGCCGCCGATCCCCATGAATTGCTCTTCGAATCCGAGGAACCGGTCGTGGGGACCTACTACCGGGGCCGGCTCGTGGCCGGAACCGCGGCGTAGGCTGGGCGCTTCGCCTTCCCCCTCATCGGTCCTCCCGCGACGCCTTTTCCTCGAGACCGGAAGTGCCGAACCGCCGGGCCAATTCCTGCTCGACGTCGGCCAGGCCGACCCCGCAGGCCGCCAGTAAGACGAACAGATGGTAGGTCAGATCGGCCGCCTCGTGCACGACGTGCTGCCGGACCGCATCGGCTGCTCGGGCCGCCTCGACCAACTCACCCGCCTCTTCGCGGATCTTGGCCCCGATGGCGTCGATGCCGCCGTCGAAGAGTCCGGCGGTGTAGGATCGCGTCGGGCGGGTGGCCTTGCGGTCTTCGATGACGGCCATCAGTTGCTCGAAAATCGAGGTCCTGTCGTCCACCACCGCAGCCCTTCCCAGCCAGCGTCACAACGGTCACAATCAGCAAGTAAGGACTCATGTATGTCCAACTTGTTCCTTTGCGAGTCCTAAGCCTGGAACATACTCGGCCGCCCACTCCGCTGCAAGATCCCGGCCATGGACCACCCTGCTTGCGACTGCTGGTATCTGACCGGGCCGACCGCCGCCGGCAAGACAGGCGTAGGGATCGAGCTGGCCCGGCGGATCAACGCCGAGATCATCTCGATGGACTCGATGGCGTTGTACCGGGGCATGGACATCGGCACCGCCAAGCCGACGCCCGAGCAGCGGCGCGCCGTGCCGCACCACCTGGTCGACCTGATCGAGCCGCACGAGCCGTTCAGCCTTGCCCAATACGTCGAGGCGGCCGCTCGCTGCGTCGAGCAGATCAAGGCCCGCGGCCGGGAGGCGCTGTTTGTGGGCGGAACGCCGCTGTATTTGAAGGGCCTGTTGCGGGGAGTCTTCCAGGGCCCGCCCGCCGATTGGCAGTTGCGCGCCCGCCTGCGCGAGCAGGCTGCCCAACACGGCGACCCCTGGCTGCACCGACGGCTTGCCGAGGTCGATCCGGTCTCGGCCGGGCGACTGCACCCGAACGACACGCGGCGGCTGGTTCGGGCGTTGGAGGTCTACGAAAAGACCGGACGGCCGATCAGCGAATTGCAGGAGCAGTTTGCCCGGGGCCTCCCGGCGGACGCCTGCCGCGTGTTCGTGCTGAACTGGCCCCGCCGCGACCTGCACGCCCGCATCGAGCTGCGGGTCGACGCCATGTTTGCCGCCGGCCTGATCGACGAGGTTCGCGGCCTGCTGGCTCGGCCCGAGCCGCTTGGCCGCACCGCCCGCAAGGCCGTGGGCTATCGCGAGGTGATCGAGCACCTTCGGGGCGATCGTGACCTGGCCGAGACGATCTTGCTGGTGAAGAAGCACACGCGGCAATTGGCCAAGCGGCAGTGGACCTGGTTTCGCGGCTTAAGCGAATGCCGTTTTGTGCCGGTTCCCGGCCGGCTCGAAGCGGTCGAGCATGCCCGGCGGATCGCGACGATGGGGCACGGCGGCTGAGGTGAACTGTAGTTGAATTCGCCAGAGTTTATCGACGTTTGCACAGCCCATGCGCGAGCGCGACGAACGGGAGCCTGATTCTCCCGGCCTCCCGTTGGTCGGCTTGGATCATCCGCCATGCAGACACCACCGCGCCGAGAGTGTTTACCCCACCGGGGCCACCACTTCGTAGTAGCTGTCCAGCAGCGTGATGCGCGGCGGCGTGATCCTCAGCACGGGAGCGAAATCGGCGAATTCCTGATCGATCTGGCCGAGCAGTTCGGTAATCGAAGGACTGCCCGGCGGGCAGACCCGCCGATAGTAGGTTTCGAATATCTCCTGTTCGCTCCAGATCGGATCACTGGTCGTTGGCAGCAACGCCGACATCGACACGGCCAGCTTGCCCGGTTCCGTATCGCCGTGGTCGGCCCACTGGTCGACCCCGAGGTGGTCTTCGATGAGCGTGGCGAACGCTTCGGGCAGGTTCCACTTGCGGGCCATGATGCCGGCGGCCTCGGCATGGTTCCAACCGAAGACGTGCTGCTCCAGCAGCGACAGCCGCACGGGGCAGTCGGTGGCGCCGCGGGCGCCGAACAGCTTCTCGTAGGCGCCGGGGATCTCGCGGGCCAGCAGCGGGACGGCCATGTCCTGCAACAACGCGGCCGCAAACGGCTCTTCCGCCTCCTTCATTCCCAGCACCTTCCCCATCGCCCGGGCAAACAGGCCGCGACGCAGCGAATCCTGCCACATCGTTCTCAGGTCGAAGGGGCCGCACTTTGGGTCCGGTATCAAGGAGAACACCGCACTGTAAAGCGCGAAATTCTTGATCGTGCGCATGCCGACCAGCGTAATCGCCTGACGCACGTTCGATATCTCGTTGCGAAAGCCGAAGTACGACGAGTTGACGAAACTCAGCACCTGAACCGTCAAACCCGGATCGGACTCGATCGGAACGGCAAACTCGGCGGGGCCCACGTCCTGGTCCCGCGAGATCTCCAACAGCCGAATCGCGCTCTGGGGCATCGCCGGCAATTGTCCATCGGAAATGATATCTTGGAGGTTCACCGACGAGAAGTCTTTTTTGCTCATGGTCTTCCTCGCCATGCGTGGCGGAAGGGATCAGGGATCGGAGAAGAGAAGGGGCTCGACCAGGCGAACGGGACGAGGCCTCGCGGCACGTACGGCGCCTTCTTAAACCTACGCCGTGATCGACCGTCGGGCAAACGGGGCCAGCCGATTGCGATTCGTACCCGGCGCGCGACGTAGCGCCGAACCGCCGGCACGGTGTGACTAATCGGAACTTTCCTCGCAATCGCGGCTACACCACGACGATCGCCTCGCTGAACTGCGGCAAGCTGCGCCCGCCGTAACGCACATCGACGGCAATCACGTAGCGTCCCGGCTTGGCATCGGGAGGCACGGCCAACGACAGGCGCAGCCGGCCGTCGGATTTCTGCGGCACCTCCGCCCGGACCCAGTCGCCCACGCAGCCGCCTATGGCTCGGGGACTTACGGCCCGGGCCGACGCCGCGCGAGGTTCCGTCGAGTGGTTGGTCACAACCACGTCGAAGGACACGCGGTTGCCGGCGGCCGCTTTCTGCTCGTACGGATGGCACCGCACCCACGGCTCGTCCGTGCCGTAGTTCGGATGGTCCCAGGGAACCAGCCGTCCGAACCGCTTCTCCCGCTCGGCCAGGTTGGCGCGCATGAAACGGACCTGTTCCGCCGTGAAGTCGAAAGCCGTGTCCACGTGGCAGTTGAAAATGTGCGTCGGCCGCAGTTCCTCGATCAGCGCCAGGCAGCGATCGAAGCCGACGTCGCGTCCCAACCAGTTGCGGTTGTGGGCGCAGTAGTCGTCGATCCCACCCATGGTGAACGAATCGCCGACAAAGAGCATTCGCAGGCCCCGGCCTTCCGCGAGCAAGCCCGCATGATAGAGGGTCTGACCGGGGAAATGATAAGCCGTCAGCTTGAATTCGTGCCACTGCCACGACTGGCCGTCTTCCGTGGCGCGGTCCACCCTCGCCTTGCTCGGCGAGATACACGGCAACCGCCAGGCCAACGGATCCGTAATCACCCCGGCAACGAACCGATCGGTGATGCACGGGCAGTCGAACGTCTTCTGCAGTAGGGGGATCGCGTCGACGTGATCGTCGTGATAGTGGGTGACCCAAAGAGCTTCCACCTGACCGATTTCGTCTTGGGCGATCAACTGCTTCAGCTCCTCGACGACCTGGGGGCTGCCGCAGTCCATCGCCAAGGCGGCCTTGTCCTGCGAAACCAGCAGCCACGTCGTGCCGAAATGGCGGAGACAAGCCGGCACCGGTTTTCCCGGGCGAATCGACATGTGATCCTCGCGACCGGCGTAATCCGTAAACATCTTGGGAAAATAATGCCGCAGCGCCGAGATGGCCACGTACCGGTCGTAGCAGGTCTCCAGCCGCTGGGCCAGGGCGTCGATCGCCTTGGGCGGATCGTGCATGATGTTGCCGTGCGAAGGGACCAGTGCGTCGGGCTGGGCCGCTCGGATGCGGCCGAGGCTTGCGACGAGCTGCTCTCGGGCGCCGAGGAAGCCGTGGTAGTCGGTCGTTTGCGTGCCTTTCTGCAGGCTGTGGATTTCCCAGACCTGGCCTGCGTCGTAGATCGCGTCGCCACAAAAAACGACCCGCTTGCCGTCGACCTCGACGACGTAGCTGATCGAACCGTCGGTATGCCCCGGCGTGGCCAGCACCTGGATCTTCGCCGGCCCCCACGCCCACTGGTCGCCCTGGCCGAATGTGGCATCGACGCGCACCGATTCGGCCAGCATCAGGTGATGGGGGTGTTGGTTGTAGAGGTGCCAGCGGCTCTTCGGGTCCGTCCAATAGGCTCCCACGTTGTCGAAATAGTCGCGCTCGGCGGCGGGGACACCGAGACGGGCGCCCGCGGCGGCCAAGGCGTGGGCGCCGCAGGCCTGGTCGCGGTGGTGGTGAGTGAAGATCACTTGCTCGATGGCTTTCAAATCCGGCTCCGGCAGCGCTTCGACGACGCTTCCGTCACCGCAATCGATCAGCAGTGCCCGGTCGCCGTGGCGCACAATTCCCACGTTGATCGGCCCGTGGTAGACCGCCAGGTGCTCGCTGAGGCGGGTCAGCTTGGCGGCCTTTGCCACCGCCACCTCGGCAACACGTTCGGCTGCCCGGCTTTCACCGGTTGCGGCGGCGAGGCAGGCCGCGCCGACGGCCGCCCGGTGCAGAAACTCCCGACGGGTCTTGGCTGGTTCGGTGATCGGATCGAGCATGAGGTTCTCTCCAGGTCCGCACAGGCTTGCCGCATCAGCCAATAGGATAGCGCCCCAATCCTCCAAAGGCCAGCGCTGGATCGAGAAATCATGCCTTCGGGCGAGACTCCCCGTGAGTCGCCGGTCAGCAGACGAGAGTTCCATTGCCGGGCAATGGTAGTTCCATCAGGGGGGCGTGTATGTGCGAGACGGTTGGCTGAACCCACGGCAAGGTTGACACACGCGTCCGTCCCGACGAAAATGGACCGTTGTCGGTGGTGCGCCGCATGCGGCGCGCCGGACATGCCCCCGGGGCGCAATCTCCGGGATGTTCGCCCGCGCCTTGGCGCGGGTCCCACCATGTTTGTTGCACCTTCCCGCCGGGAGAGTGTTGCAGGCCCGCCGGGAGCCTGCGGGAGGTGACACCCCATGTGCGACCGCGTGCTTTGCGGAAACGGCTGGCTGCCGACGATCTTGGTTGCCCTGGCCGCGTCGTGGGCCGGGGCCCAGGAACTCGGCGGCTCCGGGCCGCCGGATTCGGAGGCCGTCGGCAGCGGTCAGGCGGAAGCCGACCGCGCGTCGATCCTGATCCACACGTTGCGACGGATGGACATCGACGAGGACGGCTTGCTGGAGCCCTCGGAGATATCCGATCAGACGCGGCCCTACGTCCAGCGCGTGGCCAAGCTCGCCGCGCTCGATGGATCGGCGCCGCTGTCCATGGACGCGCTGGAGACGGCGGTCCGGCGGCACTACGGCAATGAGCGGCCCCGGCCGCCCTACGGTCCCCGGCGCATCGTGCGGCGGTTGCCCGAGATGGGCGATTCGGTCAACGGATTCGGACAGGTCGAGGGGCTGGAGCCGATTCCGGGCTTCGGGGCGGATTCCGAGTTCTTCGCTGCCGTCGAAAAGGTCGATCTGGACCGGGCCGCCGAACGGCTCAGGCAGTACGACAAGAACCAGGACGGCTATCTGGATTCACGAGAGCTCCGCGACGGGCGGTGGTACGACGATCCGTATCAGTACGACAAGAACCAGGACGGGCGTCTGAGCCTCCAGGAGTTGGCGTTGCGGTACGCCCAGCGACGCACTCGCGAGGCGCAGCAGCAAGAGCGTTCCTCGTCGCGGCCGGAATCGGACGGCCAGCGGCGGAACAACGGGGAGGACCAACAACGGCGGCGTGAAGCCGAGCGCGGACGCCAGGACTACTACGCAAACCGTGAGGTCTGGCGACTCGCCGAGACCCTGGTGGGTCGCTACGACGCCAACCGCAACGGCGTGATCGACGGCAGCGAGTTGGAGAACGCGGGCATCCCCGCGGCGGCCGATGCCGACGGCCGAGGTCGGGTCGATCGCAGGGAACTCGCCCTGTGGCTGGCCGAGCGATCCGCCAAGATGTCGCGACAACTGCCGGCAGGCCTGCCCGACTGGTTCGCGCGACGCGACGCCAACGGCGACGGCCAGGTCGTGATGGCCGAGTTTGCCGAAGAGTGGACCGAAGACAAGGCAACCGAATTCGCCAAGTACGATCTGGACGAAGACGGCATCCTCATGCCGGACGAGTGCGTCCGGGCGACCACCGTCCCCATCGGCAAGTACACGAATCACCAGTTTCAGATCATTCCCGCGCACGGACTGGTCTATTCGGACGTCGAGATCCGCGATGCCGTCGAGATTGCCGACCTGGACGTGCAGCTTTCCATCACCCACACTATGGACGGAGCCTTGGACGTGTTCCTGATCGGTCCGCAAGAGGATCGCATCGAGCTGTTCACCGGCGTGGGTGGCAGCGACGATCATTTCCAGAATACGATCCTCGACGACGAATCGCAGACGCCGATCGTCAAGGCCCGGCCGCCGTTCGCGGGCCGCTTTCAACCCGAGGCGGTTCTGAAACGGCAACCGAGCTTGAAAACCTTCTACGGCAGCAGCGCGACCGGCACGTGGACGTTGATGATCCGGGCCCAACGGAGCGATCGGCCCGGTGTGCTGCACGGCTGGTCGCTGATCGTCACGCCGGCGGAAGTGCCGGAAGAGATGGACGAGCTGGAAATACCCGGCGACGCTCTGTGAAGGGCTTTTTTGCCGACTCAGTCACGAATCACGTCGGCGTAGCTGAGCAGTTGAATCCCCCGCTCGCGGATGACCCGCTTGACTTCTTCGCTGAGGAAGGCCTTGGTGACCCCGTCGCGGTCGGCGGCCACGTGGCGATAGCCGACGTGCCCGATGGCCCGCATCTCCGGAGTATCGACGCCCGGATGCTCGACGAAAAGCCATAAGCCGGGCTTGAGGCCCTTGAGGATCTCGACCAGGGCAGCCTCTTTCTGCTCGGGCGTCGTTCCCGTGCCGCCGAAGCCGCCGGCACTTCGTGCTCCCGGGACCCCCAGCGGCAACCGGTACTCCTTCGAGAGCCGCTCGACCAGCGCGCGGAGTTCCGGCGACGACACGGCCGTACCCATGTGGCAACTCAAGTGCGAGACCTGGGGAATCTCCCCCTGGGCCAGCTCGATCTGCGCCCGCAGCTCTTTCTCTACCTCGTCCAGTTTCGGTTCGGCGTCGAGGAAACCGGTGTTCGGCGGGAAGTTGCTTCGCTGGCTGGTCATCGGAAGGAACTTGCCCTGCCGATCGACCAGGCTGGGCGCCGGCGTGATCGGTCCCCACTTGACCCATTCCCACTCGGAAGTGAGCGTCAAGTGGACTCCCACGTCCAGCCCGGGGTTCTCCTCCAGCAGCTTGACCGCTTCGTTGAACCATGGGCAAGGGACCATCACCTCGACCGACCGCACGATGCCTTCGCGGTAGGACCGGATGCAGCCGACGTTGGCCGCATGGGAGGAGCCGATGTCGTCGCCGCGGACGAGCAGGCGGATCTGGCCGTCTTCCGCCGGGGAGTCGTTCTGCGCCAGCGCCGGGCTGCCGAGCGCGGCCATCAGCAAGCCAAGCCACATGCGGTGGAGAGATCGTACCGGTCTCATCGGGAGGGGCTCCTTTCTGGTCGGGGCCGGGCACGGCACTACCGGTCGGCGGCCGGGAATCGGGAACGCACCAGTTGGCGGACCTCTTCCAACCAGGCTTTTCGCTGCTCGGGCGTGCTGAGGATGATCGATTCGAAGTTGCGGCGGTGAAAGTCTTCCACGCCGCAGAAGTTGAAGACGCAGGCCTTCCAGAGATTCTCCAGCGGATCGCCGAACAGCTCCAACTCGGCCTCGCGGGGCGTGTTCGACGTGGTCAGCACCAGCGCCGATCTTCCCTTGAGCAAACCGACCACGCCGTCGGGACCGAACTCGTAGACGGATCCCTGGCGAAACACGCGGTCGAGCCAGCCCTTGAGGATCGCCGGCGGCTGACCCCACCAGTTCGGATGGACCACGACGTAGCCGTCGGCCGCAGCCACCTCATCCACGTGCCGTTGGACGGCCGGGTCGAGCTCGGCCTGTTTGTCGATCTCTTCGTGCGGCAAGATCGGATCGAAGCCCTCCTGGTAGAGGTCGTGAAAGACGACGTCGTGTCCCGCTGTCCGGAGTTGTTCGACGGCCGCTTCGGCAATCGCATGGCAGAAGCTCCCCGGGTGCTGGTGCCCGATGACGACGAAGACCTTCATGAGACTGGACCCCTTTGCCTGAAAACGGATTGTGCGCCCGTGCCCGGTTCGGGCTGCCTGCCATGAGCCGGGCGGTTTTCGGCGGCCGGTGAGTCGTCAGCGGACGCTCATGTCGCAACTCAGCCCGCCCGAGGCGGGCAGATAGGCGTTGCGGACGTAGTCGGCCACCATACGGTCGGCGCTGAAACGCCAGGCCAGCGTGCCGATGGAATTCATCATCCGCTTGATCCACTGCCGCGGCAGACCGTCGATATCGCGATCGTAGTACAACGGGATGATCTCTTGCTCGAGCACGCGATACAGATCAGCGGCGTCGCGGGCATCGGTGATGGCGTCGTCGACGTGCTGGGAGCCGCGACTGATGGCAAAACCGTTGGAGCCGTCGTAGGCCTCTGCCCACCACCCGTCCAGCACCGAAAGGTTCAACGCCCCGTTGAGCACCGCCTTCTGGCCGCTGGTGCCGGAGGCCTCCAACGGTCGCCGCGGGTTGTTCAACCAGACGTCGACGCCTTGGATCAAGTGGCGGCACACGTTGATGTCGTAGTCTTCCACGAAGGCGATCCGCCCGGCAAAGCGGGGATCGTGGCGGAAGTTGGCGATGTTCTTGATCAGCTGCTTACCCGGCTCGTCGGCTGGGTGGGCCTTGCCGGCAAAGATGAACTGCACCGGCCGATTCGGATCGTTCACCACCTCCGCCAGCCGATCCTGATCGGTCAGAATCAACATGGCCCGCTTGTACGTGGCGAAACGCCGGCCGAATCCGATGGTGAGGATGCTGGGGTCGAGAATATTTCGAGCGGCCTCGACGGCCTCATCGCTCTCGCCGCGACGGCGGCATTGGCGGCTGACGCGCCGGCGGGCGAACGCCAGCAGCAGGTTCTTCAGTGCGTAGTGCGTCTCCCAGAGCTCCCCGGGATCTACGTCGTGAATTCTCTGCCAGTCTTGCGGCTCGCCCATGCGGTGCATCCAGCCGACCGGGAAGTTCCGATCGTAGAGCTGCTGCATCTGCCAGGCCAGCCAACTGGGAATGTGGACGCCGTTGGTGATGTGGCCGATGGGGATCTCTTCTTCCACGCGCCACGGCCAGAGATGGGCCCACATCCGTCGCGTCACGTGGCCGTGCAGGTTGCTCACCGCGTTGGCCCGCCGCGAGAGCTTCAGGCCGAGCACGGTCATGCAGAACGACTCGTTCTGGTTCTGCGGCTCGACGCGCCCCAGCCCCATCAACTGCTCAAACGAGATTCCCAACTCATCCCGCAGCGGGCCAAGGTGCTCCTCGATCAACTGGCCGTCGAAGCGGTCGTGGCCGGCGGGCACCGGCGTATGCGTGGTGAACGCCGTGCGCTGAGCGACCTCGCGAAGTGCATCGTCGAAGCTCATGCCGTCGTCCTTGATCCGCTCGCGGATTGCCTCCAACGTAGCGAACCCGCTGTGCCCTTCGTTCAGATGGTAGACGCCCGGCGTGATTCCCAGGGCCTTCAAGGTGCGGATGCCTCCTACGCCCGAGACCAATTCCTGGCGGATCCGCGTGCGGTTGTCGCCTCCGTAGAGCCGGGCGGTCAACTCGCGGTCCTCGGGACTGTTGCTGGGCACGTCGCAATCGAGCAGGTACAGATTGACCCGCCCCACGCGCATCAGCCAGACCTTCGCCAACAGCCTGCCGGTTCGCGTGTGGATCTCCACCGTGATCGGTTTGCCGTCGCGTCCCCGGGCCGGCTCCATGGGAAGGTTCTCGACCTTCGTGTTGAGGTACTCTTCCTGCTGATACCCGTTGCCGTCAAGATGCTGTTTGAAATAGCCCTGGTCGTAGAACAGCCCGATGGCCACCAACGGCACGCCCAGCGAACTGGCGCTCTTGATATGATCGCCGGAAAGGACTCCCAGCCCGCCCGAATAGATCGGAACCGACTCGTGCACGCCGAACTCGAGCGAAAAGTAGGCGACCGGCTTGGCCCCCAGTACGCCGGCATGGGTGTTTCCCCAAGTCTGCGCTTCGGCCAGATACTCCTTCAATCGCCGGTAGGCATGGTTGATCCGGCTGTAGAGAACCAATTCCGCAGCCCGCATCTCCAATCGCTCGGGGGTGAACTCCGAGAGCAGAGCGATCGGGTTGTGATCCAACTGCCGCCACCGAATCGGATCCAGGTCGCGGAAGAGATTGATCACCTCCGGGTGCCAACTCCACCACAAGTTCCGCGCCAATGCCGTGCACTTGTCGTACAGGGTCTCGGCCGTAAGTTCAATTGCCGCAGATACTTGCGGCGCACTTGCAGGAATCGCTTCGATCTGGCTCATCGGAATCGTCTGCTCCCAAGGACCACACGGTAGATTTCAAGCAGGGGATTATACCGGTGTGCGGAGCCCAGGGCGACCCCAGTAACCAGGGCGACCCCCGCAATTCGGCTCGACACCTCCGGCCCGGCACTACCGTAGTATCGCATCTGTTCTGGCGCCGTGCGTGGCCGTGTCTCTCCGGTCGGGCATGTGCCGTCGGCGGGCGTGCGGGTATCGCGGTTTGGCGCGGCTGCGGCCGCGCGTATCGGTTTTTCCGGCACGCCCGGCGCACGCTTCCCCTGCATTACCGCACACCCGACTGCAGCCAGAGATGCAAGCAGGGGGCCTCGAAGCTGTACGGCTTTCCGAGCAGATCGAGGTCGCCGTCGCCGTCGAAGTCGCCGAGCTTCGATTCATGGTGGGCCTTGCCCACGGCGATCACCTCCTCGCGAAGATCACCCTTGCCGTCGCCCCAGAAGATGCGTGTCTTGCAGTTCTTGCCGGCGCCTGGCTGGCCCATCTCGCCCGAAAAAACGTCCAGATGACCGTCCCCGTCGATGTCGGCGACCTGCAGGCTGTGGCCGTGGATGATCAGGTCCGCCAGCCGATGGGCAACCCAGCGGCGGCCGTCCCACCGAAACCACTCCAGCGGGCCGTCACTGTCGCCGGGGCTGAGGACGACCTCGGGCCGATCCCCGGGAACGATCTGACCGACCGCCGTGCGCGTGTTGGCGCGAGCGGAGATTCGATGGGGCACGTATTTCGTCCCGCCGGCGTGCTCGAACCAGTAGCCCGCCCCGACGATGTCGACCTTGCCGTCGAGGTTCATATCGGCCACGTCCATGCCCTCGTGCCCCGGCCCGCTCGAGTAGGTGAAGATTACGGTGACCTTCCAGGCGCCGGCGGCTCGTGGGCTCTCGGGCACCTCGGCCAGATAGAGCCGCCTGGCCGTCTGGCTCCACCAGGCAAACTCGGCCTTGCCGTCGTCGTCGAAATCGCCGAACCGGCTGTCGTGCTGGTATCGGGCGTCGTCTCCCGACTTGATCGTGCGTCGTTTCCAGGGCACCTTCGGCTGATGATCCGGATGAGGGTTCTCCCACCACCACACGCCGTCGTCGCGGAAGTCGCCGCAGAAGACGACGTCGAGATCTCCGTCGCCGTCGATATCGAAAGAGTCGCCGCCGGCTTCGATGTGCAACGGCTGGTCATCGATAGTGTATTTCACCCAGTGGCCGTTGCCCTGGTGCTTGTACCAGACGACCGAGGGCGCCTGGCTGCGCTCGGTAATCACGAAATCGTCCGTGCCATCGCGATCGACGTCCAACACCAGGCTGGCGGTCTGCTGCCGGCCGGAGTTGGGCGTCTCCAAGGCGCCGGTCTTCGTGGAGACGCAGGTCCAGGACGGACCGGTCGCCGCAGCCGCGGTCGCCATGCTGAGGATCATCGCCGGCGCCGACAACAAACTGCGCAACTTCAAACTGCACAACTTCAACTCGGGTATCTTCTGCCGCATCGTACCTTCTCCCCGGCGTGCATGGCTCCCCGGCGTGCATGGCCGCGAGCAAGCGGAACGGTTGAGCCAATCTCATCGTAAGGGGCAGGCCACCGTTGTCAAGCGGCTTGCGATCGAATCGCACGGGGCGCTCAGCCCGTTCGGACTGCCAGCCGCGGTGAGAGGGCTCCGGTTGCCGCGCCCAGCGGCGGAAGCCCGCCGGCCCGCCGGAGACCGGGCGAAACCATTGCCGCGGCAGTCGGCACGGTGTATGCTGGCGTGATGGCCGGCACCATCCCCGGCAGAAGACGTCGAAGCTGAAGAAACAGGAGACCGTGACCATGAAGCGCCGAGACTTTTTGACCGCCTCATGCCTTGCCGGTTTGGCCCCGCTGGGCGGTTTGGCCGCTGCCCAAGGAGCCGGCGACCGCGCGGAAAAGCAGTACTATCAACTGATCCTCTATCGGTTGGCGTCGGCGGCCAAGCAGAAGCTGTTGGACGATTTCCTCCGCGAGGCCGCCGTTGCGGCGCTGAACCGGATCGGCGTCGGGCCGGTCGGTGTGTTCAAGATGGCCGAAGGCGACGACCCGAGCATGTACGTCCTGCTGCCGCACGACTCGGTCGAATCGGTGGTGACCGTCGTCGAACGCCTCCAAGGCGACGAGCAGTTCCTCTCGGCCGGCAGGGCCTTTCTGGAGGCCCCGCCGTCCGATCCGGCCTACCTGCGGATGGAAAGCTCGCTGCTGGTGGCCTTCGACGGCGCCGCCAGGCTGGAATTGCCCACCAAGAAGAAGACCCGCGTGTTCCAGCTTCGTACGTATGAAAGCCACAACATCGAGCGGGCGCAGAAGAAGATCGCGATGTTCAACGAAGGCGGCGAACTGGAGATCTTCCGCCGCACGGGCATGCCGCCGGTGTTCTTCGGCGAGACGCTAATCGGGGCAAAGATGCCGAACCTGACGTACATGCTCGGGTTCGACGACATGGAAGCCTGCGATCGGGGCTGGGCCAGCTTCCGCAACGACCCGGCGTGGTTGCGGCTCAAAGGCGACCCGGCGTACCGAGACACCGTGTCGAATATCACGAACCTGTTGTTGCGGCCCGCCGCAAGCTCGCAAGTCTGAGGACTCGTAAAAAAACAGGTTGGGCATTCTTATGGGGGAAAAGGCGGCGCAGACGCCTTTCCGGCCATAACGCTCGCCCTGTGTGAAGCGTCGATTCCGGTGACTTCTGATCGGGAAAAAACCACGAGAATCAAAGGCATCTTCCGTCTGCGCGTGATGAAAGAGCAAGGCCGCTACGCGTCTTTGCACTTTCATGTATGTCCAACTTGTTCTTTTGCGAGTCCTAAGGACTCGTAACTGGAGGAATCGACCATGACCGTCTCCCATCGCCGTGCGTTCCTGAAGACGGCGGCCGCCGTGAGTCTGACCGCCACGGGACTCGGCTTGCGGCCGCGCCGCGCCGTCGCCCAGGCGCAGAAGCCCCAACGGAAATTCACGCTGGATCTCGCCTGCGGCGCAATCGGCGTCGAGGCCGACCCGCGCGAAGCGATTCGCCTGGCCGCTCGATTCGGCTTCGAGTCGGTCGACCCGTCGGGAGAGTTTCTGGCCCGCCTCTCCGACGCCGAGCTCGACGCGCTGCTGGCGGAGATGAAGGCGAAGAACCTCGTCTGGGGAGCGGCCGGGTTGTCGGTGAATTTCCGCGGCGACGACTCCCAGTTCAAGGCGAGCATGCTACGGCTGCCCGAAGTGGCCCAAGGGCTGCAGCGGGCCGGCGCCGGCCGGGTGGGCACCTGGCTCTCGCCCTGCCACCGGTCGCTGACCTACCTGGCCAATTTCCGCCAACACGCCCGGCGGCTTCGTGAGGTAGCCAAGGTCCTGGGCGATTTCGGCCTGCGGTTCGGTATGGAATACGTCGGGCCGAAGACTTCCTGGACGGCGGCACAGTATCCGTTCATCCACACCCTGGCGGAAACCAAGGATCTGATCGCCGAGATCGGCCGCGACAACGTGGGTGTGGTCTTGGATAGCTGGCATTGGTACAACGCCCGGGAGACCGAAACCGACCTGCTGACGCTGACCAACCGGGACGTCGTCGCCTGCGATCTGAACGACGCCCCGGCCAACGTGCCGATCGACCAGCAGCGCGATGGTGTGCGCGACTTGCCCTGCGCCACCGGGGTCGTCGATTTGAAGGCATTCCTCGGAGCGCTGGTCCAGATCGGCTACGACGGACCCGTCCGCGCCGAGCCGTTCAGCCGATCGCTCCGCGCCATGCCGAACGCGGAGGCCCTGGCCGCCACCGTCGGCGCCATGCAAAAGGCGTTTGCGCTGGTCCAGTGACCACCCGTCGCGAGCAGTTGCCTCACGGACTGGTGCTCAACGCGTTCGGATTCACGGCACCCGGCTGACAGCCCCGAAAACGGCGATCCGACAGGCCGTGACTGGGCGACCTGCCGGGTCCGGCTCAGGGAGCCAACTTCGCCAGGTACTTGTCGGCGTCGGCCTGAAGCTCCGCTTCACAGCCCTGGCAGCACAGCAGCACGTCGCGCCCCTGCACCGCAACCTTGTACGGCTTGCCCATCGAACCCAGCTTGGCGCCGGAAACGGGACAAACCGCCTGTTTCTGGGCGAGCGCGAGATCCTCGGGCGATAGCTCGGCCAGCGCGTCCGACACGTCGGCATCGACCCCGGTCTGGCCGGCCGGATCGGCGGGGCCGGCGTCATGATCGTGGTCGGCATCCGTCTCGTCGCCGTGGGTATGACCTGCATCGGCGTCGTGGTCATGCGTGTGGTCGGCATCCGTCTCGTCGCCGTGGGTATGACCTGCGTCGCCGTCGTGGTCATGCGTGTGGCCTGCGTCCCCGGCATCTTGGGGTTGATCGGCCGGTGCGCCACAACCGCCAAGGCCCAGCCCAACGACCGCCACGGCCAAACATGACAAGAATAAGGTCCATTTCAACATCACAGCATCTCCTTTTCTCTTCAAGGGAAACTCGACAAAGTGCGTGCGACTCAGGCGCTCGCGCCCTCGGCACGCAAACCAATTCTTAGCCTGATCTCCTGGATCAGGCAATAGCTGACGGGGACAAAGAACAACGTGATCAGCTCGATCAGCATTCCACCGAACGACGGGACGGCCATGGGCACCATCACGTCGGCGCCTCGGCCGGTGCTGGTGAGCACGGGGATCAGCGCCAGGATCGTGGTAGCCGTGGTCATCAGGCAGGGGCGGATCCGCCGCAGGCCTGCCTGAACGGTCGCCTCGCGAATCTCCTCGGGCGTAGTCGGGCGGTGCCGTTGGAACGACTGGTCGAGGTACGAAGCCACCACGACGCCGTCGTCGGTGGCGATGCCCAACAAAGCGATGAACCCGACCCACACGGCCACACTCAGGTTCAGCGGCCGGATCTGGAACAGCTCGCGCAGGTGGACGCCGAAAACCCAGACGTCGCCGAACCAGGAGGTCGAATAGAGCCACAACAGGATGAAGCCGCCCGAACAGGCTATGAAGACACCTGCGAAAACCAGCATCGTCGTCGACACGGAGCGGAACTGCAGATACAGCACGAGGAAGACCAGAAACAGCGCCAGCGGCAGCACCACGGCCAGCGTCTTGGCTGAGCGGATCTGATTCTCATAGCTGCCGATGAACGCGGGACGCTCCGTTCCCGGCGGAAGGCGCAACTCGCCCTCGGCCCATTTCCGATCCAGGTAAGCGCGACACGCCTCGACGACGTCCACCTCGGCGTGCCCGTCCTGCTTGTCGAAGATCACGTACCCGACCAGCCGGGTGTTTTCGCTCTTGATCGCCTGGGGGCCGCGGGCGTAGTCGATTTTGGCCAGTTGCCCGAGCGGTATCTGCGAGCCGTCGGCCGCGGCCACCAAGATCCGGCCGAGCGATTCGATCGAATCGCGAAGCTCGCGAGGGTAGCGGACGCGGACCGGATAGCGCTGCCTGCCTTCCACGGTCGTGGTGACGCGGCGCCCGCCGATCGCCGTCTCGATCACGTCTTGGACTTGGCGGACGGCCACGCCGTAGCGGGCGATCGCCTGGCGGTCGATGTCGATCTCCAGATAGGGTTTCCCGACGATCTGGTCGGCCGACACGGTGGCGGGATTCACGCCGGGGACCTCTTTGAGCAACTCCTGGACGGCGACCGCCACCTGTTCGATGTCTTCCAGCTTTCGCCCCAAGATCCGCACCGCCATGGGCGCCCGCACCCCGGTTTGCAGCATCACGATCCGCGCGGCGATCGGCTGGAGCTTCGGGGCACCGGTGGTGCCGACGATTCGGGCCGCCTGCTCGATGGCCTTCCAGATGTCGTCCGGCGAACGGATGCCCGGCCACGACTTGCGGCCCGGGTTCAACCGCGGATCGAGCGCCGGCCGCCAGTTGCGATACGGCGTGCCGTCGGAGTCGGGAATCAAGGCACCGGTTTCCGGATCGCGGGCGTAGCGGCCGGCGACCGTGTAGGGGGCGCCGTCGGGGGCCGGCGACAGCGTGCCCTGGGCGTCTCGGGCGTAATCCGTCCCGGCCGGGTCGAAGCGGAACCGCAGCCGCCGCCCGTTGTCGTCGACGACGTACTCCGATTTGTAGTTGATCACGGTTTCGATCATCGAAATCGGCGCGGGATCCAAGGGGCTGTCGGCGCGGCCAAGCTTGCCGACCGCCGACTCGACCTCCGGCAACGCGCTGATCGCCATGTCCTGCTTCCGCAGCACGTCCAGCACTTCGCCGATCGAGGCGTGCGGCATGGTGGTGGGCATCAGCAAGAACGAGCCTTCGTCCAGCTCGGGCATGAACTCCCTGCCCAGCCCGGGAAACTCGTGGGCGGCCCACGTCCAAACGGCGTTGCCCCGAACGTGCTTCTCGGCAATGCCAAGTCGCGCGGTGGCCGCCGGAAGGAAGCCGAAGACCGTGTTGAAGCCGAGCCAAGCCGTCAGGCCCAGCAGGACGCAGGCCGCCGGCAGTGCGTAGAAGGCGATCTTGTGAGCCAGGAAGAACCGCAGCAACGGCTCGTAGAAACGCCGGAACAGCAGAAACAACCCCAGCAGCGCGGCCATGCTCGTGGCGATGAAGACCAGATTGCGAGTCATTCCCTTTTCGGGCCCCAGGGGCATCCAGTGCTGCGTCAGGATCAGCAGCACGACGACGACCGCCAGGGCATTGGCCGCTCGCGGCGCCCAGCGGGCCCAGCTTTCCGGAACGAAGTCGCGGGCGTTGAGGTACACACCCCACAGCACCAGGGCCACGGCCACCCAACCCGAGAGATACCAGCCGGCGATGATTCCGGTGGCGATGATCATCTGCGCCCAGACGAAACGCGGCCACCGCCGCTTCCGCCGCAGCGTGAACAGCATGTGGGCCAGCGGCGGGATCAGCGTCAGGGCCACGATCACCGAGGCCACCAGCGCGAACGTCTTGGTAAAGGCCAACGGCTTGAACAGCTTGCCCTCGGGGCCGATCATCACGAATATCGGCAGAAAACTGATCACGGTGGTCAGGATGGCCGTCAGCACGGGCCGTCCCACTTCGCTGGCGGCGCGAAAAATCACCTCCCGCCGGCTTTCGCCCGGCTCGGCCTCGTCGAGATGCCGGAGCATGTTCTCGCAGAGAATCACCCCCATGTCGACCATCGTGCCGATGGCGATGGCGATGCCCGAAAGCGACATGATGTTCGAATCGATCCGAAACACCTTCATGGCGATGAAGGCCATCAGCACGGCCAGCGGCAACAGCGCGGAAATCAACACCGAGCTGCGCAGGTGCATCACCATCACGAGCACCACGATGATCGTGACCATGATCTCTTCGCTGAGCGCGTTTTCCAGCGTGCCGAGCGTTTCGTGGATCAGTTGGGTCCGGTCGTAGAACGGCACGACGCTCACCTGCGACACGCGGCCGTCGGGCAGCGTCTTGCTGGGCAGCCCGGGGGCGAGCTGGTCGATCTTCGCCTTGACGTTCTTGATCGCCTGCAAAGGGTTCTCGCCGTGGCGGACCACGACCACGCCGCCGACGGCCTCGGCGCCGCCCTTGTCCAACGCGCCTCGCCGCACGGCCGGGCCCGTGGTCACGTGGGCCACGTTGCCCACGTAGACGGGCACGTTGTCGTTCGACTTGACGACCGTGTTGGCCAGGTCCTCGACCCTCCGCAGAAACCCCAGCCCGCGGATCACGTATTCCGCGTGGTTGACCTCGATCGTGCGGGCGCCGACGTCGATGTTCGACTGGCGGACCGCGTTGTACACGTCGGCCAGCGTGACGCGGTACGCCCGCATGGCGTCGGGATCGACGTCGACCTGATACTCGCGGACGAATCCGCCCACCGAGGCCACCTCGCTGACGCCGCCGGCCGACTGCAAGGCATAGCGGACATCCCAGTCCTGGATGGATCGCAGTTCGTCCAGGTCCCAGCCCCCGGCCGGCTCGCCGGTTTGCGGGTCGCGGCCTTCCAGCGTGTACCAGAAGATCTGCCCCAAGGCGGTGGCGTCCGGGCCCAGCGCGGGGGTGACGCCTTCGGGCAGGTCCTTCTGCGCGACGCTGAGCCGCTCCAGGATTCGCGACCGCGACCAGTAGAATTCGACGTCCTCCTCGAAAACCACGTAGATGCTCGAAAAGCCGAGGAACGAGTAGCTGCGGACGGTCTTGATGCCCGGAACACCCAACAGCGAGACCGTCAGCGGATAGGTCACCTGGTCCTCGACGTCCTGGGGCGAACGTCCCATCCACTCGGTGAACACGATCTGCTGGTTCTCGCCGATGTCGGGGATGGCGTCGACCGGCACCGGATCGCGCGGCAGCCAGCCGACGTCGTAATCGAAGGGCATCACCATCAGGCCCCACCCAACGGTCGCCGCCAGGATCAACAGCACGATCAGCTTGTTCTCCAGGCAGAAGCGGATCACGCCGTCGATCGCACGGCCGACGAAATCGGGTTGCCGGTCGCCGTTCATGGCGAGTCCTCCTCGGTCGGCACCGAGGCCGGGGCGGCGGGCCATTGGCGTCGCGTCTCGCCGCAGCGGAGCATCTGGTGGCCGAAATAGGGATTGGCGATCGTGTCGCCGGCCTGCAGCCAGGAGGCGCCCCGATTGCCGAACGCCATCGGGCAGTAGGCCTCGTGGAGAGTCTGGCGATAGGGGTTGCCGAAGGTGTCGACCAGTTGAAGCATGGCCTGCGAAAGGCCCTCGAATCGCTCGCGGAGGAGGTCGGGGTCGGGCGGGTCGGGTACATCTGCCAGGGTGCCCTCAAGCCGCGCGCGAATCGGCTGCCACGTCTGCTCGACCTGCCGGTCGAGCGTCTCGGTCGGCACGGCCGCCAGCGCTTCGCGCATGTCGCTCCAAGCCGCCGTGGCCTCTTCGGGCCGATCGTCAGCCAGGGCTTCCTGCAGTCGCAGATAGGCGGCGAAGACGGCGGCCAGCTCTCGATGAAACGCCTCGGGAACGTGCAGCGACGCCTGGCCGTCCAGGCTCATCATGCTGGGTTTCGCCAGGATCTGCATCGCGCTGTCGATCTTGAAGTTGCCTGAGGTGACGACCAGCTCGCCCTCCTGCAGGCCGCCCTGGACCAGATACCAGTCGCCGGCCCGGTAGCCCAAGGTGACTTCGCGACCCTCGAACACCGGCACACGCGGATCGGGTTGCACGTAGACCACCGCCCGCTTGCCGGTCAACAGCGGCGCGGAAGCGGGAATCGTCAGCGGCGGTTCGGGCGGCTGCTTGGGAACCAGCCCCAGTTGTTCGGCGGGCACCAAGTCCATGCCGCACACGTCACACTTGCCGGGTCCGTCCTTGACCACTTCGGGATGCATGGGCGAGACCCACTTGCCGGCCAGCGAGGCGTCGAACACCCGGCCCCCGGCGGCCAGGCGGCTTCGGACCATCGCGCGGACGAACATGCCCGGCTTCAGACGCAGGTCTTCGTTGGCCACGTTGACCCGCACCCGGGCGGTGCGCGTTTTCTCGTTGAGAACCGGATCGACGAAGGCGATGGTTCCGGTGAAGAGGTCGGCCGGATAGCTCTCGGTGGCGAACTCGACCTGCTGTCCGTAGCGAATCCACGGGATGTCCGATTCATAGGCGTCCAGATAGACCCACACGCGGCTGAGGTCGACGATCGTGTAGATCTGCTCGCCGGTCTTGACGTAATCCCCCTCGTTGCGGTGCTTCTGAATCACGATTCCGCCGGACGGCGCGTAGATCGTCAAGTTGTCCAGCGGCGTGCCGCGGTCTTTGATCTGCTCGATCTGCTCGTCAAGCAAACCCAACAGCCGCAGCTTCTCCTCGGTGGCGGCCAGCGTGGCTTCCGCCGATTGCCTCTGCGGCGTGGTCGAGGAACTGCGAGCCTTCCAGGTTTGCAGCAGCTCTCGCTGGGCCACGACCAGCTCGGGGCTGTAGATCTCGACCAGGTGGTCACCTTGGCCAACCGCGATGCCCGTGTAGTCGACGTACAGCCGTTCGAGGCGGCCGGCCACCCGGGCAGAGATCTCGATCATCCCGGTTTCGTCGTGCTGTATCTTGCCCACCATCCGCACGAGCTTGCTGACGTATTGCCGCTTGACCGGGGTGGTTTGGATGTCGGCCAAGGCGATCGCCTCGCGGGACATCTTCAATTGCCGCGGGCCAACGTCGTCGCTGTCCTCTTCCAGCGGGATCAGGTCCATGAAGCATTTCGGACACTTTCCCGGCTTCGGCAGTTTCACCTCGGGGTGCATCGAGCAGGTCCAGAGCGTGGCCGCGGTCGTGGTGGACGGTGTTTCCGACGACGAGGGTGACTCGGGCGAACCGCGCCGCATGGCGATTCCGTATCCGGCCACCACACCTACCGCCAGCAACGCAATTCCCACGGCCAACAAAGGCAGAAGGATGGTAATGCGGCGATTCCTCTTTCGGAAGCCGGCTCGGTTCCCATCGCGAACGTCGATCGGCTTTCCATCGGACGCGCGATCCGATTGGCCGGTGTTTTGATTCTCGGAAGCCATGACCTCACCTCATCGGTCTCATCCAAACAACGCGGCGACACAGCAACCGCCATCCGCCAGCGCGAGAATAGGGCGCTAGCCGACTGCATCGCGCAGCATCAAGCGGAAAACGCTTCGGGGTGGGAGATCAAAGCACCAGCCGTTGAAGCAGAAACGGCAGCGAGTTGGCAGTCGGCAGGGCGTCGGGCGGGCCGGTCGCTCGCTCGGCCGGCGACACACCGGCGCCGTCCGACAAGGCGGGCAACACCGCCGGCTCGACGGCAGGGCAGAATGCGGAATCCCGTGGCGGGGCGACCGTAGGCGGGGTAGGAGGAACCGCATTGACGACCTGGCAAGGCCGACAGCCACAGGGCTTCGGCTGGAAGGGTGCCTGCTCGGCTGGTTCCGGCCGGCAATGGGGGCAAGCTATCGCGGCATTTCTCGCCTGGACACTTCCGCCCGCCGCGACACCGCAGCCGCAAGTGCAAAAGGCTCGCGGCAACGGCCCCAACAGCAGGCCGAAAACCAGGGCGAGTTTAGTCAGGTTCTGCATTTGCCGGTCCCGAACAGGGAATTCCCGAGTACCACGCTCATTATTCATGATTCGCAGCCGCCGTGACGAAGGCAAGCCCCGGCCACGTGCCCAACGGGTCCTTCCCCGAGTCTTCAGAGCTCCACCGTCAACACCTTCTTCTCGTCGGCACCGATCGATTCGATGCCACGGAGCACCTTGACTGCTTCGCCCTCGCCGACCCGAATCGTGTAAACGCCTTCCTTGAACACCTTGGGACGCCACGTCGTGCCGCGGATCCGCAGCGTGTAGACGATTTCGCCAAGGTACTCGTCGATCACCTGTACCACGGGACTCTCGCGGCCGACGATCTCCAGGGTCGGCAGATAGGCCAGCGGCGCACGGGCGTAGTTGTCTTCCTGGCCGAGCGTCACCGGCCAGCCGGTGAATTGTCTGGCGTCGGGCTGGGTCACGTCGACGTGACGCGGCCAGCACTCGATCGTGATCCGGCGGGTGGGCTTTGCGAACCGCACCAGCCCGAAGCCGGCCGCGTTGTAGTTTCGCGGCGTGGGGTTGGCGTAGGCCAGCATGGTCAGCTTGTTGCCCAGGCCGTCGTAGAACCGCCCCGTGAAAGGCAACGGGTTCTGCTGGTCGTGGGCAAGCGGCTCCTCCAGCGGCCACCACCAGCGGCCGTAGTAGTTGACGATCGACGGCACGCAGAACGAATACGGGGCGTCTTCCCAGGAGTTGATCCCGTGGTGGATCACCGTGGCCAGGTGCTGGTCGCCCGCGATATGGAGAGCGAAGCAGCGGCGGATTTCCCTCAGCGCCCGGGCGCGTCCCGATTGGGGCCAGCCGTTGGAATCCAAATCGGCCAACAGCCGCCCCTTGTACCCGCCGTGAATGTGGGCCCCGCCGGCAAAGATCGTCTGGGAGAGCACGGCCTTCATCTCGGCCCCCTGCCAGTGGCGGCCCCAGTCGTGCAGGAACTTCAACTGGCGGCGGCCCAGCAGCCGGGCCTCGGGCACGTCGACCGACGCGCGGTCGTAGTCGGGATCGTTGATGTGATCGGGCCGCGGTCCCTGTTGCGGGATCAGGCCGGCCGGTCCGGTCTTGAACTTGCGGTCCTCGACGATCGCGAAATCGATTCCACCGACGTTCAGCGACGTGTAGTAGACCGTGATGCCTTGCTGGATGGGCGTCGGATCGTACGGGTCGGGAAGGTGGCTGGTCTGGCCGCGTTGCACCATGTTGACGTAGTCAGCCGGCATGATGTAGCCGCCGTCGGCGCCGCCGGCCAGGTGCGACACCTTGCCGCCCTCGCCCCACAGGTTGCCCTGTCCGACGTCGTGATCGTCGGGAATCGTGATCGTGGGTCGATCTTTGATGATCTCGCCGAACTGCCGCCCGAACAACAGCCACGCCGCCGTATGGGCCCGGTGATCGTAGCTCTGGTCGCCGGAAAAGAACAGCAGGTCGGGATCCAGGGCCTTGACGTTTCGCACGATGTCGGGCCGCATGCTGCGGTCGGAGTTCGAGTTGCCCGTAAAGGCAGCCACCACGATCTCGTCCTTGTCGATCGGGTCTTTGCGGATCAGTCCCTCGAACCGGGCGCCGCCGGGATGCGTAACGCGGTACGGAACGTCTTTGCCGTGGTCCCAGTCCTCGATGCGGAAGGTGGCCAGCCAGCCGGTTTCATCGGCCTCGGCCTTGGCGATCGGCTTCCACTGACCCTCGTCGTTGAGCTCGAGTTGCACCTGGCGCGACTCGCCGTCCTCGAGCGGATACAGTTGGGCACTGAGCTTCAGCACGCCGTCCTGAACCGTGTACAAGGCAAAGCAAATCACCTCGTCACGCGGCACGTCGGGTATTTTCGGCGGGCCGCCTTTGCGCTCGATGGTAATCGGCTCGGGCCCTTCGGCCGGCGGCGGGGTTTCCGCAGACAGCAGAGCACGGCTGCCACAGACGCCGGCAACGATCAACAGTTCCAGGGCAATGCGTGTCGGTCGGTTCTTCATGTTACTTGGCTCCTGCGGAATTGGGTACGAGTGCCTGGCTGACGCGACCCGGGGCCTGTCGCGGTTTTCTCGGGCAGTCGTCAGCCAATTGTACCTCAGCCTCCGCGGAACGACTACACGCCCAGACCGGACCGCTTTCGGACGTTCGGGGTTTGAGCGAAGCTCGGCAACGTGTAGAATCCCGGCAAAGGACTCGTAAAAGAACGCGCTTGTTCTCTTACGAGTCGAGAGTGTGGGAGTCTCTGCCGACTGCGCCCGCCGAAAGGAGACATCGGGTGAACCTCACCATGCGAAACAGCGCCACCATGCGAGACAGTGCCCTGATGGCGGCGGTCGCCGCCTGGTTGTCCACCGTCGGGGCCTTGAATGGGATGCCGCTTGCGGTCGACGCCGGCGAACCGGAATCGGACCAGGCGGCCGAAGAGGTCGTTTTGCGGTTGAGCGACGGCCGGTTCCTGCAGACCGGCGGCGACGGGGCGGTTCGGGCCGACCGACTCTTCCCGACCGAGTTCGAGACCTTCGAGCTGCTGCCGCTGGCCGAGAGCCGGATTGCCCTGAGGGCCCACCACGGCCGCTTCCTGCTGGCCGAAGGGCGCGACGCGAACCGATTGCGGGCCGACAGCCCGCGGATCGTGCCGGACGATCGCGAGACGATGGTCGTCCATCCGCTGGAGGCCAACCGCGTGGCGCTGAGGGCCCGCAATTTCCGCGAGTTCATTCGCTTCGCCGACGAAGATTCCCAGAGCCCGGCGGATTCTCCGGCCGAGCAGCCGACGCCGGGGCAGACCGTCGAGATCTTCCGCGCCGGGGAGGTTCCTTTCGCCGTGCGGTCGGCGTTGGCCATGGCGATCCAGGGATTGGCCATGAAGGAGTTGGAGGGCGAGCAGTACGACAAGGTCGACACCCGCAAGCGTGTCAAGTACATCGAGCTGCCCGCCCCCACGTTGCGCCATCCCAAGCGGACGAAGCGACATCGCGTGCTCAGCATGGCCGAGGAGTACCATCTGAAGGCGCAACTCGACGGGCCACTGACGGTGCAGATTTCGCGGATGCCCTACCTGAAAGGCTACTACCAGCGCGGCACGGGGCTGTTGCTGTTCGTGGTCGAGACGCGGGTGCCGGTTCGCGGCCGGGTTCGCTACGTGATTCCCGGCACGCTCAGCGCGTCGACGGGATTTCTCACGACGGTCCGACTGAACATGGTGGGCGAGATCCGCGCGGAGAAATCGGACCAACAGCTTTCCCTCACCCCGCCCGAACTGAGGCAGATTCAGGTCGAGATGCGGGGCCTCGATCTCTCCAACGACGTGTTGCACGTGGTCCGGCGGCAGATCGAGGATCTGATCAATCGCGAGCTGCGCAAGAACAACGACCGGATCCGCCGGGAGGCCAACGAGGCCCTGGCCAAGGCGGTCGAAGCCCAGGAATTTCGCCATCCGCTGTTGAACTTCTTGAATTTGCCGTAGAATACGGCCGGCGACGTTGAGGCATCAGCGATGGCGCATCGCACTCTGGCATCACACGGATCCACGGCGCAACGGCGTCGCACGAGGACCCCCTCACGAATCTCTTCTCACGCAGGAGAAACAACACGATGTGGAACAGACTCCATGGCATCTTCAGCGCTTCCGCGGTCGTCGGCCCCATGTCCCGCTGTAGCGTGGCCGCCGTCTGGACGGTGGTTCTCTTCGTGGCCGCCGCCGTGGCCGACCCGGGCCCGATGGTCCTCTGGTACGAGCAGCCCGCCGGAGACTGGGTGGAAGCACTGCCGATCGGCAACGGGCGGCTGGGGGCAATGGTCTTCGGCGGTACGGAGAACGAACGCATCCAGTTCAACGAGGACACGCTCTGGTTCGGCGAGCCGCACGACTACGCCCGCGCCGGGGCCGCCGAATACCTGCCAAAGATCCGCGCGCTGTTGTTTGAAGGCAAGCAGCGCGAGGCGGAACGGCTCGCCGGCCAGCACTTCATGAGCGATCCGCTGAGGCAAACGGCCTATCAGCCGTGCGGCGACCTGAAGCTCCACTTTCCCGGCCACCAGGCGGCGACCGCCTATCGGCGCGAGCTGAACATCGATCGGGCCGTGGCTGCCGTAAGCTACAAAGTCGGTGACGTGACCTTCACCCGCGAGATCCTGGCCAGCTATCCGGACGACGCCATCGTGATGCACGTCTCGGCCGACCAGCCGGGCAAGGTCAGCTTCACGGCCACCCTGGAAACGCCCCACCAGTCCGCGTCGCTGGTGGCAGCCGGCCCGCGGCAACTGGCCTTGCGAGGGCGCGTTCGCGCAAGGGAAAGAGGTTTCGACAAGACGATCGAGAACCCGCTCCGCGTCGAGGCCCATTTGCAGGTCGCCACCGAGGGCGGCGGCTACGAGGTAACCGGCGAAGGGATCGAGGTCCGCGAGGCCGACTCGGCCACCCTGGTGCTGGCGGCGGCCACCAACTACGTCGATTTCGAGGACATCGGCGGCGATCCGGCCCGGCGATGCGTGGACGCGTTGAAGGCGGTGGCCGGAAAGAGCTATCCGCAGATCCGCGCGGCCCACGTGGCCGATCACCAAGGGCTTTTTCGCCGGGTCGAACTGGATCTGGGGACGACCGCCAAAGTCGACCGGCCGACCGACAAGCGGATCAAGGCCTTCGGCGAGGGCGACGACCCGCAGCTCGCGGCCGTCTACTTCCAGTTCGGCCGCTACTTGCTGATCGCCTGTTCGCGACCCGGCTCGCAGCCGGCCAATCTGCAGGGCCTCTGGAACGAGAGCACGCGGCCGCCCTGGGAGAGCAAATACACCATCAACATCAACACGGAGATGAACTACTGGCCGGCCGAGCCGTGCAACCTGGCCGAATGCCACCTGCCGCTGTTCGACGCGCTGGAGGAGTTGGCCGTCTCGGGCGCCCGCGTGGCCAAAACCCACTACAACGCCCGGGGCTGGGTCGCGCACCACAACTTCGACCTTTGGCGCGGAGCCGCCCCCATCAACGCCAGCAATCACGGCATCTGGCCGACCGGTGGGGCCTGGCTCTGCCAGCACCTCTGGTGGCACTACCAGTTTGGCGGCGACAAGAAGTTCCTGGCCGAGCGGGCCTATCCGATCATGAAGCAGGCCGCCCTGTTCTTCGTCGACACCCTGGTCGAGGACCCGCGCAGCCGGCAGCGATGGCTCATCTCCGGGCCGTCCAACTCGCCGGAGCAGGGTGGGCTGGTGATGGGACCGACCATGGACCGTCAGATCATCCGCGAGCTGTTTGCCAACGTGATCGCCGCCGGCGAGGCGCTCGGCGTCGACGAGGACTTGCGGCGGCAGTTGACCGAGATGCGGGCCAGGATCGCGCCGAACCAGATCGGCCGGCACGGTCAACTGCAAGAGTGGCTCGAAGACAAAGACGACCCGAACAACCACCACCGCCACGTGTCGCACCTTTGGGGACTCCAGCCCGGCGGCGAGATCACGCCCGAGACGCCCGACCTGTTCGAGGCCGTGAAGGTCTCGCTGAGGCAACGCGGCGACGGCGGCACCGGCTGGAGCAAGGCCTGGAAGATCAACCTTTGGGCCCGGCTGCTGGACGGCGACCACGCCAATATGATGCTCAGCAGCCTGATCGCAACCGGCACCTATCCCAATATGTTCGACGCCCACCCGCCGTTCCAGATCGACGGCAATTTCGGCGGCGCCGCGGGCATCGCCGAGATGCTGCTGCAAAGCCAGGCGGGCCGGATCCGCCTGCTGCCGGCACTGCCGACGGCCTGGCCGACCGGCCAGGTTCGCGGGCTGCGCGCCCGCGGCGGGATCGAGCTTGACCTGCGATGGCAAAACGGGCGGGCGACCTCGGTCGAGATGAAGGCCCATCTCGACGGGAAGCACCGAATTCGGGCCCCCCAAGGCCAACGGATCAGCGAAATCCGCACGGCCAGCCAGCGCGTCGAGCACGAAACGGTAGAAACGGGATGCGTCTTGCTGGAGGTCAAGGCGGGGCAGACGTACCAGCTGACCTTCGAGTAGTGCGCGCCGCCGGGCACGGTTGCCCCTCGTTCCACTCCGGCCGGCCATACTTCCGCGCAACCAGCCGGGCCATAAGCTCCCGGGGCCAATCGGCCAGCGGCTCGACGGCCTGCCAGGCCGCCACCAGCGCCCGGCGGATCGTCTCCGACGTCAGCGGCAGGTTGGCCACGAAATCCGCGTGCTTGCGGCCTTCGCGGTATGGCGGTTGGCGCGGCGGCATCGCCAGACAGCGGTCGATCAACTCCAGCGGGAAGTCGTACAGCAGCGTGCCGTGATAGAGCAGATGGTCGCGGCGGCAACGGACGCTGTTGCCGGAGAACTTCAACCGGTCGAGCGCAAGATCACTGGTTCCCCGGCACCGCACGCCCGGCACGTGCGGCTCCAGCGCGGCGGCCAGTCGGCCCAGCACGAACCGATGGGCGTCGTCGCTCGCCCGCAAGGCCGGTCGCAATCGGTAGCTGAGCACCAGCGCGTACATCAGGCACCCCGGCCCCGCGACGATGGACGCCCCGCCGCTGATCCGTCGCAGCACTTCGACGTCCAGCGCCCGGCAGGCGTCGCGATGGATCTCGCCCTCGATCCTCGACGACCTGCCCACGACGACGACCGGCGCGGGCGGCTCCCAGACGCGAAGCGTTTCGGTCGGCTGCCCGGCCGCTTCGGCCTCTTCCAGCAGCGCCTCGTCCAATGCCAGGTTCTCGGCCGCGGTGGGAAGTGTCAGGTCCAGGTATCGCATAGGCCCCATTATTCTTCGGCCGCCGCGTAGCTGTCCAGGACCCATCGGCAGTTGACCACCTTCTCGACCAGATCCAGCGGCAGATAGTAGTATTGGTTCGAAGCCTCGAAGCCGATCCGCGAGTCCTGCCGCGTGAGCGTGAACAACTCGCGGGCCAACGCTACCTCGTCCTCGACGACGCGTCGCAATGCCTCCATGTGCCGGCGGCGTTCGGGCGTCGCCATGGTCCGGTCGCCGGCCGCCAGGGCGTTGCGGTGCAACACGAACCGCGCCTGGTTGGCGACGCTGCGAAAGTGCAGCCGGGCCGCCCGGGCCACTCGCAACTCGCCTTCGGCGGCCTCGCGCAACTCGGGAGGCGTCTTCTTTACCGCCGCCCGAAGCTCCTCGATGCCGCCTTGCCAGCCGGCGGCCACCTTCTCGAACTGCCCGGCAAAGACCTCGGCCGGATACGGCCCTCGCCAGCCGTCCAGGTCGTCGTAGGGGAGGCCGACCATCGTGGAAGCGTAGCCCGTGGGCCTGCGATGCAGCAGATTCGACGGCCCGAGCTGCACCGGACAACGATAGAGCACGCCGCCGCCGTACGGGTACTGGCGGAAGGCATCGCTCATGGCCGTCCAGGCACGTCGCGCGTGCGAGGCACCCTCGGGGCCGAAACGCTCCCGTGCCACCGCATCGAGCACTTCGTCGATGCCCGGCGTAGGCGTCTGACTGAAGCGGTGGGCAATCTCCAGATTCGGCGAGGGATAGCCTCCCAAGCTCCAACTGAGCATCATTCCGTCCACCCCGGCCGACGCCAGATTGTGGCAATGCTCGGCCACCAGGTCCATCACCGGCAGATACGGTACGGCCGAAAGCTCCCAGGTGTTGTTCAGTTGCACCTTGGCCGCCGTCTTCAGGCCCGCCTGCCGGGCCAGGCTCCAATGGCGCGTGGCGCGGGGCCCCGGCCCCACGGCCGAAATCGAATACTCTCCGACCGTAGTCGCCACCCCGCCTCGCCGCAACGGCAACGACCATTCGCTCACCGACATCAGCCACACCTGCTTCGGCAGCCGCGCGATGATCTCCCGCGCGTCGCCGTGCCCGCGCCAACCCCAGTCCCAGGCGATCACCTTCGCCTGGGGATTTCCGCGATGGACGCCCGCCTCGATCACCGCGTTGACCTCGGCAATGATCTCCGCGTCGCTGCGGTCGCGGCAGTGTGGGCACTGTTGCCATCGGCCGTGCGAGGCACAGTTGGTCAGGTTCTCCGAAGCCGTAATCGTGAACACACCGGCCAGGTCGGGCACCTCGGTAAACACGTGAGTCAGCGCGTCGCCGATCCACGCCCGCACCGCCGGGTGCGACGTGCACATGGCCACGTGATCGCCCTCGGGCACACCGGCCATTTCCGGCCGGCCGTCGAAGAACGCCGCCGGCATGGCCCGCGGCTCGTTCAGGTAGAGATAAACGCCGATGCGGTATCGCTTGGCCCGCTCGACGAGCTGGCGGAGATTGGCCAGGCGGATCTCGTGATCGGCGCCGAACTCGGGAAACGCCGGACTGCCCGGCGCCAGGTTGCGCAAGACCACGTGCAGCCATACGCCGTCCACACCCACCTCCGCCAGACGCTGTAGCAGGCCGTCGGGATACGGATCCAGCTCGGGACGCATCAGCGGATCGCCGAACAACGCGAAATAGGAATAGACGTAGCGCAGTGCGAACAGCGATTTCGCCGGCCTGTCTCGCCGCACCCCGCCCGGCCGTGGCCGGCTCAGCCGACGGACGAACTCGAACCGCGGCTCGGCCTGGCGAGCCATCTGCTCGCCAAACTCGCTCCGAACCACTGCGCGGATCTCCGATGCGCGGCGACGCGCCTCGGCGCCGGGCGGCTCGTACCGCACCGGCGCGCACCGAGGTTTCAGTCCCCCCAGCTTGACCCACAGGAAGTCGTCTTCGCGGAGCGAATACGCCAGCTCCTCGGACGACATGTCCAGCAATGTCAAGAGTTGATCGTAAGGCAACAGGTGCCAGTTTCGCCGAAGCACCGTGATGTAGCCGCGGGTTCTCTGCTCCGGCGGGATGGGAATCGCCGGCGGCAGTCCCATCGATTCGGCCACGGCGGCGACGTTCTCGACCGACGTACCCAGTACGGCGGCGATTCGCTCCGGCGGGACGGCATGCCAATTACGCCAGACGAGCGCGTGCATCGCATCGGGAAAGTACGGCAAAGCCACGGGAAGCGGAGCCGAACCGCTCGGCAAGGTCGTTTCGGCGGCGCGGCCTGCCTGGAGCCAAAACACCACCACCAGACACGCCAGCAACCAACGCCAGTTCCATACAGTCATGTGCGTACTCCGGGGATCGAGAGGCTGCGGCCTCACGGCGGTGCGAAAGTGTCGCTTCCAGTTTACACGAATCCTCTGGAACGGCTGTAGCGGTTGGGCAAGGTTGCCCTCTAAGTAGTTGCCGTTTAAGGGGTTCGGTCGCTCTGCGAAAATGGGTACTCGGCACGTTCTCGGCGAAACTTGAAAAATCTTGGAAGTCCTAACACATTGCCGCGTCGCAATTAACGGCTCGACTCCTTGCCGGCCTGCCTTGCGACCATTTGCCGTAAACGCCATTGTCTGGCAGACTCATTGGAAGGGGCTTTTCGCCACCGACAAGGCGGCGGAGGGGTTCCACGTACGTAGTAAGATTCAATAGGCATTGCCAACCGCGGGCAGAACAAGGAGATCGCTTTCGGCCGCGACGGCCGGCGAGGTGAGATCATGATGAGATTGTCCATCCGTCTTCTGGTAACGCTGTCGGTCCTGGCAATGTGGACTGCCGGGGCCCGGGCTCAAGTCTGTTGTCCTCCGTCGGCGTGCCTGACGTGTGACAACGGCCAGGCGTATCGGCTGGTGTACCAGACCGTATACGACCAGCGCGAAGTAACCGCCTATCGGATCGAGTACGAAACGGTTTGCGAGCAGCAGCAGGTAACCCGCTATCGCCCCGTCTGGGAAACCGGAGTCCGCGAGTGCCGCTATACGGTGGCCCGGCCCATGGTCGAAACCACGATGCGGGAAGAGCGTTACACGGTCTGCCGGCCGGTATACGAAACGCAGACGCGGGATTGCAGCTACGATCGGGTTCGCTACGTGCAGGAAACCTGCGAGCGGGAAGAGCGTTACACGGTCTGCAAGCCGGTCTGGGAAACCCGCGAGCGCCGCGAGTGCTACACGGTCTGCAAGCCGGTCGTCGAGACGGTCTACCGGACCGAATACCGTACGGTGATGGAGCCGGTGACCACGACACAAACCACCTACGTGGACCAGGGCTGTTTCGTCGAGCAAACGGTGTTCAAGCCCGGTCTGCCCGCCACCCGGCTGCGGTGGATGCCGGCCAACTGCGCGGTCGATCCGGCCACCGGCCAGACCGTCTATCAGCGGGCGGGCCTGTACTGGGTCCAGATTCCGCGGGGCCGCTACGAGGTGCAGCGCGTTTGGCAGGCGAACCTGATTCCTCAACAGGTCCAGCAGACCGCGTACTGCCCGAAGGTCGTTTCGCAACAGGTCCCCGTGCAGGTCTGCCGGTATGAGCGGGAACAAGTCGTCCGCACCGTCCCGTACCAGGTTTGCCGCATGGTTCGCCAGGAGCAGGTCCGCAAGGTGCCCTATACGGTTTGCCGGCCGGTTGTCGAGCGCGTCGAGCGCAAAGTGCCCATCCAGGTTTGCCGCTGGGTCAACGAGGAACGCGTCCGCCAGGTGCCCGTGAGGACCTGCCGGATGGTTCATGAGGACCGGGTCGAGAAGATTCCCTACCGGGTCTGCCGCATGGTGGCGGTCCAGGAGACGGTCCGCGTGCCGCGATGTGTCGAGAAGCGGATCCCGGTGAAGTACACCTACTGCGTGCCGCGGGTGGTCTGTTGCCGGGTGCCGCTGGATTGCACGGGCGAGCCGGTCGCGGCCGCCACTGCCGAGTCGCAAGGGCCGACGCCCGCCGCGCGCGGCGAAAAAGACACCACCACCGACGCCGCCGACCAGGCGCCGCAACTGGACCCCAATGAGCCCCTGCCGAGATTGCCGGCCGGTGGCGCGCCCGAGACCGACACGTCGCCGGACAGCCGCGGCCCGGCGCCGCAGACCGACGTCTTCCCGGAAACCGGTGGCGCGACCACGTAGCGGGCTCATCGGGCCCGCGATCTGCCATTGGCCCTGCCGCCCCCGGCGGCCGTCGGCGTCGCGGTCACCAGTTGGAAGTTGCCCGGTCCCAGAAGATCGTCCACTCGCGAGCGCATCTCCCCGCCGACCGCCACGCGGAACTGGTCGCAGCGGCAGGGAACGCGGCGGCCGTCGCTGAGGCAGATCACCAATTGCAGTTCGCACGAGCCCGGATAGCCGCGGAGGATCTCGTGCAATTGCTCCAGTGCACGCTGCCCGTGGCCGTCCTCGACGACGCGGATCCTGATCCCGCGCGTGTAGCGAGAGGCCAACTCCTCCAGGGGGACGATTTCGTTGACGATCAGGTTGGCTTCCTCGCTTCCGGGCCGCTTGTCGATCGCGCCGCGGACGACCACGATGGCGTCCGGCTGCACCCTCTCGCCGTAGGTGACGAACTGATCGGGCCACAAGATGCACCGGATCAGCCCCGTCATGTCTTCCAGGTCGAACATGGCATAGCGGCTGGGGCTGCCGGGTTTCGGGTTCTTCGTGTGGGAATGTTTGATCGCCGCCAGCATGCCGCCGAGCATGACCTCCGTGCGGTGGCCGAGTCGGGCCGCCTCGGTCGTCGTGTGTGAGCAGTACGTCGCCAGCGTTTTTGCGTGCTCGGCCAGCGGGTGGCTGGAAAGATAGAACCCCAGCACTTCCTTCTCCTTGGCCAGTTGGTCGCGCTGCGGCCAATCGGGCACGTCGGGCAGATTGGCCGTGCCGGAGTCTTCCTGTTCGTCGCGATCGTCGTCGCCGAACAGGCCCATCTGGCCGCTGCGGCGATCGGCCGCGGCGGCGGCCCCCGACTGCAGGGCCCGATCGACCGCGGCGAACAGTTGCGACCGCCGGGCGCCCAACGAGTCGAACGCGCCGGCCTTGACCAGCGTCTCGATGGCCGCGCGATTGACGGTGCCGGGATCGAGACGCTCGCAGAAGTCGAAGAGGCTGAGGTACGGCCCGCCACGGCTGCGCTCCTGGGCGATCGCCAAGGCCGCCGCCCCGCCGCATCCCTTGATCGCCGAGAGGGCGAAGTAGACCTTCCCGTCAGCCACGGCGAACTCGGCCGCCGAGCAGCTCACGTCCGGGGCCACCACCTCGATGCCCATCCGCTGGCAGTCTTCCAGGTGCTCGACCAGCGAGTCCTTCTTCTTGAAGTTGCGGCCCGGGATGTCGCTGGAGAGCAACGCGGCCATGAATTCGACCGGGTAGTGGGCCTTCAGGTACGCGGTCATGTAGGCGATCAGGGCGTAGGCCGTCGAATGGCTCTTGTTGAACCCGTAGCCGGCGAACTTCTCGATCATTCCGAACAGCTCCTCGGCCTTCTTCTTCGTCAGGCCCTTCTCGTGCGCGTTCCGGACGAACTCCTCGCGGAACCTGGCGATGATCGGCAGCTTCTTCTTGCTGATCGCCTTGATGCAGGTGTAGGCGCTGGCCAGTTCGATGCCGCCAAGCCGGTTGAGAATCCGCATCACCTGTTCCTGGAAAACCATCACCCCGTGTGTCTCTTGGAGGATCGCTTCCATCACGGGGTGCGGATACTCGGCCTGCTTCCGGCCGTGCTTCACCTGGATGTAGTCGTCGACCATGCCGCCTTCCAGCGGCCCGGGACGGTACAAGGCGTTGGTGGCGATGATGTCGCGGAAGTGGTCGGGCTTCATCCGTTGCAGAAGGTCGCGGATCCCGCCGCTCTCGAACTGAAAAATGCCCTTCGTCTCGCCGCGGCAGAAGACGTCGAACGTCTCCTGATCGTCCAAGGGGAACGCGTAAAGGTCGACCCTCTCGCCCGTGGTCTGCTCGATCAGCCCGACAACCTTCGACAGGATGGTCAAGTTCCTCAGACCCAGGAAGTCCATCTTCAACAGCCCGGCCGCCTCCACGTCGGCCATCGCCCATTGCGTGATGATCTCCTCCTTGCCCTGGATGTGCTGCAGGGGAACGTAGTCGGTCAGCGGGCGGTCGGCGATCACCACGGCGGCGGCGTGCGTGCCCACGTTGCGGGCCAGCCCCTCGATCTGCATGGCCAGATCGAGCAACTCCCGCACCTCGCCGTCGGTCTCGTGGGCTTTCTTCAGGTCCTCGCTCTTCTCCAGCGCCTTCTTGAGCGTGATTCCCAACTCCTCGGGCACCTTGGCCACCACGGCGTCTACCCGCGGAATCGGCAGCCCCAGCGCGCGGCCTACGTCGCGGATGGCGGCTCGGGCAGCCAGCGTGCCGAAGGTGCCGATTTGCGCCACGTTCTGCACGCCGTACTTGTCCTTGACGTATTGGATCACCTCGTTGCGCCGCTGCTGGTCGAAGTCGATGTCGATATCGGGGGCTTCCAGCCGGTTCTCGTCGAGAAACCGCTCGAACAGCAGGTCATATTCCAGCGGGCAGACATGGCTCAGGTGCAGCGCGTAGCAGACCAGCGAGCCCACGCCGGAACCGCGGGCCGTGGCTTCGATCCCCCGCGATCGGGCGAAGTGAACAAAATCCCAGACGATCAGAAAGTAGTTGGGAAACCCCAGCTTGTTGATCACGCCCAACTCGCGGTCCAGCCGGTCGAGAACCTCTTGCGAAAGCCGGCCGTCCACGCACCGGTTCGGGTTCGCCGCGTAGCGCTGCTTGAGGCCCTCCAGGCACAGCTCGCGGAGGTAATCCTCCGAGGCCTTTTCCTCCGGCGGCGTGAAGACCGGAAAATGGCGGTGGCCCAGCTCCAACTCGATATCCACCGTGTCGGCGATCTCCTGCGATCGCTTCACCGCTTCCTCGTGCCCGGGAAACGCCGCGTACATCTCTTCCGGGCTGCGAAGATAAAACTCGTGGGTCTCCATCTTCATGCGGTTACTGTCGGTGCGGAACTTGCCGGTGTTCACGCACAGCAGGATGTCCTGGGCCTCGTGATCCTCGCGGTCGATGTAGTGAACGTCGCTGGTGGCGACCAGGGGCAGGCCCATCCGCCGGGCCACTTCCACGGCCCCCTCCATGGCCACCCGCTGCACTTCGAGGTGATTGTTCTGAATCTCGATGAAGTAGCGGTCGCCGAACAGCCCTTGAAACCACGCTGCCACTTCCATGGCCTGGTCAATGCCGGTCTCCCCGCCGGCCAACACCGCACGGTTCAGCTCGCTGGAAACACAGCCGCTGAGGCAGATCAACCCCTCGTGGTGGGCCTCGAGCAACTGCTTGTCGATCCGCGGCTTGAAATAGAACCCTTCCAGAAAAGCGGCCGACGAAAGCTTCAGGAGGTTGCGAAACCCCACGCGGTCGCGAGCCAGCAGCGTGAGATGGTAGCTGGCGTCCTTCGTGCCGCTGGCCTCCTTGTGGAAGCGGCTGCCGGGGGCAATGTACGCCTCGAACCCGAGGATCGGATTCAGACCCAAGTCCTTGGCCTTCCGATAAAACGGCAGCGCCCCGTGCAAGTTGCCATGGTCGGTCAACGCCAAGGCGTTCATCCGCAGGGCCTTGGCCCGCTCGAGCAGACCGCCGATCGACCCCGCGCCGTCGAGCAGACTGTAGTGGCTATGGCAGTGCAGGTGGACAAAGGGGGGCGTGCTCATCGAGGTCCTCCGTGCGCATATTCTCGATTCGTAGACTTCCTCGTCTCGGCGACGACGAGCGACGATCGGGCATTCTACCATCACGGGACCGTCGGTTGTAGGAGCCCCATAGCGGCGGGGCATGGATGCCGCCCGCGGCTTACGGCCCGTGTAGCGACGTGTGGGGCGTTGCCGCACGGCAAAAGGCGGCGCGCGAGCCGTCAGTCCAGCGGTTCGCCGATCGCACGCAGATACCCGGCCACGCGATCCTGCAGATCGATCAGATTCTGCCACTGGCGCTGCTCGACGGTCACCCGGTCTGATTTGCCTTTGGCTTCGACCGACTCAATCAGCCCGCGCAATCGCAAGTGGAGGTATTGCAGCAATTCGGCGAGCTGCGCGGTCTGGCCCGGGCCAAGACGGGAAGGCAGCTCCGGGGGAATCAGCGTGTGGAGCGTGGCCTGGGCGTCCGGATCTTCCGACCAATTCAACTCGAACTCCAGCGAGACGGAATCCGAGCCCTGCTCCACCTCTTCGGCGTCGAGCGTGACCCCTTGCGACAGGTCGGCGCCTCGCAAGCCGGCCAACCGTCGGGCGATGTCGTCCCGCGAGCCGAACAGCAGCACGGTCCGCCCCACGGTGATCACGTCGCCCGGCCGCAGCCTCCAGATCTGCACGTTCTCGCCGTTGACCTTGGTCCCGTTGGTGCTCTCCAGGTCGGTCAGCACGACCTTGTCCTGGTCCTCCTGGATCTTCAGGTGGAACCGGCTGATTCGCTCGTCGTTGAGTTGGACCGGATTGCCCTCTTCGCGCCCCACGGTCAGCGGCGTGGGCACGTCCTCGAACACCCGCCCCCGGTCGGCTCCATCCAGTACCCTTAACGTGATCAGCGCCATGGAGTCGTGCCCGACGTGTTGCAGCGGGAGAGTCCGGTTGCCAACAGGAGAGTCTACGCGACTTGTCGACCCAAACGAGTGGTTTCTCCATTATCGTGCCGCGGCGATCCAGGTCAAGGGACCCACTCGCGTGGGGCCGGGCTTCGGCGGGCCAGGTCTTCGGCGGGCCAGGTCTTCGGCGGGCCAGGTCTTCGGCGGGCCAGGTTTTCGGCGGGCTAGGTCTTCGGCGGGCCAAGAAACGTGCAGACCCATTCAAGAAAGGGCCGGACAACCGCTGGTGCTGCGGCTGTCCGGCCCTGTGGGTATCATGCCAGTTTCCTGGTCAAAGGCCTCCCGGCCCGGAGAGAACGCCCTGGCTATCGTTCGCGTTGGCGCTCCCGTTCGAGCAGCTCTTTCATCAACTGGCGCATCTCGTCCATTTGCCGGCGCATCTCGTCCATCTGGCCGCGCATCTCGTCGATCATTCTCTCGGCCGGCGGCGGTTCGGGAATCTCGCGCCCCTGCCGGCGCAGCTCCTCGAGTCTCCTCGCCGCATCCTGTTCGAGCCGCTCGGCCGCTTCGTGCAATCCGGCCGCGTGCAGGTTCTCGATCGCCACGCGGAGGTGGTGCATGCGCCGCTCGATATCTTCGGGCGGTTCCGGCTCGGGCCGTCCTTCGAGCCGCTTCATGATCTCGCGGCCTTCGAGCTTCAGCCGCTCGGCCTCATCGTGGCGGCCCGCCTCGCTGAGGCGACCGATCTCGCGTTTCAGCTCCTCGATATGTCGCCGCAATTGCTCGCGCTCTGCCGGCGGCGGCCCCTCGCGTTCGGGACGCCCCACCATGGCCCCCTGAAGGCGATGGATCTCCTGCTCCACGCGCTCGGCCTCTTTGCGCATCCGCTGCATCGCCTGTTCTAGATCGCGCGCTGCCTCGTCCTGCCCGTCGCGCAGACCCTGCATTCTCTCCCGAATTGCGTTGGCCTCCATCTCGATCTCGTGGTGTCTTGCCTTTAGTCTGTCGATCATGGCCGCTGCCTCGGCCCGACGCCGCTCGGCCATCTTGGGCCGCGGCCGCTGGCCTTCGCCCATCTCGCGCGCCACCTGGGCCATCCGCTCTTGGATCTCGCGCAGTTGGGCGTGAAGCCGACGGGCCTGGTCGTCCCGGTCCGGACCGCGGTCGCCGATCTCGCGCTTGATGGCCTCGGCCTTCTCGGCCAACCCGCGCATTTCTTGCTGAAGCTCCGCGATCACCCTTGCCTTCTCGCCGCGCTCGCGTTCGGCGTCTCTGGGCCGGTCGCCTTCGCGCTCTCTGGGCTGGTCACCTTCGCGTTCTTTGGGCCGGTCACCTTCGCGTTCTTTGGGCTGGTCACCTTCGCGTTCTTTGGGCCGGTCACCTTCGCCCTCTCTGGGGCGATCTCGCTCGCCGCGATCGGCTTCGGGGCGATCCTTGTCCCCCTCGCGTTCTGCTCGCTCGCGGGCTTCGCCTTCTTCCCGCTTCTGCTCGTCCTCGGCGAGCATGGCGAGTTGGAGTCCCGCGTCGTCGAGTTGGTCGCCGGCAATCGCTCGGGCGGGCTCGCCCGTCGGCGTATCGTCGGCCGCGGCGTCGCCGGAAACCGTGGTCAACAGTGCCGCCAGCACACCAGCCGCCAGCGAACGACGCCACGATGAAGTCAACAGGCTCATCGTCGTTTCTCCTTCTGAAAGGTTGGCCTGGGGTCGAACCCAGGCGGTGCAAGAGACTGTCACAATCACCAAAACCACCGGAATCACCGTTCTCGCCGCCGCCAGACGTCTCTGGCACGGGGCACGCCAGGAGCGACTGGGAAGGCTCAGCAACCGCTGCACGCGGCGTCCCAAGCTCGATCGGAACGGCGGCCCCTCCACCGACAGCCAGCCCAGTTGCCGCGGGGCGGTCAGCTCCCGGCCCAGCGCCACCAGGCAATCGGCCAGCGCGTCGGGTCCGCCGGGCACCAACAGGCTGGCTTCGTCGGCCGCCGCCTCGCCGGCGGTGCGCAACTGCCGCCCCGACCACCATGCCAGCGGATGCCACCACAGCACGCCGCACACCAGATCGGCCAGCAGGTGCCAGGCCGGATCGCCGGCAGCCAGGTGGGCCAGCTCGTGGGCCAGCATGGCCTCCTGCTGCCGCCCGTCGAAAGTCGCGGCAAACCCCCGCGGCAAGACCACCGTGGGACGCAGCACCCCAAACGCCACCGGTGCCCTCAAGGTGCTCGACTCCAACAGGCTCACCCGCCGTCGCAGGCCCAGGGATCGGGCCAACGTGGACACCTGCCGGCAGAGGACCTCGTCGCCAACCACCACGTGGCGCCGTCGAAATCCCCAAAGCACGGCCCGCGCTGCCGCGCCCCGAATGACAATCGCCGAGGTGCCCAGCAGCCACAGCAGCCCCAGCCATGCGGCGCCGCGCGATGCGCCTGCCGCAAGGGCCGATCTCCGGCAACTCGGGCTTTCCGCCACGGCGACGACCGGCTGATCGGAAACGGGCTGCCGTGTCATGGCCCGGGCAGCCGTCTCGGGCGCCATCTCGGGCGACGCCTCGGACAACTCGCACTCTTCCCAGCGAGTCGAACGACCGGCCGCCGCGCGAGATTCGAAGTCCGCGGGCATGGCCCAGAACGCGTCACCGTCGGCGATACTCTGCCCATCCGCGAAAGCCGGCTCTTCGAGAAGGGGCCCTTCCGGCAGACGGAGCGATGGGCGAAGCGGAGACGGGAGAGAACTCAATGCAGCGGACCGAGGCCCCAAGAAGGCATCCTCTTGGCCCGCTGCCTCGCTTCCCGTCGGCCAACTCGTCAGGCCGCCGCGGCGATCGGTTGCCTCAAGCTCGGCCGGTTCGTCGGGCGAGATCACGGTTCGCACGGGATTCACCTTGGTCCGCGCGTCGCTGCGTGGGCAGGGCGTTTGCACCATTCCGCATCGCCCCAGGCAAACCAGTGCCGGCCCGGTGCCGGTCAGCTCGATCACCGTCATCGCCAGCAGCCCCAGCGTGGCGATCTGCCACACCGTTCGCCGCCAGGCCGCCGAGGCCACCCAGTGCGAGCCGATCGCCGCCAACCCTGCGATCACCGCCGTGCCCACGGCCAGCACCAGAACCGCTTCCGGCCAAACGCCGGCTCCGCTTGCCAGATCGCCCTGCATGATGCACCGCCTTGGCCGGGCTACGGCCCTTGTTTTCGCTGTTGAATCAACCGTTCCAGCCGCGCCAACTCCTGGCAGCTGACCTCCCGGTTCTCCAGCAAGTGGGTCACGGTGGCGGACAGACTCCCCTCGAACAGCCGGTCGACCAAATCGTCGGCCATGCTGCGGGTGACGTCTTCGGCGCTGACGGCCGGCTCGTAGAGGAACCTGCGGCCCTGCTCGCAATGCCGCAACAGTCCGCGATCCTCCATCTTCCGCAGCATCGTCGCCACGGTCGTATAGGCCAGCTTATCACCGCCGAGTTGGCGTTGCACGTCGGCCACACTCGCGGGAGCCGAGTCCCAAAGGACCCTCATGATCCTCAACTGCAAGTCGCCCAATCGATACGTTGCTTGGCGTGCCATCGGTCCGGTCGCTCCTTGCCAAACGGCTTGACTACTGCGGTAATACTACCACGGTAGTTCCGATCGGTCAAGGGCCCTTTGGGCCGGATTTGCGTTTTTTGGAAAATCTCGGGCCTGGCCGAGCCCAACGTCTTCTTCCTCGGCAACCTGGTGGGCCCGATGCGGCCCTCACCCCCGCATGACCGGCACAATCGCTACAGGCCGGATGTTTGGCGGACCGTTACAAACGGACAGCCCGCAGAACCGACACAATGGTAGCGACCGGTCTGCTCAGAATATCCGCCAGCCTTTGACATGCACCCCTATAAGTACATCACAACTCGTTTGTTCGCAGTGGTTTGCACCGCATCGCTGGCTCTTGCCTCGGGGTGTGCTTCTCCGACATACCAGGGACGAGACTGCGTTGGAGGGAAACTGGCAGCCCGAACGGGGTACCAGCTCGGACCAAAAACGCCGTTGTGTGACGTCGTGATTCCGGGGCTCGTCAATTGGGAAGACGGTCTTTCGGAAGAGGAAGCCGTGGCCATCGGGCTCTGGAACAACCCGGCCTATCAGGAGTTGCTGGCCGACCTGGAAATCACCCGCGCCGACGTGATCCAGGCCGCGCAATTGCAGAACCCGCAGATTTCCACCCTGTTTCCCCTCGGCCCCAAGCAATGGGAGTTCACGCTGAACCTCCCCCTGGACGTGCTCTGGCTGCGACCGTTGCGGGTCGCGGCGGCGCAATTGGAATCCAAGCGTGTTGCCCAGCGTCTGACCCAAGACGGCTTGAACACGATGCGGGACGTACGCGTAGCCTATATCGATTGGCAGCTCGCCTTGCAGCGGGCGGATCTCGCCCAACAGGGCTTGAGCCTGCGGAGCGAGATCGCACGCATCGCCGAAGCGCGATTGGCGGCCGGAGCGGTTGCCGAGCTGGACGTCTCCGCCGTGCGATCGGACGCCTTGTTCGCCAAGGGCGAAGCGGTTCAGGCCGTCGGCAACGCGGAGCTGGCACGCGAGCAACTCCGCTACGCACTGGGGATCGGGCTGACCGGCTTCTCTTTCCACCCCAGCGAGACGCCGGAACCGGTCGCGATCGATCTCGACGTGGAAGGCCTTGTGCAAGAGGCCGTTTCCTGCCGGCCGGATCTGCGGGCGGTACAGTGGGCGGTCGACGCGGCGAACCGGCGGGCCGATTTGGCTGCACGCGATATCTGGAAAGTGACGGGCACGGTGCCGGACATCAACGGCCACGGATCGAAGGGTTTTGAAGCGGGGCCCGGTTTGCAGCTCGCCGTGCCGATCTTCCACCAGAACCAGGGAGCCATCGAGCTGGCACGGGCCGACGCCGAGCGTCTGCGGCGGCAATACGTCAAGCTTCGCGACACGGCGGTCATGGAAGTGCGGCAGGCGCACATCCGACTATTGCGGGCGCGGCAGGACCTGGCGATCTGGCGCGAGCAGGTGGTCCCGCAGGCACGGGCCGCCGAGACCAGCACCCGGCAAGCCCTGGAAGAAGACGGCGTCTCGCTGCTGCTGGTGCTGGAAACGACCAGACAGGTCCTGTCGGCACGCGGACGGGAGCTGGACGCCGCGGCCCAGGTCCGCCGCGCCACGGCGGAACTGGAACGTAGCGTGGGGCGGCGGCTGTCCGGTATACTGGAAGCTGAGCCGAGCACTGTGGTGGCTCCAGCAACCCCCAGTGCGAGGGCCAGGGAAGACACGCCATGAATTACCGAGCTTGTGTTGCGATCGTTGTGCTGGTCGCGGCGTCTACATCCGGGTGCGGTCGTCGCGAGGCCGACAAGCCGGCCGAGGCCGAACCGGCCAAGGTCGCCCACCATGTCGAGGAACAGAGTCTCAACACCGTCGAGTTGACGCCAAAGGCAGAACAGCGACTGGGCATTCAACTCGCGGAGACGCAGTTCGTCCAGGTCCAGCGAAGACGTACCGTCGGCGGCGAGGTGGTGATCCCACCGGGCCAAACGATCATCGTTTCCACACCGATTGCGGGGACGCTTGCCGCACCGGAGAACGCGGCGCCCGCGGCGCCCGGCGCCGAGGTAACCGCCGGGCAGCCGATGTTCAGCTTCACGCCGCTGCTGACGCCGGAGCGCGACGTGTTGACGCCCGCCGAACGGGTTCGCGTCGCCCAGACCAAGGCCGACGTGGCCACGGCCCAGATCGAGGCCGAGCGGCAAGTCGAGTCGGCCAAGATCGCCGTGGAAGCTGCCCAAATCGCCTACGATCGGGCCGTTCGACTCCTGGAGAGCAAGGCGGGCAGCCAGCGCAGCGTCGACGAGGCCGAGGCGCAGTGGAAGCTGGCCGGCGAGGCGCTAACCACCGCCGAGGCCCGCTACCGCCTTCTCTCGGGCATCGAGTTGGATGAGCAGGCTGGCGAGCTTGCCACCCGTTCGATCGAATCTCCGGTTACGGGAGTTCTGCAAAGCGTCGAAGCAGCGGCGGGAGAGACCGTCACCGCCGGAGACGTTCTGTTCAGTGTGGTCAGGACCGATCCGGTCTGGGTCCGTGTTCCGGTCTACGTGGGACACTGGCGGGAGGTCGACATGGCGACTCCGGCTTCGATTTCGGAGTACGGTCAGCAACCGGACGTCGCGCCGCGATCCGCGAAGTACGTCTCCGCGCCGCCTTCGGCAAACGCCGTCGCCACCACCGTCGATCTGTTCTACGAGCTGGCGAACCCCGACGGACGCTTGTATCCCGGCCAACGTCTTGCCGTGACGCTTCCCATGCAAGGCAACGAACAAAGCCTGGTGGTTCCGTTTCGGGCGGTCCTCTACGACATCGACGGCGGCGCGTGGGTCTATCAGCAGCTTGAGCAGCACGTCTACGCCCGTCACCGCGTTGCGGTGCGGTACGTCGACACGGCGACGGCGATTCTGGCCGCCGGCCCGCCGGCGGGGACCAAGGTCGTGACCGACGGCGCCGTAGAACTGTTCGGCACAGAGTTTGGAGTCGGACACTAGTGTTACGCGCGATCGTTGCCACATCCCTGCGCCAGCCTTTCCTCGTGCTCGCGTTGGGTGTTGCGCTGCTGGTGATGGGCTATCGCAGCCTGCGAAACGCCCCCTTGGACGTCTTTCCCGAGTTTGCCCCGCCGTTGGTCGAGATCCAGACGGAAGCGCCCGGCCTCTCCACCGAAGAGGTCGAGACCCTGGTGACGGTGCCGCTGGAAAACTCGCTTAACGGCACGCCGAATCTCCGCACGATTCGCTCCAAATCCGTGCTGGGCCTCTCGTCCATCGTGCTGATCTTCCAGGACGGCACGGACCTGATGCAGTCGCGACAACTGGTCGGGGAGCGGTTGGCCGTCGAGGCGGCGCGTCTGCCCGCGGTCGCCAAACCGCCGGTGATCCTCTCTCCGTTGTCTTCCACCAGCCGCGTGCTGAAGATCGGCATGTGGTCCGACCTGGACGAGCAGGGCCGCGCCAAGCTCTCGCAGATGGATATGACGGAGCTTGCCCGATGGACGATCCGCCCGCGGCTGATGGCCGTTCCCGGCGTGGCGAACGTGGCCATCTGGGGCCAGCGCGACCGGCAGTATCAGGTGCTGGTGGATCCCGAGCGGCTGCGCGCCCACCACCTCACGACGGCCGATATCGAACGTGCCGCCGGCGATGCGGCCCTGGTGGCCGGCGGCGGGTTTGTCGATACTCCCAATCAGCGGCTCTCCGTCCGGCACGTTTCGACCATTGTCACGGCCGAGGACCTGGCGCGGTCGGTGGTCGCGTTTCGCGGCGGCGCGCCGTTGCGCTTGGGCGACGTGGCGGAAGTCAAGGTGGGGCATCCGCCGCCCATCGGCAACGCCATCATCAACGACGTGCCCGGACTGCTTCTGATCGTGGAGAAGCAGCCCACCGGCAACACGCTCGACGTGACCCGCAACGTCGAGGCCGCCCTGGAAGGCATGAAGCCGGGGCTGAAGGACGTTCAGGTCGACTCGACGATCTTCCGCCCGGCCACGTTCATCGAGATGTCCTTGCACAACCTCGGCTCGTCGATGATCATCGGCTGCGTGCTGGTGATTGCGATTCTGGCCGCGTTCCTGTTCGATTGGCGCACGGCCCTGATCAGCACCACGGCGATCCCGCTCTCGCTGGTCGCGGCGGCGCTCATCCTGTACCAAATGGGCGTCACCATGAACACCATGGTGCTGGCCGGATTGATCATCGCGCTGGGCGAGGTCGTGGACGATGCAATTATCGACGTGGAGAACATTGTCCGCCGCTTGCGGCTGAACCGCGCGGCGGGCAGCCCGCGCTCCGTGTTTGGCGTCATCCTGGAGGCCTCGATCGAGGTCCGCAGCGCCGTCGTGTACGGCAGTTTCACCGTGATGCTGGTGATCATGCCGGTCTTTTTTCTGGAGGGCTTGTCCGGCTCGTTCTTCCGGCCGTTGGGGATGGCGTACGTGCTGGCGATCTTCGCCTCGCTCGTGGTGGCACTGACGGTCACTCCCGCCATGTGCCTGCTGCTGCTTCCCAAACACTCGGACCGCCGCCGGGAGTCTCCGTTGGTTGCGGTGCTGAAGCAGCCGTATCGGGCCGTGCTGCCGGGGCTGATTTCCCGGCCGCTGGGGCTGCTGGTGGTGCTGATCGGGCTCCTGGCCGCCACGCTGGCGACCGTTCCCTACCTGGGAGAGGAGTTCCTCCCGAGCTTCCAGGAATACGACTTCTTGATGCACTGGGTCGAGAAGCCCGGCACCTCCATCGACGCCATGGATCGCATCACGGTGCGGGTCAGCAAGGAGTTGCGGGCCGTCGACGGCGTGCGCAATTTCGGCTCGCACATCGGCCGCGCGGAGGTCGCCGATGAAGTGGTCGGACCCAACTTCACCGAGCTCTGGATCAGCCTCGACCGCGACGTCGATTATCCGAGCAAAGTGGCCGAGATTCAGGAGGTCGTCAACGGCTATCCGGGCCTCTACCGCGATCTGCTGACGTATCTGCGCGAACGCATCAAGGAAGTGCTCACCGGCGCCAGCGCCAGCATCGTGGTCCGTATCTACGGCGACGACATGGACAAGCTGCGAAGCCATGCCCAGCGCGTCCGCGATGCGATTGCCGACGTGCCGGGGGTCAGCGACCTGAAAGTCGAACAGCAGGTCCTCGTGCCGCAACTCGACGTGCATCTGAAGCCCGAGGCGGCCGAACAGTTCGGGCTGAGCGCGGGCGACGTCCGCCGGGCGGCGACCACGCTGATCAAGGGGCGAACGGTCGGAGAAGTCTACCGCCAGCAGAAGGTGTTCCAAGTGGCCGTCTGGGGTGTGCCCGAAGTCCGCGGCAGCGTGGCCGCCGTGCGCGACTGCCTCATCGAAACGCCCAGCGGCGCGCATGTCCCGTTGGGCGAGGTTGCCGAGGTGGCCATCGTGCCCGCACCCAACACCATCAAACGCGAGAGCACGTCGCGCCGCATCGACGTCACCTGCAACGTGCGCGACCGCGATCTGGGAAGTGTCGCCCGGGACATCGAGAGCCGTGTCCACCAGCTTCCGTTCGACCGGGGCTACCACCCCCAGTTCCTTGGAGAATACGCCGCGCAAACCGAATCGAAGAGGCGGATGTTCCTTGTCGGGGCCATCGCGTTCGCCGGCATCATCGTGCTGCTCTACTCCGAGTTCCGCGCGTGGCGACACGTCCTGCTCGTGTTGCTGAGCTTCCTGTTCGCGATCGTCGGAGGCATTCTCGGCGTTTGGATCGGCGGCGGCAGCTTCTCCCTGGGGTCGCTGGTCGGCTTCGTCACCGTGGTGGGCATTGCCGTGCGCAACGGCATCATGATGGTCAGCCACTTCCGCCATCTGGAAATGGAAGAAGGGATGGAATTCGGCGACCAACTGGCCATCCGGGGCGCCGAGGAACGGCTGGCGCCGATCCTGATGACGGCCCTTACCGCGGCGCTGGCCCTGCTGCCGCTGATTCTGGCCGGCAACCGACCCGGCCACGAAATCGAGTACCCCATGGCCCTGGTCATCGTGGGCGGGCTCTTGTCGTCGACCCTGATGAACCTCTTGTTCGTGCCCGCGTTCTATCGCGCGTTCGGCCACGTGCGTCGAGCCCCGATCTTCGAGGACGCGTAGCAGCCCGCCGCTGATCGGTCGCCCATTACGGCGACGTCTTTGGCGTTTGAGCCGACACGTGCGCCGGCTCGGTTGCCGGCTGGGGTCCCGGCGACTGCTTGCCGGCCGACACCTGGACGACGAACACCGAGTTGAAGTTACCCGTTGGCGTGACGCCCAGCACGACGTAGTGCCCGTACGGAGCGGAGACGACTGTCTCGACCATGATCCGCTGATTGGCCCCTTGATGGGTCATGGGGGCCATCAACTCGATGCTCAGTTGGGGCGTTCCTTGCTGGTAGTCGAGCGTGCCGCTGATCTGCCACGCGGAGGTGATCCCGCCGAGCGCGGGGAAGCCGCTCACCTGAAAGCGATTGCCGGGGTCGGTGTTGACGACGATTTGACCGAACATCTGAAGCCCCTTGACGCCGGCGCGGGACAACTCGCCGATGACCTCGTTGAGATCTTCCGGTGGCGCCGGCGCGTCCTCGCCGTGTTCTCCATCGAGCAGCCACACGATGCGCACCTGAGCCGTCGACGGCGGCGGCTGGGGTCCGTCCGGCTCCGGCGGCTTCAAGGCGTCCAGATCGTGCAGCAGATCCTCCATGACGTCGATGGCCTCGGCCGGCGCGGAGAGGATCACGGATTTCGTCCGCTCGTCGACCGCCACCCTGCCCGGTCCGTCGTCGAGCAGGTTGGAAAGCAGGTTGGCGATGTCATTGGGATCGGCGTGCTCCAGGCGGAAGACCCGTGTCTGCCGCTCGTCCTGCCGAGCGACGGGAACGTCCATCTGTTCGATCAGTGCAGCCAACTCGGTGTGTGCCGCCTCGGTGGCCGAGGCGACAATCGTATTCGTCCGATCGTCGAACGAGAGGGTCCTCTTACCCGGACATTGGGACAAGACCTCGTCGATCGTGTGCAGCAGCGTCCTTCCGTCGGCGTATTCCAGACGGTACAGTTTCGTGCGAGCCTTTTCAGCGGGTCTGCTCTCCGGGGAAGGCGCGAGTTGCCTGCTCCCACGCTCGGCGGCGGGCTCGGGGGCGGCCTGCAAAACGGCGCTGTGGCGCGCATGGGTCCGGGCCTCCTGTCCGAACACGGAATCGACGGCCGACTCCGCCATGCACGCCAGGACGGCCATCAGCCAAACGCATGCCAACGACACGCGTGTCTTCTTCAAAAACGCCATGTTTCGCTCCTTGATCTTGTCTTGAGGAAAGAGGACTATTCGTCCGCCGGCTGCCCGGCAGGGCGCGCCGGCTTGACCGTCGGGCACACCCAGACGATGCTCACGTTGGGCGACCTGGTTTCGACCGGCAACAGAATTGCCGCCGAGGGGTCTTTCAGCGTGACCAGCACTTCGGCCGGACTCGTGGGAACCGGGCCGGGCGGTGCGTCGGCGGACCGCACGTCGTCTCGCGGCACGATCGGTTTCACGGCGGTCGCCCGAGGTGCGATCGGCCGCACCGGCGCTGGCGTGTCGGGCAGGTTGCCCAACAGAGCGACGCCCGCCGCCAGGGCGACCGCCACGCTCGCCGCCGCACCACACGCCCAGCGGACCTTGCGGCGGCGCGACTCGTGTCGAACCCGCTGTTCGATTCCAACGATCAGCGATGCGGGCGCGGGCTGGAGTTGTGCGGCGCCGTGGGCCAGCAGCCGGTCGATCCGCCTTTGTCGCTCGACATCCTGCCGACACGCCGGACAGCCGCCCAGATGGTTCTCGAATCTGGCCGCCTGGTCCGCGGCCAGCCAGCCGCCGAGGTAATCGTCCAGGAAGTCGCACTCGGCGTGATTCATCGTTCTGCTATGCCGTGGGGAACCGGTCTCGACAAATATCTCGTAGTTGGCGGCGGAGCTTCTTCCGCGCCAGCGACAGACTGGCCTTCGCCGCTTCGGTGCTGATGCTCAACACCCGGCCGATCTCCGCCAAGGCGAGGTCTTCGCATGCGTGCAGGTACAACACTTCCCGCTGTCGCGAGGGCAGCGACTCCATGGCTTCCAGCGCCCGCTGCAGGTCCTCGCGATCGTCGATCTGTCGCTCGGGCGCGATGGTAGCAGCCGCATGATCGTCGGCCAGCGGCACGAGCTGCCTTCGGCGTCGTCCTTCGCGCCGCGCCCGGTCGCGCCACAAGTTGGCGGCGATCTGGAAGAGCCAGACCCGGGCGGCCCGCGGCTCCCGAAGCCGCCGGCGCCCCCGCCATGCCCGCACGAACGTCTCCTGCGCGAGTTCCTCGGCCGCGTGGGGATCTCTACTCAAGCGCAGCGCGAAGCGATACACGTGCGGGGCATACTGTTCCAGGAGAGATCTCACCGCACCGGGTCGCCCGAGCTGCGCCGTTTGTCCATTGCCGCTATCAGTTAGACGCCCCGGACCGCTGCAGGTCAAGCGCTTTTCTGCGAGAATGCGAAAAGGTTGGGCCGAACAGGAATAACCGGTGTCGGCGAGGGCGACTCGTCGACGAAGTCTCTTTGCAGAAGCCGTCTCATTCCGGCCGCGTCATCCGCCAGGGATCCAGTGCTTTGGCGAGCTGCTCCTCGGGCAAGACGTTCTGCTCTTGGCAGATCTGGCGAACCGTCTTGCCCGTGCGAAAGGCCTCCTTGGCGATCGCGGCGGCCCGCTCGTAGCCGATATAAGGGTTTAAGCCGGTGGCCATCGCCAGGCTCTTCTCGACCGCCGCTTCGCAGGCTTCCGCGTGGGGCTGCATGTCGGCAAGGCAGAGGTCCGTGAACGCACCGGCGGCGCCCGCCAGCAGCCGAACACTCTCCAGCACCGTATCGCCCATCACCGGCATCATCACGTTCAACTGGAACTGTCCGCCGGCGGCGCCGCAAAGGGCGATTGTCTGGTCGTTGCCCATCACCCGGGCCGCCGCCTGCATGAGGCTTTCGCACAACACCGGGTTGACCTTGCCGGGCATGATCGAGCTGCCGGGCTGGCGGTCGGGGAGCTTGATCTCGTAGAAGCCGCA
>JAFGRD010000082.1 GCA_016935315.1 Pirellulales bacterium
CGCGCCCAAGCCCCCACCCCGCCGCTCGCCCCCGCGTAGCCTTCCCCCGACTCCCTCACCCCCGCGACACCCTTCCCTGGGCAATGCACTTCACCGGACGGTTACGATCATACTGCGGGTCTTCGGTATTGTCGACATGTGCGTCGAAGTACGCCTCGGCGTTTGTGTATACCATTTGCGTAAACGACACACGAGGCGTCAACACCAATTCACCAGGACGAAGTACGAGCATATTTTTCATGTTACATACGCTCCGCGGGCGTGAGATACGCCGTCCTTTTTGTTCCAGGCCGAGGTCATAAACGTAAGCGTGATCCTTCCTGGAGGAGCACAACGCCAGCCTGGCGCTCCTGGTGCGTACTGCGACCTTCTCCACATACACCGTGACTCCAGCAGGAAGCGGGTCCGTGCCTTGCAGCACAACGAACGTGTCAGACCTTTCTTCCGACGCCACATTCTGTTGGCCTGGAGCCTTTACCGTTCTTTCCGCAAGCCCTGTTTCCTCACTGCCGCAAGTGCGCGCACGCATGAGCAGGCCGATGGCCAGGCCAGCGCCGAATACCAGAGCGACGATCGTTCGAAGGACCACAACGATTCTCCTTATCCGGATCGACCGCTTTCTCTTTGAGTTGATCGACAAACGCTACATTGCGACTCACGCTGCCATAAGTTGGTGGCGCCAATGTTCCAGACAGAATCAACAGACCTACCATTCGCAGTCTGATGACGATGCGAGCTCCATCAGATCAGAGGTGTCTATTGATGTTAGCGTTTTGAACGATCAAGTCCGCCAGCGGATGCTCCCACGGTGTGCGATAGGGACGCCGCAAGAGCTTTGTGGCTTCCTGGTCATCGATTATGATGCGCTGCTGCGGATCGTAGCATAGAGGCCGGCCGCCAAGTTGCATCGAGAGATTGGCGAGAACGCAACTGGCGGTCGAGATGTGGCCTTGTTCGATGTCGGCGATCGGTCGCTTTCGCGTTTCGACGGCGGCGAGGAAGTCGAGCATGTGTCGTCGAGTGGCGGGCGCTGCGTTCAGTTCGATGCCCTGTTCCGTGACATCTTCAGGATACTGTTCGCGCTCGTAGAGACACTCGAAATGCATCGGCTTGGCGTTGTTGCCGCGGGGCATGAAATCGGCCCGCATCGTACTGGCTTTCAACGTGCCTTGGTCCCCGTAGATGAACAGCGCCCATGGATAGTCGGGGTCGGGAGGGCTACCCCAGGACCGATGCTGCCAGACGGCGTTGAAGTTATCGTACTCGAAGGTGGCCGTTTGCGTATCCGCGATATTCGACTTGCCTTCCTTCTGCACGTAGATGCCGCCGGTCGAAGTGATACGGTTTGGCCAACCCAGGTCGAGCATCCACCTTGCAGTGTCCAGCATGTGGACACACATGTCTCCCATGATTCCGTTGCCGTATTCCATGAAGGTGCGCCACCACCGCTTGTGAGGCAATCCGTCATAGGGACGAAGCGGGGCCGGCCCCGTCCACATTTCATAGTCGAGATGATCCGGCACGGGTTGGACCGGCGGGTTGCCGTTGGCACGCATGTGGAAATAACAACACATCTCGACGTGTCCAATCGTGCCAAGCAGACCTGCGTCGACAACTTGCTTCTTGACGTCGATCAGATGGGGTGTGCTTTTTCGCTGCGTGCCAACCTGGACGACGCGTCCATGTTTGCGCGCTGCGTCGACCATCGCCTCGCCTTCGCACACGTCCACACTGACAGGCTTCTGAACATACACGTCCGCACCGGCCTCGACGGCGGCAATCATCTGCAACGCGTGCCAGTGGTCGGGCGCACCGACGAGGACGATGTCCAGGTCTTTCTCTTTCAGCATCTCACGATAGTCGCCATAGGTTCGAGGCTTCCTGGCAGACTTCCGTCGCTGCCCGTGTATCTCGACGGCCTCGGCCAGCATTCGCTGATCCGGATCGCAGATCGATACGACTTCCACCGGAGCTACCTGCATGAGCCGCCAAAGGTCGCTCTTGCCGTACCACCCGGCGCCGATGAGTCCAACACGCTTGGGTCGGTCCGCCGCCATCTCCATGGCATCCGCATGGAACGCGGAGAGCGCCAGTGACGCGGCCCCGGCTTGCAGAAATCGGCGACGACTAATGTGAGAGGGCGTGGTTCGTGCTATATCGGGGCCTGTGATCTCGGGATCGTGCATTGTCTTATCCTTGTTGATGTTGGTTCGCTGGAATCCGTAGGATTGTGCAAGTGTCTTCGGGACCTGCATTCTCAGAAGTCTGTATCGGCTTCCTGTATATCGAGCTCCTTGATCCACGCATTACGGTAAAGCACTTCATGTCCCTCACACTGGAGCTTGAGGCCACCCGGAACGTCCGTGATCCCCTCTCCATTCTGATTGCCCCCATCAATCCCCGAGTTCGCACCGCCCCAGACCTTTTGGATTCTATGGTTCGTATGCGCCTTGACTGAGTTGAAGTACATAGAGACCAAAGCCTTTTCAACGAGTGTTCCGTCCTTGAAACGGGCTGCCCGGAAATTGATGTCATAGGCATTCCATTTCCCCGTACCGTTGTAGGCATGATAAGGCCCCACTGCTTCGTTGATCACTGCCGCCATGCCGTGCTTACCCGGATCACCGTCGAGCACTTGTATCTCATACCGATTCTGCAGATACACGCCACTGTTGCCCCCCTTCTTGGGAACCAGGAATTCGATATGCAGCCGGAAATCCCGGTACTTCTTCTTCGTGACGATATCCGCCGCCCCGTACTTGCCTCCGTCAGCGGCCGGGTCATGCGAGACCAAGACCTTGCCAGGGTCGACGGGATCATCGACGATCTTCCACTTAATCGGCAGGGAGGAGCTGAAGCGAGGCCCTTCCCAGTAGGTCCATTGTTCGTCCAGCAACCGGCGGGTGCCGTCAATCAGAACGTCGGCCCCTTTCGGCGGCAGTGATCCAATGCCGATCGCCCCGACGGCACCGTCGTCAGTGTGTTGTCCTTTTCCCTTGCGAGAAGGCGCGGCCCATTTCACCGCGTTGGCCATGATCTTGCGAATGTTCTTGTCGTAGAAGACAGGATTGGTTTCATGTCCCACCATGAAATAGAACACGCGGCCTTTGCCGACGGTCCAGCAATAGCCTTGATGCGAGGGGTCCACTCCTCCACCCTTGAGCTTGGCAACCCCGTCAAAGACAATGGACTCCGGCTCAGGCACCTGATACGGATCGCTGTATCGCTCGTCATGGTTGATGGTGAATTCCGGTGCGACTCCCATGGCGATGGGATGCTCCTTGTCGGTCACTGTGATCTTCAGGGTTGTGCTATCGAGCACATAGGCCTTGAACGAACAGCGGCTGGCCATCAGTCTCTTGTTTGGCCGGGACGCATGGGCAGAGTGCAAGGCAATGAACCCCATGCCCTCTTCCTTGACGCGTTTCTCGATCTTGTCCACCAGCGCGTCCTGAACGTCCCGGTGCCGTTTGTGGCCCCACCAGATTAGCACATCGGCCCGATTCAAGAGTTCGTCCGGCAGTCCCTGGTCCGGATCCTCGATGCCCGCACGAACGACCTCCCAGCCTATCAGGCCGGCTAGGCCCTCGGCTACGGCTCCGTTGATATCGTGAGGATACACCTCCTTGGGGGCTGACCCTTCTGACCAGACCACGACGCAACGCTCCTGCTCGTCACCCAGCACCGTCTTGCATGAGGCCAGGCACATCACACAGACACCAGTGAGCAACAACGAAATCGACCAACGCAATTGACGCTGTCTGTTCATAGCAACGTTCCTTTCTTCTCCGCAAAGAACGAGTCCAGTAATTCCCACGTTCGTTCGATCAACTCGCGACCGCCTTCGGGGCCCACCTCCGTGCTCTCGGGGATCGCCCCGTAGGCGCGTATAGTGCAACCGAGCTTTGATACATCGTTCTCATCATTTTCTGGTTTCGAGATCAGCCATGTAGATCGCTGTAATCGTTTTGCCGTCGGCGTCTTTCTCGTGCGAAGAGTACCATGATACCAGCGCACGGGTCGGACCTAGTTCCACGAACCCCGGATAGGAAGTGTCGCCGCCGCTGGGCAACTCGGCGAACTCGGTAAGTAGGGCTTGCTCGGTTTTGGCGTGCGGGTCGAGCCAGTAGAGGGCCGTTTGGGGGCCGCGGTTGCCGACCAAGGCTGCGCCGGACTTGCGCCCTCCGACGACGATGCGATCGCCCCATCTCGTTATCAGCGGGCCGCCAACATAACGGTCGAAGTCGCGACGCTCCCATCTCGTGTAGGGAAGACTTGATCGAAGGAATTGGGCCTTGTCGCCGCCGCGACGGCCGACGCCCAGAATGGTGCCGTCGGGCTCGAACAGAAAGGCGGTTTCGTCTCCTCGCTGCTGCTGAAACAGCGTGCGTTTCCGCCAGATCAGCCCGTCGTCGCTTTCCAGCATCGCCGACTCGACGATTGCCCCTTCGCCCAGCGCCGTCATGTCGAATTCACGGTTGCGCCGCCCACACAGATAAGCTTTGCCATTGAAGGTACTCGCTCGCCAGATGTAGTGTCCGAAGGTCCCCTCCAGCATGACCGGGCCGTGCCATTGTCTTCCATCGGCCGACCAGGCGGCGTAGCCAAGGTGTTTGTTCAAGGTGTAGTCGGATCGAGGCGGTGCCGCGTCGCCGCAATACCAGGTGCCCGTGTAGACGAACAGCTTGTCCTTGAAGACGAGGAAATGTGGGTCACGCGTATCCCGCTTGGTCACACGGAAACTATGCCCCTGAGCCCATTCTTTTCCATCGGAACTGGAGAGAATGATGACCGATGCGGTGGGGTAGACCGAGTGCCCGTCCGGGCAACTACGGAAGGTCAGCCACAACTGTCCCTGCCAGCGGACCAGATCGGTGAAGGCGTTGTGTTCACCGTTGTGGAAGACGCGGCGGACATTGGTTACTTCCACGCCGGGCCATTGGGCGGCAAGGATGGTCGGGGCGACCGGAATGGTGCAACACACAAGTGTGACCGCGCGAATACGAAGATCTGTCGTGATGGTCGTCTTCATTGAAGTTCTCCTGAGTTCTTTGCGTTGTCTCAGAATGCCGGCTCACGGGTCCACGGTCAGAATCGAATACAGATCCAGTTGTGGCACGGCAACGGTTGCTCGGCCGTCTGCCCAGGTGATATCCAGTAGCATGCCGTCCGGCTGCATCGTCATGGATTTGGGGGTCCTTTTCAGGCGGATCGAGACCGTCAGCGGCCCGACCGGTTCGATCTTGGTGATTCCTCCGTCCGGTACGTCGGCGTGTGGTCCGGACGTATTCACCAGGTGAATCGAGAGCCTTCCGTTTAACATTCGCGGACTGATATCGACACGCTTGCCGCCACGGACTTCGACAATCGGTGTAGGGAAGACTTCCTTCAGCACGCTTGGGAACGTGTCATCGACACTCTCAACAGCGACGATGGAGAAGTCGTCCTTCATCCCCAGTTCCCTTTTGAAAAGTGTGGCGGGCCCCGGGCCGATCAGCAGCAGGCCGCCGCCGGTTTTGGCATACGCCGCCAGCTCGTCGCGAAAGTCCGGTTCCAGGTGCTTCCAGCCCGGTACGATAATGAGGGGCCATTGGGGCATCTTGCCTTTCAGGTGATGCTCGCTAAGGATCTGCACGCCGTACTGGTTCTGCAGAATCTCAGTGAGGGCCCTGCGCAAAACGGCGACGCCGTTGCTACCTGACCAATGAAAAAGTCGGGGGGATTCCCGATAGTGACCGGCGGTCGAGTACAGCAATGCGATCTGCGGCACGGCGACCGACCGATGGCAGTAGGCCTGCCGGTCCCGGCAAAACTGGGCAACCTCGGCCATCACGTCCATCTCGGCCAGATCGCGGACGGCGCCGTCCCGATCCTGCTTGAAGTAAGCTTGATACCCCCCACCCAGGGCGAGCACGACCGCCGCTTCCTGCATAAGTTGCACGGACGGCTTCTGTTTGCGTGTCTTGCGGCTGAACGACCACGACATCAGATCCCAGGGTACTGCCTGGTCTTCAAGGCACCGTCCGGCAAATCGGGCGGAGTTCACGCTGTCGTCAGGCGAGAAGTCGCCCGAGAGGCCCACCACGTTGGCCGACACCGGTTCGGGCATGTGATCGCTGAACGCCCAATTGCTGATCACCTGGAAGTCGGGATGCGACGACTCCAATTCGTCCACGTAGTGACGCAGGTAGCGGCGAAAACCGTCTCGATGGAAGTCCATCCACTGATTCCAATAGGGTTCGCCGGCTTTGCGCGGAGCCGACTCGGCGTTCGTCTGCTTGCGGAATTCACGGATTGCCGTCTGGCCGTAGTCGGGTGTCGCCCCCCAGCAGTCGCCGTCGACCCAGACGCCGTCCACGCCGTACTCGCCTGCCAGCTCGCGGAGTTGAGGGATCATCAGCTCGTCGACATAGGGTCCGAACACGGACGTCGCTCTGCTGTCGGGTTTGCCGTCCGCGTTGACGGCCGCCCAATGTGGATGGGCGTGGGCGGCATGATCATCCCACACGCCCGAGTAATGCATGAACAGGGCAACCCCTCGCTCGCGCGTCACGTCGCGCCAGACTCGCAGTGGATCGCCGACGAATCCGGGGGCCGGGTTGCCCACTCTGGTCGGATAGCTCGAATAGCCGCGATGACCTTTGCAGTCGATCTGGATGTAGTCGGGCCTGACCTTGTCGATGACCAGTGCGACCATTTCTCGCGTTGTCCGGGCTCCGACACGGCTGCAATCCTCGCCCGCGTGGAAGTCAAAATGGATGCCAAGGAAGGCGTCGCCCCGTTTCATTCGAGGTGGATCCGCGCCTTGAGACACGATCACATGCAGGCACACGAGGGCTGTACTGAGCACGACGGGCAGGAAGAACCGCATTCGGTAGGGAAAGCCAACAGATCGATCGGTTCTCATGTCGGGGGCTCCTGTTTGCAGAGGCAGTGCGGTCCTCGCAGTATTATTACATGCCCAGTGCCCACACGCCAGACCCTCGCCCTCGCGCATTATTGACGCTTGCACGCTCAATGCGCGAGGGCGACCCACGGGAGCCCGACTTGTCCGGCCTCCCGTGGGTCGGCCTGGGTCATTCACAATGCAAACATCAATAAGTCTGCAAGCGTCAATAATAATCAGTGGACCGGAGCACCTGTCTCTTCTCACGCCCTCTCCCACGATCGGAATTGGCCATGGCGGCCCGGCGGGGCGGACGGCGAACGGCGCAAGCCCTTAACGGAGAAAAAGAACGGATTCACTGGTGGCGATTGGTGCGCGATGTTACAATGGTTGCCGTTATAGGTCAGGATCGTCCTTATTGATGTGGAAGAGCTAGCGATGAAACGCCGTTTGATCGCGACGGTTGGGTTGGTAATACTGCTGATCGGATGCAGGCTGTTTTCCTCGTCGAACCACAGTACAGCGGCGCCGCCGGCCAGTGCAGACGCGGATGGACCGGACGCGGCCGATGAGGGCGGCGACTTTCGACTTCCCTTGAGCGATGACGGCTGGTTCGACTTGCACTCCCTGCTGGTCGCCAGCGACGGGAGCCGCAGCTTGGGGAACCATCGGGCGCGCTTCAACGACTCGCGGGACCACGGCAGCAAGATCGTCTTCTTCGATCCGGTCGCGGGCGACAACGACACGGCGGACGTCTATTGGTGGGACGGCCGCCGGATCGTCGATTCGGCCGGCCGGCCGGCCAATCCTGAGAACGGCGAAGCCTATGGCATCGATCCCCTGCTGCCCAACGAAAAGGCCGTGCGGCCGTTTCGCCACGGCGTGGGCATGGTGCGCAATGCCGATGCCGACCCGCGGCTGCGGACAAATGATCGTGATTGCAGCGCCGTCGCCGGCGGATACCCGGACTGGTTTCTCTATCGCCGGGGCCGGACACACGATACGTTTGACAGTCCCTTGGTCGGTGGACGCAGTGCGCGGGAGCCGATGGTCATCGTCGCCTACGGCCCGCGCGAAGACGGCCGTGCGGTCATGGACCCGGCCGAGGGGAAGCGGGTGAGCTTCCAGGGCAAGCAGCGGAGCGTCTGCAACCCGATGTCGGCCGGCACGCGGGGGGCCGAGACGGTTTGGATCCATCTGGTCCTCTCGGGACTGGATGTCCGAGCGCCCTGGTCGGCGTTGGGGGCCCATGAAGCCAACTCCTATTCGGGCGGTCCTGTGACTGCCTATGCGGAGGACTGCCGCTGGGCGTACGGTGAAGGAGGGCGGCTGGCCTATTTGCCGCGCGGGACGACGATCCGCCGCAGCGTGGTGGCGTTCAGCTCGCGCGCAAATGCCCATAACCAGGGCTACTTTGCCAGCGGTTTCCGCTGCTCGACGACGTTCGATGAAGTGATCTTCTATCGCAACGGCTACAAGAGCAACCCGCGCACCGACCCCGACCCAAGACGCGACATCTTCAGCCGCAATGTCTATCAGGGCGGCGGCGCGATGCTGGGCCACCGGTACTTGGGCATCATCTCGGCCGACGGCGGCTCGGGTGGGCCGCAGATGCGACTCGGTGGGCAGATCGAGCGGAGCCTGATCGTGGAAGGTTACTGGTACAACTCGACCAACAGCAACAAGCTGGTCAACCCGTGGCTGATCAGTCGTGAGCAATCGGGGCAGTCGGCGCTGGTGCGAAACAACGTGCAACTGGTCTTCGCCTTCCCCACGCCCCGCGACCCCGACACGGCCGCGCGCAAATCGTCCCCCGCGGCCCAGCCCGCCTGGGGATACTCGTTGGCGTCGGCGTCGTTCGGGGCCTTGGTCGAAGGGAACATCATCAGCCAGGCGATGCTGATCGACGAGTTGGGCGTCGACGAGGGTTCCCGCGGCCACGGGATCGGCCTCTCGACCACGCCCGAGACGTACGAAGACGGCCGCGGCTACTCGCAGCAGAACAACACCATTCGGGGCAACATCGTCTATCGGACGGGCACGGGGCTGCAGATCCAGGGCGACTGGTCGGACGCCCGCGGCATCGTGGTCGAAAACAACGTGCTGGTGGCCAACAGTGCGGTTCAGAACCGGGCTGAGGGGATTGCCGGGCCGGAGGTGCTGAGTCTGCGCAACAATCGTTTCTACGCCCACGGCGGTTTGCCGGGCAAAGAGTCGTTTGCGTCGGGCAACAAAACGGCCGAGTATGCCAGCGCCGCGGCGGCCGAGGGCTGGCCCGACCCGAACCGCACGCTCAAGCGCTACGTGACCGAAGTGCTGGGCCTGACGCTGCTGGACTGGGCCGACGCCCCCTGGTTGGACCCGGCGGTGCGCGAGGCGAGAATCCAGGCCGGTGAGAGCTATGACCCGATGGGCATGAAGACCTTCATGGCCGTGGCCACGAACATGCGCCGCGGCGGCGAGGCGGTGCCCGGCAAGGGCAAGCCGTCTTGGACCGGCGACTACCGCTGGGACACACGTCTGACCGGGCCGGCCGTGGTGAATTGGATCCGCGCCGGGTTCGGGCTGCCGGCAGTCGAGTGAGGTCCCGGCTCTCCTGCCCGATCGTGTGTTGCCCTTGGAGTTGGACACCCTCGAACAACAAACCGACAGAACTCTTCCCGCTTTTTCGCCGCGAAAACCAGCAGAGGTGAACCGTGAACGCCGTGACTCCTACTCTGTGCCGATTCGCCCTGGCAGCGATGGTCTTCCTTCTCTTTCTTGCTGCCGTGGGGCATGGCGCGCCGGCGGATGTTGACTATGCTCCGGTCGTTGCCGAGGTCGAGCAACTCGTCAAAGCGGAATTGGACCGGGGCATCCTGACCGGCGTGTCGGTAGCCTTGGTCTCCGACCAGCGGATCGTGTTCGCCGAGGGGTTCGGATGGGCCGATGAGGCGACGCGGCGACCGGCGACACGACAGACCATTTACCGGGCGGGTTCGATCTCGAAACTGTTCACGGCGTTGTCGGCCATGCAACTGGTCGAGCGAGGTGTGCTCGAACTGGATCGGCCCGTGAACACTTACTGCCCCGACTTTCGGATTGTCGTGCCGTTCGAAGACGCCGATCCGATCACGCTGCGACAACTGATGTGCCATCGGTCCGGGCTGGTCCGTGAGTCGCCCGTGGGCGGTTACTTCGACCCGGGGGAGCCCTCGGTTTCCGAGACCGTCGCGAGTCTCGCCGACTGCGTCCTGGTACATCGGCCGAACACGAAGACGAAGTACTCCAACATCGGCGTGACCGTTGTCGGGCACGTGGTGTCCAAGGTGTCGGGTCAGCCATTTTCGGCCTATGCACGCGATCACCTCCTGAAGCCGATCGGGATGACCGGTTCCGCATTCCTGGCCGACCAGGCGGTCCGGGAGCACCTGGCGACCAGCTACATGCAGGTGGCCGATGGCCGAGGCGGATTCCGCCGGATCGAGAGTCCGGTATTCGAGCTAGGCACCCTACCGGCCGGCAATCTCTATACGTCGGCGGAGGATCTGGGCCGGTTCCTTGTGTTCTTGTTTGCCGCGGGGACCGTTGAAGGAAAGCCTCTGATCAAGCCCGAGTCGCTGGAGACCATGTTTACGCCCCAGTTGGTCGAAGCGGAATCGGGCTTCGGCCTGGGATTCCATGTCGGCCGGTTTCGCGATTACAAGCAGGTCAGCCACACGGGCGCGGTCTATGGATTCAGCTCTTCGTTGACAGCCGTTCCGGAACTGAAAGTGGGCGTGGTCGTGTTGGCCAACGAAGACATTGCCACCGGGCCGGTTCGCAAGCTTTCCGCCGCCGCGCTGGAGCGGATGGCCGACGCCCGGCTGAACATCGCAGCGGCGCCCGAGGTGGCCCTGGCCAGCGCGGAGCCGCCTGAGGTGAAACCCTATCTGGGGGGTTACGAATCGGAGAGCTACTGGGCGCGCATCGAATCGCACGGCGGGCAGTTGACGGCGGTCGTTTCCGGACAACGTCTCGTGCTTACGGCGATAGACGCCGACGAGTATTCGGCCGACGGACGGTGGGCTACGGATTCGCCGGTCGAGTTTGCGCGGGACGACGACGGCCGAGTCTCCGGCTTCGAGGCGCTGGGGCAGACGTTCCGGCGAGTCGACCCGCAAGCGGTGCCGCCCGTGCCGGACGCATGGCGCGAATTCCTCGGCAGCTACGGCCCCGATTTCATCCCGCTGGTCGTTTCCATCAAGCACGGTCATCTCTATGCGATGACCGAGAACATGGTCGACTACCGGCTTACGCCGCTGAACCGCACGGTCTTCAAGATGCCGCCGGGTATGTACGAGGACGAGCAACTGGTTTTCCAGGTGGGCCCCGACGGAAGCGTGCACGGCACGGTGCTGGCGGGCATGATCCTGCGTCGCACGGACCCATAGGAGCGCCTCCTTGAATTCAAGTTGCATCGGCACGACGGCCCCTTGGGTCTGGTTCAAGAGTCTTCAAGACATGCCGGCGCTGGTAGCGCCTGGCGACGCCTGGACACTGTGGGCGATTATACTGGCGGGAGTCGCGGCCAGCATCTACTTGGAGCAGACCTACCGGTGGGCGGCCAAGATGAGTGGGCCCGTGCTGGCCCTGGTGGCGGCGATGGTGCTGTCGAATCTGAAGATCACCCCGACAGCATCGCCCACGTACGACGTGGTCCACGATTACCTGGTGCCGATCGCCATTCCACTGCTGCTGATGCGAGCCGACGTCCGGCGGATCGTCCGCACAAGCGGCACGATGTTCGCCGCGTTCCATCTCAGCGCGCTGGGAACACTCCTGGGCGCGTTGCTGGCCGCCTGGTTGTTTCGCGGCGTCTTCGAGCATCTGGCGGAGGTAACCGGGATCATGACTGCCAGCTACACGGGCGGCGGCGTCAACTTCTTTGCCGTCAAGGGGTCGTTCCAGGTCAGCGAAGATCTCACCAATCCGCTGCTTGTCGCCGATAATTTCATCATGGCGGGGATCTTCGGCTTGCTGCTGGTGCTCGCCGGAACGCGGCTCTTGCTGCGGCTGTACCCCCATCCGCACTCGCTGGAAACCAACACCGAGAACGGACGCTCACTGGCGGCCGAACACTGGCGGCCCAAGCAGATTTCGCTGTTGGACATTGCCAAATGCCTTGCCTTCGCCGTGGTGGTTTCGGCAGTCTCCCACAAGCTCGCTGCGGCCATCGCAGCGACTTCGTTGCCGCCCTTGGCGCGAGCAGTCGTCGGCAACCAGTACGTGCTGATCACCCTGCTTTCGGTGACCGCCGCCACGCTGCTTCACCGGCGGATCGAGAAGATCGGCGGTTCCGAGGAGTTGGGCGCCTATCTGCTCTATACGTTCTTCTTCGTGATCGGCTTGCCGGCGGATTTGGTGGCCGTGATGACCAAAGTGCCCATGATGTTTGTCTTCTGTCTGGTAATCGCCCTGGTGAACTTGACGGTCACCTTGCTGCTGGGAAAACTGCTGCGGCTGAACCTCGAGGAGCTGTTGGTCTGCGTCAACGCCACGCTGGGAGGTCCCCCGTCGGCCGCGGCGATGGCGATCACCAAGGGCTGGTCGAAACTGGTGCTGCCGGCGCTGCTGGTGGGAATCTGGGGGTACGTGATCGGCACGTTTCTCGGCGTGCTGGTCGGCGAGACGTTGCGGCTCTGGATGACGGGCGGAGGCACCTGACGGCGATGGTACGAAGTCCCGCCGACCCGGCAGTGGGTCGAGCGCCGATCATACGCTGACCGGGCGGATGCTTCGCCTTGCCCTATCGGTGGAAAGACACTGTCGGCCGCCTCTGTGACTGAGGGCGGATCGTGTCGGGGACTGTCTCGATTCGCTCGCAGCGAGAAGGGGACCGTCGCCCCGGGGCCCTGGGTGCAGACAGTTGCCCGTTTCGCTCAGACCAACTCGCCGGCCGTCTTCTCGACGAAGGCGAGGCACTGGGCGACCTCTTCGAGCAGCTTCGGGGAATCGTGCTCGTACTCCAACGACATCACGCCTTGAAAGCCCTGCCGCTTCAGCTCCTTCAACACGGCAGAGTAGTCGGCCCGGCCGGTGCCCAGCGGAACGTCCCGGGCTTCGGGCTTGCCCCATTCGGCGACGTCCTTCAAATGGAACGTGATGATTCGGCCTTCCATCTTTTTGAGACACTCGATCGGATTCAAGCCGGAGCGGACCCAGTGTCCCGTGTCGCAACAGGCGCCGATCCGCTTGCCGCGGCCTTGGCACGCGGCCATGACGCTGTCGGGGTTCCAGTAGTGGGAGCTGGGCGATTGGGGGTGGTTGTGGACCGCCAGGTTGATCTGGTACTGGTCGCACAGCTTCTCGACCATGTCGAAGGCCTCGGCGGGCGGTTCGGCGACGATCGTCCGGGCGCCCATCTCCTTGGCGAACTCGAACGCCTTGGCGGCGGCACTCTGGTCCGCGTCGATGCCCGCATAGTAATTGGGCATGCTGATGCCGTAGTCGGCCATCCGCTGCTTCATCTCCTTGCGGAGCAGGGCCGAGAGCGATTCGCCCGTCTTCAGCTCGGGCCGCGCCTTGTCCAGACCGAGGAAGAAACACGGCTCGACGTGCGCCACGCCCAGCTTCGCGATCATTTCCAGCGCTTCGTAGAAGCAGAAGCGGCGGAAGGTATAGAGCTGGCAAGCAACCGGCCAGCCGATCTTCTCGGCGGTCGGCGTGCTGCGTTTGGGGGCCTCGGCGGCAGCGACGCGGAGATTGCCCAAACTGGCGTAAGAAGCTCCGGCCGCCGCCGCGGCGGTCGCTCGCAGGAACGTACGACGGTCAACAGATCGTGTCATGATACGGGCTCCTTCGGGAGTGCTCTATTGATGTTTGCATTGCGAATGATCAAGGCCGACCAACGGGAGGCCGGAAAAATCGGGCTCCCGTTGGTCGCCCTCGCGCATTGACTATGCAAACGTCAATAGTTGGCGAGTGACTTCTCCACGGATGCTCGACGTCCGGCAGGACCCCATTCTATCACACGACGGGGGGCGTGCGGTAGTAGCCGCCTGTGGATTCTGGACGCGGCCTCTTGAAAGGGCCGCTCGCCCTGCTATGCTGGATCCGTTGGCGGTCATCTCTCACCTTGCCGACTGCCACGAGCCGATGCACGTTTCCCGGTATTTCCCTTCAGTATTTCACACCTCACGAAAGGCATCATTATGCACACCGTTTGTCTCCTGCTGGCTTCGCTGCTTACCACGGCAACGGCGGAAGAGATCGTGGTCACCGGCGATCTGACCCTCGAGAAGAACGCCCAACTCCGCGCGAACCTCGTGATCCGGGCGGATTACGTCACGATCGACGGCAACGGCGCCACGCTCCTCGGCCCCGGTCAGCCAGGAAAGCCGGACACCTTCCAGGGCTACGGAATCGTCGCCGACGGTTGCCGGGGAGTCACGCTTCGCAACATCAAGGTCAAGGGTTTTGCCGCGGCTCTGGTCGTCAGCGACGGCGACCACTGGCTGGTGGAGGGCTGCGACTTCTCCGACAACTATCACGTGCCGGAGGCCGGCTGGGGAAACGGCCCTCGCCAGGGCGGCCTGATTCTTACCCGCGTCCGCCAATCCGTCTTCCGCGACAACCGGGCCAACCGCGTCTGGAACGGTCTCGATCTGGACCAGTGCTCGGACAACCTCGTCCTGGACAATGATTTCTCCCACTGCTCGAACGTCTGCCTGAAAATGGCCACTTCCACCCGCAACCAGATTCTGGACAACAACCTCTCCTACGGGCTTCGCATCAGCCCGGGCGAAGTGCACGCCCGCGACTCGACCTGCGTGCTGATCGAGAGCGGCTCGGACGACAACCTGTTTCGCGGCAACGACATCACCCACGGCGGCGACGGAGTCTTCATCCGCGTGCTCAACGGTTGGGTCTCGACCGGCAACACGTTCATCGAGAACGATTGCTCGTACGCCAACAACAATTGCTTCGAGGCCTGGAGCCCCGGCAACACGTTCATCCGCAACAAGGCGAATCACGGCTCGTACGGCTTCTGGCTCGGCGGCAGCGATCAGACCGTGTTGGTCGGTAACGAGGCGGCGTACAACGGAATGCCTGACGGATTCCACAACGCCCCCGAGGCGGGGTTCTCCCACGGCGGGATCGTCTTCGTGAGCGGCTCCTCCAGCCACAGCAAGATCGTGGGCAACCACTGCCACCACAACCATGGGGCAGGCATCGTCTTTCGCGGCGACGTACCCACCAAGGGCAAACGATGGCGGACGTTTCACTGGATCGTCCAGCAGAACTGCATCGAGAACAACCAGTGGGGCATCTACGGCCTCTACGGCGACTGGATCTACCTGGCAAACAACACGCTGCGAGACAATCCAAAGGGCAACTATTTTGAAGGAGTCACCAACCTGATCCAGGCTGAAGACGACCTCGACATGGCACTCCCGCCGCGGGCCGTGCTGGCCGCTCCGGCGGTCGCCACGGTGGGACACCGTGTCACCCTCGACGCGTCCGGGTCGCGCGCCGCCGGCGACAGAAGCCTCCGCTACCGCTGGGACCTGGGCGAGCGGATCTGCGAGACGCCCGTCGTGGAGCACGTTTTCACCAAGCCGGGCTTCTACCGCGTCGGCCTGACGGTCGACGACGGCGTTTTGGCCGACCTGGCCTTCCGTGATTTCCTGGTCGTCGGCGAAGTGAAGAGCGAACTGGGCACGGAAGGCGATGCCGGTCAGTGGGGATCGGTGATCGAAGGCGATGCGACGGGCAAGGCGAAGCTGGTGTTCGCCGACGTGCGGGACGCAGCGGTGGGACGCAGCGCCCTGCGATTCTCTCCCGACGTGTACCCCGGCCTGGACGTCACGGCCGTTTTTCCCGCCACCCGCGACGCGGGCTGGGATTTCTCCGGCTGTCGGCAGCTCGCCTTCTGGATCAAGTTCCAGAACCCGAACACCGCGGGTTTTCAGGACGCCGGGCCGGTGGTGACCTTGGAAGGCCCGAACGGGCGGATCGTCTACACGCCGGCCGACGGCCGCAACTTCCTGCGGGATACGGCGGAGAGCGAAAGCCGCTGGATGTGGCAGCAGGTGGTAATCCCGCTAGACGGCAACGGGCCGTGGAAGCGGGAGCCGGCGGGCAACGTCGACCTGGAACGCATCGACGCGATCGGCTTGTCGTTCGACTCCTGGGAAGCGGAACCGTTTACGATTTGGCTGGACGGAATGACGTGCCAGTAGTTGTCCGGCGCCGCGAACCGTAAGCCGAATCGCGTCGGGGTCCTCCGGCCTGCGGCTCGGGAGGCGTCGTCACCGCAGACTGTCGATCGCCGCGTCGAGCTTGCGGCGCAGCTCCCGATAGCTCTGCTGGCCGGTCAGCTCCCGCTGGCCAAGGCGGAACCCGCCGAGGATTTCGGCCAGCAAGTCCTTGGCCGCCCCGGCGGCAGCCGTGCCGGGCCGCTGGTTTGCCAGACGCGCGAGCGTGAGCATGCGTCGGTAGTCGTCGAGCCCTTCGCGGAGCCGCTCGAAATGCACGGCCGGGACCAGGTCGCCGTCGGGAGTGGAGTTGCACCAGGCATAGTCGTCCTCGCGGCAGTCCAACGCGTAGTACGGATCGCCGGCCACCACGTTCCAGTGCCACGAGAGACGGAACTTCATATCGAACTGCTTGGCGGCCTTGTACAGGTAGACGCCGTAGGTCCAACGGTTGCCGCCGTTGTAGAAGGCCCAATCACCTCCGGCCCGGTGAAGCAGGTTGACGGAGTCTTCGTCGTGGCTGTTCCAGTTGGCCACGTGCAGGGCCTTGGATAGCACAAAATGCGGGTCCCCGGCGTCCGAGCCGCGGAAGGAGCTGGCCGCGGTAAACCACGGCGGACCTTGGGGGAACGCGCGGCGATACGCCGCGGCGTTCTGGGTGCTTCGCACCAGGTCATCGCCGATCGGCTCGTCGCCGAGGTTCCAGTAGACCGGCAGCCAGTCTGCCTCCTCGGCGTGCTGCTGCACGGCGTCGAAGATGGCCTTGACGAACCGGCTGTAATCATCGAATCCGGCCGCGCGCATCGCGCTGTCGTCTTGATAATACGTGTTCAGACCGACCAGGGCACAATAGGTCACCACGGGCATGGTGAAACCGTTGTCGCGAAACATCTTCATCTGGGCGTCGCCGACCGAGAAATCGATGTCGGGCGCCCCGTCGCGGAAGCCCCGCAGCGTGATCACCGGCAGGCCGCTGGCCGTCGTGAAGCCGTACTCGCGCAGCTTTCCGAGAGACTTCTCGGCCATGGCGCGGTTCCAGGCGGCCGCTTCGCCGCCTTCCCATGGCAAATCGATCGTATGGCCCCAAGGGCCGACCGGAGTATCCACCGGGTCGAGCGTGCCCTTGTGCACCGTAAACACCAGCGGCACGGCCTGCTCGCCGCCGAGCGTGGTGACAATCCGGACGACGCCGCGGTAAACGCCCGGCGCAGCGTCGGCGGGGACCTTCACGGTCAGCCAGAACCGTCGCGTCACGCCTTCGGGAATCCGGGCAGAATGGCCCGGCACGATCAACCTGGGCGAAATCGTGTAGACACTGCCTTCCATGGTCACGCGTGAGACGCGGTACGGAAGGGAGCCGACTTCCATCGCCTCGGCAGGGATCGAGGCCTGGCCGGGGCCCTGAAGGCGGCTGGCCGTCAGCGACGTCTGCCCCAAGTCCTTCAGCGGCAGCAGCGAAACCGTGACCGGTTCCAACTCGCCTGCGAAGGCCGCTCCCGAAAGCTCCTGCACGCGTTCGCCGGGCAAAGGCCGGTCGTTGTAGTAGACGTCGTTCATCCAATCGCGCGAGAACAGCAGGAACCCTCGGTCACGCTCGGCGCGACTTGCCAGGGGCGCGTCGCCGGTCGCGCGGTGTAGCACCCGTTTGAAGTAGTTGTCGAAGTGGAAGCGCCGCCGAGCTTGGACGAACTTGAGAAAGCGCTCGCCTTCGGTTGTCTTGGACAGCGGATACACGACAACAGCCGATACGCAGCACCCCCAATTCTCACCGGCAAATTCGATGTTCAGTTGCCCGTCGTTGACCTCGACGTCGTACCGCTTCTCGCCGAAGTAGGGCACCTGGTACTTGTCGAACGTGTCTTCCGAAGGCAAGTCCTCGCGGTCCCAGAATCGGTAGTAGCGTCGCTTGAAGGCGTCGAGGTCCATGGTTTCCTGGTGCTCGACACCTTCGAGGACCAGCATGCGGCGCCGGTAGCGCTGATACTCGCCCCAAAAACCCGACGGTGAATCCATGTTGACGAAAACGTGGTACCTGCCATTGGGCACGTCGATGGCCAGCCCGCCCGCTTCCACGCAGAGGAAATCCTGATAGAGCGGATCCGGCTGCAGGGCGTCGAAGCCGCGCCAGACGCGGATGTCCTTCCAGCCGAAGCCTCGGCCCTGGCTGTACACCTTGCTAATGTCCAGCGGAACGAAACCCTCCATGACCGGCCCAGAGCCCGGACCGACGTCGAAGGCCCACAGTCCCTCGAACAGCATGCCGACCGTTTCGGTGTCTCGCTCCAGACGCACGTTGTCAACGTACAGCGCCGCTTCGGGCCGTTCGCCGATGGAGAACACCATCCGCGTGATGCTGCCAAGCATCAGTGGCCGACCGGGGCGGGACTTCTCGCCCACGTACAGCGACGTCGGGATGATCAGCGTGCTTGAGCCGGGCGGGACGACGGTCGTGTAGTTCACGCGCGTCCAATAGTCCCGCGTGGCCGTGTCGCGAACCTCGAAGTAGAGCTGGAGCGGCTGCTGGGCGTCGGTATGAACGTCGGCCTTGATGTAATCGTAACCGGTCCAGTCCTGGGGGGCTTCCATCGAGGCGTAGCTGCGGTCGATCCGCAGGGCCTGCCGGCCGTCGGTGGCGTGCTCGGCGGCCACGGTTCCGCCGCTGAAGGGGTTCGTATCCTCGAAAGACGTAATCTGCCTGATCAGCTCGCCGGCCACGGCTCTCCTCGCTTCCGCCAGCGGCGCGCCACAGGCGTAACATCGGCCCCATGCCGGCATGTTGCGGTAGCCGCACTGCCGGCAACGTACGTCCCCCTCGCCCAGTTCGCCCGGCGGAGCGATCGGCTGCTCCTCTTCACCGAGGACGGGTTCGGCCGTCAGCGGCACGTCCTGGCCGACGCGCTCGACCGTGACGTCGTCTACCCAAAGGTAGCCGGGCGCCATCAGCCCGAAACTCGGATGAGAGAAATCTCGCTGTTGGTCCACCTCGCCCACGTAGCTGAGCCGGGTCCAGCCGAACGTGCCGTTCTTGTGCAGCGGCAGGTACTTGCCCGCGAACATGAACTCGGTCGTCTGATTCCAGACCCCGGTGCCGATGTCCAATCCGCGGAGGTAGGCCGTGACGCGATATCGTCCGGGCTCGAGCATCAGCTTGTCGGCGCAGGCACGGATCTTGGGATTCGCGCCGGCAGCCAGCAAGAGCGAGTGCTTGCCGGTTCGCGCCATGTCGGAGACGCGGAACTCGCACTGGCCCTCGTAGATCCAGCCGGACCATTTCGCGAAGACATGGCCCCAGCGGTCCTTTTCCTTCGGTTCCTCGAAGGACGGATCGGAAACGAGGTTCTCGCCGGCTGCCGCCGCGCCGGCCGCAACCAGGACCATCGCCACCACAATACCCCGCAACGAAGCTCTCATGACAAGACTCTCCTCTTGTCTCTTGTTACTCGCGGTGACGCCCACGGCCCTCGTTGGCGACTACCGTTTCTTCAACGTCATGCTGATTCCGAAGCTTTCCATCATGATAAACGATGTGTCCAGATCGGGGTTCTTGGTGATCGCCTCGATGTAACGGGGGTCGGGCATCGGGCGGTGCATGTCATGGCCGAGGACCAGGCCGCCGGGGCGAACCAGCGGCAAGAGCTTTTCCAGGTAGTCGACGTAGCCCTTCTTCTCGGCGTCGAGAAACACCACGTCGATGGGCTCCTTGTGCCGCTTGATCGTCTCGTGGGCGTCTCCTTCGACAATCGTGATCACGTCGTCCAGACCTGCCCTTTCGAAGTTGGCCCTGGCGATCTTGACCTTTTCGGGATCGATCTCGTGCGTGAAGACCTTTCCGCCGGTCGCTCTGGCCGCCATCGCGAGCCAAAGGGTCGAATAGCCGCTCGAAGTGCCGATCTCCACGATGCGTTTGGCTCCGACCGCCTCGGCCAACTGTCGCAACACGCGTCCCTCGCGCGTGGTCACGTTCAGATACCACTGGTCCTTGGTCATCGCATCGAGGGCCGCCAGGGCTCGCTTCTCCGCGTCGCTCTTGGCCAGCGGCGGACTGTCGAACTCCGGGGCCCCTCCGTAGTCAAAGCCGCGGCGCTCCGAGCCGCCCCGGGAAGACTGGGCCGACGCCGTGTCGGCCATCCACGACGCAACGCAAAACGCGGCCACGATGAAAACGAGTTGTCTCATGGTACGGCTCCTCTTGCCTGGCAGGGACGGGTTCACTGTTCGTGCGACAACGGGCACCATGATAACCCGAGCGGTACGGGATTTCAACGTTTGCCGGTTGATGGTGAGCGGGAAGTGGGGCTTCCGCCAGGGCGTGTTGCACCGCGTATTGTGTTGCGTGGCCAGCCGGGCTAGAATCGCGGCATCGGTCTGCAGCAGGCGGCCGGCCATCCGTTGGTTGTCTTGGACCTCGCAGAATTCCATGGCCCTCTAGAGAAGGAGGTGGTAGCGGTGCGAATAAAATGGACCTCAGTAATAACCGTTTCACGGACAACGCAGCGGCGTTTGTTTGCCCTGGTGGCGACCGCGGCGTGCTGTGCGGCGGCCGTTCCCGTCAGGGCCCAGTCGCTGGCCGAGCTGGCCCGGCCGCAGGAAGGCCGCAGCATGCGTTCGACATCGACCGCAGTCGATGCCGCCGGCGACTATGCCCACAGCAACAGCGATAACTCCCGCGTGGCGGCCGGCGCGACCAAGGTGGTGCTGGATGCCCAGGGGCCCGGCGTGATCACGCACATGTGGTTCACGTTCCTGGGGCCGGAGCCCCACGCTTGGGCGCCCGACGGATCGGCCAACCACCAGGAGATGCTTCTGAGGATCTACTACGACGGCTCGGAGCGGCCGGGCGTCGAAGCGCCCTTGGGCGACTTCTTCGCCAATTCGTTCGGCCGTCGGCGCGAGGTCATCAGCGTGCCAGTGGTTGTCGAAGATGCCGATTCGTACAATTGCTTCTGGCAGATGCCGTTTCGGAAATCCGCGCGGGTAGAAATCGTCAATCAGAGCGAGCAGAAGATCAACCTCTTGTATTACAACATCGACTGGATCAAGAGGGACTCGCTGCCGGAGGGCACCCCGTATTTCTACGCCCAATATCGTCAGGAATACCCGGTGGAGCAGGGAAAGGACTACGTGATCCTGGACACCAAGGGGAAGGGGCACTACGTGGGCACCGTGCTTTCGGTGCGCAGCCGCAGCCCGTCCTGGTTCGGCGAGGGTGACGAGAAGATCTACATCGACGGGGAAGAGAAGGCTTCGATCTGGGGTACGGGAACCGAGGACTACTTCCTCTCAGCTTGGGGGCTGAAGACTACGAGCACGCCCTATTTCGGCACGCCCTACTTCGACCAATGGGGGATCGTCGGCGGGCACACCAGCGCCTATCGGTGGCACGTCCAAGACCCGCTGGTCTTCGGCAAGTCGATCAAGGTGACCATCGAACACTGGGGGTGGATCTCTTCCGACGAAAACCCCGAGGGTAAGACGCACAGTTGGAACGAGCGCCAGGACGACTACTCGAGCGTGGCGTTCTGGTACCAGACGGGCGAGCCGACGTTCAGGGCCCGGGCCCCGCACGCGAAGGAGCGCACACTGCCCAATCTCGACTTGATCTTCCCCGCCAAGGACTATGCCGGCGCGGAACACCACGGCGCCGGCGAAGCCCGCGTGCAAACCAACCTCGAATTCTATCCCCAGGGTCAGCTGTTCTATCGCCCCGAGAAGCCGCAGGACGCTTGGATCGAGATCCCGTTCGAGGTCCAGCAGAAGGAACCCCGGCGGCTGTTGATCAAAGGCACCAGGGCAGGCGACTACGGCCGCTACCAGGCCTATCTCAACGGCGTGAAGCTCGGCGGGCCGATCGATCTCTATCACGAGAACACGTCGGACTGGGAATGGCACCTGTTGGACTTCTGGCCCGACCCCGGTCAGTATACGCTGCGTCTGGAATGCGTCGGCAAGACCCCAAAGTCAACCGGCCACTTTCTGGGCATCGAGTCGGTCCGGCTCCGCGAACGCCGGCCGCGCGTGAAAGAGTGGGCCCAAGACAAGGACAAGGACTGGCGCAAGGAGCCGATTCTGTACAATTAGGACTTGGCTGGCTCTACGGACTCGGCTCGTAGAAGAACGCGGCGCTGCGATAGTCGGCGGGCAGCTTGTTGTCGGCGCCGTGTTCGATCTCGGCCAGCAGGCTCTCGGCGTAGTGGACCGGGTCGGTGACGTGCCAGCGGAAGGCCACGGCCTGGTTCTGTTCGCCCTGGAGCCGGTAGACGGGGAACCCGTGTTGGGGCTGGCTGCCAGGCCCGTTCAGCCGCCCCTCCACCGCATACCAGCCGCAGTTGAAATAGTCTTCCGAGCCCGTCCCGTGAACGACCAGATCGCCGTCGACGGTGAAGCGGTCGTCGCCTTCCAGCCACAGCGGCAGCTTCCGGTCGGTCGTTCCGCTGGTTACCAGGTACGTGCCCGCGTAGTGGCCGCTTCCGGTCCGCCGGAGGAACTGGTAGTAGCGATCGGGCTCGGTGGGGAGTTCCTCGTGGTAGACGGCATGGAAATAACCCAGATCGCCAGCCTTTTGGTCGCAGGGAACCGTCACGATCCGAAGTCTCGCGCGCAGCGGCCGGTCGCTGGTCAAATCGACGGTCGCACCACGTCCATACGGCATGGGCATCACGTTGTACCAGCCCTGGTCGGTGGCTCCCACCAATAGCGAGCGATAGGGCGGCGGATCCAGCGCCTGGCCGAAGAAGAATTCGGCGGGCAGATCGACCGCGGCCGCACCGGCTTGATCCCAGCAGATGCGCAACTTGGCGCCCACCGCCGCCCTCAACCCCTCCGGTTTCGCCTCCAGAAACACGCCTCGGACCATCCGCGGCCCGGCGGGAAGCGCGACCACCTTGGTCTGGCCGGGCGGCAAGTCCAACTCACGGATGGTCTCCTCCGCATCGCGAAGCCCGAAGGCCGCCGGATCGCCCAGCTTCGTCCAGACGCCAACCGCGGTCTGGAGGGCTTCCTTCTCCGCGGCCGACAGGGGCATCCGAAAACTCGCCTCGCCTTCGGCGGAAGGGAACTCGCGATAAGTGATTTGGTAGAACCGCACGCCCGTACCCTCGACCAGCACCGTGCAGCCATTGCGGTAGGGGATCGGCACATAGCAGTAGTAGCCTCCCTGGCCCTCGCCGACCAGCGGCTTGGGGAAGTGGGCCAGCGTGCCGCTGAACACGTCTTCCAAGGGGACATCCAGTGCCGGCTCCGCCTGGCCATCGACGTAGACACGCAGGTGCTCCTGCTTGAGGTTCAGCAAGCCCGGCGTGCCGTATTCGGAATGGGTGAACCAGATTCGCTGGATGCAACCGGCCCCTTCCATGCGGGCCAGCACGCTGTTGCCGTCCTCGATCCAGAGCTTGGAGTACGTACCGCCGAATCCGTCATTGTTACCGCCCGTGCGGTCGTAGCTGCTGAACATCCGGGTGCGGACGCCGGGCCGCAACCGGGGCAAACGCTCCAGGCGATAGAGATCCTCGATGCAGGAGACCGAGTCGGCGGGCGGTTCGCCGGCGGCGTCCGCAGCCGTGGTCAGCAGGATGCGGTCGATCCCGAACAGGTGCTTTTGCCCCGCAGCCTTCTCATTGGATCCCACCATGGTGACGGTTAGCTTGTGCTCTCCGGGCGCAAGGTCGTGAATGCCCAGCGGTATGGCCACGGTGGGAGCAACCAAACCCGAGTACAGGTCGATTTGCCCGCCCACCTTTCGGTCGTCGAGCTCGAACTGAACGACGCCGTAGTCCGCCGCGCGGGTAAGGACGACCCTTAGCTGCTGCCGTCCCGGGCGTTGAACCGGCAAGGCCAGCTCGAGCGCTGCGCCCGGCGAGGCGCCGGTCCACCAGAGATGGTCGTTGTGATGCCATTTGCCCAGCGGAAACGCCGTCATGTCCTGGGTGCTGACGGCGCCGCCGGAGATTCTCAACACGCGGATGCCGCTCACCACGGTCGGCGCCTCGGCCGGCCCGATTTGTGGTTCCCCGGCACGACCGGCAACGCAAAGAGCGATCCACGCGAGACACATCAATGAAGAGACGACGCAACGCATGCTTGTTCTCCTATGGAGGACCGAAACCAGAGGCCATAATACTCCCGAGGGCCGCGCGCGTCTATCCGGCGCCGCCGGACGTGGTTGGGACATGCGACACGAAACACGGATACGACGACACGCCGGACGGGCCGAAACACCGACAGGAAACCACGCTCGAAGAGACCACGACCTTCAAGAGTAGGAATGGAGTACAGATATCGAGATGCCCCCCCGTCGGCGTGGCCGGCGCCCCATCCAGATAGCTGCCGACACAGTCTTCTGGTCCCGCCACGGCCGCCATTCCTGACATATGCTTTAATTGGCGATACATGCGGTTTCGTGATAGGTGGTTACGCTTCTCGTTTTTTGAAAGGCAGGATATGTCTAGTCGCGTAGGGCGCACCCGGTGCCCCCGCTGTATGGAGTGGGTCGTCCAGATCGTCAACAGTTCCGGCCCAAACGTCTGCCCCAGTTGTGGCAAGCTTTTCTTCATGTCGGCCGAACCGAGCACGCCCCTCTGGATCTGGGGCGTCTTGCTGGTGCTTGCAGCCAACCTCTATTTCATGATCTAGGGCCGGCCGTAATTGCCGCGGGCGGGTGGTTTTCTTAAGCGGTTTTCGGGCAATGGTTTGCGGCTGCTCCGCCGAATCCGCTGGGGGGCTGCCGGAGGAAAGGGCCCCAAAGTGCGCCCTTGGTCGTGGAGCGCCCGCAACTCATCGGCCAGGTCGTCCGCGTCGATGTCCACGTAGAACCTCATAGTGGTGTCGATCGACTCGTGACGCATGAGCTGCCGGCGAGCGGCCGGCTTGACCTTGGTGGCCCAGCGGGTTCCGAACGCCCGCCGGAGGTCGTGGGCTGTGGCACACTTGTCATCAGTCTTGTTGACGATGACCCCGGCCTTGCGGCCGTCGAACGCTACGACGTAGACCTCGATGGTATCCACTCCTCGGTCCTCCCTTTCTGATGGTCCGCCTCAATCAGTTCGCCAGTCCGGCTCCGGCTTCGACTGGCTTCGGCGGCTCCCGTAGGCGCCGGGCCACCGACAGCGCCGGCGACCCCCATCCGACGCCGAACTGGCGTGCGAAGCACTCCGCCGATTTGCCCGACTCCAGCGCAAGTACGGCCGCTGGGGCCTGGCATACCTTGAATCCCTACTCCGCGCCGCCGACTGGGCCGCCAGCGCCGAACCGTCGGAATACGTGACCAAGCCCAACGAGGTGTCGTGATTTGAGAACCGACACTTCTGCATGGTGACGTGGGATCCAGCTAGAGCACTATGCGGCTGAAACATCGCTGCCAGATCGGTGCACACCGGCGCAAGAGACAGCCTGGCTTCTGGATCGTCGGGGCCTGCGCAAGACGCGTCACCGTTTCGTGGTAATCGGCGTCCAGTTCCGCGAACGAGAGCCTCGGGAGATCCGGCGCATGGTCTGCTTGCCGGTGATGTCCTGCGGCAAGGATGTGATGTAACCGGCCCGCCCGTTGGTGATGTCCTTTACTTCGACCAACCAGGCGTCGGGGCGTCGCCCTTTGACGTATCCGGCCCACGTGCCGTCCGGTTGTTCGACCATGAACTCGGGATACCAGATCAGGTCGCGCCAGTATGGTTCATCGTCGCAGTAAACGTACCAGACCTTGGCCTGAATGATCTTGTTGGGCGTGTCGATCTTGCATCGAAGAAGCGTTCCTCCACCCGCGCCGTAGCTGTGGCCACCCCACTCGAAGTCTTCATCCTTCGGTTCGTATGCAAGGTCGGCAATCTTGGTGACGGGTCTGCCTTCAAAGCAGTGGGCGGTCCACATCTTCCAGTTGATGAAGTGCTTCTCCGACATCGACGCGTGACGGTAATTGGGCACCATGGCGACGGTCCAATCCAGTCCGGTCAGTCCCACGATGCGGTTGATATTGTACATGGTATAGCCGTCTTCGTTGGTACCGCCAATGTAGAGGGTCTTGGCCTTCGTGTAGCGGTCAGCAAACGGCGGGAACAGAGCCCGTTCGGGGTAGGTCAGGTGCCGCTCGGTCCAGGCCGACTCGTTACCCATATAGACAACCCCCACGATCCGCGGATCGGCGGTCGCCGCCGTGTGAGCACAGACGGCGCGTTTGCTGTGGCCGCCGACGATCGCGCGGAGCCGGACCCGCTCCACGTCCATGACCGCAGCCATGACGTCCAAGGCACGCAGGTAGATGATCGCTAGCCGAAGATGCGGGTGATCGACGACATTGCGGGTCTCGGCCCAACGATCCTGCAGAAACCCGATCGAGAGCTCCCTGCCGGGAGCCTCATCGTACTCACCGGGGTGCGGGCAGATCATGGTGGGATAGCCCGTCTCGGCAACGATCGGCTCGCCGTAGTTGCCCAAGAAGGCTCCCCGCCATGGACCGGTGGCCAGACCGTCCCAGCCGCGCTGGCCGATGATCACGCACTCGCCGAGCCGCTCGGGCGCGAGCATGATCGACTTCTCGGCTGGCATGAAGACAACGCACGGATGGCCCCATTTCTTGCCGTTGAGCTCTTGGCTGTAGAACTTCACCTCGACGCGTCGCAGCTTCATCTGCGGACAGGTGTCGGAAGGCACGATTTCGTCCTTCTGGATCTCGAAGTCCAAAGGCAAGAGCGTCTTCCGGCATCGCTGCCAGATTTCGGCGGGAGTCTCCAACTGGTCATCGGGAGTCGCAGGCGCCTCCGCCGCAACACAGGCCGCCGCCCACAGCGTCAGAAACAGCAAGGCCTCGCAGAACCCGGCTGCGAGCCGACATATCGTGCGTGGAGATCCCAGATACATGGATCAGACTCTCTGTAGCATGTGGCGGTTGAGGGCTCACGGTCGCGGGGAATAAGGCGACCACTCGCCGTACTTCTCCACCAGGATGTTGGCCTGGCCCTTTGCCTTGAGCTGATGCTGGCTGTTGTACTCCCAGACGAGCTTGTTGCTGGGGCCGCCGCCGTAAGTGGTCACCAGTCGGTGGTTGCCGCGGAGACAGAGCTGCTCGGCGAAGGCCCCTTGCAGCTCGGCGTCGGCGGCCTGGACGTCCCAGTCGACCCAGCCAAACGGAGGCAGATAGACCTGTGCCCAGCGGTGGAACGCCTCGTCGCAGGAGCCGTCTTCACTGCGGACGCAGATCGCGCCAGCGTATCGGGCGGGAATGCCCGCGATGCGGCAAAGCGAAAGGAATGCAAACGTGTATTCCGAGCAACTACCCGAGCCGCGCTCGAGCACGACCGGGGCCGGCTCCCATCCGCCGACCATCTCGTAGCTCATCCGCTCGCCCACGGCGTGGGCCAGCCGCCGGGCGATCCACCAGGGGTTCTTCTCGTCGCCAACGATTGCCTTGGCGAGCGTCTGCATGAAGGGATGCTGCAATTGGTACTTGTTTGCGTCGTTGAGATACCGGGCCTTGATCTCAGCCGGAATGGCGTCGAGGCCTTGAACCTGATCGGGATAGATGGCTCGACGGAGATGGTGCATCTCGACGTCGACGTGCATTCTCGCCTCGACCGTCTCGCCCGGCACCACGTCGGCGAACTCGAAGCGGGCAAACTCGACGTCCCACTGGTCCTTCTCGAACCCGGTGGGCTTTGGCTCCCAGCGGATCTTCGATAGGAGCTTCTGGCGGATTGTCTCTTTCGGCACGGCGATATGGGTTGTCAGAAGCGGTGCGGCTGCCGAGCCCTGATTATGCATCACCACTCGGTAACAGAGCGTCACCCTGCGTGGCTTGTAGGTCCAGACGGAGGCTCTTCCTTTGGATCGCATCTCGAACACGGCCCGCTTCTCATAGTCGAGCACATAAACACTGCCCTCGGCACACGCGATTCCCGAGACACTCAGCCCCGGGGCCGGCAACACGAAGACGACCTCGCCCGTGCCGGGGTCGACCGTGTAGATCTGGTCGGTACCCCGATCACCACTCCAAAGGAACTTCCCGTCGAAGCCGAGGCCCGACATCTCCGAAGAAGGCACTGGGGAGCTGGAGAGGATCGAGCCGTCGTCCGGATCGACCCGGACGAGCTGCTGCTTTCTCGTGCCGACCCAGAGGGCCTTGTCCTGCCACGCCAAGGATCGGACGAAGTCGACCGGCGAGGGCACGACGGCGACCACCTCCTGGCCATCGGGATCGAGCCGATAGAGCTTATCGTGGCCGAAATCGGGCATGTCGTCTCCCACCCAGAGCATGCCCTGGTCGTCAACGGTCAGTCCGGTCGGCTGATAGCACGGGGAAGGCATTTCGCGGCAGACCTTGCCGGAGCGGCGATCCAGCTCGTAGATCTTGTCGGTGAATCGGTCGATTACCCAGAGTCTATCGCCCTTGGCGGCGATGCCCGTCGGGCACGGCGAGGGGCAGGCGATCGTGCGCACGACCTGACCTGGTCGCGTTTGTGCCGGCAGCGCAGTCGCCCCGAGAAGCACGGCCAGAACGAGAACCGCTCCTAGTAAACGCATCAGTTGTCTCCTTAGGTTGCCAACGACTCCTGAGTATTGTACTCTAGAGAGATGCAAAAACGCAATGAGCCGGCAGCCGCCCTCCTAACGTCTCCCTCGGGCTGCCGAAGTTGGTCCTTCCGGTGGCGGGCCGGTCGCGGTTCGGAGAAGTCGGCCGTATTGCCGCACGCGCCGCCTCTCTGGCAAGGCAGCGGATCGATGCCCGCCCACAGGATTCGGCCATGGTACTCCCAAGTCAGGAGACAGACTGCTGTGAGAAAGTCGACCATCGCCCCCGCCGTGATGATCCTCACGGCGGCGCTGTGCAACGTAGGCCTTTGCCAGACGCTGGAATCGCTCACCCAACCTCAGGAAGGGAGATCGATGAGGGCCTCCAGCGGCAATGCAGCCGACAACTCGGATTCCGAGAAGTTCGACGTCGGCCAGCGCAAGAAGATCGCCCATCTGACCGGGCCGGGAAAGATCGCCCACATGTGGCTGGTGCCCTCGTCGATGGATATCCGGTATCCACGCGCCCTGGTGCTGCGCGCCTACTGGGATGGAGCCGACGTGCCGTCGGTCGAGGTTCCCTTGGGCGATTTTTTCGCCGTGGGCAACGGGATGAGGGCCACGGTCAACTCGCTTCCCGTAAAGGTCAGCTCTTACGGACGCGGCTACAACTGCTACTGGCAGATGCCGTTTCGCAAGGAGGCGAAGATCACGTTGACCAATGAATCGGACAAGCATCCCGCTTCGTGCTACTACCAAATCGATTGGGTCAAGCTGGAGCAGGCACCCGAGGACACGATGTACTTCCATGCCCGGTACCATCAGGAGTATCCTCCCGAGTTCGGGCAGCCCTATACCGTGTTCGCCGGAGAAGGCCGGGGGCATTACGTCGGAACGGTGCTCTCCTCGCAGAACGGCATCGGCCACTGGTTTGGCGAGGGAGACGACTGCTTCTATATCGATGGAGAGAAAAAACCGTCGTTGCTTGGCACGGGGACAGAGGACTACTTCAACGAGGCCTGGAACATGCGAGTCCACTCGAGTCTGTTCACGGGATGTACGGTCTTCGAACCCCGTGCGCCCGACGCTCGAATTACGGCCTACCGCTGGCACATTGCCGACCCGATCCTCTTCCGCAAGTCACTACGCTTCGAGCTCGAACGTCGCGGCTACGTAATGAACTCGAAAGGGGAGACGGTGTCACCCTCCGGATCACGGCCGGACTACTGGTCCTCCGTCTCGTTCTGGTACCAGACGACAATCGCCAAGCCATGGTGCGAGTTCCCACCATACAAGGATCGAGTTAATCCCGAAATCGTACTCCACCTGCCGCAGGTCGTCGACACGATCAGGCATTCTGCGAACGTCGAGCTGCAGGTGAATCCGTACAATCGGGCCACCTACACGAAGCCATGGTTTCGCGTGAAGAACCGAGCCGTCGGATCGTGGATCGAGATTCCTTTTGAGGTGAAGCAGTCCGGGCGATACTCCATGTCGCTCTTCCAGCATCTTCGCGAAGACAACGGTATCTGGAAGGTCTACATCGATGGCAAGGAAATTCACAAGGCTGGTGAGTCGCACATTGCGGGCGGTTATCGTGTGAGTCTGGTCAACCAGCTACCGCCGGAGAGAATCAACAAGACGTTGGATTTCTTCAATGTCTATCGGAAGGACGAACACGAAGACTACATTTACGGCCAGAGACGCGAAAGGAAGATCGGGCTGTTTCGCCTCACCTCCGGGATGCACACGTTGCGCCTGGTCTGCGTAGGAGCGAATCCACTCTCTCGCGACCCGGAGACCGGAAACCGGGGGTACAATCTCTCGGCCGACGTGCTGTCCGTCCGCAAGATGCCCTTTGAGGACCCTCAAGCGTGGATTCAGAAGGTGCTGGAGCAGGAGAAACCGGCTGGGGACAAGAAGTAGCAACTGTGCGCGCGGGTAGATGTCCAACAAGTATTCCCAGGGTACTGCAACTCATGAAGCTGCTGTATCGGCTGCTGTGCCTTGTGCTGGTCGTCACAATAGCGTCTGCAACGGCGTGTGCCGACGGCAAGTCTCTTCGGATCGGCGAGTGCGAGAAGGCGTATACCTTAGCGGCGGAGAACACGGCAGCCGTGGGGCTGGTCGTCGACGACGTATCGCCGCGGGCCCCTCGGCTGCTGGTCCTGGATCAGTCAGGCAAGGTATTCGCCTATCGGATCGATGAGAATCCTGACGACGACGCTGGCGAGTTGCCGCTTCTCTCCGTCTGCCAGCTTCCTGCCGAGGCTGCGCAGCGTCCGCCCAGCGCTCCGCGTGGCCTGGCCCTTGTGATGGAGAACGATCACGTCGTTCTGTACTTCCTGAACTGTGCCCAATCCGGAGAGCAGACCACATCGCAACTCTGGCGGGTCCGTCCGGAGGGCGGCAACTCCCAATGCGTAGATCTCTCGCTCTATCCGTTTCGCATCGGTGATCGGGAAGTGCTCGATCTGGCGATCGACAACGGAGACCTGTTGGTCTGCTTCGACGCGTCGGGCTACATCGACCGCAATCTGCGCGTGCGCCGTGGCGTCATCCGACTGCGTTGGAACCAGGCGTACGATCATAAACTCGAGTTCGTGGGGCATCTCCCGGACGCCGGCACAGCCCCGTCGCACGGCCTGGCCTGCATGAAACTGGATGCGGCGAGGTATCTTTGGGGAACGGTCGGCGACGATCACGTCTACTGCGCTGAGGCACGGACCGGGCGGGGGCTCTTCCACTTCGATCGGCCTCGATCGAGCAACAGCGAGAACAGCTCCTGCCGCGGCATGTCCTTCGGAGGCAACGCCCTGTGGATTGCGGAGCACGTGACGGGGCGGGATCGCGTCTACCGTGTGAACGTGACCAAGAATCTCGACGCTGCCAACGAAGGCCCGCGAATGCTCCGCCATCTGACCATGACCGTTCGCACGGAACCGGAGGGAAAACACGAGGACGCGGGGAAGGTGTATCATTACTACTCTCGGCCCTACAACACCGATCAGATGCAGAACCAGGGTATTTGGCCGGAAACCGAACACGTTGAGGACACCTCCAGGGCCGGCAGCGCGACCATCAAGCACTTCACCTACGACCCCGGGGGCGACGCCTCCGGCCGCCAGTACATGAGCTGTGTGGAGTACGCCAGTGCCGCTGCCAGAGCCCATGCATCCCGCTACGAGATCGATCTCTGGACCCGCCCGTATCGCCGCTACGTTTATCCCCACCGCGTGGACACGAATCGGGAGTCACTTCGAGCAGCAGATTATCTGGCGGATGATCCCGAACTGTTCGACCTGGCTGACCGCGAAACGTATGCCTCATTCGTCAAACGGATTCGGGCACACATCAAAGCCAAGTACGGTGTGGCAGCGGACATGCGGCACCCGTACTGGGCCGCCCGGAATGCGTTGGAGTACATTCAAGATCACTATTACTATCCGAATCGTTCGAAGCGGAAGCCGGCGGCCGTCGACTACCTCCGAGGCCACTACGACGCCAACCCCGGCAATCTCAAGATCGAGCTCTCCGCCGTGCCCTACGACAAGTCGCAGATCATCGCCTGCTCGGGCACAAGCGTGATGTTGACCGGGACGATGCGCTACTTGGGGATTCCAGCCCGGTGGCTGGGTACCGGTACAGAGGACCCCGTGGAGAAATGGGACACCAATGGTAGCGGTCTGTTGGCCCCAGGCGAGACCGCCACGTGCAGCAACGGCCACCGATACATTCAAGTCTGGTTGGGGAGCCGGTATGGTTGGGTCTGTTTCGATGCCACGCCGAGCAAGCCGGAGTTCAACGACTACGACCCGCCGCCGCCACTGTGGCCGCAATGGCTCTACATGAACCGGGCAGCTGCCGGTCACTTGAAGGACAAACGCGTCGTCTTCAACGTGGGATCTGCCCTGTTTCGACCACTCTATAGAGATTTCGAGTACGACGAAGAGCTCGCGGTAGACAACAACTGTGGCGGCGACCAGCGCTACAACGTGCAGGGCCGATTTGACAAGCCCCAGTTGTGGAAACTGGCGAGCCACCGCATCAAGGTCACGAACCTCTGCTTCCTGACGGACGTGACCGTCGCAGAGCCGTGCGACAAGACGAAGGTAACCTGGAAGCCGGAAGGAGCATGGGACAGGACACCTGAGGCAAGTCTCTCGATCACCCTGCAACAGATCGATGCCGACTCCGGCACGGCCAGCGACGTTGCCTGCCTTGCCGAGGATGTCCCCTACGACACACGGACCGCCGTGGTCGATCTCTCTGGCCACCGAGGCGAGCGCTACCGCGTCATTCTTCGCAAGAACGGCGACTGCGAGACGGGCGGCCATTCGAAGACGTTTGACATTGAGTGAGTGTCTCCGGGTTACCGCTCAGGCACCGGAGACTCCTGGAGCCCTCGACGTGCGTTGTCTTTTCACACTGGTGATCATGCTGCCGAGTGTAGCATGTGCCGGCCCGAAGCCGGCGATCGTCCGTGTTACCCGCGAAGTGTACCGAGAGCATCCTTGTCCCAAGACAGCAGCTTGGGTCTCGGTCCGCTACGTCGGCCCCGGGCTGGTGCGAGAAGAGCGGTTCTCTACGATGGCCCGTAGTGATACTCCCGAGAAGCCACAACGCCGCTGGTCCAAGGACAACGGCTGCACCTGGTCCGACTACGAGGCGCTGCCGGAGGTTGTGACGCACCCGGAAGGCGTCCGCGTCGTCTTGACACTGGGGCCGCAGCTTTACGATGCCCAACGGGAAGCGATTGTTTCGGTCTGGCTGCGACAGACGCGCCTACAAGGTGTCTACCACAATCAGCTCTTCTCGCGCCGTTCGCGCGACATGGCTCGGACCTGGTCCCAGCCCAGGCAGATCCCTTCTCGAAAACCGTGAAGATCACGGCATAGAGGTCTATCTAACGCGATTGGGCGAAGACCCAGACGACTTCTGGGGGGCACATGCCTACAAGTACACACTTCGCCTCAGATAGGCTCTGACGTCGCGCAGAACGTGGGCTACCTGCCAAGGAGGCCCTACCGTCGGCCCCTCTGATCTGCGAGGATCAACCCGTTGCTGCGAGTCTGGACGATGGTGCAGTGCGGCGGTATATTGGTGCTGGCACGCCGAACGCCGGCCTCGCGTGAAGGCCTTTGGCTACGATAAGCACAGGGACTGACGCCGGGAATAGATCCTCCATGATTGAGCCCTTCCGGCCATGGCAAATCGACTTCTATCGCTCGTCTCCTTGCTTATCTTGAGCTCGTCGGCAACGGTGCCCTCGCTGAACGCACAGTCGACGAGTCTCCAAGCCGATCAGTACGCCCTTCGCCCTGAAGCGCTCAGCCAGGAGCGGCGACAGCAACTCTATTTGCGGCTGATCGAGAACTTCGTCGGATGGGCCGAGCATTCCGGCCGGTTTGTTGAGACCGGCGAATTGGAGGAGGAAGCCGGCTATTTCGATGCAGCGGGGCACGGCGTGACCTGGGCCCGCGGAAACAGTAACCTCTGCCTGGCGTACGCCGTTCTGCTCGGTGCATATCCGCAACGGCGCGAGTTCTCCATCTACCGGGTGCCTCGTAGCCGTCTGGAGAGCCATCTCCGCCATACGATCCGCGCCCTCTGCCTGTCGAACAAGAACTGTAGCCGTCATAAGCCAAGTCGGCGCACGTGGGGAGGGCCGTCCTGGCAGGCGGCGTTGGAACTCATCGGTTGCGCTTGGGCCGCTCATCTCTATAGAGAGCATCTCGACGTCGACACCTTGGCGATGGTGCGAGAGGTCGTCTGCCGCGAAGCGGATCATCTGGAGAGGAAGATACCCAGCCGCCGTTTCAACAACACCGGCGCGGAGGATTGTTGCTGGAACACGCCCCTGCTTGCGTTCGCGGCGAATCGCTACGCGGATGATCCGCGGGCATCGCGCTGGGATTCGCTCGGCAAGAAATGGGCGTTCAACGCGGCCAGCATCGCCGCGGACGCCCGTTCGGAAAAAGTCGTTGATGGCCGGCCACTGAAGGATTGGATCGTTTCGGAGAATCTGCATCCAGACCTGACGCTGGAAAACCACGCCATGTGGAGTGTCGGGTACCAATGCTGCCAGCAGCATTTTGGCGAGGCGGAGCTAGCCTACCGCCTTTTCGGCCAGCGGCCCCCCTCGGCACTTGCACATCACGCCGATGAGATGTGGCGAAAGGTCACTGGCGTGCTGTATCTCTGGGATGGCGACATCCTGTTTCCGCACGGCCAGGATTGGTCTTGGAAGGTCTATTCGTCGATCGAGTACCTCTGCTGGCAGAACTGCTGCCGTGGGAACAAGGCCGCCGCCGCGTTTGAGAGCCGGGCTCTGCAAATGGTGTATCGCCGACAGTTGGCGCTGGGCACAGGCGACCTGGGCGCGGCCGTGTCAAAAACGCTCGATTTCGGGAACCAGACGGTGAAACCCAAACGCTGGGCGTTCTGCTATCTGATGCACAAGCAGTTCGACGGCGCCGAGCCTATCTCGTTCTCTGAGGCCGAGGAAGCGGCCTTGGGCTTTCATCTCTACGCGTTCACCAAGGTGGCAATTCACCGCACAAGGGAGAAGTGCGTCAGCGTGTCTTGGCATCCTCGGCACCAGCCGATCTACGTTCTGCCAGAAGGCAATTCGACCTTTGCCGAACCGCCCTTCTTCTTTCCCTATGATCGAGACAGCGGCTGCGCACGTGTCGAGGTCGCCCGGCAAGACGTGCCCGTGACGTCCAAGCACGACAACCCGCGCCATCCTGCCGACTTCCTGGCGGACAGCGGGCAAGAATACGGGGCGATCGCAAGGTTTACCGCCCCCAACGGGCCACGCCTTCTCGAAGTAGGGCACAAGGACGAAGCCAAGGCGGAACTGGCCGTACCCGATCTCCACGAGGCGCAGACCATGCCCGACGGAAAGGGTATGCGCGTCAGTTATCGGAGGCCGTGCCCTGGCGCTGTTGTTCAATACATGAGCATCGTCTCGCTTCCCGATGAAGCCACCGTGTATTGTACGGCGTTTCGCGCCAACCAGAGAACCACCGTGAAGATCGGCCCCTTGTTTCCGCTTCGGGCGGCAGCACCGCCGGGTTTTGAACGACCGATCCGGCAGCACCGAGGTGTCCGCTGGCTGAACATGAGTGACCACGTCGGATTCGTATCCGTCGATCCCCTTCCCGAGGAGATTCCCAGCGATCGGTTCCTTCTCACCGAGGGCCAGACTTACTCGGTCCAGCCAGGCGAGTGGTTCGGCCGGGCAGCGCTGGTTGTCTACGCACGGCAGTCGCGGGCGCAAACCGCTCGGACCTCACTGACCGTCCGGTTGCTGAATGACTCCTGTCCTGGTAAGGTCACGCTGGCCCTCGACAGTTCCGGCGGGACCAGCATCCTGGAATTTGACTTCGCCGGCATGACACCCTAAATAGCCTTGCGCGATTCTGGGAAAAGTAGATAAATAGAGGAACCCCAGTCACTTACAGCGATGTTGGGTCGCAGTGAAAGGA
>JAFGRD010000083.1 GCA_016935315.1 Pirellulales bacterium
CCGGCCGAAGAGGTCGGCCGCCATTTGGCCGAGATGGCTTGCCGGATGCGGGCCGCGCCCGGCCCCAACTGCCTGATCAGCGGCGGCGAGCCGGTGGTCACGCTGGTCGATTCGTCGCGTCGCGGCCTGGGCGGGCGCAACCAGCAGTTGGTGCTGGCGGCCGTCGAGTGCCTGGCCGGCGACGGCGCGGAGCGTCTGGTGCTGCTCTCCGGCGGGACCGACGGCGAAGACGGCCCCACCGACGCCGCCGGAGCCCTGCTCGACGCCGACGTGCTGGCCGCCGCCGCCCGCCGCCACCTCGACCCGGCCGACTACCTGGCCCGCAACGACGCCTACCACTTCTTCCAGCCGCTGGGCGCCCTGATCCACACCGGCCCCACGCACACCAACGTCTGCGACGTCCGCGTGGTGCTGGTCGAGCGGCCCGCGTAGCCCGTCGGCGCCTGCGACCTCATTCCGCCACTATGGCCCGCAACAAGAAGCGTATCACCCACGTCCAGAGGACGAAGTGCGGCACGTTGATCAGCGCCGTCACAGACACCACCCATCGATTCCTGGGGCCCAACGGGTCTGGGTGGAGCATGATCCGCGCCAACAGCCAGTATGAATACAATTGCAGGGGACAGCAGAACAAGCCCAACACGGCGGCCCGAAAAGCGCGGACGACCACGGCGTCCATAGCAGAAGCGGCCTGATCTTCCTCCGCGTCGTCGCCGTCTGCCTCCCCGCGGTCGTCGGCCTGGCCCGGTGCAACGTCGTCTGCGGTGGGGGCGTTCGCCTCAATCACGGCAACGGCGCGCACCACGTCCTCCTCGAACACCTGCAGCTTGATCGCTCGACCGCCGCCGAGGCCGATTCCCGCCGCCCCCTTATCGGCCAGCCACGCGTGGATCCCCTCCGCGTCGAGCTGGTTGCGGACGATGCCTGCTTCGATCGGCGAGCCAAACGTCGCCAAGGTCACCAGTTTTCCCGGCATCGCGAGTTTCCCCAACGCCGTCGGCAATCAGGGTAACTCGTGCCCCGCGGTTCCCGGCCGACACCATTTGCCCATGGGCACCCACCAGCCATCGCCTACCGGACAATCTCCGGCTGCAGCAACAGCAGGACCTCTCCGCAACGCTGCTGGCTCTGGTAGACCATACCGCCCAGCAAAACGGTCCGGCCGCTGCGCAGCGAGACCGTCGTTTGCAGCGTCAAGGTCTTCACTTCCGACGCCCGCACGACCGGATCATCCTTCGGGCTCACCAGCGGTGTTCCTTCTTCTTCGGGCCCCAGGTGAGAACGCTCCAGGTCAATCTCCAGCATCACCCGATCGTTTTCCGTTACCCGACCGGTCACTCCCAGGATCGTCCCCACATTCTCCAACGACACTTGGTTCACGCGACCGCGGGCCGACTCCTGCGCGCCGGTGATCCTCGGAACGCGGCCGCCAAGCTGGAGATGCGCCGGCTGATTGTCGGCGACCAGCAGCTCGGGCTGGGCGAGCACGCGCAGCTCGCCATGCTTCTTCAACTCGGCCAGCATTTCGCCGAAGTCGCCTTGCGCCACCCGCGCGGCGCCGGCGGGCAGCGGCTTGGCGTCGGGCAGAGCCAAATCGACGAGCATCGCCTTGATGCGAATCTGCGGCGAAGGCCGATCCAACTCGCGGACAACGTCGCGAAGGATCTTCAACTGATCCGTCGGGCCGCTGACCACCAGACTGTTGGTGATCGCCACGCCGACCACGGTCGCCGCCGGCCGGCCTGTCGCCCCCTGCTCCAATGCGAGCCACTGTTGGATTGTCTTGGCCGTGTCTGACGCGGGCACGTGGGCCAGACGGATGATGATCGTCTCGCGCCGGCCCGCCGGAGCGCGCGGCGCGGCCGCCCGGCGAGGCCTGGCGTCTTCCGCCCGCGTCCATGCCTCCGACACGCTTTGCGGTGCGCGGCGAATCACGAAGCTGGGACGGTTCTCGGCGTGCGTCTGTGGGAGAATCGCACGACTCGGGCGGCCGGGCCGTGGACGCCGAACGTCTTCGTCGCGATCCCGTGCCGCGGCGGCCACCGCGGGCGCCGCCTTCGCGTCCGCAAGCTCCGGCGTGCCGGAACCCGTTGCGGCACTCTGCAGAACCACCAAAATCCCCAGGCCGAAGGAAACCATCGTACTCGACATGATCTTGCCTCCCTATGGATGTCTGCATTGTGAACGATCCAGGGCTCCCGTGGGTCGCCCTCGCGCATTGACTGTGCAAACGTCAATCGCAAATGGAGAAGGTGAACGCGTTGCCGGTCGAGGCCCCACGGAGGATAGACGCCGTCGCGACGCTCCGACCGTCCCACCACAGCCAAGTGGCCACCGTCCGGCGCCCCGACCCCGCAGGTCATCAGACCACCCAGGGTTGCCATTGTCGCAGCGCGGCCCGTCGCCTGCAACCCCCGGCCGCCGGCTACCAGCGATACTCGACGGCTGCGCCGATCCCACCCGTCAGCACGTCCGTCAACACGTCCGTCAACAACGAGGGCCAGGCGCGGGCTATTGCGGGTCGCCTGCACCCTATGGCGGGCCGTCTGCCGTGAATCCCGCGTGGAACTCAACGATGCCGTGCGGAATATCGCCACCCAGCGACAAGGTGAAGAAAACCTCTTCCGGCACTCCCTCAAGGACCAGCCCCCGGACGTTCTGGAACCCGAAGCGCCTGTAGTACTCCGGATGTCCCACCACGCAGCATCCGCGGGCACCAAGGTCCTTCAGACGCGATATCCCTTCCTGTATCAACGCGCTGCCGATACCCCTTCGCTGGCATTCCGGCAATACCGACACAGGTCCAAGTCCGTACCAGTTCGGGGAACCGTCGGAAATCGTCACCGGGGAGAATGCAATATGCCCCACGACGCGCCCATCCAGTTCAGCCACGAGCGAGACCGTCAGCGCCCTTGCGGCACGCAGTGCGGCAATGATGAACTGCTCTGTGTGGTTGCTGATATCCAAGGTCTTAAACGCGGCGACAGTCACCTTGGCGATCGTGCCAACATCGGCATGCGTCTCGTTCCGGATAACGATCTTCGACTTCATGAGAACCGTGTTCCTCTTTCTCTCTGCCCGAACGTCGCGCCATGAGGCGCGGCCCTTGGGACGTCGCCTCGATGGCGTTGCTAGTTACGTAGTCACGTAGCTTATGCTTGAGCATATCGAAATCCGCGCTGAAAAGGAATCCGCGCAGCGGAGGCCTGCCAAGGCGTGACCCGCCGGTGCTGGTGGTGTCGGGCGGAGTTTAGCGCCCAATCGCACGCCTGCGCGACCGGCCCGCAGCCTGCCCGAGACCTCCCGGGCCTCACGGCCCCCCGATAGACAAGCTATCGCGGCCACCCGCGTGAAGCACGAGAAGGTCTACTGGGATCGTTCGCTCTCGTGCTGAGCCATGACGAAAAACGACTTGAAATCGCGCACAAGAAGTTGGAAACTAAACCGATACCCTAAGGGAGAACCGACCAAGATGATTCAACGCCTCCGCGACCGCCTACTTGTACTGATTGCCATTATCTTAGTTTCCTGTGGGGCATTCGTTGTCTTGCCGTGGCCATTGGTGGTCCTGGGACTAGCTGGGTTAAATGCAATTGCATGTACTGGATTTTGGATTGGCCGCAAGCGGCTGGGCGCTGTGCTCACGGGTGCAACTACTGTCCTACTGATTGCCACATTGTACTTTACTGATTGGGGCATGTCGTCCCCAAAACCGACCGTCCGCGTTGCATGGTCATACCTTATAGCAGCATGTATCTCGGAATGGGTGATAATCATGTGGTGGCTTTTCAGGAAGGACGTAAACACGTGCCGACTTACCAAGCCTATGGATGCTGGCACCGAAGCGAGTTCTAACGGAGACTGAACCACGACATTCTTTCAGTTCACACAAAAGGACACTGCCGGCGATCGGCTCTGAAGACATTGGGATTGCCCGGTGGTGTAATTGGCAACGCTAAATAGCCTTGCGCGATTCTGGGAAAAGTAGATAAATAGAGGAACCCCAGTCACTTACAGCGATGTTGGGTCGCAGTGAAAGGA
>JAFGRD010000084.1 GCA_016935315.1 Pirellulales bacterium
AGCGTCGGTGTCCTTGTCGTTGGTGTCCCCAGCGTCGGTGTCCTTGTCGTTGGTGTCCCCAGCGTCGGTGTTCTTGTCGTCGGTGTCCTTGTCGTCGGTTGGTCGAGGGTCCTGGCGCGAATCTGCGATGGGGCGGCGCGCGGCGTGGCAAAACCGGCTCTCGACCTGACAGTGGCGGGCGACCGGACGGCGGCTCGCGCCGACGGGCCGACCTGGACGCTGCGCCCCAGAGACGCCTCGGTCCGTGCGGATCGTTGCGGCGTTTGCCTGCGCTGGATCGCCGACAGTGTGCTTGGAGAACGCGAGATGCTCGGCGAAGTCCGTAGCTGGGGGGCCGAACGCGTTGCGGCCGCGGGTCCGCTGAAGCCGAGCCTCGATGCAGACCGCGATGCAGAGCCTCGGTTGCCCGGCTGCGGCGGAGCAGACGGGCCTTTCGACAGGGCCGTTGGCCGCCTGGCACCCTTCGACGGTTCCGGCCGCTGGGCCATCAAGGGGGTCGTCCACGCAACGATGAACCCGAGAGCCACGGCTATCGAGAGCAACCCCGACCGAGGGGCGATTCGCCACGGGGGGTGTTTTCTGGAGGTCATCGCTTTCTCCTTGCCGACGGCGGCTGTTTGGGAAAGGCGGCTGTTTGGGAAAGTGGAGAGTCTGCAAAATACGGGGTGCGAACCGCGTGCCGCAAAGCGCCAGGGTCATGGTCGAACCATCGTTGGCGTGCGTAGCTTGATGCCCTACAACGGTTTACGCACTTTCAAGCGGCCTTTGCATCGGGAGTGCATCATAGACGAAGGCACGCCAGAATGCCATCGATTTGATTGATCTGAATCATAGTGATGGCGCTCGGCGCGGGTTGGGACCCTCGGCACGGCGGACCGGGGTGTCGGTCGGCTTTCCCTGGCAACGAAAAGGTCTTATAATGAATAGTCGCGACCTCGACGCCGGATCGCCGGCTGTCGCGCAGCCACAAATCTTTTGCTTTCAATAAGTTGCAGAAAATGACCGATCCCAAGAAGTCGAACCACTGGGAGCTGCTGGCCTCGGAGTTAGGTGCTTCGCCTCCCCCGGAAGTACCGAAAGAAGAGCCTGCCCCAGTGGAAGAGCCGGCGGCGAACAAACCAGCTCAGCGCGAGCCGGTGGCCCAGCCCGAGCGTCCGGCGGTCGACTGGGACGTCCTGGCCACGCAGTTGGGCGTGGAGCCCCCGCCCGAGCCCGTCGAGGCCCCGCCCAAACCCGTCGAGGCCCCGCCCAAACCCGCCAAGTTCTCGGCGAAGCCCACCGAATCGGCACCGGCGGCCCGCGAGCAAGTGCGGCCGGTGTCGCAGGAGGTGACTGCGGAGCCGGAACCGAGGGTCGTCGAACGGGCCGAGCCGGCTGCGGCCGCCGAGCAGCTTCCGGCCAAGCTGTTCGACTTTCCATGGTCGGCGGACGAGGCGGGGCCGGGGCGTTTCGAGCCGGCCGAGGTCCTGCCGGAGATCATGGAGGAGCCGACGGAAGCGGATGCGGAAGCCGAAACGAAAGCAGATGCGGAAGCCGAAGCGGATGCTGCCCGCCCGGTGGAAAGCACGACCCCGGTCGCCGAGCCACCCGAGAAGACCTCGCGGCGGCGACGGCGGCGACGCAAGCCCCGCAACGGGGAACCGCGTGAGAAGGAGCCGGTCGCGGAAGAAGCGGATCTGGCCGCGCCCGCGTTGGCCGACGACGAAGACACCTTGCAGCCGGAGGACGCGCAACCGGTTGTCGTGGCCCCGACTTCCGGCGAGACCGAAACGGACGAGGGGCGTTCAAAGCGTCGCCGGAAACGCCGGCCGTCGCGAAGGAAGAAGAAGGGCGCCGAATCGGAAGAATCGCCCGCGCCGGGTGGCGCCGTGGCCGACCGATCGGAGACCAGTGCCGCGCGCGAGCGAGACGCAGCCGCCAAGGACGAGCAGGCGGAGCGGGACGACGAGGAGGACGACGAACACGAGAAGCCGACCAAGCCCAGCCACCGGGCGATCCCCACCTGGGAGGAGGCCGTCGGCCTGATTGTGTCAGCCAATCTCGAGGCTCGGGCGAAAAGCGGCGGCGGGGGACCATCCCGGGGTCGCGGAAGGGGCCGCAGTGGCGGCCAAGGCCAAGGATCGGGCAGAAAACCGGCTCCCGGCAGGGGTCAAACGTCCGGCCGTGGGCGGGGATCGAGAAAGAAACCACCCTCGAAGAAGGGCTGACCCGACCGGCCCGTCTGGCATCGCGGCCGCAATCGCTTGGCTGCGCAAAAGTTGCGGTAGATGCGACTCTCCACTATCATCAGGATAGTGAAAGCAGGCGTGTTCTCTTGTCGTTTTCCTGGCGAACCGTTCGAGCCGATCGCCGCGTGATCCGAAACGGGCAGTGAGGTGGTTCCATGCCGGCGTCTCGATGGCTGCGTATCCTGCAACGACTTTCTTCCGGCGCCCGCCGCGGGTGCCCACACGCGCCATTCGGCCACGGCAACCACCGGCGGCGGCCGCTGGGGCGGTTCGAGCCGTTGGAGCCGCGTACGCTCCTGTCGGCCAACGCGATCGACCTCGGGCCGGGGACGGACCTGTACGATCAGCCCTACGTCGAGGTCGAGTTGTTCGATGGCTCGACGGGTTTGGGACCGTACGGAAGTGTCTGGGGGTTTATTCCCTATAACTACTTCGTGCTCGACACGGGCGCCAACAGCGTGCTCTCGGCAAGGGAGCCGACGCTCGACCTGGTTTCGGCGGGCTACCAGACCGAGGGGACGTTTCTGGAGTACGGCGTGGCGGGGGCCAGCGAGTTCGACGTCTCCGCCGCCTACCGTTTCGACTTTCGGGGAAGCGACGGGGTGACGCACACGCTGCCGCAGACCGACGACGCCGTGCGAATCCTCTCCAGCGAGGATCTCGAGCTGGGCGGCCCGCTGCTCTGGGGCGGCGTGGCCGGCGTGGTGGGAATGCCCGCGATGGCCGGGCGCGTGACGACCCTCGACATGAGCGGCTGGGCCGACGGCAGCGATCTGGCCCTGGGCGTCGAGTTCGCCCAGCAGGTGCCGCCCGACCAGGGCCTGCGCTACTCGGTGGCCGTTGACGACCGCGTGGCATTCGACCCCAGGGACGGCCTGCCGCCCGGCAGCTTGCCCGACGACCCCTTGCCCGTCTGGGCCCCCGTGCCGATGATGACCGGTGTGGCCGAGTATCGGGGCAACCGCGAGTCGGGGACTTTCCTGTTCGACACCGGCGCGCAGAAGAGCATGATCTCCTCCAGCCTGGCGTTCGCCATCGGGCTGGACGAGGACTGCGACGGCAACTTCGACAACGAGATGATCGGCACCTTGCCCGTCGGCGGCATCGGGGGCACGATTGACGCCCCCGTCATGCTGATCGACGCGCTTTGCCTGCCCACGCTCCAAGGCCCCGATCTGCGGTGGGCCGACACCGAGCCCGAGGCCTTGGGCGTCGAAGTGATCGTGCTGGACCTCCATCCGGACATCCAGGGGCTGATCGGCATCGATCTGCTGACCAGCGGGATGGAGATCAACGAGATGCTCGACTTCATCGGCGGTCCCTACTTCGACCAGATCCACTTCGACTTCCGCGACATGATGGAGGGGTCGGGCGTGATCCATTTCGATCTGCATCCCTACCGCGGCGACGTTGCCGAAAGCGGCGGCTCGACCCACGTGGTCGAAGGCGGAGCGGTCGATACCTACCAGATCGCGCTGAAAACCCGGCCCACGGCCAACGTGCGCATCGACCTGGGAACGCCCGACGGACAGGTCGCCGCGGTGGACGACGCCCATCCGACCAACACCTATCTGATCTTCACGCCGTCGAACTGGAACCTCCCGCAGCAGGTCCGCGTGACGGCCTTCGACGACGCAATCCCCGAGGGGCTCCACACGGCCGCCGTCACCCACCAGGTCTCCAGCAACGACGATCTCTACGACGGGATCCACGTTCGCTACGTGGCGGCCACGGTGGCCGAGAGCGACGCGGCCGAGGTCGTCGGGCGGCAGGTCTTCTACAACAACTCGACCTTCGACGGGGACGACCCCCGGGCCAACGGCCACGACGATTGCGCCATCGCTCCCGACAAGCAGGCCCTGTTGCCCGGCCAGACGGCCACGTTTGCCAACTACACCAGCTACCACCGGGGCCTCAACGGCTTGATGATCGACGTGGCCGGCCTGACCGACGCCGACGGCCTGGGGCCCGACGATTTTCTGTTCCGCGTCGGCAACGACGAAGACCCGGCCGGTTGGGTGCTGGCCCCGCCGCCGCGCGAGATCGCGGTTCGGCCGGGCATGGGGCTGGAGGGCTCCGACCGCGTGGAGGTCGTTTGGGACGATTTCGCGATCAGCAAGCAGTGGCTGCAGGTGAGCGTGCTTCCCACGGCCAACACGGGCCTGGCCCAGCCCGACGTGTTCTACTTCGGCAACGCCGTCGCCGAGGCCGGCAACTCCACGCTCGATGCCAAGGTCAACGCCACCGACATGCTGTTGGCCAGAAACAACCCCCGCACGTTTCTCGCCCCGGCGCCGGTTGATTTCGCTTACGACTTCAACCGCGACGCGCGGGTCAACGCCACCGATATGCTGCTGGCCCGCAATAACCCGACGCACTTCCTCAACGCGCTGCGGCTGATTTCCGTGCCGTCGGAGAAGTCCGCCGACGACGCGGCCGGGAAATCGGTCACAGGCGACATGGCCGCCGGACAGGACCTCCAGAGGCGATCGGTCGACGGGGCCACGATGCTCAGCCGGTTGCTCTGGCAGTACGAGCTGGAAGCGACGCTTCAGCAATCGGCGTCGGCCGATGGCGCGCCCGGCGAAAAGGCCGCGGGCGATGTCATCGCCTGGTACTGGCTGTAGCCGGGCTGGAGAACCTGCTTCGTCGCCTACTGCCGATACCGATAGGCAGGCGCACCCATGCGCGAGGCGTAGAAGATTCGGGCGTGGGGGTCCCAGCCGAAGTTCAGAAACCAGCCCGGCATGGAGACGCTGTATTCGGGCGGCAGCGGCGCCGCCCGCTGCCACTGCCGACCGCCGTCGGTGGTTTCCCAGAAGCCTTCCTTGCCCACCACGACGATCCGGCTCTTGTCTTTGCCGAAATACGGGCCGAACGAGCACTCCACGGCCTGGCCCTGCACGCCCCACGTCTTACCTCGGTCTTCGCTGGCCAGGAGCCCCTCGGCGCTGGTCCAATAGGCAACGCCTTCGAGCATGCGGATATCGCGTCCGGCCGGTTGGAGGTCGGAGACCCTTGTCCAATGTTGGCCGCCGTCGGTCGTGCGAAAGATGCCGGGCTCCTTCTCCTTGGTGGCGACGAACGTCCGGGCGTCGAAGATGCCCACGGATGCGAAGGCCTTGCCCCGAAGCTGCCATCGCTTGCCCATCTCCTGGCTGGTGTAGATTTCCCCGCCGCACTCGTGCCGCAAGGCGAAGATGCCGACCGGTTCTGCGGCCGACCAGTCTACCGAGCCGGCGTCCCAGCCGCGCCCGTTACCCGCCATCGCCTGCCAGGTCTTGCCGCCGTCAAGCGTGTAGCCGCTGGGACCGTCGAGCATGAAGCAAGCCAGGCGCCTGCCGCGGGGATCGAAGTTCAGCGAGAACCCGGTTTCGCACCGCCCGCCGATCGTGCCGCCGTCGACGCGGGCGAACGTCTCGCCGTGATCGGTGCTCTTCCAGATTCCCTGGTCGGGAACGACCAGCAGCACGTCGCCCGTGACGCGGTCCACGGCGATCCCGGCCGTCTTGCCGGGGTAGCCGATCTTCTTGCCCTCGCCCACCAGGTCTTGGAGGACCTTTGCCGAGATATCGACCCAGCCGCCGGCTTCCGCCGCGGCGGCCATGGGCCGGCTCGGGCAGTTCCACGGGCCGGCCAGCGCCAAAGACAGGGCAAACAGCAGCCACCAACATCGTTGCATCTTCTTGCTCCTTTCGGTAGGACACCAGGGTACAAGGTTGCTTATGGTCCGTCCTCGTAAAGATACGCCAGTCGCCGGAGGTCGCCCACGCGAACGCAACAAAGGCGTTGATACACAGGACCGAGGATCTCGGCCACCGGCCGGTCCAACAGCACCATCCCATCGCGAGACTCGGCGGTGCGCTGCTCCTTTTGTCCCCCCATGCACCAGTGCGTCTTAAACGCGACGCGACATCGGCGATCCTTCTGTTTGGCCGGCTGCGTAAACGTGAGCGTGGAGCCACGTCGGCGAGCCGCCGTTGCCCACTCGCCTGCCAGGCTCTCCTCGGCGACCATCCATTCCGCCGGCAGAACGGCGCTGCAAACTTGCCAACACCGACCGACAAAAAATCCAGTCTTCAGTGGGGTATTATACACTATAGCCCGACCAATCACTACCGGCTTCCCAGGCGGTGTGAATGTCGACCCTTTTGCGATCGGCACCACTGCGTATCTGCCGCAAAACTCGAATCATCGCGGCGACCTGTCCGATAAGAACAGCGGGGCCCACTTAATGTGCAACATCGATAAGGCCCCACCTATGAGAGCACTGCTCTGGTTCCTCACCGTTACCATACTGACGCTCGAGTCAGTAGAACTACCCGCCCAGCAACCCCCCTTCATGGGGGTGCCATTCACTCAATCAATGGCACCCCTAAGCCGACAGCAGTCTGCCGTTCCCGTGCCAAATCCTCAGGAACCGGGATTTCGGCTCCTCCCCCATGACAGCGGTCCGACACAAGGGCTTTGGATTCAGCCGGAGTGTTGGTATTTCCACACTGAATTGTTGTCGCTTCGCCGCGATCGTCCCCGGACAGACCATTTCTCAGCCGACCAGTATGCCGCGCCCGACAACGTGGTGCTGGGCACGGAGAATCTGAGCTTCAACTTCGAGCCGGGGACACAGCTCACTTTAGGGCGCAGCTTTCTCGGAGGTAGCGCGAGCGTCGAGTTTTCCTACTTCACGCTTCTTAGTGACTGGAGCAGCGCCGCATCCTACACGGATGAGAATCCGTATGGAGGGTTGGAGAGCAATCTTACGGCCACCTTCTTCTCCGATGCCGGAGCCAGTTCCGCGGCGTTTGACACGTTTCGCGGTGCGGGCAGGCAGACCATTGATTACTCGAGCGCGCTGGACAACTGGGAACTGAACTTCCAGAAGCACTTCCGACCTCGGCTTCGCGTGTCGGCCAGTTCGCTCGTCGGCCTGCGATTCATCAAACTGGATGAGGGCTTCGCCTTCGTATCCTACAACATCAACGCAGACGAAGTGGGAGAGTACCTCATTGCCACGGAGAACAACCTGCTGGGTTTTCAGATGGGCGGCAACCTCGCGTATGAGATTAGCTCTCGCGCTGCGGTGGGCATCCAGGCCAAGGGGGCGCTGTTCGTCAACTTCTCCAGCCAAAACAGCCAACTGATCAACTCCGACACCGCCAGCGGTTATGATCTGCCCATCAACACGGGAGACATCACGAACGGAGACTTGGCATCCGTGGTCGAGGTCGGGTTCTTCGGCCGCTTTTTCGTCACGCGGCGCATCGAACTGCGCATAGGTTACGACGTCATGCTTCTCTCGGGCATGACGCTCGCTCCCGAGCAGTTTGACCACACGATTGGATTGACTCTAGCACGCAAGATTGACTCGTCCGGTCGGTTGCTCGCGCACGGAGTCTCCGCCGGGGGAATCGTCCGCTGGTAGCGATGGATGTCTGCGTTGTGAATGATCCCGGCCTGCGTGTACCCCTTGCCAATGCCACACCCGCGATGTTACCATCGCCGGCGTAGGGCTCGGGGCCGAGCGGTTGGCTACACCGCCGGGCACGTCAGGCATAGGAGAACTCCATGCAAGGCCCGTCGGATTTCATTGCCGAATGGAACGAGGACCACCACGCCCTGCTGTATCGGTGTCGATGGTCGAGCGAGGATGCCGAGAGAATCGTGCCGGGGCTGATTCGGGGCTTGTCGGACGACGACCGTCTGCTGGTGGACGAAGCGCTCCGGGCGCTCTTTCTGATAGGCACGCCTGCGGTGGCCGCGGCCACGCGTGTCACGGCGCTGATCGCCAGCCCATACTCGATCACCAGGCGATTGGCCGTTCGTGCGGTGGCCGCGATCGGTGGTGGCTCGGAAGCGGCACGCGAGCTTCTGGCCTTGGCCGAGAACGACAGAAGCAAGCTGGTGAGAACGGCCGTAAGGAACGTGTCATGAGAATCCCGCGATACTGGGCAAAGGGGTCGGCCGCCAGCGGCATGCCGGTGACGCATCCTGCCACCGGCGAGGCCATGGAGGCGTTCTCGTGCTGGGGCTGGTCGGATGTCAGCGTGGATGAGGCGCAGCAGCGGGGCAGACAGCGGGCGGCCGCCCTGGCCGAGATGATCCGTCGCGGAACTCGGCCGGATCGCTATCTCTACGGCGACCGCCCGATGCGCGAACAGATCCTCGACCAGTGGAATCGCGAGGATGCAACCACCTTCGCGGCCGTCACGCTCAACGGCTACGGTTGCCAGGTGCTCAATACGGCCAGCGTCATGTTCGTCGACGTCGACCTGCCCGAGGTGCCGGCGATGAGCGCGTTTGTGGGCCGACTGAAACGGCTGCTGGGCAATCGCGGGCCGTCGCCACGCCAGCAGCAGGCATCGGATGCCCTGGCCAGGGTGCAAGAGATGATTCGGGCCGACCCGCGCTGCGGTGTGCGGGTCTACCGCACGCGTGGCGGCCTCCGGTATCTGTTGACGCACGCCCACGCCGATCCCGGCGCCGAGACGACGCTGCGGGCCATGGAAGTCCTCGGTGCCGACCCGCTCTATGTGCGGCTCTGCCAGGTGCAGGAGTGTTTTCGGGCGCGATTGACTCCCAAGCCGTGGCGTTGCGGCACCCAAGCGCTGCGCGTGCGCTATCCCTGGCAAGACCCGAAAGCGGAACGAGCGGCACGCGATTGGATCGACGCCTACTCAAGAAAGGCAGAGAGATACGCCACCTGCTTGCTGATCGAGCAGTTCGGCTCCACCGAGATGGACGAGGAGATCGCCCGCGTGGTCGAGTTCCACGATGCGATCACCAAGGCCCGGTCGGGCCTTGAACTGGCGTGAACGACGGTCGGAAACCGCCGAGGACGGCGGCTGCCATCGTCGGAAGTGTCACGTGGATCAGGGACAGGGCCGTCGGCTGCCTGGCTTGGCAGCCCGGATTGCGGCAGAGACGACGTGTGCGGGTGTTGCGTTCTCTGCGCCGGCGGATTCTAATGGGTGCATCGCCGCGGGAGCTGAGGCGGCGGAGCACAGTGCATATCCAACGAAGGAGACCACGTGATGGTTACGCAACGACACATCGCCGTTCTGGGCCTGTTGATACTGCTGGTGGGTTTCGGCCCGTTGGCCGCCGGAGCTGAGCCGATTACCACGGGAACGCTCGTGGACGAGATGGTCGACATGGTCGGCCTGGCGGAGTTTCCCGACCCGGCCTACAAGACGGTACAGTACTCGTCCTACGATCGCCGCAGCACCGTGCCGGGCGGTCCGGAATGGTTCGCCAACGCCGACGGCTTCGGCCGCGAGCCACAGCCGAACTTCGAGGCCGTCCTGGTCGAGCCCAACGCGCAAGGAATCGGCGAGTATCTGATCTGCGACGTCCAGGCGCCCGGGGCCGTGGTCCGCACCTGGACGGCCGCCATCGACGGCACGGTCCGCATGTATCTCGACGACGCCGAAGAACCGTTCTACGACGGGCCGGCCGACGAATTTCTGCGCCAGCCCTATCGTCGCCACGCCGCGGCCGCCGGGATCGACGAGAGTCTGTTCGAGGCGACCTTTCGCCAGCGCGACGCGTGTTACTTCCCCATCCCGTTCGCCAAGCGCTGCCGGATCGTCTGGATCGGCAATACGCAGAACATCCACTTCTACGAGGTCCAGATTCGCCGCTACGCCCCGGGCACGGAAGTCGTGACGTTTCAAGCGAAGGATCTCCAGACGTATCGACCGGCGATCGAACGGGCGGCGGGCATTCTGGCCGATCCGCAGGGCAAGTGGGAGTATGCCTCGTCGCGTGCGGAGGTTGCCATCCGGGCGACGATTCCTCCGCGGGGAAGCGAAGAGATTCTTGCCCTGGACGGCCCGGCGGCTATCGAGCGATTGACACTGAAGGTAGCGGCGGCCGATCGGGATCGGGCGTTGCGGCAGACCGTCCTGCACGTGGTGTGCGACGATTTTCCCTGGGGCCAGGTGCAGTCGCCCGTCGGCGATTTCTTCGGGGCGGGGCCCGGGGTGAATCCCTTCAACTCGGTTCCCCTGACGGTCGAGCCCGACGGCCGGATGACCTGCCGATACGTCATGCCGTTTGGGCGATCGTGCAAGATCCGCCTGGAAAACCGCGGCAGCCAACCGGTCACGGTGACCGGCTCGGCTTTGCCGATGGACCACGAGTGGGACGCCGCGGCGTCGATGCACTTTCGTGCCCGCTGGCGCGTGGATCACGATCTGGTGGCCGACGGCGGGGCCGGCGCCCAGGACCTGCCTTTCCTGGTGGCCCATGGCCGGGGAGTCTACGTGGGCACGACCGTGATGCTGATGAATCCCAACCCGATTCCGTGGCCTTACGGCAGTTGGTGGGGCGAAGGCGACGAGAAGATCTTCGTCGACGACGACCTGCGGCCGTCGACGTTCGGCACGGGCTCGGAAGACTACTTCAACTACTCGTGGTCGGTGCCGGAGATCTTCGGATTTCCCTACGGCGGCCAGCCGCGCGACGACGGGCCGGCGAACCGGGGGTTTGTGGTCAATCAGCGTTGGCACGTGCTCGATGCGTTGCCGTTTTCCCGGCGGATCGGTTTCTACATGGAACTGTTCAGCCATGAGCGGACGCCCGGCTTCTCCTACGCCCGCCTCGCGTATCACTACGGCGGTCCGGGCCTGACCGACGACCACGTGACGATCACCGACGAGGACGTTCGGCATCTCGAATTGCCCGCCGCATGGCAGCCGGCCGCTCGCATGGGTGCCCGTGGAAGCACGTTCCATCAGGCGGAAGACGTGGCGGAAGGGGAGACGCCCGTGTCGACGGTGCAGGACAACCTCTGGGCCGGTGGTCGGTTGCTGGTTTGGCAACCGACGAAGCAGGGCGACGAGTGGACGTTCAAGCTGCCGGTCGCCGAGGCCGGACGCCACGTGATCCGCGTCACGGCGGCCCACACGCCCGATTCGGGCCGCGTCAGCGTTCGGCTGGACGGCAGGCCCATCGGATTCGGGGACGCCGAAGGTATCGTCGATCTGGCGACCGACTATCGTACACTCTCGCGGTCCGTCTCTTCCCAGCCGACGGAGCTGACCAAGGGAGACCACCGGTTGACGCTCCGCTGCGAGGACGATTCTCCGGACGGTAAGACCGTGGGCATTGATTTCATCTGGGTGCAAAGGCAATAGCCGGTCGCTCCCATGGGACTCGTCCCGGGATGGAGTGGAAGCACCTTGCCGACGAACCCCCGCTTGCTGAGGACTCGCAGAAGAACAAGTTGGCCGTTCCCGCGGAAGTCCGCGCTGTCGTGTGCGTCCAACGGAAAGAAGACTTCACCATGTGGCATCGGCTCACTCGGCCTTTCGTCGTTTTGGCGCTGACTTTCGGCTTCGCCGCGGACGCCCCGGCCCAACTCGCCGCCCGCGGTCCCCAACCGAACATCGTGCTGATCGTGGCCGACGACTTGGGCTTCTCCGACCTGGGCTGCTACGGCTCCGAGATCGTCACGCCCCATCTCGACCGGCTGGCCCGAGACGGGCTGAGGTTCACGCAGTTCTACACGGCGGGGCGGGGCTGTCCTTCTCGGGCGAGCCTGTTGACCGGCCTTTATCCGCACCAGACCGGCGTGGGCCACATGATGAACGATTACCGCCGGCCCGGCTATCGGGGCAACCTCAACAAGAGCTGCGCCACGCTGGCCGAGATCCTGGGCGCGGCCGGCTACCAGACGATGATGTGCGGCAAGTGGCACCTGACCCGGCACGTCGGCCCGGAAGGCCCCAAGTTCAACTGGCCCCGGCAGCGCGGCTTCGACCGGTTCTACGGGACGATCCACGGGGCCGGCAGCTATTTCAATCCGGTCACGCTCACCCGCGACAACCAGTTCATCGGCCGTCCCGACGCGGGCGACTATTACTATACCGACGCGATCAGCGATCAGGCGTGCCACTACGTCGAGCAAGCCGCGCGGTCGACCAAGCCGTTCTTCCTCTACGTGGCCTACAGTGCCCCGCACTGGCCGCTGCACGCGCCGGCCGCCGTGGTCGCCCGATACCGTGCGAAGTACGCCACCGGCTGGGACGAGCTTCGCAGGCAGCGTCACCGGCGGATGATCGCCATGAGGATCGTCAAGCCCCACTGGTCGCTGACGCCGCGCGACTCGCGCGTGCGGTCTTGGGATGAAAACCCCTATCGTCAATGGCAGCAGCGGCGGATGGAGGTCTACGCCGCGCAGGTCGACATGATGGACCAGGGAATCGGCCGGGTCCTGGAAAAGCTGCGGCAGACCGGGGCCGAGCAGAACACCCTGGTGATGTTCCTGTTCGACAACGGGGGCTGTGCCGAGGAAGTTGCTCCCGACTGGCAAGGGCCGCATATCCCCACCAAAACCCACGCGGGACGCCCCGTCCAGGTCGGCAACAACCCCAACATGGTTCCGGGCGAGGAGGACACCTACCAGAGCTACGGCATCGCCTGGGCCAACGCCAGCAACACGCCCTTCCGACTCTACAAGCACTACGTCCACGAAGGCGGCATCGCCACGCCGCTGATCGCCTGCTGGCCAGGGGTCATCGCCCCCGGAGGCCTGACCGACCAGGTGGGCCACGTCATCGACCTCATGCCCACCTGCGTCGAAGCGGCCAAGACGCGGTATCCCACCAGCTACATGGGCCAACCGCTGACACCGCTGGCCGGCACCAGCCTGTTGTCGGTCTTCCGCGGCCAGCATCGGCAGATCGGCCTGCTCTTCTGGGAGCACGAGGGCAACCGGGCGGTCCGCGACGGGAAGTGGAAGTTGGTCTCCAGCTATCCCGGGCCCTGGGAGCTTTACGACATGGAAGCCGATCGCACCGAGACCGACAACCTGGCCGCCCAGTTCCCCATTGTTGCGCGAGACATGGCGCAGACCTACGAGGCCTGGGCGAAGCGCTCGAACGTCGAGCAGTGGCGGAAGTGAGACGATCGGCGGCCGGCGGTTTCACCGGTGCGCCGGAGCCAATTCTGACATTCACCCGCCCGGGCTTCTCGGGTACCATGCGGCCGACACGTTTCGTCCACCCCAAGCGCGGCGGCTCGCCCACGACAAGACTGGCGGCAAGGAGGCTCAACGTGGGAAGAATAGGCAGTCCGGGAGATAGCTGGCAGTGGTGGACCACGATCGGCGTACTCCTGGCGGCAACCATCTTTTTCTACCCCGTTCTCTTGGGCATCCCGCTGCTGGATCCCGACGAAGGGCTGCACGCCGCCATCGCCCAGGAAATGGTCGAACGGGGCGATTGGGTCGTCCCCAGCTTCCTCGGCAAGCCGTTCCTGGACAAGCCGATCTTCTACTTCTGGGCCGAGGCCCTCTCACTGCGCTGCTTCGGCATGCATGAGGCGGCCGTGCGGCTACCGGGGCTGATGTTCGGGCTGCTGGGAGCGATCACCACCGGCGTCGTCGGCTGGCGGATGTTCGGCCGCACCACGGGGCTGCTGGCCGGATTGCTCTACGCGACCATGATCCTGCCGACGGCCCTGGCCCAGGCCGCCGCACACGACGTGGCCCTGGTCCCCTGGGTCAGTCTGGCCGTGCTGCTGTTCTGGGAATCGGACCGGGCGGCCACGCGGCGGGCGGCGCTGGCCTATGCGCTGGCCATCGGCCTGTTGCTCGGGCTGACCTGCCTGACCAAGGGTCTGGTCGGCGTGGCCCTGGTCGGCGTGGCCTATGGAGGCTATCTGTTGATCGCCCGCAAGCTGACCCTGGCCGCCTGCCTCCGCGGCGCGGGGGCCCTGGCGGTCGCCGCGCTGGTCGCCTCGACGTGGTACCTTGCCGTCGAGCTGCGCCACCCGGGGTATCTTCATTACTACTTCATCGAGCGGCACCTGCTGGGCTACTCGACCGCCACGCAGGTCCACGGCGACGCGGCCTGGTGGTACTACTTACCGATTCTGCTCGGCGGCGGGTTGCCGTGGATCGCCTACTTGCCGGTGACCGTGCACGACGCGTGGGCAAGCCGCAAACAGCCGGACCGCGGCGCTCCGGCCGAACGCCCGACGCACGGGGCCACGCTGCTGCTCTGGTGCTGGCTGATCGGCTGCACGGTGTTCCTCTCCACCTCCCATTCCAAGCTGGTCACGTACATCTGGCCGGTCTTCCCGGCGGTGGCCGTGCTGGCGGCCTTGGCCTGGGTGCGGCTGCTGGAAGGCACGCTGGCCGAGGGCGCCCGGCGCGCGATGGGCTGGACGCTCTGCTCCTCGTGTCTGGGCGGACCGGTGGTTTTGCCCCTGGCGCTGCTGGTGGTGCAAGCGGAGTTTTCCACGGCTTTCTCGCCCCTGGTATGGACGGCGGCCCTGTTGGCGGCGTGCGCCGCGGCGGTACCCGCGGCCTTCTGGATCACCGGCCGGTTCCGCGCCACGATTTCGGCGGCCCTGTTGTCTACGGCGGCCCAATTCGCCGTGATCATGACGTTCGTGCTGCCGCCGGTGGCCGCCAGCGTCTCGGCCCGCGACCTGGCCCGGCACTTCAATCGCCGGGCCCGCCTGCCGTCGGAGTTGCTGATTGCCGACGAGCGGCTGGGCTCGATCGTGTTTTATCTCGACCGCGACCTGCGCGCGGAGTTGCCGGGCGGTCGGCTGAAGGCCGTGCAATTGCGCGACATTGCCGCGTTTCCCAGCGTTCCGCCCGGCGCCGTGCTGGCCCTGCCCGAATCGCGGGTGGACGGGGCCGGCCGGCAGTTTCTCGACCTGGCTCAGCTCGAATACCGGCCCGCCGGACGATACCGGCTCTACGACGCCGTCGCGCTGCAACCGCGGTTCCGCACCGCCGCGGCCGCCCCGGGCGTCCTCCGGCGGTGAGGCCATCCCCGCGGAAATCGCCAAGCGAGCCGGCCGAGATGGTGCAGATGTGGTATCCGTCGCAGGCGATTGCCGTCAGGCCGTCAGCCGGTACATTTCACGAACTCTGCACTTCCTTCGCCCTTGCCCGAGCCGCGCGGCGGCGGTCGGATTCTCTTAAGAGAATCTTGCGCAGCCGCATGTGGGTCGGCCCGATCTCCACGAGTTCGTCGGCTTCGATGAACTCCAAGGCTTCTTCGAGCGAGAGGCGTCGGGCCGGTTTGAGCAAGATGTTGCGGTCGCTCCCGGCGGCCCGGATGTTGGTGAGCTTTTTCTCCTTGGTCGGGTTGACGTCCATGTCGCCGCTCCGGCTGTTCTCGCCGACGATCATGCCCTCGTACACGACGTCGCCCGGCGCCACGTGCAGCTCGGAACGCTGCTGGAGGGTGTCCAGTGCAAAAGCGACCGCTTTGCCCGACACGGTGGAAACGAGCACGCCGGTCGAACGGCCGGGAATCGAGTGCTCCTTCGGCTTGTAGCCTTCGAACCGATGATGAATCACGGCCGTCCCCTGCGTGGCGTTCAGCAGCCGCGTGCGCAGTCCGATGAGCCCTCGGGCGGGGACCGAGAAGGTCATGTGCGTGTAGTCGCCACGACTCGTCATGTGGGACAATTGGCCGCGTCGGGCGCCGACCATTTCCATGACCGGGCCCGTCTGATTGCCGGGGACCTCGACGACGAGCGTCTCGAACGGTTCCTCGACCACGCCGTTGCTCGATCGGAAGATCACTTCCGGCTTGCCGACCGACAGCTCGTACGATTCGCGCCGCATGGTCTCGATCAGCACGGAAAGGTGCAACACCCCGCGTCCCGAGACGGCGAATTGTTCGGTGCCGGGAATCGGCTCCACGCGCAACGCGACGTTCCGCTCCAACTCGCGCATGAGTCGCTCGCGCAGGTGGCTGGCGGTCACGTACTTTCCATCCCGTCCGGCCAGCGGCGAGCTGTTGATGCCGAACGTCATGCGCAAGGTCGGCTCGTCGACACTCACGCGCGGCAACGCCCGGGGCAGCCGGGGCGAGCAGATCGTATCGCCGATCTCGACGTCGGCCAGCCCGACCACGGCCACGATGTCGCCCGCGTCGGCCTCGTGGACTTCGTTGCGGCCAAGCTTGTCGAACGTGTAGACCGAGGCGATCTTACCTTGCACGTGGCGGTCGTCGGCCTTCATCAACACGACGCCTTGCCCCTTGCGAATGGACCCCGCCCGGACGCGGCCGATGGCGATGCGGCCCACGTAATCGGACCAGTCGAGCGTGGTGACGAGCATTTGCAGCGGCTCGCCGATATCCACCATCGGGCCGGGGATCTCCTTGAGGATCAAATCCATCAGCGGCCGAATCGTATCGCCCGGCACATCGGGATCATAGGTGGCGAAACCCTCTTTCGAGCTGGCGAACAAATACGGGAAGTCGGCCAGCGAATCGTCCGCTCCGAGCTGCAGGAACAGCTCGAACACTTCATCGACCACCTCGTGCGGCCGGGCGTCGCCCCGGTCGATCTTGTTGACGACCACGATCGGCCGCAGGCCCTCCTCGAGCGCTTTGCTCAAGACGAACCGCGTTTGCGGCATGGGCCCTTCGGCCGCATCGACCAGGACGAGGCATCCGTCGGCCATTCGCAAGACTCGCTCGACCTCGCCCCCAAAATCGGCATGGCCCGGCGTGTCGATGATGTTGATCTTCACGCCCTCGTACAGGATGGCGATATTCTTGGCCAGGATCGTGATTCCACGTTCCCGTTCCAGGTCGTTCGTATCGAGAATCTGCTCGCCCGAAAGCTGCGATTGGCGGAACTGCCCGCTTTCGCGCAGCATGCAGTCGACCAGCGTCGTCTTTCCATGATCGACGTGGGCAATGATGGCAATGTTGCGCAGGTCGTCGCGTCGCTCGGGCATGGCCGGATGAAAGACTCTATGAGGTAGGAGCCGGGGCATGGTAACCCATCATTATACGCCGCGTGAGAACGGCCGGTCAAGGGCCGCCGGTCTTGGCAAACACCGCCGAGCCACGGCCTCTTCGGCCGCGGCCGCGAAGGGCGCGAGGCGGCGCGAGGAAAGGCCGACCTGCTTCTGGGATCCGGGATTTCTGGGGGGGGAACAGGGCCGATTCGCTTGATCCTCCTGCCAAGGTGCCTAGGATCGGAGCTGGCTCGAACTGACGTGCGCTATCACGTGCAGAATTCTCCTCTGTGACGCAAGCCTTTGACAACAACGGCTTACGTTGTTTCTGTTTCAGCAATACGGGTAGGGATTCTATAAAAGGAAGGCCCTACCTGCTTCATGGCACGGGAATGGCGGGTGGCATTTTCACGATGAACGGCACTTTTGACGTTGCTCTATACTTGGGTATTTAAGGCACGTTCCACAAGCGAACGTCACGACTATTCGGTTCCGTCTTCGTCCGATAGATAGCTGTTCAAGTCGTCTCGCCAATCCTTGTCTGCGTACTCGCCCTCATCCAACACTTGAAAGCGAAACTTCCGGTCTGCAAAGCCCTCGGCTAGTTCCTGCCAAGTAACCTCATGCCCAACGTCTTCAAAGATTGCCGCAACCTCACGCTTGTAGTTCGTGTCCTCGTTCCCCTTCAACTGCTTGCCCTTGCTCTCGACAACAAACACGGTTGCAAGCGGCAACTCTTGCTGCACCTTGCCCTTCTGAACGATGAAATCGGGATAAATCAAGTTGCGTCGGTATCCCTGTATCGCGAAGTGAGACCGCCCGACAAGGTTTCGATACCACCAGAGAACTTGCGGATGCCGGTCGATGACAAGGGCAACGTTACGCTCATACTCGTTCAAGTCGTTGGGAGTGTAGTCATACAAGTTTCGCTCAACCGGTTCATCATCATCATGCCTTAGTTTTCGAGTAACCCGTAACTCGACCTCTTGCGGAATCTCAAAGCATCCTTCGATGCAATCAAGGTAGAAGCACAAGTTGCCCCGCGAGTGCAACCGCCTGAATACCTGCTCAGTGACGCGGTCGGTTTCCCGCTGAATGAACCCGCCAATCTTCTCTTGCAGTAACCCCTTGATAAGTGCAAGCTGACCCTCAACCCCGCTCAGCCGTTTGCAGACCCCGTCAACAACCGTCTTCAACTGCTTTGCACTAAGCCAGTCCAAGCCCAACGTACTGACAAGCCAGAGCTTCACTTGGGCGTCGCTTTCGAGAAACGTAGCCTTTCCTTCGCGGTGCGTCGCTTCCTTTCCAATCGTCACCTGAAAGAAGTGCTCAGCAGCCTGCTCTAGCTCTGTCGAGAAATCCCAACTGGCTACGTCGTCATAGCTGAACTTCTCAACATTGGCTTTCGCCAGCAAGTGCTTGAAGTAGTCCAAGGGCTCAACGCTACCGTTGGTCTTGACGCAAAACCGGGGAATGAAGATGCGGCCTTCAAACGGCTTCTTATAGTGCTGCTTGAACTTGTCGCGTATCTTCGCCTTGCGTGCGGTCTGTTCGGGTTTCTTCCCGGTCCCGTCTCTTACCGCTTGTGCGTCCCCCTCGTACCCCTCCCTTTCGAGCGCCGCCTTGATGTCAGCAAGTACCGTTGAAGATTTCTGCCGTAGGCAGTAGACGTAGCATTGATTCAAGTCGGCAAACTCTGAACGCTGTTGATACGGTTGCCGCAAGACTCGCCCGACCAACTGCGTCATGCTCAGCTTGCTTTGCGTGTTGTTCAACGAAACGAGAATGTAGGCGTAAGGACAATCCCACCCCTCTTGCAACGCTGCCTTCGTGATAATCCACTCAACGGGACATTCGGGGTCTAGCAGGTCAATACCTTCTATGTCGTCAGTCTGCGAAGTCTTTATTGCAATCTTCTCTTCCTCAACGCCAAGCCTTTGCATCAAGTATTCTTTTACGTCCAGGCTGTGAATATACTGGGCGTCGCGTTGGTCTTTCCCGGTTCGCTCAACCTGTACCAGCACGATAGGCCGAATGTACTGCTCCGTCGCCTGCCAGTGCTTTAGGGCAGTCTCGGCTAGGGTTTGTCGCCAATCTCTTACGGCGGTCAACACGTTCTTCCAAGACTTCTGGTTGGAGTTCTGAACGTTGATAGGCAGCTTAATCATTTCCTCCGCAAGTAGCTGGCTACCTGTCACTTCAACCAGTACGTTTGCATCGCGGGGCGTTGCGGATAGCTCAACCACAAGCGAAGCGTTGAAGCCCTCAATCGTCTTTCGTGCTAAGTCGCTTGTCGCCTTGTGGCCTTCGTCCAGAATTACGGCGGGCTCACACTTGCGAACCAAGTTGCCAACAGAAGTCTTGATGAGGTAGCTACCGCTGGCCTGATCTTCGGCCAGCATATCAAGGTTGGGAATCTCTGCCCTGAGTGCCTTGTGTGCTTCGGGCTCATCTTCGGGCGGGAAGTGAGCCATGATGTTACCGCCGCTATCGGCAAAGAACTTCAACGATTCCTTGTCCTGCCGGTTCGTGCCTTGGAGCTTGATAACAAGGATATTCAGCGTTGAAGCAAGTTGACCGGGCGTGAGCCTAGCAATTTCATGCTTCTCCCAAACCTCGATACGGCGGGATAGTGCAAACTCCAAAGACTCCCGGTAGAAGTCTGTTCGGTCCCGCAACCGCTTGAGCGTGTCTTTGTAGATTTGGTCACTCGGCACAACCCAAAGGACAAGCCCCGCCCCGCGTCGGTGCTTGAGAATGGTTCGGTAGATAGTGCCGAGAATCTGCGTTGCAAGCAGTGTCTTACCGCCCCCGGTTGGAACCTTTACGCAGAACGTGGGCAGTTCCTTGCCAAGCCCGTTCTTTCGACGGCTCTTGTACTCACGGGGAACGTTGCACTCATCCCAAGCATCTTCGGCAGCGTGCCGTTCGTTGCCTGCTTCAATCTGAGAAGCAAGCGCTTCAAGGTACGCCCGAACATCGTTGAGCACGTTCTGTTGATAGCGTTTCAGTTCCATCCCAAACGCACCCTATTTCAGATTGAAGGGAACCAGCATTAAGCGAACCTTCTTACCGTGCTGAGCTTCCCATTGCTTGCGGTCGTGTTGATGCACCCAGATTTTTTCGCAGTAGACAACAAGGCGGTTGTTGGGGTCGCTTGCGGCAACGGTATTCAGGAACTCCATATCAACGGCCCAATCGGTCTTGCGGTTGGGCCTGTACAGCAAGTAGTAGCTTGTGCCGGCATGTTCGCCAATCTTTCCCGTAGTCTTGTCCGTGCTGCCGTTGGTCGAAGCGGTGCTTGTCTCTGTGTAGAAGACGTACTTTGCAATATCGTTGTACGATGGCAGCTTGTCGCCAAGGTCGCGGTACTCACCCAGTAACGGCGTGTCCGAGACCGCAGCATAGGTGAAGCCGCTGCCTGTTCCATCGGCCTTCCCCTTGCACGTTGTCTTGCCATGCAAGGTCAACAAACCGTCTTCGCACTTAGTGACAAGCGTATCAAAGCTATCGGCGTTTTCACTCTTTAGAGCTTCGACTCTCGACACAAGTGATTCTGCTCGCCTTAGTTGTGTCCAGGTAATCTTCTCTTCCAGTAGAGGCGTGAGTTGTGTGCCTGTAAACTCGTAGCCCTCGACAACGCCGCGAACGCGACGTGCGGTAACATCACGGCAGATATTCGCGTTGGCCTTCTGCTGTTCTAGGGTCTCATACCGCTGTTGGCTGATTATGAACCTCCTGTTGCCATCGTCTTCTCTATTCAGTTCAAGAACCGCTTGAGCAGTAGTGCCCGACCCTGCAAACACGTCCATCACAACAGCGTTAGAATCGGCTCCGAATTGCAGAAGACGTTTAATAAGTGCGGGCGGCTTGGGGAAGGGGAAGGCTTTGCCATCGCCTAAGATGCTTGCGACGGCTTCCGTTCCGTGTTGCGTGTAAATGCCATCAATCACTGAAAAGGGTTTGGCGCCTCGTTCTTCACCTTCTTCGTCAAACTGATACTGCTTGTAGGATACGGTAATCCCGCCATTGCTTGACGTGAAGACAAGCTCGTCGTCTGCGAGCGCTTTAAGTGTTCGTTCCTTTTTCCACTGCCATTGCTTCTCCGGCCAGATGTCTTGACCTTCATAGGGAATTGGGTAACGGAGATTCTTTCGCTCATCCATACTCGTAGTGGCGAGCGGTTGAAGTCGGTAACGGCCACGTGTCTTGAACTTGGAGTCTTTGTACTTGTAATACTTCGCCACGTCAGGTGATGGTGGCAACCAGAAGGCGGGAACGCTGCTCTTTTTCTTTGCATAGGCTAATACTACAGCGCTAGGTCAGGGCCATTTGCAGCGGATCAGTTTTGTGAGTACGAAGCCGTTTTTCCGTAGTTTCTTGAGCGTTC